>JADJOH010000007.1:297500-897500 GCA_016713925.1 Bacteroidota bacterium
CATGATTAAAAAGGGGTTTAACCTTTCCTTAAAGGGGGGGCTTTCTCTTGCATATATTAATCAACGAATTGATTCAGTGAAATCATCCCCTGATTTTTTAAGTCCATTTGTTACACTTAGAATCTCCTCCGGTGGATTGTCCCTTGTTTCAACAATCTCGACGGTGACAAGTGATGATGTGAATGATGGTGATTTCTCAGTAAATGCTATTGCTAATTTTGATTTGGGAAATGCATTAATTTCTTCGCTGCAGTTAACAACAGGAATTTCCGAAGTAGCACCTGAGGCTACCTCTTTATTCTATTCTTCAAATCATTTTAAATGGAGGAATGTTTTTAAAAAGGAAGAGTATACCTGGGTTAAATCCTCAGCTGCCTTCTTTAATAATCGGGTTCGATTGTATTCTAATTTCTATCAATTGAAAAATCCTGTGTATTTCAACGGTCTTGCATTACCTGCTCAATTGAATGCTTCCGTTGCTGTAATGGAAAGTGGATTTCAATGCGATTGGATCCTGAGGAAATGGAGAGTGCTGAGTAATGTGAGGTATTCAGGATCTTCAAAAAGCGTGATTCGTGTTCCTGAATTCGGATATTATCTGCGATTATCGTTCAGGGATCGTTTCTTCAAGAAAGCATTACTGGCTGAATTCGGAGCTTCTGTTTATTCGTTCTCCGATTGGTCCGGGTATGCATTTATGCCGGCAACCGGTGTAATGTATCTTCAACAAAATCAAAATGTGGGAGGCGCTCCTTCACTTGATGTTTTTATAAATGCAGATATAGGTCGGGCCACCCTCACTTTTTTGATGCAAAGAGTAAATGATCGGTTTTTCGGTGGGGAAAATTATATTGCCGCGGGTTATCCTGCCCCGCCAAGGACTTTTAAATTCGCATTAACATGGCGTTTATATAATTAGGCGTCAGTTTCTGTTCGTCCTAAATGGGAAGCAATTTAAGAGCTTTTTAGAAGCATTGGAATCAACTCTGCTAAACGTGCAGAATAACCGCTTTCGTTATCGTACCAACCTACAATCTTTACCATATGCCCATCATTGAGTACAGAAGTAAGTTGAGCATCAAAAATACAGCTGGCATCATTTCCAATGATGTCTGTTGAAACGATCGGGTCTTCTGTGTATTCAAGTATTCCCTTAAGTTTCTTTGAAGCGGCATCTTTGAATAATGCATTTATTTCTTCTACTGAGGTTTTTTTGGTGACAATACAGGTAATGTCGGTCATGGACCCGTCTATAACAGGTACGCGTATGCCCGCTCCACCAATTTTGCCTTTTAGATTTGGAAAAACTTCTGAAATGGCTTTCGCAGCCCCTGTTGATGTAGGAATAATGGATTGTGCTGCTGCTCTCGCCCTTCTTAGGTCTTTATGTGGTGCATCGTGCAGGTTTTGATCACCCGTGTAAGCGTGAATCGTGGTGATGTAAGCTGCTTCAATTCCATATGCACCATCAAGTAACTGAATCATGGGGGCGGCATTGTTAGTGGTGCAGGATGCATTGGACACTACTTTCTCTTTGCCATCCAGTGTCCCTTCATTGACTCCAATGACAATAGTTTTGACATCCCCTTTTGCCGGAGCAGAAATGATTACTTTTTTAGCACCGGCTTGAATATGCATTTCTGCTTTGGAAGCATCTGTAAAATGTCCTGTTGATTCAATCACTACATCGACATTAAGCGACTTCCAGGGAAGTTTGGAAGGGTCCTTTTCGGCATAGAGCGGAATGGATTTTCCATTAATGCGAATGGCTTGATCTTCGGCACTTATTTCTCCCGGAAATCGTCGGTGAATGGAGTCGTATTTTAATAGATGTGCGAGTGTAAGCGCGTCTGTAAGGTCATTTATGGCAACAAGTTCTATGTTTTGATGTGAAATAAGCTTGCGAAGTAGCGTCCTGCCTATTCGGCCAAAGCCATTAATTGCGATTCTGATCATTGCTAGTATGGATTGTTTTAAAAATTTATAAATTGATTTTCCAATTTGTTAATACTCAAAAGTAATAATTTATAACCCTTGATGGTCTCTTATCTGAATTTATTTTATTTTTAACGTAGATAGCAAGCTGTAATTGTATTTGCTAATGGGGAAATTGAGAAAAGATGAATTTTATTTTATTTTAACTTTTATTATAGTCAAAAAATGAATAATAATATTTTATCAGTTGAAGAACTAAAACCTTCTACTATTCCGATGATAGTTAAGTACTGGCTCGAATCTGACGCCAAATATCTCATGAGTCTGGGAGTTGATCTGAAGAAGTTGCCTTCCGGTGAAAAGCTTACCGGCATGCTCATGCAGCAGTTAGAATTGCCCTTGGCGTTAAAAAAGTCCTATTGTATCATATGGATGTTGAATGATAAACCGGTCGGACATTCTAATCTTAATCCGGTAACTTTTGGTGAAGAGGCATTTATGCACCTGCATTTATGGAACAGTGATGAAAGAAATAAAGGCCTTGGTATTGCATTTTTAAAATTAACCATACCAATTTTTTTTAGTGCTATGCAAATCAAAAAACTTTATTGTGAACCCTACGCATTAAATGATGCTCCAAATAAAATTTTAAATAAGTTCGGTTTCAACTTTGTTAAGGAATACATAACAACTCCGGGATCGTTGAATTTTGAACAGTCGGTTAAAAGATGGGAACTGAGTGCTGATGATTTTAAGTTTTTAAATAATACCTGAAAGCAGTCAGAAAGGTCTTCCCGGAAAGCGAATAACTATTTCAACCTGCCTGGTCCTTCCTCCCATATATTCATCTTTGATAAAATGAGAAAGGACCCCGTATGCGATTTTCCAGGTCTGTACTGATTCAAGTCCTTGAAGTCGAATTGAGTAATTTCAGGACACCCGCCCCTCACCCCATTCTCGTGAGTATTTAATACTTTTGAACGGAGAAGTACTTAGAGAAGTATTAACTGTCCTAATCCATTAGAAATTAATAGCATGAAGAATTTATTGCTTAGAGGAATTGCTTTTCTAAAGGGAGTAACCCTCTTGTTAAAGCCCCATCTTTATTTGGGGTGGTTGAGGTTCCCTACATTGATGTTTTCGAATGTGTTAAGTCTGAGTAAATGGATTTCTAACCAGAACAAAACAGGTATTTTAAATGATTTTTATTCACCAACCCGAGACTATTCAAAGCGATATAAACTCTACGAATATGTACTCGGGAAGTATAATCTAAAAAATGAAGCGGTGGATTATCTTGAATTCGGTGTCTGCGGTGGTTTTTCATTCAAGTGGTGGCTGGAAAACGCTCAAAATCCGGAAAGTCGCTTTTTTGGTTTTGATACTTTTGAAGGGTTACCGGAAAATTGGGGGACCTTCAAAAAAGGCGACATGTCTGCCGATATTCCTGTTACAGGGGACTCCAGAGCTGAATTCGTGAAAGGCCTGTTTCAGGAAAGTGTCCCTGTTTTCCTTGACAAGTATAATCTGAATAACGGTCGAAGAAAAATTATTCATTTGGATGCAGATTTATTTTCTTCTACTATTTATACATTGACACGTCTTGCCCCGTACCTAAAGAAAGGCGACATTCTGATATTTGATGAATTCAATGTGCCGAATCATGAGTTTTATGCATATAAAATATTTACAGAATCGTACTATGTGAAAACTAAACTCATTGCGGCTGTAAATAATTATTTTCAGGTAGCATTTGAAATGGAGTAGATTATAAAAGGGATGTAAATTTCCTTTTATGGTAAATTAAAAGTACGATTAAAAGGTACTTGTTGTAAAACAGTAGGAGAAGAGGGTAATGTAAATTGAAAACTAAAAAATTAAATAATTTATATTGCTGTTAATATGAGTAAAAGAGAGAGAAACAAAGGCGTTGAAAGTGATGATAGGGTTTCAAGTCAAGTACCATTATTGAATCCGGAGCATAATTTCATTTTAGGATCAGGATATGTTTGGTGGTTTGTAGGCGTCATTTTTGTTGCAGTTTTCTTTTTGATACTTAAAATGTTTACCCTGCATCCGTATGCAAGTGATGAGTTTATTTATATCTGTCAGGGAAAGTTTATAGCAGATGGCCTGATTCCGTATAAGGATTTCCCCATGGCTCATCCTCCATTGCAAGCGATTTTTGCAGCAACGCTTTTTAAGATGTTTGGTTATGATTTTGAAGGATTTCGTTTACTCGGAACGCTATGGTCATTGCTTGCCGGGGTGCTGCTTGCGATACTGGTAAAAAGGGAATATGGAAGAATAGCATCTGTTTTTTCTATGGGATTATTTCTCCTCGCTTATGAACCACTAAGAGCATCCATTCATTTTACCGGTGTGAATATGACGATTGCTTTGTTAATGGGTGCTTTGCTTTTGTTCAGAATGAACAAGTTGCTCCTCTGTGCATTGTTTTGTGTGTTGGCCGTTTATACCAGACTGTATGCCTTGCCCGCCGTCCTGGCGATAACGATCTCCTGCTATTTGAATAACCGTAATGATGCAGTTAAGTTTGTTAGCTACGGAGTAGGTTTGGGACTACTTCTTTTTATTGTCATTGGAATCTGGACCGGATTTGGAAATTTCATGAATGATGTCTTCCTTTTTCAGGCTCAGAAAACTGCGATGGGCGAAGATAAGTTGTCATTTATGCGTGATGCTGTACTCTTTCATAATGCAATTCCATTTTTCTTGTTTATTTTGGGTTCAGTTACCCTGTTTATTTTATTTTTTAAAAAACTCTCGTCTGCCAATTCCAATGCGAAAGGGAAGGGGAAGGCTGTAGCATCAGATAAAAAATATTTTTCGCTGCTTTGGCTTTCTGTAAGTTCCGTTGTCCTTATCCTCGGAATTCTGTTAAATATGAATCGTGTATGGATGTATTATTTTGTGTTGGCATTTCCGTTTGCTGCTATCACAGGAGGATGGATGGTCTCCAACTGGATACTGAATGTTAAATCGATTTTTAATTTTAAAGGCGGAAAAATCTTAACCCCGATTATCAGTCCCTTATGGCTTCGAATATCATTGTTGCTTTTTATTGGATTCTATTTGATCTCCCCCCGGTTTGAGAAAAGATTGGATTACTACAAGACAGCGATGCGCGATCCACTGAAAAGAACAGCTACCTATGAATGGCGGGATGGTTATTTGCCTGGTGTAGTCAATACAATGATTAAAACGCTTTTCTGGAAAGATGTACGTGTTATCGGGGAAAATTATTCATCATTTACTTTCTACCTATGGCATTGCAGCAGGGTAGTAGATGTTGTTTTTGAAGTTGCTGAGGAAGTAAAAAAGAGAGCGCAAGCCGGTGATACTATTTTTGGAGATTCAGGAACTGCTCCTCTCGTTTCACTTCTTACAAAACTAGGTATTTCGGGGAATGAAGTGGATACGAATATAGAACGGTACAGATCCGGAAATGCCGATCCGCGTGAATTGGTGAAAAGAATTGATGTGCCAACAACAAGGTTCCTGCTTCTTAGAGATAAGTTTGGTATTGCCGTACTTCCGGAAATTCAAAATATGGTGGGTAGAAATTATAAGGAAGTAAAATCGTTTAGAAGTAAAACGGGATTTACGTTACGCTTGTATGAACGCCTTCCTGCATAGGGATAAATACGAACTACGAAAAGCACGAAATGCGAAATACTAAATGTTGATATAATATTTTTACAAATCAAGCAAGAAGAAAGTGATTTCAAACTCCATTTTCAATGGGCATATTTATAATTGAACCGGTAAGTGCTTAATTGTTTTTTCAAAAGTGAGGATAGCTTTTTTAAAGAAATGAAGTGAAATGTTGAATCTAAAACATATGTTTCTCGGCATGATAAGAAGACCTTACTAAAGGTCCACTCTCCACATACCTAAACCATTTCTCTAAACCTATTTTTTTGTATTCAGCAAATTCATCAGGATGAATAAATGCAGCAACCGGGAGATGGGAGCGTGTGGGCTGTAAATATTGTCCTAAAGTTAAAATGGAAACACCGGATGCTAATAAGTCGTCCATTGTTTCAAGAACTTCGGAATACTTTTCTCCTAGTCCAAGCATTACCCCTGATTTGGTACGAACACCTGCACCACTAATGCGTTTCAATACTTCTAACGATCGATCATATTTAGCCTGAACGCGAACTTGCTTTGTTAAACGGCGCACGGTCTCCAGATTATGTGATATAATTTCCGGTGCAATATCGATAACGCGTTGAAGATTTTCCCACTTCCCCTGGAAGTCGGGGATTAATGTTTCAAGCGTAGTGCCGGGACTGATTTCTCGAATTGCCTTGATCGTTTCTACCCATATGAAAGAACCTCCATCTTTTAAATCGTCTCTGTCTACTGAAGTGATCACGCAATGTTTAACCTTCATTAATTTAACGGACTCCGCTACTCTTGTCGGCTCATCGCTATCAACGTTAAGAGGTCTTCCGGTGGCTACCGCGCAAAAGCCGCAGGATCTGGTGCAAATATTTCCAAGAATCATGAAGGTTGCTGTACCGGCTCCCCAGCACTCACCCATATTGGGACAATTGCCACTTGCACAAATAGTGTTTAATTTATGTTCACTTACAATTTCGCGTACCTTTCGGTATTCTTCACCAATCGGCAGCTTGACTTTTAGCCATTCCGGTTTCCTTGGTTTGTCAGAAATTGTTTGGATTAATGGAGAGGATTGTTCACTCATAATGCTTCTTCACGTGCTTTTTTCACCATTTACGGCCATACATGAGCGTTAGATAAAAGGATACAAAAATTTGTTTATTATCTGTAAACGCCATTATTGGAATTTCTTTTGGATATATATCTGCAATGATGCCGATTTCAAGGGCTTTAACATCTTCAAAGAAGGGTGCATATTCAAAATTGACTCCGGCTTTTACGTACCCTCCGGGTCGGAAAAATATTCGGTCGAGTCCCTCAGTAAAAGGAGCCCTGCCATAAATATTGTCAATAAAGTGCTCGTCGGGATTGTATCTCTCCGTTACTACCACAAATTCTCCAAATGTACCAGTCGGCTCCAGAATGTTGAGGAACACAGGCTTTAAAATTCCCAAAGAAAGTCCTCCGGAATAAACAGCTCTGATTTCAACACCATTTCGGTCACCTTTACTGAAAAAGGTTTTTTGCCTTCCTACTCCGGCGCGAAGAATATGAAACGAATTTTTCTTTCCAAATACATAAGATCTCGCATTGTCAAAAGCCTGATTCACGGATTTTATTTCTTTCGGATGTTTCATCCCAACAAAATCACCTTCGAACATTAATTTTTTATATCCGGTTAGATTTATTGACCTCCGAAATTGTACTCCCCAGCCACTGGTATGAAAATTAAGTCCTCCGGTAGCCTCATTCTTCATGAGTACCGGTTTTTCCTCAACAAATTCATTCGGGTTAGGTTGAGCAAAACTTACCCCAATGCCTAAAAGGCTAATCAATAAAACTAAATAAAAACCGATTAATTTCATTACAACAAATATACGATGATTTTAAGTTCAGGTTCCGTTGATTCTAATTATACACTAATTTTACTTCATGGCTACAATTGAAACCTATTATGAAGGCAGCTTAAGGACGATTGCAAAACATGTTGCTTCTGATGCTATAATTGTTACCGATGCCCCCGTGGATAATCATGGAAAAGGAGCAGCTTTTTCTCCAACTGATTTATTATCAGCATCTTTGGGAAGTTGCATGTTGACGGTAATGGGTATTGCATGTCAGACCCATGGGATCCATATGGATGGAACAAAAATGAATATAACAAAAATTATGGCTTCAAATCCTCGAAGGGTGTGTGAAATCCAAATTGACTTTAGTTTTCCTCATTTGACTTTTGATGACCACCAAAAGCTGATACTTGAGCGTGCAGCCAGAACTTGTCCCGTTGCATTGAGTTTGCATCCTGATATTAAACAAACAATTCGATTTGATTGGTAATGATGGAAGAAAAGAAAATTTTTATGCGGGAAGCCTTTAGGGTCGCTATTGAAGGAGTTGGAAAGGGGATAGGTGGCCCGTTTGGTGCAGTGGTTGTCAGGAATGGTGAGATTATTTCCAGGGGATGCAACAGCGTGCTTTCCACGAATGATCCTACTGCGCATGCGGAGGTGGTTGCTATACGTGAAGCATGTAGAAATCTGGGGAGTTTTCAGTTGAACGATTGTGAAATATACACTTCTTGTGAACCATGTCCAATGTGTATGGGGGCGATCTATTGGGCCAGACCTCTTAGAGTATATTTTGCTGCGAATAGATTTGATGCCGCCGCAGCGGGATTTGATGATTCATTTATTTACGATGAACTACTCCTGCCGGGTGAAGAAAGGAAAATACCTCTTCTCCCATTTTTGCGGGAAGAATCCGCAGCACTTTTTAAAGTGTGGAACGATTCCCCGTTAAAAAAGCAGTATTAATCAGATCGTCATTATTCATCCCTTGTTGTAAAGTGAATGAAATGTATTGCTGTTATTAAAAGAATTTGTTCTGTATTATTAATCAAATCGCAAAACACGAATCGGGTGTATTCCTGATACTATTTTTGCCGGTATAAGCATTACCAATGCCCCTGTTCCAATGACAATGCCATTGATAATTAACCATCCCGTAACTGAAAAATTAATAGGAACCTTAGATAGATAATACGATTCTTCCGGTAAGGTTAAAATTCCCGTTTTTACTTGAATCCATGCCAGACCAAGTGAAATAATATTTCCTATTAATAAGCCTTTTAACAAAATGTAAAATGCTACTGTGCCAAATATTTTTCCAATGAATTTGTCTGTAGCTCCAATTGCTTTTAGAATGCCTACCTCTCTGGTGTTTTCCATCACTAATACAAGTAACGTAGAAGTCATAGTGATTGCGGCCACTAGAGTAATTAGTCCAATGATGACAATCACGTTGAGATTTTGAAGTTCAAGCCAGTTGAAAAGTTGCGGGTATAATTCTTTCGTACTTTGAGTGTTTAATTCATACCCCGCTGCAGCGTATATTTTTTCGAATAGTAGTGTTTTATCAGCGTCTGCATTGGCAAATACTTCATAACCACCCGCCTCGCCTTTTTTCCAGTTATTTATTTGTTGGATTAAGCGTAAATCACACAACAAATACAAATTATCAAACTCTTCGCTCAACCCTGTATTGTATATACCTTTCACTTTTAACTTCCTGACTTTTTTATCCTCTTGAATAAAAAATAAAAGAAAGGAGTCGCCGGTTTTCAGGTTTAATTTTTTCGATATGTTTTCTGAGATGAGCACCTCTTTGGAATAACTACTATCCGGAAAATTTATCATTTCACCGGCAATAAGTTTTTCTTTAAAAAGACCGGGTTCAAAATCCTGATCTACCCCTTTTAGCACCACCCCTTGTATATCATTTTCAGATTTTAAAAGACCAGCTTTCAATGCGAAGGGCTGGATATGGCGTACACCATCTATTTTTTTAATTACTGAGATCTTATTTTCTTCTAATTTTACAGGGGCTTCTTCAAAAGAGGCATTATTATTGAAAGCACTGATTCTATAATCAGCAACGAATCCGGTAACCTTTCGGGTGATTTCATTCCTGAATCCGGTGACAACCATAATAGAGATCATCATGGCTACTGTTCCTAGAATAATACCTGTGATAGCAATGCGGATCACGGGCCTTGTGGTAGCCGAGCGGAGACCTTCCGAATGGATTAATCGATTAGAATAAAACTGAATGAGCCTGAAAGATTTCATTTTATTATACTTGCGTCTGAATTAAAGCGATGCTCCTATATGACTGTAAAGATATCAAATAAAAATAAATGGGTTTTTTGTTCAGAAAGCATGCTGTTGCAGGCATTCTTAGCTATATTCCTATTCCTGATGTCAAGTTTTGAACTCCATGCTGAACCCCTGACGAATGAAATTATTGTTGGTGCAGAACGAACAGAACAGTATATAACGCTACTGAAGAATAGGCGAGTGGCTGTCGTGGCCAACCCTGCAAGCAGAGTGAAAAATACACATTTAGTAGATACCTTGTTTTCATTGGGAGTGAATGTTAAAGCCGTTTTCGCGCCCGAACATGGCTTCCGTGGTGAGGCCGAGGCCGGAGAGCAGGTGTTGGGTGGAACGGATCCAAAAACAGGGGTTCGTGTTATTTCACTTTATGGTGATCATAAAAAACCTGATCAAAATGATATGGAAGGGATAGACATAGTCCTTTTTGATTTGCAGGATGTCGGAGTTCGGTTTTATACCTACATAAGCACCTTGCAATATATTATGGAGGCGTGTGCAGAATATCATGTTTCTTTAATTATCCTCGACCGGCCTAATCCCAACGCACACTATGTAGATGGTCCTGTATTGAAAAATGAGTTTAGGTCATTTGTTGGTATGCAAAATATTCCTGTAGTTTATGGTATGACTATTGCAGAGTATGCATTGATGTTAAATGGTGAAAAGTGGTTAAGCAATGGAGTGACTTGTAATCTGCAAGTCGTGAAATTATTAAATTGGGATCACAGTAAAGATTATCATTTACCTGTTGCGCCCTCACCTAATTTACCTAACGTTGCGTCAATACGATTATATCCATCTCTGTGTTTCTTTGAAGGTACTTCTGTAAGCCTTGGCCGTGGTACTGACCTTCCTTTTCAAAGTTATGGTTTTCCGGAGAACAAGATTGGGGATTATACCTTCATCCCAAAAAGTATTAAGGGTAAAGCGAAGCAGCCGTTGTATGAGAATATTGTTTGCAAAGGAAACAACGTTTCAGTCTGGGCAGCCAACAACCGACCTGATAAGATACATCTGCAATGGTTGCTGGAAACGTGGAGCGTTTATCCAAAGAAGGAAAATTACTTTAATTCGTTTTTTAACAAACTTGCCGGTAACTCAGAATTAAGAAAGCAAATAGAAGACGGATGGTCTGAAGAAAAAATAAGAGCATCCTGGGAAAAAGATATTGCGGACTTCAGAATGATCAGAATGAAATATCTGTTGTATCCGTAAAATGAAAAAGCACCCTCGTGAAAGGGCGCCTTTTCATTTTTGTTTGGTTCTTTATTTTATTGTACGCTAAATCTGAAATTGCTGCGTTGTGTTCCTTGCTGCAGAATTAATAGATAAGCTCCTTTTGCAAATCCTTGTACCGGTATTTCTTCCACATTTTCGCCGGTGAATGAATTTCGTACTTCCTGTATTAATTCACGACCCGCCATATCACAAACTTTTACCGTATAGTCCTCGTTTTTATCAGTGATGAATGAATAGAAGAGGATGTCATTTACAGGGTTCGGATACCCATTCAGGAAGAAGGGGTTTGATGCATCTTCACGTGTGGTAATATTTGTAGTGTTAAATAGTACCGGGGATGTCCAGGCACCGGCTGTTCCGCCACATCTGCCTCTGACTTCAACACTATAGGTTGAGCCGGGTTTAAGACCTCTTAATTCATATGAACCGCTTTGACCGGTTGCATTGAAGTATGTGTTATGTTCTACTCCTGTATTTATTCGTGTGTAACGGATGCGAATAGTATCCATGGAGTTGATATTACTCCATACAATTCTTGCAGTTGATGCAGTAATATTGGTTGCACTCACATTTCCCATAAACCCACAAGTGTCAAGTGTCTTGAAGAATTGAGTTTGGGAATAGGGGCTAGTGAAGCCACTACAAGTACTGTTCACTTGCCATTCGTAATTCGTATTTGTTAACAGATTTATAAGTTGAATACCGGTTGAATTCATACTTCCTTGAATATTTCGGAAGAAGTAAGTACTTGTTCCAACGGGTCTGTAGCGAACCATGAATGAATCTGCTGTAGTCGTATACCATCTTACTGTGGCACGTTGCGTAGTAATGCTTTCACTCCGGAGATGTTGTGGTGTTGAACCGCAGAACAAGGGAGTCCCTAATGTTTTGAAACTGGAAGTTGTACTCATATAAGATCCGGAGATACATAAGTTTTCTAATGTCCAGTTGTATGTTGTGCCCGGAATCAAGTTGTTGATTCTCCAGCTTGAAATACTACCACCAACTTCTTTCACCATTATATTCGATGTACCCGGTATCCAGTAGCGGATAATAAATCGCTCACCGGTTATAGCAGGATTCCAACCAAGCATTGCAGTAGTATCACTGATATTGTAGGAGGTCAACATGTTCGGAGTGATACAGGTTCTTGGAGTAACGGATCCTGTCAGTATTGATGTTGCTCCTGAAGTACAGCCAAATGCATTTGTTGCCGTCACGCTCATTAATTTAGGTTGGATGACATTAATGGTTGCTGCATTTGCTCCACTTGACCAACGATAGGATACTGCTGATGGCTCATATGCATTCAACTGAAATGCAGTATTTGGTATGTAAGTGATAGAAATCGAAGGGTCCATTGGTTTTGGATGAACTCGCAAAGTCACCGAGTCGGTAGTGAGTACATTGCCATTATTATCCCTTGAGTATACATAGTAGGTGCCGGCTTGATTTGCGGAAATAGTAGCCGTTGTTTGGCCACCCGGGGCCCATAAGTAGTTTGTTCCACCATTTGCAGTTAATCCAACTGCTCCTCCAACGCAAAAACTCGTGCTTCCAATTACCTGAATAAGTACGGGGCTTGGTGTATTAACCTGGCTGATGGTAACCGCACTGCTCGTTGCTGTACAACCTGCCGCATTGGTTACTCTTACTGAATAATTTCCCGGAGTCGAAACTGTGATAGAAGCTGTTGTTTGTCCACCAGGCTGCCATAAATAGGAGCTCGCATTTGAAGCGGTAAGAATAGTGCTTTGACCAATATTCAATGTAGTAGGACCGTTAACGGTAATGGCAGGAGTAGGCAATGCTGCCACGCTTACGTTCACCGGGTTTGAAGCTGAGGTGCATCCGTTAGAGTTGGCAACAACAACACTATAGGTCCCGCTGGAGGATACTGTAATACTTGGTGAGGTAAGACCATTCGACCAGGTAAATGAAGCACCTGTACTTGCAGTGAGTGTGACATTTCCTCCTTGACAGAAAGTCAGAGGTCCGCTGCTTGTTACAGTTGCAGGTATTGCTGAAGTGACAGAAACATTTACTGGCGCAGATACAGCGGTACAACCATTGCCTGTATTTACAGAAACAGAATAAGATCCGCTTTGTGAAACGGTGATGGACTGAGTGGTTTGTCCATTCGACCAGTTATAAGCATTGCCTGAAGATGCAGTTAATGTTACATTTCCGCCCTGACAAAAGTTTGTCGGGCCGCTATTTGAGATCGTTGCCGGTGTACTTGCATTTACTGTTACAGCCACAGGTGCAGATACTGCAGCACATCCTGTACCTGTGTTTACAGAAACGGAATAGGAACCACTTTGCGAAACAGTAATGGCTTGTGTTGTTTGACCATTAGACCAGGTATAGGAATTGCCTGCAGATGCTGTAAGCGTAACAGAACCACCCTGACAGAATGTAGTAGGACCGGAAGTGTTTACAGTAGCAACTACAGTTCCGCAAGCGGGTTGATTCGGATTCAAATTTGTACTGGCATTTGTGGTAAGAAGAACTTTGTCAATCTCAATGTTCGAAGAGCTGGCAGTAAGAGATAAAAGGTATTGTTGGCTTGCGAGACTGGTAAATTTAATATTTTGTCCGCTGCAAGCATCAACACTGTACCACTTCCATTGTGTATCTGTAATACAGCCGATACTTTTAGAAGCCTGTCCATTCACACCTACACTTATGCCACCACCGGTACTGTTCTTGCTGCGGGCACGAACCCAGAAGTAATAGGTGGGCTGATTACGTGGATTAAACGAGTATTGCAGAACGGTAGGAGTAGCAGAGGTGAATGTAATATAAGAAGTATAGTTGGTATAGTCGTTTGCCGGTGTTCCAGCGGGTACTTCAGTGGCAATTTTCGCAGATGAAGAAGAGTTGTCAGCAAGTTCAGCCTCCAATTCAAAATCCTTACTCCATCTTTCAGGATGTTCATATTGATGCCATTTGTCTAATTGATAAAACACTTTTGCTGATGGGTTGGTTGCATCGTATATATATACGGAGCCCTGTCTTCTGAATTCTATTTTGATGGAATCATTACCTAATTTGAACTTCGCGAAGCTTGAATTTGGCGCATTGCCTATTGTATTGGCATCCACCATTTGAGCAGCTGTAATCACATATTTATTTGCACCATTTAATTTGCGTACCGCCACAAGTTTTCTTGCATCACCGGTATAAAAGAGGTATTTAGGATTATTTGGCTGTAATGTAGTAGTAGTAAGGAAATATCTTGGTACATCACCTTCCAGCAAAGTTCCATTACGTAAAAATTCTTCATAGCGGGAAACAATTCCTTGAGTATAAACCGGCATTACTGTTTGCCATCCCCAGTTTTTGGCATCAGGAAAAGGCGTTGAAAGATTGAAAAATCCGGTATAGAAGAATTCCGATCCCCAGGCTGCAAGTACTTTAAGGCAGGCAAGATATTGAGCAGGACGTGGGTTTTGTGTTTCATCAGCATTCCAACCGGCACAAACAAAAGGTGACATTAAACTATCGCCGGCTTTCTCTTCAAAGTATTTGCAATCTGCAAACCAACCAAGTCCATGCCATGCTCCTGCCCATGCCTTCCAGTTATCCGGCCAACGTAAATAGAAATCACCTGTTGAATAGTGATGACCATTGATCTTGGATTGAATCGCTTTACCCCTTGGCCATACCGGGCGATAATCCGATTGCCCGTCAAGTCCGTAGAATGTGTATGCAGTACTTGGACTGATAGACATAAATTGATCACGATAAAGACTTACTTGTTGTGCATATTTGCGACCGCGATAATCATTTATTGATTCTGTAGTTTTACTTGCAGGATATCCTAAATTCAGATAATCGGCCTTAACTACAGGATCATTATCAATAACTTTTCCATTAAGACTCATTAAGTACATCGCCTCTCCGTTATCATTCATGATATCGAGAGGTCTTCCTAATGCATTTAATAAAGTTTGAAAATAGGGCTTCAAATAACTGCCATCTGAAATGAGTGTAGAGTTAGGGGCAGTAGGCGAAAAGTATTTAACCCCACTTACTACGTTTCCACCCATGTCAAGGTATTGACCGCTGGAGTTTCTTACATAATTATCCGGCGTTAGATTTTGACTGGTGATAAGTGGAGTTTGATTCATCAAACATATTGCGGAAGTTTTATAAGAAGGATTTCTTTTTGCAATGGCTGCAAATACTCCCGGTGTAGACGTAACAGTGTCGGCATATGAGCTGGCTGTTCCATAGGAATCAATCTTCCCGTTAATCATATAATAGTAATTCCAGTTTTTGTAGAATTCCTCATTATTGACTTTCGCTGTAGCTACCATTTGAGTGCGAGATACTCCGGGTTGCTGCCAACCGGAGAAATATTCAATATCGAACCAAATGAAATTTCGATTCAGGGTGTGCCCGGGTTTCAGTCGAGGCAACGGATACGATTGTAACTGTTGCGTTGCTGATAACGTCCCGGTGGCGAACTCCATCGGATCCGTTTGAGCGTTGGTTAATCCCACTACACCCAGTAATGAAATCAATAGTAGTAATTTTTTCATTGCTGTTTTTTTTTGTTTTTGGCACGAGCTTTGTGCTGCTGTTGTCGATTTGTTATTTTTAATGCAGGCAAGATATTCGCATGCGGAAAGGTTTGCTGACCTTTCTGTATGTAATCTTGTTTTTGAAAGATTTATTAAAAAAATGAACCGGGAATTGCATGAAAAATTGAATTCTCCCCCTATAATTGAAAATAGGTTGAATTTAATTTAGAAATCCGATGGGATTCAGATGTAAGGAAATCTTGTTAAATTTATTTTTATTGAAAATTGGCAGTGTAAACATTTCAAAATTGATAATCTTCGTCAAATTAAAAAGCCCCGCAAAATGCGGGGCTTTTTAGTAAAACTCTTATTCTTTGATTAATTCAAACTACTTCATTTGCTGTTTGATCTACAGATTTTATGTAATTCTGTTAATTTTAATTCAGAGATAATTCTAAGTGAATTATTTCGTCGAAACCAATTTGATTCGCTTGGTTGCTTCCGGAGTAATAATTTCTGCCATATAGATACCATTTGAAAGGTGAGTTGTGGCATAATCAATTCTTGTTTCCCCCTCACTCACCATTGATTTCTCAAGGATAACATCAATTAATTTTCCGGTGGCATCAAACAATCGGATAGATACTTCTGATGCTTGAGCAAGTTCAAAAGCAAAAGTTGTGTTATTACTGAACGGATTCGGATAGGCGATGAACATCGGCTCTCCTGCAAGTACTTCACCTTCTCTGCAAGGTACAGTTACATTAAATGAATTGGAATAGGTGCTGCACAGTCCCAGGTAGGCTCGCAATTTATAAACTCCCGCTGATGATGCTGTATAATAATTTCTGGTTCCCCAATACGCTAAATTGTTATTCTTATACCAGATATAGAAGGTGGCGTTCGAGTTAGTGACATTAAAGGTTACGTTACCACCCTGACAGAAATTTAATGGACCGTTTGGTGTAACTGTGAATGTTGGCGATGGTCTGACTGTTACCGTAGTTGCCGAGGATGTGGCAAAACAGCCTCCTGATTGAGTAACCCTCACCGTGTAATTTCCACCTGTTGTTGCAGAAATTGATTGAGTCGTCGCTCCATTTGACCATAGGTAAGCAGTTCCTGAACTTGCATTTAATGTTACACTTCCACCTTGACAGAATGTTAATGATCCACCTGCATTAATTGTTGGAGTTGGTGCATTCCCTGTGCCAATAGTGATTGTTGTTGCTGCTGAAGTTGCTGAACAACCACCGGTTTGAGAAACACGTACGGTGTAATTACCTGCCGCAGTCACATTGATGGAATTTGTTGTCGCACCATTGGACCACAGGTAAGCCGTGCCGCTGCTTGCAGTTAATGTTACACTGCCACCTGAACAAAAAGATGTCGGTCCGTTAGCAGAAATTGTTGGAGTAGGGGCAGAACCGATAGTAATCGTAGTCGCGCCAGAGGTAGCTGAACAACCACCACTTTGCGTAACTCTTACAGTATAACTTCCGGCGGAAGAAACAGTGATAGCATTTGTTGTAGCACCATTGGACCATAAGTAGGCAGTGCCGGTGCTGGCTGTTAATGTTACATTGCCTCCTGAACAGAAGGTGGTAGGTCCGCTTGCTGATATTGTTGGAGTGGTTGCGGATCCAATCGAAACTGTGGTTATAGCAGACGTTGCAGAACAACCACCACTTTGCGTAACTCTTACAGTATAATTTCCGGGGGAAGAAACAGTGATAGCATTTGTTGTAGCACCATTGGACCATAAGTAGGCAGTGCCGGTGCTGGCTGTTAATGTTACATTGCCTCCTGAACAGAAGGTGGTAGGTCCGCTTGCTGATATTGTTGGAGTGGTTGCAGCTCCAATGGACACAGTAGTAATTGCAGACGTTGCAGAACAACCACCGCTTTGAGTAACTCGAACACTATAGTTACCGGCAGAAGATGTGGTAATGGAATTTGTTGTAGCTCCATTAGACCATAAATAAGCTGTTCCGGTACTTGCTGTCAAAGTAACATTACCACCGGTGCATAATGTAGTTGGGCCGCTTGCAGAAATGGTAGGGGTAGGTGCACTTCCTATCGTAACTGCAGTAACTGCTGAGGTTGCAGAACATCCATTGGATTGAGTAACTCTCACTGTATAATTGCCCGCAGTGCTCGCGGTAATAGCATTTGTAGTCGCGCCGTTAGACCAAAGATATGCAGTTCCTGAACTGGCCGTTAACACTACACTTCCTCCGGCACACAGAGTAGTAGAACCATTTGCGCTTATCGTTGGAGTAGGAGCGGAGCCCACTGTCACACTTGTTACTGCAGATGCGGAGGTGCAACCATTACTTTGAGTTACTATAACTTTATAGTTTCCTGAAGTATTTACTGTTATGGTTTGAGCAGTTGAACCTGTAGACCATACATAAGCAGTTCCGGTATTAGCAGTCAAAGTAACACTACCTCCACTGCAAAGCGATGTAGATCCGCTGGCCGTAATGATTGAAGGCGTTACTGCAGCCACCGTAACTGTAGTTATAGGTGAAGTAGCTGAGCCGGCACCTGAATTTACAGTTACGGTATAGTTGCCCGAAGTAGAAACAGTAATAGATTGTGTTGTTGCTCCATTCGACCATGCATAAGAAGTGCCTGAATTTGCAGTCAATGTAACTGATCCTCCGGTACAAAAAGTAGTGGCTCCGCTTGGTGTAATTGTTGCGCTTGCAGATGCAGAACATGGGGTAGCAAAAGGAGATTGAATATTACCTGAGTTTTGAGTGATGATTATCTGATCAATTTCAAGTGTTGCATTTGTAGGTGTGATGGTGATTTTATGATTACCAGGTGTTAAGCTATTGTAAGTAATTTGCTGTCCGGTAGATCCATCATAGCGATACCATGTCCATGTATTTCCTTTAACACAAGGAACAGTATTCGTTTGGCCATTGTCAAGTTTCACAGAAAATCCACTGGTTCCACCGTTAGCACTTCTTGCACGAACCCATACATAATGATTCACGCCGCTTGTACCTCTTGGATTGATATTGTATTCAACACCATTTAAGTTGGTGAAAGAAAGGAATGAAGTGAAGTTGGAATAATCATTTGCGGCGGTTCCTGCAGGCACTTCTGTCTTTATGCTGAATCCATTAGGAGTATTATCAAATACTTCAGCTTCCAGCACGAAATCTTTTGACCATCTTTCAGGATGCTCATACTGATGCCAGCGATCTAATTGATAAAATACTTTTGCAGAAGTATTACTTGCATCATAAATATAAACTGAACCTTGTCTTCTGAATTCTAATTTTATGGAATCATTTCCTAATTTAAATTTCCCATAACTGACCATTGGAGCATTACCTACAGTATTTGCATCTACCATTTGTGCAGCTGTAATGACATATTTATTTGCGCCATTTAGTTTTCGTACAGCAACAAGTTGTCTGCTGTCACCGGTATAAAACAGATATTTCGGATTATCCGGTTGTAAGGTGGTGTTCGTTAAGAAGTATCTTGGAACATCTCCCTCTAATAGAACTCCATGTTTAAGGTAGTTTTCCCATCTGGATGTGACCGCCTGAGCATATACCGGCATTACCGTTTGCCATCCCCAGTTTTTTGAATCCTGGAAAGGTGTGGAGAGAGAGAAATAGGCAGGGTAGAAGAATTCGGATCCCCATGCAGAAAGAATTTTCAATAAGGAAAGATATTGTGCAGGTCTTACATTTTGGGTTTCATCTGCATTCCATCCGGCTGTACAAAATGGCGACATTAAGCTATCTCCCTGTTGCAATTCAAAATATTTGCAATCAGCAAACCATCCCAGTCCATGCCATGCACCGGCCCATGCTTTCCAGTTATTTGGCCATCTTACATATAGATCACCGGTTGGATAATATCTTCCATTGATCTTTGATTGAATAAATTTACTTTTTGACCATACCGGACGATAATCCGATTGACCATCTAATCCATAATATGTGTAAGCAGTTTGTGGACTAGCAGACATAAACTCGTTGCGATAAAGCTGCATAA
Organism: Bacteroidota bacterium; assembly: GCA_016713925.1. Taxonomy (NCBI): domain Bacteria; kingdom Pseudomonadati; phylum Bacteroidota; species Bacteroidota bacterium. The sequence goes on from JADJOH010000007.1 coordinate 317,062, forward strand.
ACTGAGTGTACTTTTGTCCACGATAGTTATTGATAGAAGTGGCAGTTTTGGTAGCGGGAAATCCAAGTGCATTGTAGTCGGCAAGAACAGTTGGGTCATTGTTCACTACACCGCCGTTAAGGCTGATAAGACGCAAAGATTCTCCATTGTCATTTAATACGTCAAGTGGTCGTCCCAATGCATTCACTAAATTACTTAAATAGTTTTTTAGATACGCACCATCCTGTTGTAATAAAGCACCGGGAGCTGCAGGCGAAAAATATTTACCGGAAGTAATTACATTTCCGCTCAGATCCAGATATTGACCACTTGAGTTTCTGATGTAGTTACTTGGAGCAAGGTTTGCACTGTTTACATTTCCTGGAATCTGATTCATCAAACAGATTGCAGATGTTTTTATAGAGGGGTCTCTTTTAGCAACATTAACAAATGCGCCCGGTAGTGATTGAATGGTGTCAATATAATCATACGGGTTGCCATAAGAGGTAATATTCGGACTAATAACATAGTAATAGTTCCAGTTCTTATAAAATTCCATATTGTTTGTCTTCGCATCAATTACCATTTGAGGACGAAGAACACCGGTTTGACCCCAACGTGAAAAATAGGCGATATCGAACCAGTTAAAATTGCGGTTCATGGTATGACCCGGCTGGAAACGTGGAAGCGGATATGAGAAAAGTTGCTGTTGAGCAGTAAGGTTTCCGGTGGCATATTCCAGCGGATCCGTTTGAGCATTCACTAATCCCACCGTGCTAAGAATGGAGATTATCAGGAGCAGTTTTTTCATTTTTTGGTTTGTGTTTTTAGGGACTGACTCAATATTTTGGTTTGTGTTTGATTCTCAGTTATTTCGGTTTGGGCAATAGAATTCCCCTCCCGGATAGGGTAATTTTTTGAAATAATAAAATTGGTATTGGTTTTACTCTGTGTTGGCCAAATGTATCAATAAAGATGTAACAACAAGCATCTTGACGATTGCAATATCATAATCAATTGATATTCAGTCAAAAAAAAATCATATTGTCAATAAAAAAACTCTATTGACCAAGAAAAAAATGATATTCGCCATCATTTTGCAAACGTTCGCCCATATCAAAAGGGGGTGTTCGCCATCAAAATCCGGCTATTCGCTTTATAAAAAGTAAAATTTGACCTACAAATTGAAGCCATTCACCATGAAAAATTGTATTTTCACTAAAGCAATAGGATGAAAACAGGTCGATTAACGGCCTTTAACTGCCTTCGTAGTTCTAAATCGGTTGATCAGGTAGGAGAGGATGATAAGTGTCATGTTTATAAAATTACGTTCAAGTTCCCCTCTTTGTTTTGGCGCTGGCCATTAGGGCTGCCTGCGGAAACTTTGTAAACATATGTACCCATTGGGACCTTTTGACCTCCATATGTTCCATCCCAACGCTCATTACTATTTGAAGTTTCAAATATCAATTGCCCCCATCGGTTAAAGATTTGCATTCGGAAGTCCTTTATGGCTTCTCCTGCAACTCCAAAAGTATCGTTGAGGCCATCACCATTTGGAGTGAAGGTGTTTGGAATATAAAGACTCATAGCTGGAATTATTTCCACTTCATTAGAAATACTAAATACCAATGGTTGTCCCGTTTTATAAGCAATGACTCGATATTTACGACTTAAGGAAACCTGTGCATCAGAGCTTTTGGTGACGCAGAGCATTAGAAATAGCAGTACAAAGCTTTTCATGCATATATAATGATTTGATTGTTGCATATCCGGTAATTTGATGGATGCAAACTATCACCATTTCATTTCGACAGTTACTCATAATCTTGCATTGACACACTTATGTAAGGTTTTACCTATTGATGATAGTCGCTGTATACCACAAATGTGACCTGTAAACGAAAATTTAATGGAGCATTAATTCCCTTTTACCCTTCGATTAGGTAGTAAGAAATAAGCCGATATTTGAAGAGAATGTCAGGAACAAGGTGCTTGTCAAGTCCAAATTCAGTCGAAAAGTCTCATTTCGTATTCTTTGATATATTTGATGTGTGGATGAATTAATTCTAAAAAATGAAAAGTATGTTTGCTCCTAAATTTGCGGTTGCTGTTGGATTGCTAATCGTCTTTGGTTTTAAATCTGAACGGGTAAATGCTCAGGAAGTTTTGGTGAATCAACTGGCTGACTGGTTATCCGGTTCTTTTAATAGTAAAGAACAGTCATTAAAGGACACTTCGTATTATCATATAAATCTGGAAATAGTACGGATATGGCCGGAAAGGCTGGATGGGATATGGTTATATGTAGAACAGGCAATGGCTGAAAATATGGAAAAACCCTATCGGCAAAGGGCTTACAGACTCACCCAAACGGAAAAAAATACCTTTGAAAGTGCGATTTACACTTTCAATGATCCTGTGAGATTTGCCGGTCATCCTGAGCTGATCAATAAACTTCCAATTGACAGTATTAATAAAAAAGAGGGCTGTTCGGTTTTTTTATCCTGGAATATCGAGGAGAACTCCTTTATCGGTAAAACCGGTGAACGCACTTGCCCCAGCGAATTGCGGGGGCGAGCTATGCAACATCTGAAGTGAAGCTCAAAGAAAACATGCTGCCTAGTTGGGATCGAGGGTTTAATGACGACGGAGTTCAGGTTTGGGGCGCTGAAAGGGGAGGTTATATATTTCTTAAACAGAAAAAATAATTTTCAACAGGTGCCTTGAATTTTAATTTTACCACTATATTTGATTTTAAATCAGATACAATGAAAGTTATAATTCTTTTTATGATTATGAGTTGAAATTCCGGAATCGGTTATTATAAAGGGCTGTATACTTGTACGGCCCTTTTCTATTGTTGAAAGTAAACCTCTAAACCCAATGGTTATGCATACTAAACAACAACTCAATGAAATGAAAAATGAACACGATCAATGGCAGGATCGTATTCGTTTCTACAAAGATGAAATTTCTCATTTTAATAATCATCTTGGACGATTATCCTTATCAAGAAAAAGTGTGGACCTGATGGCCTCAGTAGAGCATTTTCAAAATCAGTTTATTCGACAAAAGGAAGTGTTGGATATCATCAGGCATGATTTTAAACAACATGAAAACCTCATAGAAGCTCTGGAAGGCGGAAATGCTGCAGAACCAAATGATGGGATACAAAGAATACATTCTATTCAGCGTGATAAGCTCGATCAATTCGAGCATATCTTTCATGAATTAAGGAATGACTTTAATGTTTTCCTTAATAAGGCAGACTAAAACGGGCGTTAGAAAATAGAAATCATAGCAATTGCTATTAGCAAAAGGACAAATTCTTCTGCTACAAAAAGTATTTGCTGTTTTCTGTCGGTTGTGGAATTTGACATGGTTAACTTAAGGCTTTTTCATGTCCAAGGTAATTGCTTTAAAAAATATTGTTGAAACTATTTCGATGAAAAACTTTCAAAAATATTACATTTTGAAATCGTGTAAGTCAATTCTTCTTTCACAAAAAGAAATCTCATCCTCTATGTTATTGGAGCAAATGATGATAGTCTTTTGGGAGGTATGTTCATTGATTAAATTTTTATACCAAGCGACACCTTTTTTATCCAGGTTTGAAAGAGGTTCATCTAAAAGCAGAACGGGGACATCACTTAATACAGCCAGCGCGAGTTTGATCCGCTGTTTCATTCCAGAAGAGAAGTGTTTTATGGGTTTGTTTCTGCTTTCATCCAGTTCAATGATTGAAATGAGTTCCTTTTCATTCATAGAATGCAGAAAAGGTTTGAAGGAAGAGTAAAAGGAAATCAATTCATGCATATTGTATTCTTCATGCAAATCTAGGTACGGTGCGGCAAGACTTATTTTTTTATACCAGTCATCTGATTTTATTTCCACATTATCGTAGAAATACTGTAGGGTGCCTTCGTTTAATGTTTGAAACCCACTTATAGTCTGAAGCAATGTTGATTTTCCGGATCCATTAAAACCTGTGATGGCTATCTTTTCAAAGGGGGCAATTTTGAAATTCAGATTTCGGAATATCCATTGATGGAGAAATTTTTTTCCGGCGGATTTTAACTGAATTGTTATCAAGTGCTATTTGTATTAATCAGCCTTCATCAAATTTGTATACGGCCCACGAATAATACCTTTGTCAGAAGACCGGATAAAATCAAGGATTAAATTTCTATGGTCTGATGAACTAAATTCTTCTTCAACAACAGCTATGGCTTTCGAAATGGTATGGCCTTTTTGATAAATCGTTCTGTAAATATCCTGAATTTCTTCTATCACTTGTTTACTGAAGCCTCTTCTACTTAAACCAACAGCGTTTATTCCTGCATAACTTAACGGCTCGCGTGCAGCTTTAACAAAGGGTGGAACATTTTTTCTTACTCCGGTTTGACCTCCGATAAAACTATGTGGACCAATAAACATAAACTGTGATACACCTACATAGCCTTCAAGGATAGCCCAATCATAAATGGTTACGTGCCCGGCAAGATTTACGGAATTGGCAAGTATCACATGATTTCCGATGATGCAATCATGTGCAATGTGTACATAAGCCATTAACAGGCAATGCTGACCTACTTCCGTACGACCCATTGCAGCAGTGCCTCTGTTTATGGTCACACATTCCCGAATGATAGAGTGATCGCCTATAACGGCGGTTGTCTCTTCTCCTTTGAATTTAAGATCTTGAGGAATGGCGGAAATAACAGCACCGGGAAATATTTTGACGTTGTTACCAATTCGTGCCCCATCATACACGGTTACATTAGATCCAATCCAGGTATTGTCTCCAATTACCACATCACCATGTATACAGGAAAACGGATCTATTTTAACGTTTTCACCTATTTGTGCTCTGGGGTCAATAAAGGCTAGTGGAGTTGACATCAGCTTTTTTTAACAATTTGTGCCATCATTTCTGCTTCCATTACAACTTTGTCACCTACAATTGCTGAACCTTTCATATGGCAGATCCCTCTTCTGATTGGTGTTACAAGTTTCAGATCAAAAATAACTGTATCACCGGGGCTTACTTTTTGTTTGAATCTCGCATCCGATATTTTCATAAAATAAGTCCAGTAATTTTCAGGATCCGGAACAGTGTTTAAGACTAAAATTCCGCCGGTTTGTGCCATAGCTTCAATAAGCAGTACCCCCGGCATAACCGGATTGTTCGGGAAATGCCCTTGAAAAAACCATTCGTTCATGGTGACATTCTTAACGCCCACCACACGCTCATGGTCAAGTTCAATAATTTTATCAATGAGTAAGAATGGAAATCGATGAGGCAGCATGGCTGTGATTTTTGCTATATCACATACCGGTGTAACATTCAAATCATATTTGCGGATTTTAACCCGGTCGCGTTTTATTACCTCTTTTATTTTCCTGGCAAATTCAACATTGGCGGCATGTCCGGGTCTTGCTGCTAGAATATGACATTGAATAGGCATACCAACAAGAGCGAAATCACCAACAATATCAAGTAGCTTATGACGGGCAGGTTCATTTTGAAAATGCAACTGAACATTGTTTAATATCCCCTTTTCTTTAACCTGTACACTTGGTTTATTGAACAATCGGGCCAGATCATCCAGTTTATCCTGACTAATCTCCTTGTCAACTACAACAATGGCATTGTTGAGATCGCCACCTTTTATTAAATCATGTTTTACGAGAGCTTCTAATTCATGTAAAAAGCAAAACGTTCGACACGTAGAAAAATCTTTTTGAAATTCATTTATCTTATGCAATTGTGCATGCTGCGTTCCTAATACAGGACTATTGTAATCCACCATCACCGTAATCCGATAGTCCGGGCTGGGTACGGCGAGCATTTCTACATTTCTGGCAGGTTCTTCATAAGAAAGCACCTCTTCGAGTACATAGACCTCACGATCTGCATTTTGCTCTACAATTCCGGCTTGCAGCAAAGCGTCGATAAATGGAGCAGAGCTTCCGTCGAGAATCGGAACTTCAGGTCCGTCAACTTCAATAAGGGCATTATCAATTTCAAGTCCTACAAGTGCAGCCAGGGCATGTTCGGTAGTACTGATTTTTGCGCCATGTTGTTGAAGTGTTGTTCCACGAGAGGTATCAGAAACATTATCAGCATCTACTTCAATTTCCGGTGCGCCTTCCAGATCAATCCTTTTAAATTTATACCAATGGTTTTCCGGGGCGGGTTTAAAAGTGAGATTTACTTTCACTCCGGTATGAAGACCAACTCCGGAAACGGTAACAGGATTTTTAATCGTTCTTTGTTTTTGTATCATTACTCAATCAGGAAGGGGTTGATTTTAATTCCGAAAGTTCTTTTTGCAGTTCGGATATTTTTTTTTCGAGTTCCGGTAGTTTTTTAAACAACACATAGGTGCGTTTGTAATCTCCAATGGCGAAAGCCGGAGATCCCTGAAGAATTTCTCCGGGAGTATTAATACTACTGCCAATTCCGGATTGAGCGGCAATTTTTACACCATCTGCAATTTGGATATGTCCTACAATACCCACCTGACCGCCAATCATACAATTCTTGCCAATTTTAGTGGAACCGGCAACACCGGTCTGAGCAGCGATCACTGTATTTTCTCCAATTTCTACATTGTGAGCAATCTGAATCAGATTATCAAGTTTAACACCTTTGCGGATAATAGAACTTCCTAAAGTTGCACGATCAATGGTGCTGTTGGCTCCGATTTCAACATGGTCCTCAATGATTACATTTCCAATCTGAGCCACCTTTTGATAGTTGCCCTGATTGGGCTGGAACCCGAATCCATCTCCGCCAACAACCACACCTGCATGCAAGGTGACCTCTTTGCCGATAATACAATCTGAATAGATTTTAACACCGGGAAAAAGTGTTGTGTCGTCACCAATAGTGCAGTTGTCGCCAATATAGCTATTGGGATAAATTTTTACTCTGTTACCAATCTTTACATCCTTGCCGACATATGAAAAAGCACCAATGTAAATTTCCTCTCCGTATTTCGCAGAAGGATCAATAAAGGACATGTTTTCAATTCCGGTTTTATTCCTACGGATCGTATTGTAAACCTCGAGTAATTTTGCAAAACTCTGGTAAGCATTTTCGACCCTGATTAGTGTGGCATCTATTTTCTTTTCAGCTTCGAAGTCACGGTTAATTATCACAATGGATGCCTTGGTGGAATAAATAAATTGCGCATAGGCAGGATTGGCCAGAAATGAAAGTGAACCTACAGTCCCCTCTTCAATTTTTGATAAACCTGAAACTTTTACATCGGGGTTGCCTTCAACAACTCCATGCAGAAGTTCGGCGATTTGTTGCGCAGTAAATTCCATGATAGCCTGCAAATTTAAAAATAAAGATGATGGGAAATTATTCCATGGTCCTAATTAAATCACTGATTTTCAATTAATTCAGGTAGGACACAAATAAAATGTTTTTGAATCATAGAGGAAAGAACGGCAACTCCCATCTGGTCACTGGCAATACTCAGTTCAATAGAACTTCCATCCCTGAAAAGAATCTGAATAGGTTCTCCACTTGGATCGTAAGCATTATTGCTGATAGATCCGATAAAGGCAAAGTAATGCGCCTCGCTTTTCCGGATATTAAATTTCAGAAGGGCGGATTGTTGAAAAGGAGTCAATGCGCTTTCTGTAAAAGCATCCTTTTGCAAACGTATTTTATACAAAGACCTGTTAACCATGCCCTTGCATAGTCTGCTTAATACGATGTCCGAATGATCAGCCCATACTTTAATGGATGAGAAAATATCGTAATCGTCCAGCATTGCATAGCTTTGGAGGATTACCCTGTTATTTCTCAGGTCATTTTCTGTGCAGTTATTCTCTAAGAAATAAGCAAAAGAAGGTGTGGCAAATAATTTTTCTCCGGCAGATACCAGTTCTTTGGCTCTAAGTAAAATATTTACCAACAAATGCTCTGCTGCCAGTACCGTCTTATGTAAATAAACCTGCCAATACATCAGACGACGGGCAATGATGAATTTTTCAATCGAATAAACTCCTTTTTCCTCTACCACCAGTCGCCCCTGTTCAATGTTCAGCATTCTGATAATCCGTTGTGCGCCAATTTTTCCTTCTAACACACCGGTATAGAAGCTGTCTCTGTTTAAATAATCAAGACGATCCATGTCTAACTGACTTGAAACCAACTGATGTAAAAACAGCTTGTGGTAAGTCCCTTTAAAAACCTGAATAGCCAGTGAAAGTTGGCCTTCAAATTCCTCATTCAGTTTTTCCATAAACAAAAGCGACACCGATTCATGGCTGATACCGGTAACGATACTATGTTCCAAAGCATGCGAAAAAGGGCTATGGCCAATATCGTGGAGCAGGATAGCAATTTCTACTGCCAAAGCTTCTTCTTCACTGATCTCATGTCCTTTACTTCGCAAAGTTTCAATAGCCTGGACGGTCAAATGCAAGGCTCCAATGGCATGTTGAAAGCGGGTATGTAAAGCCCCCGGATATACCATATGGCTCATTCCTAATTGCCGTATTCTTCTTAATCTTTGAAACCAGGGATGTTCCACCAGGTCAAATATCAAAGGATGAGGTATTGTAATAAAGCCGTAAACGGGATCGTTAAATATTTTTTTCTTATTGGTGTTCAATGGACAGAAGATAATGAGGGCGAATTTACGATTTAAAGTGCTTGACCCACCTTCATCAGGAATGACCCTATGTTATAATGCTGAAATAAATGACAGGTTAAGTCGTTCTGTAGCAGTCTTGGATTACTTTTGCGTAATTCAGGATAGTATACATGAAAAGTATTTACTGATTAACGTTTAAAATAGAGGTAAAATAGAATATGGAAAAAGTGAAAATTCTTTGGGCAGATGATGAAATCGACCTGCTGAAACCACATATAATGTTTCTTGAAAACAAGGGCTATCATGTAACAACAGCCAATAACGGCCGGGATGCCGTAGACCTTGTAAAGAGCACTGAATTTGACATTGTTTTTCTCGATGAAAATATGCCGGGCTTGAATGGCTTGGAAACACTTGTCCAGATTAAGAACTTACGTTCTTCTGTTCCTGTTGTGATGATTACCAAGAATGAGGAAGAGGCCATCATGGAAGAGGCCATTGGAGGTAAAATTGCGGATTATCTCATTAAGCCGGTGAATCCGAACCAGATTTTGCTTTCCTTAAAAAGAATCTTGAGGATAAGCGACTGATCAGTGAGAAAACTTCTCAAGGCTATCAGCAAGAATTTCGCCAGATTGGGATGTCTTTAAGTGACCGTTTGTCATGGCAGGAATGGGTGGATGTGTATAAGAAACTTGTTTATTGGGAGATAGAACTGGAAAGAACGAAGGACCCCGGTATGTACGATATTTTAACCATGCAAAAATCTGAAGCCAATCAGTTGTTCAGTAAATTCGTTGAGAATAATTATCTCTCCTGGCTAAAAGATCCTGAAAAAGCACCGCTGATGTCTCATTATTTATTGAGGAGGAAAGCTTTGCCATTGGCTGAGAATTCAGAAGAACCGGTTTTCTTTTTGTTGATTGATAATTTACGTTTCGATCAATGGAAAGTGATTGAGCCCGCTATTCGTGAACTTTTTAAGGTGGTGGAGGAAGACACCTATTGCAGCATTCTTCCTACTGCTACCCAATTTGCAAGGAATGCAATTTTCGCAGGGATGATGCCTTCTGAAATACAAAAACGATTCCCGGATAAATGGATCGGGGATGAAGAAGACGAGGGTAAAAATAATTTTGAAGAAGATTTCCTGGCGGATCAGTTACAGCGATTAAGGAAGACTTATAAATTTTCATATACCAAAGTGACCAATCTCGAAGCCGGAAAAGTACTCGCTGATCAGGTGCCGAATTTATTCAGAAATAAATTTAATGTCATTGTATATAATTTTGTGGATATGCTTTCTCATGCCCGTACAGATATGCAAGTGATAAAGGAGTTGGCAGAGGATGAGAAAGCCTATCGCTCCATAACCCGATCCTGGTTTGATCATTCACCACTTCTCGAAACCCTGAAGCGTATTGCGGAGCGGCCTGCGAAACTGGTTATTACCACTGATCATGGAACCATTAGAGTAAAAGAGCCTTCTAAGATTGTTGGTGACCGGAATACAAACACCAACCTTCGCTACAAGCAGGGAAAGAACCTGAATTATGATAAAAAGGATGTGTTGGAAATCAGAAATCCTTCCGATGCATTTTTACCAAAAGTAAATGTGAGTACCGCGTATGTATTTGTAAAAGGGGATAAGTTTTTTGCTTATCCTAATAATTTCAATTATTATGTGAACTTCTATAGAAATACCTTTCAGCATGGAGGGATATCGCCGGAGGAAATGATTTTGCCCGTAATTACATTGCAGAGTAAAATATGAGGTTTGTCCGGGAAATCGCTTCGTTGAATGAATTAGATAGTGTTGCCGGTGAAATTCTGGAAAAAGCTTCAGACTATAAGATATTTTGTTTTCATGGGGAGATGGGCGCCGGAAAAACGACATTGATTAAGTCAATTTGTCGAAAACTTGGTGTGAATGATGAAGTGCAAAGCCCCACCTTTTCTATTGTTAATGAGTACGTAGACCGTACTAAAAATCCGGTTTATCATTTTGATTTCTATCGGTTGAAAAATGAAGAAGAAGCTTATGATTTGGGGTACGAACATTACTTCTTTTCCGGTTACTTTTGTCTTATTGAATGGCCTGAAAAAGTGAAGGACTTGTTAAATTTGAAAAAAGCAGATATTTTTATAGAGTTAATGGCTGAGAAAAGGCAAATAACAGTTGAATATGACTAAGGGTATAAGCGGAATGTCTGCATTGGCACAGCAAGGGATATTACTTCCTCAGGAGAGTGTTTTGGAAGTAGCAAAGCTTCGTAAAGAATTATTTATCGGAATTCCCAAAGAAATTTCTTTTCAGGAGAATAGGGTGCCATTAGTACCGGAAGCAGTAGCTGTTTTAACCAATAATGGACATCGGGTGCTGATAGAAGCCGGAGCGGGCATTGCAGCCAATTTTACAGATTCAGATTATAGCGAGGCCGGAGCGCAAATCGGATATTCTTCGGAAGAAATTTTTAAAGCAGATCTGATATTAAAGATTGCACCTCCTTCATTAGCTGAATTGGAGTATTTTAAAGATAAGCAATCGCTGATGTCTATTTTGCAAGTAGGCATGCAGCCGGAAGGATATATTCATCGACTTGGTTCTAAGAAATTGACTGCTTTGGCTTTTGAATATTTGAAGGATGAAACGTCAGTTTACCCTGTTATTCAGGCCATGAGTGAAATTGTAGGCAGTGCTGCTATACTGATTGCTTCTGAATTGATGAGTAACACCGTCGGTGGAAAAGGTGAATTATTAGGCGGAGTGCCCGGTATACCTCCCACCGAAGTAGTTATTATAGGTGCCGGTACCGTGAGCGAATATGCCGCAAGAGCCGCTATGGGTTTGGGTGCAAATGTTAAGATTTTCGACAATTCAGTATATAAACTCCGTCGTATTCAAAGAAATTTAGGCAGCCGGGTATATACTTCTACAATAAATCCGGTGACACTTCTTAAAGCATTAAAGACTTGCGACGTGGCCATTGGTGCTATTCTATCAAAAGAAGGTCGCTCTCCGATTGTAGTAACGGAGGAAATGGTTTCAGAAATGAGTTTTGGTTCTGTAATAATTGATGTGAGTATTGATCAGGGCGGATGTTTTGAAACTTCAGAAGTGACGAATCATTCCCATCCTGTATTTAAAAAGTACGGAGTAACTCATTATTGCGTTCCAAATATCGCAAGCCGTGTTTCCAGAACTGCTTCTTATGCACTCAGCAATATTTTTACACCCATTTTATTGAGTATGGGAGAAGAAGGCGGCATGGATGCATTGCTCTGGAAAGATGCCCATGTTCGCTCAGCAGCCTATCTCTACCGTGGGGCTGTGACCAATAGGTATGTTTCCGATTTTTGCAGGTTGCCATTTCGTGATTTGAATCTTTTGATGGCAACCAGAATATGATTTATCCCTTTTTGATTTGTGTTTTGTGTGTATGAACCAAGAATTTGTTTGCCTTTTCATCTTCTGCGGCTTCTCTTCAATGAAAGAATTAATATAGCCTGCTCGTGTAGATTCTTTCTGCCAATCGCTGCTGTTATATTTCCAGATTATGTGTTTCTGGTACGGAATTGAACCCATTTGGGTGTTGTTGTTCATAGGTTAGAGTTGTTCGTTTTCCTTGAGTTATTTTCTGTCAGAACTCCAGGATAGTTTTGTGTTAAGGCTAAAAAAAAGAGAGGCCATTCGTTAGAACAGCCTCTCTTTACTATTTATTGGTTCGCTTATTCTATTACCAGTCGAATTTGTTGCATTTCATTTCCGGCACGGACAATGACCATGTAGATTCCTGAATTTAAGTGTGAAATATTCATCTCTTTGCTGTTAATTCCGGGATTTGCTTCTCCTTGTTCTGAGAATACCATGCGACCGGAAAGATCAATCAGAGTGATGTTGTAATTCGCTGTTTCATTCGCATTGAAGCGGATTTGCACATTGTCTCTTGCAGGATTTGGAGCTACGTTCAGACTGCTGAGTATTTCAGGAGTACTGTTGATACGTGGTCCTCCGCAGAATGCAAAGTTGAGACTGATTCCACTTAATGATCTGAGACCACTTTGTCCACAAGCATTACTTGCTCGTACAGAGATCACCTGACCATTCGCAGGGTTAGCACCGAAGTTTACAGTTATCGTTTTAGTTCCCTGACCACTTACTATGGTTGCTCCACCCGGAACAGTCCAGGTATATAGTGAAGCTCCTGCTACAGTTGGGATTTCATAGATAACACCTGCCTGACCCGGACAAACATTTACCGGTCCAGTGATTGGAGCAGGTTGTCCCGGAGCACCTAAGATGCTGATAGATCTAGCACTTCCTGATCCGCATCCGTTGATTCCATTTACAGTAACTATTCCACCAGTAAATCCATTCGCTACACTGAATGTAATTGTATTGGTTCCTTGACCGGAGATGATACTTACACCCACAGGTACATTCCAGTTGTAACTTGTAGCATTGATACTGCCTGCAGTAGTCAGCATGGCGCTACTCGCTCCACATAGTCCTGAATTCAAGCCTGTGATAACAGCCGGAGTTAAAGGAATGTTGTTGCCAATATTCTTTGTTCTCATCGCTCCTGTACCACAAATGTTTGAGGCACTTACAGAAATCGTTCCTCCGTTGTATGCCCCACTTACATTTACGTTGATGATGTTAGAACCTTGTCCACTTGAGATGGTCATTCCGGTTGGAACATTCCAGTTGTAAGAAGAAGCTCTGGCCACTGAAGCAATGGAGTAAGTTACATTGTCTCCCGGACATACTTTTGATGGTCCTGATATAGATGGAGGTCCAACTGGTGCTGTGTAATTCATGTCAACCTGTACGCTGGCAGTTGCAATTCCACCACAAGGAGTTGTTGCAGTCACAGTCATTGGTCCGCTAATTCCATTGTGTATGGCTTGTCCTGTCCAGCTTACAAAGATGGAGTTTGTTCCTTGTCCATTGACGATAGTCATGCCAGCAGGAAGTGACCATGTGTAGCTGCTTGCACCAGGGGCAGGTGCAATACTAAAGGTGGCAATATTGAAGATGACCGGTACACATTGTTGTGCAGGACCGCTGATGCTGCCTAAAGGAATAATTACGTTGTCGTCAGTTAAGCCATTACAGTCGTCATCAATTCCATTACAGATTTCAATAGCTGCCGGATTTATAGCTGCATTGTTGTCGTCGCAATCAGTATTGTCAACCACATAACCTACAGGAGCACCGTCGCAAGTTGAAACAGAAACAGCAAGGTTACCGAAACTATCACCATCTGCATCTGCATAGTAAGTTACGAATACCAGACCGTCATCGGTTCAACCGTTACAGTTATCATCGATACCGTTACATACTTCAGCAGCACCGGGGTTGATGGCAGCCACCGCATCGTTACAATCGTTATTAGAAGCTACACCACAAGCTACAGGAGCACCGGCACCGTAAGTGTCACCGTCCAGATCAGCATAGAGGAGTTGAGCATCGTCGCAATCTGTATTGTCGATTACATAACCTACAGGAGCACCATCGCAAGTTGAAACAAAAACAGCAAGGTTACCGAAACCATCACCATCTGCATCAGCATAGTAAGTTACGAATACCAGACCGTCATCGGTTAAACCGTTACAGTTATCGTCAATGTTATTACAAACTTCAGTAGCGGCGGGGTTCACAACGGCAGCATTATCGTCGCAGTCACCATCCACCAGTACAGAACCGGCAATCGGAGCACAGGAAGAGGTAGCAGCACCGGCACCGTAACCATCGTTATCACCATCTACATAGTAGTTGAGGAATACCAGACCGTCATCGGTTAAACCGTTACAGTTATCGTCAATGTTATTACAAACTTCAGTAGCGGCGGGGTTCACAGCAGCAGTGTTGTCGTCGCAGTCACCATCCACCAGTACAGAACCGGCAATCGGAGCACAGGAAGAGGTAGCAGCACCGGCACCGTAACCATCGTTATCACCATCTACATAGTAGTTGAGGAATACCAGACCGTCATCGGTTAAACCGTTACAGTTATCGTCAATGTTATTACAAATTTCAGTAGCAGCAGGGTTCACAGTAGCAGCGTTGTCGTCGCAATCAGTAGCATCGGCAACATAACCTAAAGGAGCAACACATGCCTGAACAGAGACTGCAGCATTACCATAAGAATCACCATCGGCATCCCAAGAAGGTTGCAATACACCTCGTCAATGGACCCATCGCAATCGTCATCGATAGAGTTACAAACTTCAGTAGCGGCGGGGTTCACAACGGCAGCATTATCGTCGCAGTCACCATCCACCAGTACAGAACCGGCAATCGGAGCACAGGAAGAGGTAGCAGCACCGGCACCGTAACCATCGTTATCACCATCTACATAGTAGTTGAGGAATACCAGGCCGTCATCGGTTAAACCGTTACAGTTATCGTCAATGTTACAAACTTCGGTAGCGGCGGGGTTCACAGCAGCAGTGTTGTCGTCGCAGTCACCATCCACCAGTACAGAACCGGCAATCGGAGCACAGGAAGAGGTAGCAGCACCGGCACCGTAACCATCGTTATCACCATCTACATAGTAGTTGAGGAATACCAGACCGTCATCGGTTAAACCGTTACAGTTATCGTCAATGTTGACCACAAATTTCAGTAGCAGCAGGGTTCACAGTAGCAGCGTTGTCGTCGCAATCAGTAGCATCGGCAACATAACCTAAAGGAGCAACACATCCTGAACAGAGACTGCAGCATTACCATAAGAATCACCATCGGCATCCGCATAGAAGGTTAACCAATACACCTTCGTCAATGGACCCATCGCAATCGTCATCGATAGAGTTACAAACTTCAGTAGCGGCGGGGTTCACAGCAGCAGCATTGTCGTCGCAGTCACCATCCACCAGTACAGAACCGGCAATCGGAGCACAGGAAGAGGTAGCAGCACCGGCACCGTAACCATCGTTATCACCATCTACATAGTAGTTGAGGAATACCAGACCGTCATCGGTTAAGCCGTTACAGTTATCGTCAATGTTATTACAAACTTCAGTAGCAGCAGGGTTCACAGTAGCAGCGTTGTCGTCGCAATCAGCAGCATCGGCAACATAACCTAAAGGAGCAACACATGCCTGAACAGAGACTGCAGCATTACCATAAGAATCACCATCGGCATCCGCATAGAAGGTTAGCAATACACCTTCGTCAATGGACCCATCGCAATCGTCATCGATAGAGTTACAAACTTCAGTAGCAGCAGGGTTCACAGCGGCAGCATTATCGTCGCAGTCACCATCCACCAGTACAGAACCGGCAATCGTAGCACAGGAAGAGGTAGCAGCACCGGCACCGTAACCATCGTTATCACCATCTACATAGTAGTTGAGGAATACCGGCCGTCATCGGTTAAACCGTTACAGTTATCGTCAATGTTATTACAAACTTCAGTAGCGGCGGGGTTCCGCAGCAGCATTGTCGTCGCAGTCACCATCCACCAGTACAGAACCGGCAATCGGAGCACAGGAAGAGGTAGCAGCACCGGCACCGTAACCATCGTTATCACCATCTACATAGTAGTTGAGGAATACCAGACCGTCATCGGTTAAGCCGTTACAGTTATCGTCAATGTTATTACAAACTTCAGTAGCAGCAGGGTTCACAGTAGCAGCGTTGTCGTCGCAATCAGTAGCATCGGCAACATAACCTAAAGGAGCAACACATGCCTGAACAGAGACTGTAGCATTACCATAAGAATCACCATCGGCATCCGCATAGAAGGTTAGCAATACACCTTCGTCAATGGACCCATCGCAATCGTCATCGATAGAGTTACAAACTTCAGTAGCGGCGGGGTTCACAGCAGCAGCGTTATCGTCGCAGTCACCATCCACCAGTACAGAACCGGCAATCGGAGCACAGGAAGAGGTAGCAGCACCGGCACCGTAACCATCGTTATCACCATCTACATAGTAGTTGAGGAATACCGAGGCCGTCATCGGTTAAACCGTTACAGTTATCGTCAATGTTATTACAAACTTCAGTAGCAGCAGGGTTCACAGTAGCAGCGTTGTCGTCGCAATCAGTAGCATCGGCAACATAACCCAAAGGAGCAACACATGCCTGAACAGAGACTGCAGCATTACCATAAGAATCACCATCGGCATCCGCATAGAAGGTTAGCAATACACCTTCGTCAATGGACCCATCGCAATCGTCATCGATAGAGTTACAAACTTCAGTAGCGGCAGGGTTCACAGCGGCAGCATTATCGTCGCAGTCACCATCCACCAGTACAGAACCGGCAATCGGAGCACAGGAAGAGGTAGCAGCACCGGCACCGTAACCATCGTTATCACCATCTACATAGTAGTTGAGGAATACCAGACCGTCATCGGTTAAGCCGTTACAGTTATCGTAAATGTTATTACAAACTTCAGTAGCAGCAGGGTTCACAGTAGCAGCGTTGTCGTCGCAATCAGTAGCATCGCAACATAACCTAAAGGAGCAACACATGCCTGAACAGAGACTGCAGCATTACCATAAGAATCACCATCGGCATCCGCATAGAAGGTTAGCAATACACCTTCGTCAATGGACCCATCGCAATCGTCATCGATAGAGTTACAAACTTCAGTAGCGGCGGGGTTCACAGCAGCAGCGTTATCGTCGCAGTCACCATCCACCAGTACAGAACCGGCAATCGGAGCACAGGAAGAGGTAGCAGCACCGGCACCGTAACCATCGTTATCACCATCTACATAGTAGTTGAGGAATACCAGGCCGTCATCGGTTAAACCGTTACAGTTATCGTCAATGTTATTACAAACTTCAGTAGCAGCAGGGTTCACAGTAGCAGCGTTGTCGTCGCAATCAGTAGCATCGGCAACATAACCCAAAGGAGCAACACATGCCTGAACAGAGACTGCAGCATTACCATAAGAATCACCATCGGCATCCGCATAGAAGGTTAGCAATACACCTTCGTCAATGGACCCATCGCAATCGTCATCGATAGAGTTACAAACTTCAGTAGCGGCAGGGTTCACAGCGGCAGCATTATCGTCGCAGTCACCATCCACCAGTACAGAACCGGCAATCGGAGCACAGGAAGAGGTAGCAGCACCGGCACCGTAACCATCGTTATCACCATCTACATAGTAGTTGAGGAATACCAGACCGTCATCGGTTAAGCCGTTACAGTTATCGTCAATGTTATTACAAACTTCAGTAGCAGCAGGGTTCACAGCGGCAGCGTTGTCGTCGCAATCAGTAGCATCGGCAACATAACCTAAAGGAGCAACACATGCCTGAACAGAGACTGCAGCATTACCATAAGAATCACCATCGGCATCCGCATAGAAGGTTAGCAATACACCTTCGTCAATGGACCCATCGCAATCGTCATCGATAGAGTTACAAACTTCAGTAGCAGCAGGGTTCACAGCAGCAGCGTTATCGTCGCAGTCACCATCCACCAGTACAGAACCGGCAATCGGAGCACAGGAAGAGGTAGCAGCACCGGCACCGTAACCATCGTTATCACCATCTACATAGTAGTTGAGGAATACCAGACCGTCATCGGTTAAACCGTTACAGTTATCGTCAATGTTATTACAAACTTCAGTAGCGGCGGGGTTCAGCAGCAGTGTTGTCGTCGCAGTCACCATCCACCAGTACAGAACCGGCAATCGGAGCACAGGAAGAGGTAGCAGCACCGGCACCGTAACCATCGTTATCACCATCTACATAGTAGTTGAGGAATACCAGGCCATCATCGGTTAAACCGTTACAGTTATCGTCAATGTTATTACAAACTTCAGTAGCGGCAGGGTTCACAGTAGCAGTGTTGTCGTCGCAATCAGTAGCATCGGCAACATAACCTAAAGGAGCAACACATGCCTGAACAGAGACTGCAGCATTACCATAAGAATCACCATCGGCATCCGCATAGAAGGTTAACAATACACCTTCGTCAATGGACCCATCGCAATCGTCATCGATAGAGTTACAAACTTCAGTAGCAGCAGGGTTCACAGCAGCAGCGTTATCATCGCAGTCACCATCCACCAGTACAGAACCAGCAATCGGAGCACAGGAAGAGGTAGCAGCACCGGCACCGTAACCATCGTTATCACCATCTACATAGTAGTTGAGGAATACCAGACCGTCATCGGTTAAACCGTTACAGTTATCGTCAATGTTATTACAAACTTCAGTAGCGGCGGGGTTCACAGCAGCAGCATTGTCGTCGCAGTCACCATCCACCAGTACAGAACCGGCAATCGGAGCACAGGAAGAGGTGCAGCACCGGCACCGTAACCATCGTTATCACCATCTACATAGTAGTTGAGGAATACCAGACCGTCATCGGTTAAGCCGTTACAGTTATCGTCAATGTTATTACAAACTTCAGTAGCGGCAGGGTTCACAGTAGCAGTGTTGTCGTCGCAATCAGTAGCATCGGCAACATAACCTAAAGGAGCAACACATGCCTGAACAGAGACTGCAGCATTACCATAAGAATCACCATCGGCATCCGCATAGAAGGTTAACAATACACCTTCGTCAATGGACCCATCGCAATCGTCATCGATAGAGTTACAAACTTCAGTAGCGGCAGGGTTCACAGCGGCAGCATTGTCGTCGCAGTCACCATCCACCAGTACAGAACCGGCAATCGGAGCACAGGAAGAGGTAGGCACCGGCACCGTAGCCATCGTTATCACCATCTACATAGTAGTTGAGGAATACCAGACCGTCATCGGTTAAGCCGTTACAGTTATCGTCAATGTTATTACAAACTTCAGTAGCGGCGGGGTTCCAGCAGCAGTGTTGTCGTCGCAGTCACCATCCACCAGTACAGAACCGGCAATCGGAGCACAGGAAGAGGTAGCAGCACCGGCACCGTAACCATCGTTATCACCATCTACATAGTAGTTGAGGAATACCAGACCATCATCGGTTAAACCGTTACAGTTATCGTCAATGTTATTACAAACTTCAGTAGCGGCAGGGTTCACAGTAGCAGTGTTGTCGTCGCAATCAGTAGCATCGGCAACATAACCCTAAAGGAGCAACACATGCCTGAACAGGGACTGCAGCATTACCAAAGAATCACCATCGGCATCCGCATAGAAGGTTAACAATACACCTTCGTCAATGGACCCATCGCAATCGTCATCGATAGAGTTACAAACTTCAGTAGCAGCAGGGTTCACAGCAGCAGCGTTATCGTCGCAGTCACCATCCACCAGTACAGAACCGGCAATCGGAGCACAGGAAGAGGTAGCAGCACCGGCACCGTAACCATCGTTATCACCATCTACATAGTAGTTGAGGAATACCAGACCGTCATCGGTTAAACCGTTACAGTTATCGTCAATGTTATTACAAACTTCAGTAGCGGCGGGGTTCACAGCAGCAGTGTTGTCGTCGCAGTCACCATCCACCAGTACAGAACCGGCAATCGGAGCACAGGAAGAGGTAGCAGCACCGGCACCGTAACCATCGTTATCACCATCTACATAGTAGTTGAGGAATACCAGGCCATCATCGGTTAAACCGTTACAGTTATCGTCAATGTTATTACAAACTTCAGTAGCGGCAGGGGTTCACAGTAGCAGTGTTGTCGTCGCAATCAGTAGCATCGGCAACATAACCTAAAGGAGCAACACATGCCTGAACAGAGACTGCAGCATTACCATAAGAATCACCATCGGCATCCGCATAGAAGGTTAACAATACACCTTCGTCAATGGACCCATCGCAATCGTCATCGATAGAGTTACAAACTTCAGTAGCAGCAGGGTTCACAGCGGCAGCGTTATCGTCGCAGTCACCATCCACCAGTACAGAACCGGCAATCGGAGCACAGGAAGAGGTAGCAGCACCGGCACCGTAACCATCGTTATCACCATCTACATAGTAGTTGAGGAATACCAGACCGTCATCGGTTAATCCGTTACAGTTATCGTCAATGTTATTACAAACTTCAGTAGCGGCGGGGTTCACAGCAGCAGTGTTGTCGTCGCAGTCACCATCCACCAGTACAGAACCGGCAATCGGAGCACAGGAAGAGGTAGCAGCACCGGCACCGTAACCATCGTTATCACCATCTACATAGTAGTTGAGGAATACCAGACCATCATCGGTTAAACCGTTACAGTTATCGTCAATGTTATTACAAACTTCAGTAGCGGCAGGGTTCACGGTAGCAGTGTTGTCGTCGCAATCAGTAGCATCGGCAACATAACCTAAAGGAGCAACACATGCCTGAACAGAGACTGCAGCATTACCATAAGAATCACCATCGGCATCCGCATAGAAGGTTAACAATACACCTTCGTCAATGGACCCATCGCAATCGTCATCGATAGAGTTACAAACTTCAGTAGCAGCAGGGTTCACAGCAGCAGCGTTATCGTCGCAGTCACCATCCACCAGTACAGAACCGGCAATCGGAGCACAGGAAGAGGTAGCAGCACCGGCACCGTAACCATCGTTATCACCATCTACATAGTAGTTGAGGAATACCAGGCCGTCATCGGTTAAACCGTTACAGTTATCGTCAATGTTATTACAAACTTCAGTAGCAGCAGGGTTCACAGTAGCAGCGTTGTCGTCGCAATCAGTAGCATCGGCAACATAACCTAAAGGAGCAATACATGCCTGAACAGAGACTGCAGCATTACCATAAGAATCACCATCGGCATCCGCATAGAAGGTTAACAATACACCTTCGTCAATGGACCCGTCGCAATCGTCATCGATAGAGTTACAAACTTCAGTAGCAGCGGGGTTCACAGCGGCAGCGTTGTCGTCGCAGTCACCATCCACCAGTACAGAACCGGCAATCGGAGCACAGGAAGAGGTAGCAGCACCGGCACCGTAACCATCGTTATCACCATCTACATAGTAGTTGAGGAATGCCAGACCGTCATCGGTTAAACCGTTACAGTTATCATCGATACCGTTACAAACTTCAGCAGCACCGGGGTTGATCGTTGCAACACCATCGTTACAATCGGTATTGTCAGCCACATAGCCAAGAGGAGCAGTACAAGCCATAACAGAAACTAAAGGATCACCATAGGTATCTGAATCAGTATCCGCATAGAAAGGTGACTGAACACCTTCGTCAGTTAATCCATCGCAATCATCATCAATCAGGTTGCAGATTTCAGTGGCAGCAGGATTTACAGCAACATTGTTATCATCGCAATCTGTATTGTCAGCGACATAGCCAATAGGAGCACTGTTTATAAAAATTACAGTAGAGTTTAATGGGTCTCCATAAGTATCATTGTCGTTATCAGCGTAGAAAGTATATGGAGTACAACCGTTATTTAAAAATCCATCACAATCTTCATCTGTAAAGTTTCCACAGATTTCAGTTGCCGCCGGATTTATAATTAAGTCGTTATCGTTACAATCAGTATTAGAAGCAACACCACAAGCAACAGGAGCACCGGCACCGTAAGTGTCACCGTCCACGTCAGCATAGAGGAGTTGAGCATCGTCGCAATCGGTATTGTCAACAACATAACCTGCAGGAGCACCATCACAAGTAGAAACAGAGGAAGCCGCGTTACCGAAACCATCACCATCCACATCAGCATAGTAAGTGATAAACACCAGACCATCATCTGTTAAACCGTTACAGTTATCATCGATACCGTTACAAACTTCAGCAG
This sequence comes from Bacteroidota bacterium, assembly GCA_016713925.1. Taxonomy (NCBI): domain Bacteria; kingdom Pseudomonadati; phylum Bacteroidota; species Bacteroidota bacterium. Next base: position 339,333 of record JADJOH010000007.1, read on the forward strand.
CACCGGGGTTGATGGCAGCATTACCATCGTTACAATCAGTATTAGAAGCTACACCACAAGCTACAGGAGCACCGGCACCATAAGTGTCACCGTCCAGATCAGCATAGAGGAGTTGAGCATCGTCGCAATCAGTATTGTCAACAACATAACCTACAGGAGCACCATCGCAAGTTGAAACAGAAACCGCAAGGTTACCGAAACCATCACCATCTGCATCAGCATAGTAAGTTACGAATACCAAACCGTCATCAGTTAAACCGTTACAGTTATCATCGATACCGTTACATACTTCAGCAGCACCTGGGTTGATGGCAGCATTACCATCGTTACAATCAGTATTAGAAGCCACACCACAAGCTACAGGAGCACCGGCACCGTAAGTGTCACCGTCCAGATCAGCATAGAGGAGTTGAGCATCGTCGCAATCAGTGTTGTCAACCACATATCCTACAGGAGCACCGTCGCAAGTTGAAACAGAAACCGCAAGGTTACCGAAACCATCACCATCTGCATCAGCATAGTAAGTTACGAATACCAGACCGTCATCGGTTAAACCGTTACAGTTATCATCGATACCGTTACATACTTCAGCAGCACCTGGGTTGATGGCAGCATTACCATCGTTACAGTCAGTATTGTCAGCAACATAGCCAAGAGGAGCAGTACAAGCCATTACAGAAGCTAAAGGATCACCATAGGAATCTGAATCAGTGTCTGCATAGAAAGGTGACTGAACACCTTCGTCAATAGATCCGTCGCAATCATCGTCTATCAGGTTGCAGACCTCAATAGCTGCAGGATTAACTGCAGGATTGGTATCATCACAATCTGTGTTGTCGGCTACATAACCAACAGGGGCAGTACAAGCGAGAACAGTCGCTAAAGGATCACCATAGGAATCCATATCAGCGTCGGCATAGAAAGTTAATTGAACACCTTCGTCTGTATTGCCATCACAATCATCGTCTATTAAATTACAAACTTCAGCAGCGCCGGGGTTGATGGCAGCCACCGCATCGTTACAATCGTTATTTGAAGCCACACCACAAGCTACAGGAGCACCGGCACCATAAGTGTCACCGTCCAGATCAGCATAGAGGAGTTGAGCATCGTCGCAATCGGTGTTGTCGATTACATAACCCACAGGAGCACCATCGCAAGTAGAAACAGAAACAGCAAGGTTACCGAAACCATCACCATCTGCATCCGCATAGTAAGTCACGAATACCAGACCGTCATCAGTTAAACCGTTACAGTTATCATCGATACCGTTACATACTTCAGCAGCACCCGGGTTGATGGCAGCATTACCATCGTTACAATCAGTATTGTCAGCAACATAGCCAAGAGGAGCAGTACAAGCCATTACAGAAGCTAAAGGATCACCATAGGAATCTGAATCAGTATCTGCATAGAAAGGTGACTGAACACCTTCGTCAATAGATCCGTCGCAATCATCGTCTATCAGGTTGCAGACCTCAATAGCTGCAGGATTAACTGCAGGATTGGTATCATCACAATCTGTGTTGTCGGCTACATAACCAACAGGGGCAGTACAAGCGAGAACAGTCGTTAAAGGATCACCATAGGAATCCATATCAGCGTCGGCATAGAAAGTTAATTGAACACCTTCGTCTGTATTGCCATCACAATCATCGTCTATTAAATTACAAACTTCAGCAGCGCCGGGGTTGATGGCAGCCACCGCATCGTTACAATCGTTATTTGAAGCCACACCACAAGCTACAGGAGCACCGGCACCATAAGTGTCACCGTCCAGATCAGCATAGAGGAGTTGAGCATCGTCGCAATCGGTGTTGTCGATTACATAACCCACAGGAGCACCGTCGCAAGTTGAAACAGAAACAGCAAGGTTACCGAAACCATCACCATCTGCGTCTGCATAGTAAGTCACGAATACCAGACCGTCATCAGTTAAACCGTTACAGTTATCATCGATACCGTTACATACTTCAGCAGCACTGGGGTTGATGGCAGCATTACCATCGTTACAATCAGTATTAGAAGCCACACCACAGGCTACAGGAGCACCGGCACCATAAGTGTCACCGTCAAGGTCAGCATAGAAAAGTTGAGTGTCATCGCAATCCGTATTATCTGCGATATATCCGACCGGTTGATTGCATGAGGTAATTGATACTAATGCATTTCCAAATCCATCAGTATCAAGATCCTGATACCAGACCGGAGTAGGTAAGATGGTAATATTAAAATTGCAGGTACTAACTAAACCTGCGTTATCAGTTGCTGTATAAGTTACCAGAGTTGTTCCAACCGGGAATGCATCGCCAGAGTTAAAGTTTGAAACAAAACTTGTTAATGTGCAGTTGTCTGAAGCTGAAGGCGCAACCCATGTTACAATAGATTCACATTGTGTTATATCAATCGGGCAATTGCTGATAACAGGAGCGTCTACATCCAAATGATTAATTGTTATAGAGGCAGTACCAGTACAACCATTTAGATCGACAATGGGAAAATTATGTGTACCTACACCTACTGTGAAAGATCCTTCACCGGTGTATGGAGCAGTACCGCCGGTTCCTGTAACAATTACAGAAGTTTGTCCATCGATACAAGCTACATCGTTTCCTGATACATTGCCACCTACCTGAGTTGGTTCTCCAATAATAGCAGTACATTGTGCTGTACATCCGTTTCCGTCAGTAACAGTTACCAGGTAACTTCCAGCCGGCAATGAAGAAACGCTGGTGGTAGTTGCACCTGTACTCCACAAATAGGAGTATGTTCCTCTTCCGCCACTTGCATTTATTGTAGCAGATCCATCACTTGCTCCAAAACAAGTTGCATCGGAAGGGTTACATACTGCGGTAAGCAGGGGAGGATCGTCTACAACTATTGTAGAGCTTGTATTACAGAAATTTGCATCTGTAACAGCAAGGTGATAAGTACCTGCAGGTACATTGAAAAGTGAATCATCATTCGTTCCAATAGGCTGGAATAAGTTGTCAAACCAATCGAAAACAAAGGGCGGAGTTCCACCACCGATTGAAGAAGCGACAATTCCGTTGCTGGCACCCGTACAAAGTGGCTCAGCATTAGTTAAGTTGATATTCAGAACGCCGGGTTCAATGATAGATCCCTGCGCTTCAGCAGTACAACCGTCATTGTCCGTTACGGTTACTGAATATGTACCTGCACTTAAATAACTATTGATTTCTGTAGTTGCATTGTTGCTCCATAAGTAAGTATAAGGAGCAGAACCCTGGTTGGGAGTTGCTGTAATACTTCCATCTGCCATACCGAAGCAGGAGATGTTTGTTATGGCTAATGTAACAGCCGGAGGAGGTATGTTATTTACGACATAAGAAAATGGACCACCGGTACAACTTGGCTCTGATGGAACGATATTGCCATAGTTATCCGTGATGTCAAGAGAGTAATTTCCTGTAGCGAGATCATAAATGGAATCAATCGCTGAGTAGGAAATTGTATCACGAATAATAGTCAGACCATTTTTCCAGACATACCGGAAGGGTGCTGTTCCCAACACCATGGTAGATATTATTTTTCCGTTGTTAAGATTACAACTTGCATGTTTAATGACTTCGTTAGAAACAACTGCTTTAGAAAGAATGGTGCGAACCGGTGAAAATCCAAAGCAACCTGAAGGCAATGTTATTTTTGCCTGGAAGGAAGAGCCATTTCCGATTACATTTAAGCTATCGTAGTAGTTCTGGTTGCTGATAATGTTTACCCAGTCCAATAGTGTTCCAACCGGATATCCTCCGGAGTATGCACCGGTATCAATGACCTGAATATAAAAATCTGTTCCGTTACACAGAACAGTATCTCCGGGTATAACTTTTGGTGATGGATTTTCAATCACTGAAACCGCTACCAATGAGGAACTTGTACATCCTGTAACGATATCCGTTAAAACAACCTGATAGTTGGTTGCTTCGTTTACGGTAACTCCTGTTGGATTTTGTAGAGAAGATGTAAAACCGGGAGGCGTTGAGGTCCATGCATAAGAAAGACCATTTGGATAAACGATTTCTAATGTCCAGGAAGTGAGTGTTCCTACATCCTGTCCGGCATCGTCGGTCACTCTTAATGTCCAGTTCCCATTGGGGTCTCCTGACAATGTAGAGAGAAGTTCTTCAGGAATATAGTTTCCTGTTATGGTAACGTTACCGCTTTGAGTGGTTACATTCGAAGCAGCATCATCTCTGAATACACAGTTACTATAACCATCCCCGCTTCCTCCGTTATCATTTGAAAGACGAATAGATTGTCCGGCAATAGTACCCACTTGATTTACACCTGCGCCTGCACCAAAGCTTCCACCCGGACGAGCCAGATAAATTTCGAGGTCACTGGTATAGGTATGAGGAATATTTACAGTAACCCCTAACCTGCCATCCTGAAAGTGAAGAAGGTAAGCCTGAAGCGGAAATTAAAGAAGTTATTCCGGTTGCATTATTGTCAATGATTGCTGTATTAGGATTTACCGTAGATGAAAAATTAGCATTGCTGGTGGCTGTTAAATTAATCAATGATCCGATACAGGGTGTTGCAACGGAGGCTCCTGCTGTTACTGAAGGAGGCCCCAATGTAAGTACACTTACTAAAACTGCATTTGAGGGTAACTGACACGAAGAAAGTCCAATTGTAGAAACAGTCACCCGACGAAACCAGGTATTTACGCTGATACCTGCCGGTGGATCATAACTATCGCCTGTTTCACCGGGAATAGTTGAAAAACCTGCGCTTGCACTTGTAGTACTGCTTTCCCAGTAATAAGTAATGGTTCCATCTCCGGAACCTAACACATCATTTGAAATTAATGCCGGATCACCACCGGGACAAATAGTTTGTGCACCGATAATTGAACCTGCATTTACATTGATGACTGAAATGGTTGCGGTATTATTTATTGATATTGCATTTGAGCATATGGGACTGGTACCGCTTGAAAGATTTGTTATTGTAATTAGCGTATTACCGCCATTGGCAAGTGCGCTTGTAGAAAATGATCCGCTACCTGCAGTTGTGATCGTCATTGATGTAGTTGCACCGGTTGCAGAATTAGCTCCGGAAAGATCATAAGTTACTGTATACGTTCCTTCCGGTAATTCAGCAGCAGAACCACTTAAGTTAACTATTGCGGATGCACCGGAGCATATTTCAGATCCAATTGTAACGCTACTTAAACCATATGTTGGACAAGTCCAGGTGACAATGACTCTACCATTAGCTCCCGCACCTCCTGTTTGAGATCCGAATGTTCCGGTTCTAACACCGCCTCCACCACCTCCGGGTACTGATCCCGGTAATCCGTTACCGTTCGACCCTGTTCTTCCGTTTCCGCCATTTCCTCCACCTGAAGGAGCAATACCGCCATTGGAGGTTGATCCGTTAGCACCTGCAGCAGCTGTTCCGGCTGATGAACCACCGCCACCGCCATAGTTATTGCTGGATCCATTTGCACCGATTCCACCTGGGAATCTGACATCACCAATTGACGCAATTGCTGATCCTCCTGAAGCACCGGAAGTTCCATTGTTACTAACTGATGAGCCACCTTTCGCTAGTACAGAGGAGGCTGATCCAAACCAGGAATCTCCACCGGCTCCGGTTCCTGTACTACCGGTTCCAACAGTAATCGTATAGCTGGTGCCAGGAACAACAGCAAAAGCGTTGGATCGGGAATAAGCCCCTCCGCCGCCTCCACCGGTTTCAGCACCATTGAAAATTGTTGAACCGCCTTTGCCACCGCCACCCCAGCATTCCACTGTGATAGACGTAACACCCGCGGGTGCTACCCACGTGCTCGACGATGAATAGGTTTGCGAGGTCTGTGCGATGCTTGACCATGAGCTGAGAATGAAGGCAAACATCAGCAATAGATGTTGCCGGAAATGCTTCAAAGTGAATGAATTCACTACTGAGGCTTTCATAAATTTCAGAGTAGAAATAGTGTTCATGCGGATTTTTATTTAGCAGCAAGTTCCGATCTTAACCGAGTTCTGCTCAAAAAATTTGGCAAAAGCATGCCTATCCTTTGGTAAAACATACCTAATCTTAGGTAGGGGGGGCGTTTGAAGGATTGTTAATTACTAATTGTTTTGAAAAATAAAATATTGAAAATCAATTATTTGATTTTATGTAAAATGAACAAATTTGTTGTAGACCACAGGTGCTACATTCAGGATTTTTAGCTTTACAAGTATAGCGTCCATGCAAAATGAGCCAATGGTGCGCCAGCGGAATATCTTCCTCCGGTATATATTTAACTAATTGCTTTTCAGTAGATAATGGAGTCTTTGCGTTAACGGTTAATCCTAACCTGGCTGAAACCCTGAAAACATGGGTGTCTACTGCCATCGCCGGCAAATCGTATACAACGGATGCAATAACATTGGCAGTTTTTCTTCCAACACCGGGAAGTTGAATAAGTTCCTCAATAGTGTAAGGAACTTCTCCTCCGAACTTTTCAACCAGCATTTGCGCCATTCCGGCAAGGTGTTTTGCCTTGTTATTGGGGTAACTGATACTCTTTATAAGTGGAAAAATATCTTCTGGTTGTGCTGTGGCCAGATGCTCGGCATCAGGAAATACATTGAAAAGTGAAGGGGTAACCATATTGACTCGTTTATCGGTACATTGTGCAGATAAGATCACCGCAACGAGTAATTCAAAAGGATTGGTATAATACAATTCCGTTTCCGCATCGGGTCGATGTTTTTTAAAATAATTAATAAAATATTCGAATCTTTCCTTTCTGGTCATAAATAGAAATGCCGCCTGTAAAGTTATTACAAGCGGCATAATTTCTTTATTCTTTTTTTAAACCCGCTGCAAGGGAGCTGTCAGGTTTGCATAGGCCATTATGGTCGCAATGCTTTTCGGAGAAGCATTCATTAAAGTGCGGTCTATCAAATCCCGCGCGGCAATGAGGTTGCTAAACTCCTCTTCAACTTCAACGTGATTATCGATGGCTTTTTGAACCATTACTGTATCCGACATCTCCGTTTCATTGTAAAGGTAAAGAATAAGTTGATCAAGTGTAACCGTCTCGTTCATAGGCGTTATATACATTTTTAACACTCTATTAACGATAAATTTTCCGGCGTATTGTTTAACGGGTTAAAACAAGTTGTTTTTCATTAATTAATTTTCTCAAATTAATAAGGGCATAGCGCATTCTACCAAGAGAGGTATTAATACTCACATGTGTACAATCCGCTATCTCTTTGAAACTCATATTAGCAAAGTGTCGCATAATCACCACCTCCCGCTGATCATAAGGAAGTTCTTCGATCAGTCTTCGAACATCGACCTGAATTTGCTCCTCTATCATTTTATCCTCAATGTTTCCATCTTCTAAAGGAATGGTATCAAAAACACTGTACTCATCCGTGTCATATACCATTGGCATTCTTTTCAAACTCCTGAAATGGTCAATGACGAGATTATGGGCAATACGTAGCACCCAGGAAATAAATTTCCCTTCTTCGTTATAATTTCCTGATCTGAGTGTGTTTATGACTTTAATAAACGTTTCCTGAAAAATGTCATCGGATAGCTCTTTGTCCTTTACCAGCAGATAAATACTGGTAAAAATTTTACGTTCATGTCGCAGAATTAACTCCTGCAGTGTAGCTTCATTTCCTTTGAGAAATTCAGATACTAGTTCCTGGTCGGTTTTCTTTACTTTACACATAGTTCTTTCCCCTTTGAATTGGTTTGGATGAATTAAACTGGTAGGGTTATGTGTAGAGTTTTCGACCTATAGGCTATCTTTTGTTGTTGGACAGAGTTATATTAAACTGTTAACGCAAAATAAAGTTGTGTATTGTGTACGCACCTTTATTATTAATCAAATATACAAACATTATCTCCTATTCCCAAAAATAATTCCTGATTGAATGATTATTTTTAGTTTTTTACAGCTTTCTGACGAACCTGCTTCGGTTGAATCTATAATTTAGCAGAGAATCCTTACTATGAAAAAACTCACTCTGCTTGTCGTTAATTTATTAATAATTAGTCAATTATCTTTTTCGCAAACACCCGCCACCCCAACTCCGGAATTTGATAAGAGCACCTTATTATATAAAGGAGAGGAAAAGCATTTATCAAATGTGAAACAACTCACCTTTGGAGGCGATAACGCTGAAGCGTATTTCAGCTTTGACAGTAAGAGCATTACTTTTCAGAATACATATAAAGAATGGGGAAATAGTTGCGATCAGATCTACTATTTTAAATTGGCAGATACCGATATGAAAGCGGGACCTCCCCAGCTGATCAGCACCGGAAAAGGCAGAACTACCTGCGCCTATTTTTTGCCGGGTGACTCCCTCATATTATATGCATCGACTCATGAGGGTGAAGAGGCTTGTCCGGCATTACCTGCAAAGAGGGAAGATGGTAAATACGTTTGGGCCATTTATCCCGATTTTGATATTTATGTTGCTGATTTAACCGGTAAGGTGAAAATGAAATTGACCAATGAACCGGGTTATGATGCAGAAGGTACTGTATCTCCGGATGGCAAAAAGATTGTCTTTACCAGTATGAGATCCGGTGATCTGGAATTGTATACCATGGATGTAGACGGGAAAAATGTAAAACAGGTGACCAGTGAATTGGGCTATGATGGTGGCGCTTTCTTTTCTCCGGATAGTAAGAAACTTATCTTCCGCGCCTCACGTCCAACAACCGAAGAAGAAGTGGCTACCTATAAAGCCTTACTCGAAGAAAACCTCGTTCAGCCCACACATATGGAGTTGTATGTATGTAATGTCGATGGGTCTGATATGAAGAAAATAACGAATTTGCCGAATGCCAGTTGGGCCCCTTTCTTTCATCCTTCCGGTAAACAAATTATCTTTTCATCGAATCATGCTTCAAAAAGAGGATTGCCTTTTAATCTCTGGATGGTAGATCTTGAAGGTAAAAATCTTCGTCAGATTACATTTGATAGTATGTTTGATGCATTTCCTATGTTTTCACCCGATGGAAAAAAATTGATTTTCTCTTCTAATCGTAATAACAACGGGACCAAGGATACTAATTTATTTATCGCTGACTGGAACGATTAGACGGAAATCTGGAAAATAGAAATCACTACTTTTTACGAACTGATTTGAGTGTGATCAGATTCATCGGATTCATGTTTAATCCTTCAATATTGTTTTGGGTCAATCGAAGGACTTTGTCATAGTATAAAATAATTACCGGAGATTCAACCATCATCATAGCGTCCATCTCGTGATATATACGCTCTCGTTCACCTGATATTGGAGTTCTCATGGCCTTATTATATAAGGAGTCGAAACGGGGATTGGAGTAATGCGTGTAATTGGGTCCGACAGGCGCTTTGTTCGTGGATCTGAATAAGGAAAGATAATTTTCTGCATCTGCATAGTCACCAATCCAGGATCCCCGAAAAAAGGATAATTGTTGTTTGGATACCATCTGTCGATGTTGGGCTGCCTGATTGATCTCGAGTTTTATTTTGATTCCGAGATCCGCCAGTTGTCCCTGCATGTATTCACATAAATCCTGATAGGCGTGAGTAGTACTCATGGTAATTTCAGGTAAGCCTTTGCCGTTAGGATAACCGGCTTCTGCCAGTAATGCTGCTGCTTTTGTGGGTTGGTAGTCGTAACCAACGTTGGACATTTCTTCAAAACCGGGCATTCCTAAAGGGACAATTCCACCTGTACCGGGTGTGGCCATTCCATTTCTTAAATAGCGAATCATCTTTACCCTGTCAAAGCCATAGTTGATTGCTTTCCGTATGCGTATATCATTCAATGGATTGTTCAGCATTCCGGGTAATTCCTTATCCATTAAAATTCCCAGATATTCTGTATTCAGATAAGGTGACGTTTCCATTCTGAACTTCCCCTGATATTTAGGTCGTAATGTTCCGTTATTGGTGAGCAAGTCGTCTTTATAGCTCGCATCTAATCCGGAAATGAGATCAAGTTTGCCTTTTAAGAATTCCATGAAAGCACTTTGCTTATCATTGATAAAAGATATCATAACGGCATCTAAATAAGGGAGCTTAATTCCATCTGCATCCCTTTCAAAATAATTTTCATGGCGATGGAGGATCAACGCAGATCTTTCTATCCAGTCATGAAAAACAAAGGGGCCTGTTCCAACAGGATTTCTCCGGAAGTCCTTTCCATATTTTGAAACGATCTCCTTTGGTACAACCGCACAATAGGCAGAACCAAGAAGTCCCAATAAGGGGGGGAATGCTTTTTCAAGATAAATGCTAAAGGTGCTATCATTTTCAGCAACAAAACCATCAACTCTATTTTGAGAATTCCTCCTCACTGATTGGAAAACCCATGAACCCGGAGAGGCTGTTTTTTCATCACAAATTCTATTGAAGCTGAAAACGAAATCATCGGCTATGACGATCCTGTTTTTTTCCAAAATGGGGTGATCATGAAATTGTACGTCCTGTTTCAAGTGAAAGGTGTATTTCATCCCATCCTCACTGACTTCCCATAGCCGTGCAATACATGGAGTCGGCTGTAACTGATCGTTTAGTTGAACCAGCCCATTGAAAAGCTGATTACATGCCCAGATATTCGCCTGATTATTTGCAAAGGCCGGATCAAGTGATGTGATTCCCGCAGATTCATTGTATCGGAATACCTCTTTATTTAATTTCTCCTTTCCGGGGCCAGTGCATGAAGTAAGCATCTGAAATAAAAGAAGAAAGAAGAGTAGCCGATGTGACATTGCTGCAAAAATATCATTATTATATAAGGAGATGGTTATATTTCCCTTACTTCTATATCAAGTCACTTAAATATTATAGATGATTGAAAGTCAGAGTGTAAATGATGCTTTTTGCAAGGATTTCATGGTTTCCGGAAATCCATATAAATCGAAAGATGCAGCCTAATATCATTACCTTTGCCGACTTATGAATACAGTGGCATTTCATACGCTCGGGTGTAAACTTAATTTTTCAGAAACATCTACCCTTGCCCGGCAATTTCGTTCGGCCGGTTGGAAGCGTGTTGAATTTCCTGAAGCTGCGGATGTTTATGTTGTCAATACCTGTTCTGTCACCGAAAATGCGGACAAGGAGTGTCGCAGTATCGTCAATCGGGCGATGTCTGCCAACCCGGAAGGGAAAATGATTATCGTGGGATGTTATGCGCAGTTGAAGCCGGATGAAATTGCCGCAATTCCTGGTGTAGACCTGGTGCTTGGGGCAACGGAGAAGTTCAATGTGTTGAATTATTTGGCAGGATTGGAGAAATCGGGAAATGGAAAAGTGCTTTCCTGTGAAATAAGTGCAGCCGATTCTTTTATCAGTGCCTGGTCTTCCGGTGACAGAACCCGTACCTTTTTAAAGGTTCAGGATGGATGTGATTACAATTGTTCGTTTTGCACGATACCACTTGCCAGAGGACGATCAAGAAGTAATTCAATTAAGAATGTTCTTGAGCAGGTTAAGGAATTAACTGCAAGTGGTGTGCAGGAGATTATTTTAACAGGCGTTAATCTGGGGGATTTCGGTATTCTAAATGAGGAAGGTAAACATGAAGAAAATTTCACAGACTTGGTGAGCGCACTCGAAAGAGTGGAAAGTTTGAAGAGATTACGGTTTTCTTCCGTTGAGCCCAATCTTCTTACAGAGGAAGTTATTCGTATAGCCGCTCAATCGAGTAGGATAATGCCGCATTTTCACATGCCACTTCAAAGTGGGGCGGATGAAATATTGGGAAAGATGCGCAGACGGTACAAACGGGAGTTGTATCAGGAGAAGGTGAATCTCATTAAATCGCTAATCCCTCATGCTTCCATTGGTGTGGATGTTATTGTTGGATTTCCGGGAGAAACAGAAGGCCATTTTGAAGAAACGTATAATTTTCTCCATCAATTGCCGGTGAGCTATTTCCATGTCTTTACCTATTCTGAAAGAAATAATACACTCGCTGCGCAGATGAATCAGGTTGTCCCCATGCCGGTCAGGAAATATAGAAATAGCAGACTGAGAAATCTATCTGCAAAAAAATTACATGATTTCACGGTGGAGAATTTGGGCAGAGTATGGCCTGTACTTTTTGAAGAAGAAGAAAATGAAGGTGCAATGTTTGGATATACCTCTAATTATATTCGTGTAGAGCACCCATTCAGAGCTGATTTTGTTAACAGAATTGTAGATTGTGAAATGGAAGAAATAGGCAACAGAGGTCTGGTGAAGGCGGCACCTGTGCTTGCCACGAAAAATATTGCTACCTTCTGTTAAATATATATATGTATCCAACCATATCCGATTTATTGCATGATCTTTTTGGATTAAACCTTCCGCTCCCCATCCAGAGTTTCGGGTTTATGCTGGCGCTCTCCTTCCTTCTTGCGGCGTACACCGTGAAACTGGAATTGATCCGCAAGGAAAAATTGGGTTTGGTAAAATCGCATGTTAAGGAAAGTATGAAAGGTGCAGCAGCGACTTTTTCTGATTTAGCCTCTTCTTTTTTAATAGGATTCGTACTGGGTTATAAGTTTGTTTATGCTGCCATCAATTATTCACTATTTGTTGAAGACACGCAAGGTGTGTTGCTTTCACTCACGGGAAATCCTTTGGGTGGATTGCTGGTGGGTTCCTTAATGGCGTATATGCAGTATCGTGAGAAGGAAAAAGAGCGACTTCCTCAACCCAAAATGGTGCAGGAAACAGTCCATCCTTTTCAGCTTGTTTCTAATATCACCATCATCGCGGCCATTAGTGGGATTATCGGTGCGAAAATTTTTCATAACCTTGAGAATCTCCATGAGTTCAGAGAGAATCCGTTGGAAGCGTTGATTTCATTCAGTGGGTTAACCATGTATGGAGGATTAATTGCCGGAACGATCGCAGTGATGCGTTATGGAAGTAAAAATGGAATGCCGCCATTGGTGCTTGCGGATGCTACTGCTCCCGGACTAATGTTATCTTATGGTACCGGACGTTTGGGTTGTCAGATTTCAGGTGATGGTGACTGGGGGATTGTAAATTTAAGTCCAAAGCCCGATTGGTTATCATGGCTTCCGGATTGGTTTTGGGCCTATGATTATCCACATAATGTGATCAGTGCAGGTGTTCCCATTCCCGGATGCGAAGGAAAGCATTGTATGGTTCTGCCGGAAACGGTTTTTCCAACACCACTCTATGAAGCGCTGGCATGTGTCTTGTTATTTTTTGTTTTGTGGGGTTTCAGAAAGAAATTGGTGCGCACCGGACAATTGTTTTTTCTGTATCTGATTTTTAACGGCATTGAACGGTTTCTGATAGAGAAAATAAGAGTAAATAATAAATTTGACTTTCTCGGAATGACAGTGACACAAGCAGAAGTAATTGCTTCAGCCCTTATTATTACAGGAATTGCAGGCTATATTTATTGTTCAAAAAAACACCATCCTGATGGAAGAGTTGCAACTGGATAATATCTGTTCTAAAGCAAGGCAGGTCGTAGCCCTCGCAGTCGAATTTTTACGGCGCGAACGTGCACGTTTCGACAATGGTAAAGTAGAGTATAAAGGATTCAATGATTTGGTGTCCTATGTAGATAAAGGCAGCGAGAAATTATTGGTAGACGGATTAATGCCACTGATCCCGAATGCAGGATTTATTACTGAAGAGAATACGTTAACTATAACGGACCGTGAGTGGAAATGGATCATTGATCCTTTAGATGGCACCACTAATTTTGTTCATGGTATTCCTTGTTTTTGTGTGAGTGTCGGACTCATGTATAATGAAAAGATGGTGTTGGGAATTGTCCATGAAGTTAATCTGGATGAATGTTTTTATGGATGGAAGGGCGGAGGAGTTTATTTAAACGGACTTGCAATAAAGGTTTCGGTAACGAAGGAGCTTAAAAAATCATTGATAGCTACCGGGTTTCCTTATACCAATTATGAACGCATGGGACCTTATATGCAGGTCTTTGATTTTTGCATGAGAAATACGCAAGGTCTTAGAAGACTTGGATCTGCTGCCGTTGATTTGGCGTATGTAGCCTGCGGAAGATTTGAAGGATTTTACGAATATGGGTTGAATGCATGGGATGTTGCAGCGGGAGTATTTCTGGTGCAAGAGGCAGGTGGGACCGTGGGAGATTTTCAAGGAGGTGATAATTGTATTTTCGGAAAAGAAATTATAGCCACCAATGCCATGGTATTTGATGAGTTTCTTGGAGAAGTGAAAATGGCATTTCAGCCTTGAGGATAGGTTCTGTTTAAAAGTGGAGCAGCGTAAAGAGGATGTGATCCTGTTTAAAGGGAATCTAAAGCAACAACATTGAAGAAATTATCGGGTAGTAGTAGTTTTATATCTACTCATTATTGTCCATATCCTGCTTTTGCGCCCTTGATTTATGTTTAAGTACTTTTGCTTCGATATAAAAAATAATTTCTTCTGCAATGTTTTTACACTGATCGCCTACTCTTTCTAATTTTCGAATAGTGCTCAATAAATAAAGACTTTGGTTGATTCGGTCAGTATTGGAACGAATAAAATCGGCTACAGCCTGATTGGCGTTCAGATTGATTTCGTCCAGAATTTCATCTTTCTTAAAAACGCTTCTCGCTAAGCGGGTATCTTCTTTATCAAAAGCTTCCATGACGTCCTGAAGAATGATGATACCGGTATCATACATTTCAACCATTCTTGTGGTTTCAAGGAGTGATTTTTCCGGTTCGAGTTTTATGTTAAGCACAAACTGACAAATACCTTCGGCAATATCTCCAATACGTTCAAGATTGGAGTTAATCTTCATACAGGCCAGCACAAAACGGAGGTCAATCGCCACGGGATTAAAGAGTGCAATGATGTTTTCACAGTCTCTGTCTAGTTTTAATTCAAAGCCATTTACCCTTTTCTCATTGACAAGCACTTCTCTTGCCAGATCTTTATCCAGAAGAATCAACGCGTCTTTAGATTTCTCCAACTGTGACTTCACCAGAGAAAACATCTCCAGCATTTCACTTTTTAAATTCTTTAATTCACTATCTAAATGCGACATGGTAGGGTAGGGTATGAAATTCGTTGTTTAATTTTCTTTTTTTATTTTATTTTAACCAAAGCGACCGGTAATATAATCCTGTGTACGGACATCGCTTGGGTTCATGAATATTTTTTTAGTAGTATCATATTCCACCAGCTCTCCGAGGTAGAAAAAGGCCGTTGTATCGCTAACGCGACCGGCTTGCTGCATATTGTGAGTAACGATGATAATGGTGTACTGCGACTTTAATTCATAGATAAGTTCTTCGATTTTCGCAGAGGAGATGGGGTCAAGGGCAGAGGCCGGTTCGTCCATCAGAAGTACAGAGGGTTCAGTTGCAATAGCTCTTGCAATACACAATCTTTGTTGCTGTCCGCCGGATAAAGCCAGCGCTGATTTTTTCAGATTGTCTTTTACTTCTTCCCATAGTGCGGATTGACGTAAAGATCTTTCTACAGTTTCATCGAGCAGGTTTTTATTGTTGACTCCCCGGATACGTAATCCATAAATTACATTTTCATAAATACTTTTAGGAAATGGATTTGGTTTTTGAAAAACCATGCCGATCTTTTTCCGGAGATCTTCTACACGCATATCATTCCTGTAGATATCTTTTCCGTCCATCAGCACATCGCCCTCCTTCCTGAATCCTTCAATCAGGTCATTCATCCTATTGTAAAGGCGGAGAAAAGTAGACTTGCCACAACCTGATGGACCTATAAAAGCGGCTACTGAATTCGCATCAATATCCAGACTCACGTTTTTGATGACGTGTGTTTGGTCATAGAAGACGTTCACATTTTTTGCTTCCAGTTTTTTACTCATATACTTTCCGAATGTAGGCCGTTTTTACCATTTGATTTTTTTCTGCCATTTATTTCTAAAATAAATCGCTATTCCATTCATGAGAAATGTTACTAACAATAAGATGATGATAGCAGCTGCTGCATTAATTACAAATCCTTGCTGAGGACGTGAAGCCCAATTGTATATCTGAATAGGCAAAACAGAAAATTCATCCAGTGGAGTTGAAGGAGCAAAAGGAACATAGGCCAATGCGCCCACCACAATGAGAGGAGCTGCTTCACCTACAGCCCTGGAGAGGGCTAGTATAACACCGGTAAGAATTCCTCCGCCTGATGCCGGCAGGACCTGGTACCATATGGTCTGCCATTTGGTAGCACCAAGGGCAAGTGAAGCTTCTCTTAAACTCCTTGGAACAGCACGTACAGATTCTCTCGTTGCAACTATAATAATAGGGAGGATCAATAACGATAAGGTTAAAGCGCCGGTCAATACACTTTGCCCTAATCCCATTACTCTTGCGAAAATTTCTAACCCAAGAAGTCCATAAATAATAGATGGTATTCCGGCCAGATTGGTAATGTTAATTTCAAGTATCGCCGCGAAACGATTTCTTTTACCGTACTCTTCCAGATACAATCCTGCGAAGACTCCAAGAGGAATAGCAATAATAGCGGTAAGAAAAAGAATCCAGCAGGTTCCCATCAATGCGGTGAATATTCCGGCTTTCTCCGGGAAACGGGATGGGAGGTTGGTCAGGAAATCCCAACTGATTCTGTCGATTCCTTTTAAAACAACATCTCCTACAAAAATAGCAAGCATAAATAATCCAAAAAAGGTACAGAAAATACCAAAAACCTTAAAGGCTTTATCCTTAAATCGGTTCATGCTGATCTTATTCATACTTCTGTTGGTATTTTTTCTTAAACCAGAAGCTTAAGTTGTTTAACGTAAACGTCAAAACAAACAATGAAATTCCTGCAGCAAATATCGTTCTGTATTCGAGAGATCCATGGGGTACATCTCCCATACTGATTTGTACAATATAAGTGGTAATAGTTTGAATAGGTACTGTTGGATCCAGTGTCATATTCGGTTGCATTCCCGCAGCTATGGCAACAATCATGGTTTCACCAACTGCCCGTGAAATCGCCAGAATAACGGAGACGATGATACCCGATGAGGCCGCAGGAACAAGAACATTAAAGGAAGTTTGTAATCGTGTTGCACCCAATCCATACGATGCTTCACGGAGTGACTTAGGCACAGCATACAAAGCATCCTGACTAAGAGAGGAAATCAGCGGAATGATCATAATGCCCATTACAAAACCGGCACTTAATGCATTGAAGCTGGAGAGAGAAGGAATGAAGTTTTGCAAGAAAGGCGTAACAACAGTTAGTGCAAAGTATCCGTAAACCACCGTAGGTACCGCAGCCAATATTTCAAGAACAGGTTTAACACGGGTGCTAAATGATGAAGGAGCGTATTCATTCATGTACACAGCAATCGTAAGTCCAATGGGAAGGGCAAAAAATATGGCGATAAACGAAGTGAGAATGGTTCCGGTAAGTAAGGGTAAAATACCAAAGTGTTTATCGCTAAAAAGAGGAGTCCATTGTGTATCCGTTAAAAAGTCAACTATAGATACTTCATTAAAAAATCGAATAGTTTCTGCTCCAAGTGTGTACAAAATACCGGCTGTGATCAACACCGTCATTGCTGCACATAGTGCCAGAAACGAAACAATGACTTTCTCCGGAATTTTCATAAGTAGATAATAAAGCCCGACAAAGATAGTTTGCCGGGCTTTACATGGATGAATAGAATGTTATTTCTTTGAGGAGTGGTATTGAAGGAATTTATCTTGTTGTGCCTTATATTCTTCCGGACGCAAAGGCACGAATCCTACCGCCTTTGTTAATTCAGAAGCATTTGCCAGATAAAAATCAATGAATGAAATGGTTTCCGGACGCTGAACTGCTTTTGAGTTTACATAGATGAACAATGGGCGCGATAAAGGTGAATAACTTTTATCAAGAACAGTTTCCTGCGTAGGTAATATTCCACCTTTGCCATTTGCATCGTTTTGATCATCAATAGGAACAGCCTTGAGTTTCGCTTTATTTTCTTCAAAATAAGCCAGTCCAAAGAAACCTAAAGCAAATTTATCTCCGGAAACGCCTTGCACCAGTACATTGTCATCTTCACTTCCGGTATAATCTCCACGGCTGGAATGACTCTTGCCTACAATGACTTCAGTAAAATAATCATAGGTGCCTGATTCAACACCGGCGCCGTATAAATGAATTTCTTCTTTAGGCCATTCCGGACGAATTTGGTTCCAGTATTTTATTTTGCCTTGTGCTTCAGGCTCCCAAATCTTTTTCAGCTCTGCAACTGTAATTTCTTTAACCCAATCGTTTTGAGGATTTACGGTGACCACTAAGCCGTCATATCCAACTTCAAGTTCAATATAATCAATATTGTTTTCTTTGCAGGAAGCGATTTCTTCTTCCTTAATACTTCTGGAAGCATCATTGATGTCAATTTCTCCACGTGAGAACTTTTTAAAACCACCACCGGTTCCTGATAAACCTACTGTCACTTTAACATCGGGAAATTCTTTACGATACTCTTCTGCAACAGCTTCAGTAATCGGATAAACCGTACTGGAACCATCAACACTGATTGACCCACTAAGTTTACTTTCATTTCCGGTTTCGGTACTTTCTGATTTTTTTTGACCACAAGCAGCAAGGAGAGCTATGGATGCCAGAAGGATTAATTTTTTCATTTTTTGTATTTACGGTTTAATTGATGATGAGTAGAATATGGTTGGAAATGTAAAGTATTGATTACCAGATTTTTTGGTTAGATTTATTTTCTATTTCCACTGCAAAGAGATTAAGAAAATGTTAGGGATATATTTCCTCAATGTTAATTTAATATTAAGTCACAAAAAAAGCTCCCTGTCATATAACAGAGAGCTTTTATGAAATGAACTATTAATTTATTAATAATCAGTATTTTGAGGGTCCCAGTTCGCCCAACCGCTGGTCCAGTCTGTGTTTCCATCAAAGGCTCCGCGGAAAGTAACTACATCAAATCCGCTCAGATTACTTGAACTAAAATCAGCACCACTTAATAATATAGAACCAACCACCGGAATAAAGTTAGGTGTACTGGCATAAGGCGCACTAGCCAAACCAGTATTGTCATATTGAATGCTATTTCCATAAGCCACATTATTAAACCAGTTGCTTATATTAAATGTAGATCCACTTGCCACAGAAAGAGGAGTATTGCATGTAGCGATAATCGTATTTTTTACCTGGAGTAAATCACCCGTAGCATTACCTTCAGTACCTGTACCATCTACTAATAACCCCACAGGATAACCTGAAATGAGAGAATTGTAAATGCAGGTTTGTGTGTTACGGCGTAGATGTGCTCCACGTTTGAAATTTGAATTGACACTTGAACTGGTGTCTTGCTTTGGTCCAAAAACACTGATGTTAGAGAAGATAGCTTTTGTGCCGGGACTAGCAGTTGAACCGTTCGCATCATTATCAGATTCAAATCCATTAGAACCGGAAACATCTGCGATGTTCGGATCACGTAGGATCACTCCAAATTGAATTTTTCCGCTGTATCCATTGTCAGTATCCAGATCATCATCAACAGTCTTAAAGGAGATGATATGTTTAAGGTTAACATTACCGCCAAACATTTCATAAGCATCATCTCCGCAATAGGAAACCTGAATATAGTCAATCTCAGTTGCCGAGCCAACACCGCCTAAAGTCAAACCATTAATTTCCTGATTAGGCTGGAAGGGGATACCTGCATATTCAATTCTAACATATTTTAATGCACCACTGTTATCATTCGCAACTGTTCCGCCATAAAGTGCATCCGGACCTCCTTCAATTTGTCCTTCACTGCCGGGTAAATTGATTGGAGCGTTTCCGCAGATAATGATACCACCCCAATCACCGGGATTGCGTGTGCCGATGGCCTGAGATGAAGTAAATACAATAGGAAATGCTGCTGTACCAATGGCATTAATTTTTCCGCCGCGTTTTACAATCAATGACCCTTTAGAGGCTTTATCACCTTTAATAACTGTTCCCGGCTGAATGTTCAATACTCCGCCCTGATCTACGTATATGAATCCTTTTACAAGATAAGTTTTGCTACTGTCCCATGTGACGGATTGGTTGGTTGTTCCTTCCACCTGAACCGTTCCGTCGGAAAGTGTAGTGAGTGTGAAGTTTAATACTGTTGCAGGAGTCGTTTCTTCATCCTTGTCTTTTTTACAACCCGTGAATACTGAGGTTGATATGGCCAATGCAATCATCATTTTGATAGCGAATTGTCCACTGGTAATTTTGTTTTTCATTGTTTGTTTATTTTCTTGTTTGTTCCGGATACAAGATTACCGGAACTGAATTTTCATTATGTTAATGTAACTTGAAGTAAATGTTAAATTTTAAATGAGTATGTCCATTAACGTTGGTTAATTCTCCGGGTGATCGTAAGATTTAATATCTTACAGAAATTCCCAGTGTATAATAAGATCCTCTTTTGAAGCGTAGAATTAATTCATCATTGCTATTCACATTCCCATCATCGTTTGAATCCTGTCGAAGTACGGTGGCCTGATTTAACAAATCCATAACTCCTGCTTTAATCTCGAAATTTTTTCCAAATCCTTTTGTGATGGTAAAATCAACAACATTCCTTGGTAACTCATAAACATCCGGTGTTCCTTCGGTTCCTACAACCAATAACCGTTTACCGATGATCTTGTATTGGAGATTACACTGAAGTTTATATTCAGGTTGATTATAATAGATGCCGGTATTTATTACATAAGGAGATTGACC
Source organism: Bacteroidota bacterium (assembly GCA_016713925.1). Taxonomy (NCBI): domain Bacteria; kingdom Pseudomonadati; phylum Bacteroidota; species Bacteroidota bacterium. Next base: position 360,049 of record JADJOH010000007.1, read on the forward strand.
CATCATGATTCTTTTCTTGTCTTGTCCAACCGCATTGTCACCGAGATTCACCTGACTGATAACATAAGAGGCATTGGCACCAATAGAGAAGCGGCTTAAGAATCCGGCTTTGAAGACAGGCTCCAGTGACTTACGTACTTCGACTTCAGCACCTGTACTGAAGGCACTGGTGGCATTTCTGAATTCGAAATTTCTTGTGCCACCTGATCCTGCACCGGGTTTGAAGTATTGCTCAATAGGATTGGTAAAATTTTTATAGAATAATCCAAATGAGATAAGTTCACCGGCTGCAGGGTAGTTCTCCCAGCGTAAATCCAGATTGTCAATGGTGGGTGTCTCGAGAGATGGATTTCCAAAAAGAACGTTATTGAAAACGAAGTCGTAGTATGCGAATGGGGCAATTTCTCTGAATTCAGGTCTGTTTACAGTGCGTGCATAGGCAAACCGAACTAATGATTTTTGGGTGATATTAATACTTAAGTTAAGAGAAGGAAGGAAGCTGCTGATAGGATTGTCAATAATGAGCGGATTACCGTTGTTATCGGAGCTTTCCAGTTGCAGACGGTTGTATTCATAGCGTACACCACCGGAAATACTAACGGCATCACTGATGGGCCATGTCGTTCCAATGTACGCTGCAGATAATAAATTGGTGGCATCATAACGGTCAGTTCCATTGGTGCCTTCATCAATTTTGAAACCGGTACTGTCATTAAAATTGTTGTCGTCAAATACCTGATCAAGAGGTAACATCAGCAGGTCGTTATCGAATTTGTCCACTCTGGATTTCGTGTAAGCCAGCCATCTTGCATTAAAGGTTCGGTTCTTAAATTCTGTATAGAAACCGGCTCTGATTTTTATTTTCCGGGTTTCACTTAATTGCTTTATTTGGTGTTCAATGTTTGCACTAGACATGATGATGTCTTCATCCAGCGTAGAGTAAAATCTTCCTGCATCCGCTTGAGAAGCAGTTGTATTTACCTGAATAAAATATTGAGGAAGATTATCAACGAGACTGCGGAAAGTACGTATGCGTCTATAATCAGGCTCATTGGTGTGGGTAACACTGTATCCACCCGTCCAGGTGAAGGAAGTTTTCTCCTGATTGAAGTCATGAGAACCGGAAATTTGTCCTGAATATACTTTCCTTTCAAAATACCTGAAAGCATAATTGCGTACATCATTCCCTTCCTCAATATTGTAACCGGTTCGAATTGTTGTTCCATTGGAGCCGCTTTGATTATATAGGTTTCGGAATTCTATTTTATTTCTTGGATTAATAAGTAAACTGAAATTACTTAAAAGTCCGAGCGATACTTTGTTAATAGATGTAAGGTCGTTGAAATTATATATGGTGTCACTGACATTATTTTCAATATCGAATTGATTATAGTTCAGGTTTTCGGCCGTTCGCGTTTCATAAGTATTACCATAGTTGATGCCACTGATATTAGCTGCCTTTACTTTACCGATGTTGAATTTTTTTGCGAATCCCAGACTGAAGCGTTGATCAATGGGTGCCGATTGTTCTTTTGCAATCCACGTATTGGGAAGTTGCTTCGCTAATTCTACTTGTTGCGCGGGGCTTAATCCGGAGATAGTAGCAGGAAAATCGGAGGGGAGATCACGACTTCCATTGTCCATGCCCAACCAATCGGTGTTGCTCAGGGAAGCTCTGTTAAAATTTTTGAAAGTGGTATTGTTTCTGACACCTAGAGTAATGCTTGCATTAATATAATCTTCGTCCGGTATGTTTTTGGTGTAAACTTTTACAACTCCACCCGCAAATTCTCCCGGCAATTCAGGAGCACCGGTTTTGTAGATGAGTACACGATCCAGCATACTGCTCGGGATAATATCAAACGAAAAAGCTTTTTTATCCGGCTCAGCACTGGGCGCAAGCGCATCATTTAAGAGTACTGAATTGTAACGTTCACTTAAGCCTCTGATAACGATAAAACGATCTTCCATAACAGTAACGCCGGGCAATCGTTTTATTACTTCGGAAGCACTGCGATCCTGTGTTTTTGCAATCTGCTGGCTGGATACACCGTTAACGATCTGTTCAGAACTTCTCATTTCTGCAAGTACGGCGTTTTCAGTATTGGTGATTCGGGTAGAAATTACCTCCGCATCTTTAAGAACTTTTGTATTACTTTCCATCTTTAGGTTGAGCGATGTAGACTCATTCTCCTTTATAATAATACCCGGAAGGGACTCTGCATTATATCCAACGAAGGATATTTTAATGGTGTATGTACCCACCGGCACCTTCTCTATAATATAATCACCGTCTATATTTGTAACCGCACCCAGCGATGTGCCTTCTATGGCTACAGTAGCTCCAATGAGTGTTTCAGCGTTAGTTTTGTCGGTTAATTTTCCGCGAAGGCTTCCGGTTTGAGCTACCAGAATTTGAGCGTAAGCTGTTAATAAACAGCAAATTATCAGAGTTTTTGTTCTTGATTTCATAGGGTAGAAATTCCTTAACAAAGAACCGCACTGAATCGTAAGAGAAGTTTACCCCTATTTTAACTTAATGTTAAATACCAAGAGGAAACTTCAAAAAAAGGGGTTTTTTATGCTCAAAAATGGACTTAATGTTACTGAATTGTTAGAATTGCCAAATTCTTCAGGATATTTGCATTGAAAAATATAGAGTAGCCTTAATTATTGGATAACAATTTAGTAATATGTATACCTGACTTTTGAACTCGTAAAATAGGTTATGACAAACGTGGCAGTGAAAATACTTCTTGTAGATGATGAACCGGATATTCTGGAGTTCATTGAATACAATCTCAAGAAAGAAGGGTACGATGTTTATTTGGCAAAGAACGGGAAAGAAGCAATTGATATAGCAAAGAAAGAGCGTCCACAATTAATTATTCTCGATATCATGATGCCGGTAATGGATGGTATCGAAGCGTGTAGACATATTCGGGAGATTCCTGAGCTGAAAGATACCCTGGTTACTTTCCTTACAGCCCGAAACGAGGAGTATTCTCAAATTGCAGGGTTTGACGTGGGGGCCGATGATTACATCTCTAAACCAATCAAGCCAAGGATTTTAACCAGTCGTATCAAAGCCCTTCTTCGTAGGGTAAACGGTTCACAAGCTCCACAGGCGCCAAGTATTCAGATTGGTGATTTAAGGATTGACAGAGAAAGTTACCTGGTTTTTAAGTCAGATAGCCCGCTTTCATTTCCCCGTAAAGAATTTGAACTTCTTGCATTATTGACCTCTAAACCCGGAAAGGTATTTACACGGGAGGATATTCTTTCAAGAGTATGGGGGAACGATATCGTGGTCGGGGATCGGACTATCGATGTGCATATCCGAAAAATCAGGGAGAAGCTGGGGGATGAAACCATCAAGACCATTAAAGGGATCGGTTATAAATTTGATATTTGAAAGGGCTTGAAAACAGGCTTTTTATGCCCTGTCTAAGATTTATCTATAGATACAATTTTAATTCGCCGTGATCAGGTTAGATTGCCTTCCGACTTCACCATTTGATTTTAGGTTAAACTGCTATAGAAAGATCTATAGGACAAAGGAAATTGGATTTGCATTTAGGGAAATTCTTTGATTGATGGATAATATGGATTCTTAATTTTTTAATGTGTTCAGCTAAATAAACCTTAAATTAGTCGACCCAAAAAATGAAGCAGGTGAATGCTACTCAGGTTGCTCTTATTGCCTCACTCATTCTGGCCATTGTACTGACCTTGGCGGAGTGGCTGATGTTTCTTCTGTTAGGTGTAGAAGTGGAATGGTATGTGCATCTTATTATTTTCATATTGGTTTTTTGTTGCAATGGGTTAACTTTCAGATTTCTTTATGGTAAATATATTTTTGAAAATCTTCAGAAAATTTACAAGCATATACTGCGCCTAAAGAATCCCAGAGAGGTTATTCGTCCCTATACAGAGAACAGAAGGGATATTACCAGTGAAATAAATCGCATTCTTGTTGACTGGAGAAATGAGTCGAGAGAGGAGATAGATCACTTAAAACAGGTAGAGACCTATCGTCGAGAATTTTTAAGTAATGTTTCTCATGAATTAAAGACACCGATATTTTCTGTTCAGGGATATATCCATACGCTTATTGATGGGGGTATAGAAGATCAGAACGTGAATATCCATTATCTCAGCCGGGCGAGTAAGAGCATTGACCGGCTGATTAGTATTGTTGATGATCTGGAATCCATTTCAAAATTAGAGGCCGGTGAATTGATAGTGGAGAAAAGAACCTTTGATCTGAATGAGTTGGTGCGAGATGTGGAGGATTCGTTGGAGCTTCAGGCGAAGGAGAAGGACATTAAACTGGAAGTGAACTATCCTGCCGATAAAGCAGTTTACGTTTTTGCCGATAAGGATCTGTTGCGACAGGTTATTGTGAATCTCATGGTGAATTCGATAAAGTATGGAACACGAGGGGGACAAACGCTGACCAGTTTCACAGATGCAGGAGAGAAGGTTATTGTTGACGTTCAGGATAGTGGTATTGGTATTGAGAAACATCATTTGCCACGCCTCTTTGAAAGGTTTTATCGTGTGGATAAAAGCCGTTCCCGTGATGAAGGTGGAACAGGCCTGGGTTTAGCTATTGTTAAGCATATTCTTGAAGCGCATGGGAGACCATCCAGGTTGATAGTACCCCGGGGAAAGGAACAACGTTCACTTTTTCATTGACGAAGAGTAAGTAGCCTTTTCTTAGTAGATTTTTTGATTTCTAGGAGGTTGGATTTTACATCGTAAACCCTATTATAATATAGGTTTCTTCAAAGGTTTTTATGTGATTTATTCTAAACTCTATCTTTGCACTCATTATGGAAAAAGTGAAAAGGAAATTGAATAGTACTGTTCATTCAAAGAAAGCGAAGATTAAATCGTTTGATCAGAATGGCCCCGCGATGGTGAATTCGAATATTTTTGGATTACCATTTAATTCAGAAGAGTCGGAAATCGTATTGATACCTGTTCCCTGGGAGGCAACAGTAAGTTATGGTGGAGGAACTGCAAAAGGTCCGGAGCATATTTTAGAGGCCTCTGCACAAGTGGATCTCTTTCATCCTGAATTTCCGGAGTTGTGGAAGGCAGGAATATCCATGGAGCCTGTTCCCGGAAAATTATATAAGATATCAAAGAAATGTAAGAAACTTGCGGCAAAGGTGATAGATGCGCAGTCCGGGGTATTGTCCATCAGGGAAGAAAAGGGAATTGATTCCTTATTGGAGGAAGTGAATGCGGGGTCTCTGATGATGATAAATGATGTTTATGCACGTACATCAGCATGGCTGAGCAAAGGAAAATTAGTAGGACTGGTAGGAGGAGATCACAGTACCCCACTTGGATTTTTTCGCGCACTAGCCGACAAGTATGCTTCATTCGGAATTTTGCAGATCGATGCGCATATGGATTTACGAAAGTCCTATGAAGGCTTTACTTATTCGCATGCCTCAATCATGTATAATGCTCTTCAGTTGAAACAGATTTCTAAATTAGTACAAATTGGAATTCGTGATTTCTGTCAGGAAGAACAGGAGTATGCAACACGGAATTCTAAAAGAGTAAGAGTTTTTACCTATGCCCGATTGCAAGAGGAGCAATACTCGGGTAAGTCGTGGAAAAAGCAATGTGATGAAATTATTGCAGCCCTCCCAACTCATGTTCATGTCAGTTTTGATATTGATGGTCTTGATCCTAAGCTTTGCCCAAATACAGGCACCCCTGTTCCCGGGGGATTCGCTTTTCATGAAGTCACCTACTTACTATCTGCCCTCGCAAATTCCGGCAAAAAAATAATCAGTTTCGATCTCAATGAAGTTTCACCGGGTGAGGATGACTGGAACGGGAATGTTGCTGCACGAATGCTGTTTCATTTATGCGGTGTGTTGGCGAAATCGAATGGGAGCATTTAAACTGAACTTTACGTTGATGGTGTGGTGTGTAATGACAGGTCGCGACCTGTCACTACACACCACACCACCGCGACCTGTCCCTATAACCTCACACAAACGATGTGGTAAAGACAGGTCGCGACCTGTCCCTACTATGCAATAACCTTTTCTGCAACATTTCTAAAAACAAAGTTTTTATTTTTATCCAGATCAATCTCAATAGAACTGTCTTTTGAAATCGAACCTGCGAGAATTTGTTTGCTCAACTCGTTCAAGACACGTTTTTGTAAAACTCTTTTCATTGGTCTTGCTCCGAATTGCGGGTCGTAACCCAGTTGCGATAGCCAGTCTATAGCTTCAGCCGTAATGCTGAGATGAATGTCATTTCCTGCAAGCATTTTTGCTATGGCATTGAATTGCAACTGTACAATCTCATGTATTTCATCTCTGGTGAGCGGATTGAACATGATGACTTCATCGATCCTGTTTAAAAACTCAGGACGAATGGTTTTCTTCAACATGTCAAATACTTCCAGTCGTGTCTTTGCAAGTACAGCTTCCTTGTTTTTATCGGTCATCTTTTCCATATTCTCCTGAATAAGGTGTGCGCCGATATTGGAAGTCATGATGACAATAGTGTTTTTGAAGTTGGCGGTTCTTCCTTTGTTGTCCGTCAGTCGACCATCATCAAGTACCTGTAGGAGGATGTTGAAGACATCAGGATGGGCTTTCTCGATTTCATCAAATAGAACTACTGAATAAGGTCTACGGCGAACGGATTCGGTGAGTTGTCCGCCCTCATCGTAACCCACATATCCGGGAGGCGCTCCAATGAGTCGGCTTACGCTATGTCTCTCCTGATATTCACTCATATCAATACGGGTCATGGCATTTTCATCGTTGAAGAGAAAGTCGGCAAGTGCTTTGGCCAATTCCGTTTTGCCAACACCTGTAGTCCCGAGGAAAATGAATGATCCTATCGGACGTTTCATGTCCTGTAATCCTGCTCTGCTTCTGCGTACAGCATCCGATAAGGCAGCAATGGCATCCTCTTGTCCGATGACACGTTTATGGAGTTCTTCTTCGAGGTGAAGAAGTTTTTCCCGTTCGCTTTGCAGCATTCTTTTTACCGGAACACCTGTCCAACGACTTACCACTTCAGCAATATCTTCACTGTCCACATCTTCCTTAATCATCGCTTTGTTCTTCTGTGCATCCAGTAATTTCGACTGACTTTGCACAAGCAGTTCCTCTGCATTTTTGATTTTTCCGTAACGTATTTCCGCTACTTTTCCATAATCACCGGCACGCTCGGCTTGCTCCGCTTCAATTTTCAATTGCTCAATACTTTCTCGGGTTTGAGTAATTGTATTAATAATTTCTTTTTCAGATTCCCATCTGGCTTTGATGGTATTTCTTTCTTCGTTAAGGTTGGCAAGTGTTTCACCGAGTTCAGCCAGTTTTTTTACATCGCCCTCGCGTTTGATAGCTGCCCGCTCAATTTCCAATTGCATAATCCTGCGTTGAATTTCGTCCAGTTCTTCCGGAACACTATCCATTTCCAGTCTGAGTTTTGCAGCGGCTTCATCCATCAGGTCTATGGCTTTGTCCGGGAGAAAGCGATCGGAAATATAGCGATCACTTAATTCAACAGCAGCAATAATGGCTTCGTCCTTAATTCTGACTTTATGATGGGTTTCATAGCGTTCTTTTAATCCGCGAAGAATAGAGATCGCATCCTGCACATCGGGCTCCTCGACCATCACTTTTTGAAAGCGTCGTTCAAGGGCTTTATCTTTTTCTATGTACTTCTGATATTCGTTTAATGTGGTAGCCCCGATGGATCTTAATTCACCACGTGCCAAAGCAGGTTTTAAAATATTGGCAGCATCCATGGCTCCTTCTCCGCCACCTGCTCCAACCAAGGTATGTATTTCATCAATGAATAAAATGATTTCGCCTTCTGCACCTGTGACTTCTTTGATGACTGCTTTTAAACGCTCTTCAAACTCTCCTTTATATTTCGCACCGGCTACCAGCGATCCCATATCCAACGAGTAGATGACTTTACTTTTTAAATTCTCAGGTACATCACCGTTAATAATGCGATGTGCTAATCCTTCCGCGATGGCAGTTTTACCCACTCCGGGTTCACCAATTAAAACGGGGTTATTCTTTGTTCTTCTTGATAAAATTTGCAGAACTCTTCTGATTTCTTCATCACGTCCAATAACCGGATCCAGTTTCCCTTCTCTGGCGAGTTGATTCAGATTGCGTGCATATTTCCCGAGCGCATTGTAGGTTTCTTCAGCACCTGCAGACGTAACTCTCGCACCCTTCCGCAGATCTTTGATGGCTATCCTTAAATCTGCCTCATTCACGCCCGATTGTTTGAGTAAACGGGCCACATTTTCTTTTCCGGCAAGGATTCCCAACAGCAAATGCTCCAGTGAAACAAATTCATCCTTGAATTCCTTGATTAAAGAAGTAGCTTTTTGCAGAGCCGACTGTGCATCTGTACCGAGATAGGGTGTGCCTCCACTGACTTTTGGATAGGCATTGATTATGGCTTCCAGTTCTTTTTGAAGAGGAGGGAGAGTGACGTTTAATTTTTTTAGTAAAAAAGGGATCACATGCTCATCATTCTGAAGCATTGCTTTAAGCAAATGCCCCGGTTCAATGGATTGTTGTCCTGCTGCCGTAGCATAATTTTGTGCTTCCTGAAGTACTTCCTGTGACTTAATGGTAAATTGGTTGAAGTTCATCGTATTTTTTTTCAAGGCAGCAGCAAACAATGACCCAATTCAAAATTCGTCGTTATTTCCTGTAATTATGACAGTTTTAGAGGAGATGGGCTGACACTTATTCTTGTTGACCATTTTTATGTGTCATTTCGTCAGAAAAGTTATTTTTGCAGTCAGATGAGGAAATGTGCAATTGACTTTGTTCTTAGAAACAATTTTTTTTCAGACTTCAGAAAGATTTATCTCTTCACGGGCATGAATCATTCATTCAAATTTAAAGTTGTAATGTCTCTCTTTTTGTTTTTATGTGGGGAGGGTACAGCGCAACATGCCTATTGGATTGTGCCGGATAGTTCAGAGAATTTGCCTGCTCTTCTGAGCGAGATGAAAGGTGCCGGTATTGATATCCGTTATCATTCCCGGTGGTTGAACGCATTTAGCGTTAACTTAAGCAAGCCTCAGCTGAAAGATATTCACGAATTGAATTACCGCTTTACTGTAACACCTGTACTCAAACTTAAATCAAGCATTGTCCATGACGATGGAAAGTTGCTTTATTCGAAGGCACTTTCACAAATGCAGGCGGAAGCCTTTACAAAGAGAGGGGTCTCGGGTTTGGGTGTGAAGATTGGTGTTACTGATGCAGGATACTTATATCTTGATGATACCATTAAGATGGCCGATTTAGCTCATCTTTGGAAGGGAAAACAAATTGTTGCGACCAGGGACTTCGTGAAATCCATTGATACGATTTCCTATGACGAAACATTTTATACCGGCAGGAAAAAGCCACTGAAGGAACGAACAAATTGGTTTCGTAAAGCCATCCGCGATTTTAAGCTCATCTATCACTACCATGGCACTGAAGTTTTGCGAATGATAACCGGTTATGATCCCACTCCGGATTATCATCGCGGACTGGCAACAGATGCTTTGTTTTACCTTGCAAGAACAGAAGATGGAAGAAGAGAATTTAAAGAGGAGGAGGATTATTACATAGCTGCACTGGAATGGATGGAAAAGCAAGGTGTCCGACTCGTGAATACTTCCCTGGGGTATGGCAGAGGTCGGAGATTGAAGGGTTCAAATTATAAACCAACGGATATGAATGGCTCCAGTATGATTGCAAAAGCGGTGGCCATTGCCTGTAGGGAAAAGAACATGCTGGTAGTTGTTGCAGCCGGGAATGATGGAGACAAGCGAAGATGGAAGGTCATCAATACACCTGCGGATGCAGAAGCAGCTCTGACAGTAGGAGCAGTATTAAATAGATTTGAAAAGGCCGATTATAGCGGAATAGGACCTGAATTTAACACTTATCTAAAGCCGGAGGTGGCTGCATTTTCATTACAGGGAACATCTTTATCCGCCCCTGCAGTTTGCGGTTTTGCAGCTTGTTTGCTGGAGATGAATCCGGATTTGACTTCGGCAGCATTAAAAAATATCATCATTCGTTCGTCGCATTTGTTCCCTTATGGAAATAATTATATTGGTTATGGTGTGCCTTTGGCGAGCCGGGCTTTGAAGTTAATGGAAGATTCGGGTTTTCAATTTAATCATGCGAAAGAAATGCATATGAATGGAAATGAATTTTTATTTGAAAATGAGACGAAGAAAATTCCTTATGTTTCCGTGTTTCATAAAAAGGATGCCACGAACGTCATTCAAAATGAGGTCATATTTGCGAATAATAATACCGGTGAGATTCGAATTCTTCGTCCTGAAAAATGCAAGAGAACCACTGTACAGGCCGGATATGATATTCTGGAAATATTTTGGGAAGAGAATTAATGAACTTGTCTTTCAGGACAAATACATTTTTGAAAACCATGCTTATAAACTAGAAAGTCACTGTAATGGTGCCTTTTTGTTCAAGTGGCATGGTGGTGCCTCCATCAAACTTAGCGCTTTCAGCGGCCTGCTTCGCCTTGGTAAGTAAATACTGACTGGTAGTTGTGGTGCCCTCAACGCCAGGATCAGCCTTGACTACATCACCGTATTTATTGATGGTTATCCCAACAACAACAATTCCACGCTCCATGGTCAGATTGTCTACTTTAGGCTGTTTCGTAAGTTTCCGTCCCGGCATGATGAAGGAAACGCCTTTTTGACCTGTAGAGGCCTGGCTGGAGGCGGTACCCGGCTCTCCTTCGAAATCAATCGATTTTATTTGTCCCAGTTGAAAAGTAACCGTACTTCCTTTATGAAAGAAGGTAACTGTGTTGTTTTCAATACGCTGAAGTTCACCATTTAAGCGTTCGCCATTTTTGGTGATGATGATATGCTGAGAAAAAGTTGCGATAGGGGCAATAAACAGCAGTAGTGTAATAAAATGTTTTTTCACGTGGATCGTTATTTTAAGGGTAACGGTTCAAATCTAAGGCTTATTGTTATGCATAGTAAAGCGCTTATGAGAACTAAATAACAGTGATTTGTTAATTCTTACTTTTGCACCTGCAAATGAAACTACTCTTAGGATATTTACGTGAATATTGGAAACTCATACTGCTGGCATTGTTGCTGGCCACCATTAATCAGGTTTTTTCATTACTTGATCCCTATATTTTTAAGCATGTAATCGACGATTATGTCACTCAGTTTGAAAAACTAAGCCGGGATGAATTTATAAGAGGGGTGGGCTGGTTGTTGCTGGCAGCTGTGGGTGTCGCATTTGTAAGTAGAGTTGCAAAGAATTTTCAGGATTATTATGTCAATGTGATTACCCAACGGGTTGGAGCTAAAATTTACGCAGATGGGATTCGCCATAGTTTGGAGTTGCCTTATGAAGTGTTCGAAGATCAGCGTAGCGGTGAGACATTAGGGCGTCTGCAGAAGGTGAGAGCTGATGTGGAGAAGTTGATCAGTGCTTTTATTAATATCCTGTTCACTTCTTTAGTTGCAATCGTATTCGTTTCCATTTATGCGGTGACAGTGCATTGGCTGATTGCGCCGGTTTACTTTGGAGTGATCCCTATTCTTGGAATAATCAGTTCTGTGTTGAGCAGAAAAGTAAAACGGCTACAGAAGGTCATTGTAGCCGAAACCACTGCGCTGGCAGGTTCCACCACAGAGTCCTTGCGGAATATTGAGCTGGTAAAAAGCCTGGGGCTTGCGCAGCAGGAAATAGGAAGGCTAAATTCCAATACCGATAAAATTTTGAAACTGGAATTGAAGAAAGTGAAGTATATCCGCAGTTTGAGTTTTATTCAGGGAACATTGGTCAATTTGTTAAGAACAGCTATTATGTTTATGATGCTTTATCTGATATTTACCCGTCAGATTTCAATCGGTCAGTTCTTTACGATGTTTATTTATTCGTTCTTCATTTTTGGTCCTTTACAAGAATTAGGAAATATTATCAATATTTATCGGGAAGCAGAAGTCTCTTTGCAAAATTTTCAAGCCATCCTTGATATTAAACCGGAAGCCCGTCCCTCTAATCCCGTAAAGCTCGGGAGCATTCAGTCGTTTCAATTGAAAGATGTTTCATTCAAGCATCAGACGGCTACACAATATGCCGTCAATAACATCTCCTTCGAAGTAAAAGCCGGTGAGACCATAGCATTTGTTGGTCCTAGCGGCTCCGGAAAAACGACATTGGTGAAGATGCTTGTAGGTCTTTATAAACCCCAGCAAGGTAAAATTTTGTACAATGATTTCAGTGCAGAAGAGGTAAGCCTCGATGAATTGCGTTCACAGATTGGTTTGGTGACACAGGATACCCAATTATTTTCCGGAAGTATCAGGGAGAATCTTCAGTTCGTGGCTCCCGGCGCAAGTGATGAGGAATGTTTGGATGTGTTGAATAAGGCTTCTTTAAAATCTTTATTAGGTCGTGCAAGTCATGGGTTGGATACGGTCATTGGCGAAGGAGGAGTGAAAGTTTCCGGAGGTGAAAAACAACGATTGTCTATTGCCAGAGCGCTGTTGCGAAAGCCCTCTTTGTTGGTATTTGATGAAGCCACTTCTGCACTAGACTCCTTGACTGAAGAAGAAATTGCAGAAACAATCAGGAGTATTTCATCTCATAGAAATCACATTACCATATTAATTGCTCATCGCCTATCCACCGTGATGCATGCCGATGTGATTTATGTACTGGAGAAAGGCAAGATTATTGAATCCGGACAGCATTTTGAACTTTTGGATTCTAAAGGTTTGTATTATGCGATGTGGCGCCAGCAGATTGGAGAGCAAAAGGAGATGAGCGTTTCTCAGTAATTCTAAGGAGTTGAAATGAAATTTAATTATGCTGATTTTATTGCTTCGTTGTCTGCCCGGATAAATACTTCGCTTCCCGGAATGGATGCACATGTGAAGATGGCACCAATGCACCGGAAGTCGGTGAGGGATTATCTTTCAGAAGTACATACGTATAGAACAGCAGCCGTATTAGCATTACTTTTTCCTGATAATAAAACAGGCTCTCCACGGATTGTTTTAATGGAAAGAGCCGGAGGGGGAGATGTACATGCTCACCAGATTAGTTTTCCCGGTGGAAAGCAGGAGCCCGATGAAGAGTTGGCAGATACCGCGCTCCGTGAGTCTTTCGAAGAATTGGGTATAGCTTCTCAGGAGGTAAATCTGATCGGACTATTGACTTCTCTTTATATTCCTCCCAGCGGATTTTTGGTGCACCCGTTCATTGGCTTTCTACATCAGGATCCTGTGTTTACTATTAATCCTGCAGAAGTCAAAAGAGTAATAACTCCCTCGCTGGAACAATTGTGCAATGGAGAAAATTTGCGTTCAGGAAGCTTCAGGAGTTCACAGGGAATAGTAGTAAAAGCACCTTGCTACGAGTTGGAAGATGTAGTGATATGGGGTGCAACAGCGATGATGATTTCTGAAATTGTGGAAGTAGTGAATTCCTTAAAGTGATCCAATTTAAAATAGAAGGGGGGACCCATTTTCAAGTCCCCCCGTTCAGGTTAGATATATTTGTTTAGATTAGTTCCAGTCTTTTAATGTACCCAGCAAACCTGATTGTACATTTAGCACTTCATTGGTTGTATTGCTTGTAATAAATGAAACCACATACCATTTACTTGAGCGGCTGTGTTTTTGAGGAAGATCAATCCTGTAGGAGCGAACATCAGAACCACCCGGCACCTGTGACATTGGATTGATATCATCACCACTGGAATTGCTGACTACCATACGCACCACATTATTATGTGTATAGTTGATAATAGGGTTTCCAAGATTGTAAAACGGACTTCCAACTGTAGTGTTGTAACTATTCGCCTGATAAAACGCGGTGTTGGCATTGGTTACAAAATCTTCAACCAGATAGGTGGTTACCTTGTAGGAGCCGTTTAAAACACTTGTAAAGCCACAATGTACATCAATTTGAGCTGCACGTCCATTGATGACTGAGTTAATGGCTAAACCACTTACTGCAGGTTTAAGCAATGAGCCATTGACCGCATTAGTATATAAATTAGGCGACAAGCAAGTTCCACCTGCATAATTTAGCCTGCTGATAAGTGCACAAGGAATTGTTGTTTGATTGGTAGAGTACGAATTCAGCAGACGATTTGATTGTACGTTGGCCATAAAATCATTCGTGTGCATACCCACAGCATATACTTTGCCGGGGTTGGCGCGAAGCAGATTGGAAATATCCAATGCGGACTGAGGGGCGGTTCCTGAAGTCGTACTTGTGATTTCCTCGATGAGTACTTTCTTTTGGAAGGTCGCCGGCACTGGACTTACATTAACTGTTGTTGGAGCTTTTGATCCGCTTTGAGATTCAGGAACTGATGGGTCTTCTTTTTGGCATGCTGTAAACAGGAATCCTGAAGCAGCAGCATAAACAAGTAGTTTTTTCATATTGTAGTTGGTTCGAATTTTATTAACACAATATTAGGGCGTGTTGAAAATCGTAGTGGATGATTTAGCTAAAAATCTTACAAACAGAAAATGAAACGGATATAAATTTTGTTATAAATTAAAAAAGGATCTCCCGGAGAGAGACCCTTTTTCGAATTTGTTTTTATTAGTATTTGGATTTAATCCTTTCGCACGCCGGTGATTTTTTAAAACCGGTTAAACTTGATTTTTCTCACAGTATTTAATCCCAAAGTTGAGTGTTGCCTGCTTTAACTTTCTGCACATTTAGAATTTCAAAGTTGGTTGGAGTAGTCCCTGTTTTAGTAATGAAGGCTACTACATATAAATCATTCAATTTATATCCATTGATAGATGTAGTGTATGTTTTTATTTCCTTGCCACCTGAGACCAATGCCGAACTGCTGATGTTATCCCCTAAAGGTGCCGTTAGTACTTTTCGTAATACATTGTTATGGGAGAAGCCTGCAATTGGATCTCCTTGTCCCTGGTAGGGGTGACCATTCGTTGCATTGTAGGCATTTCTCTGATCATACATCGCACCGCTTCCACTGATATTGTTTTCCAGAAGATACGTGCTCACGGTATAGTCGCCGCTCATGTTTTGATTGAAGCCACAATGCGTATTTATGGTAAGCATACTTCCATTCACACTTGTTTCAATGGCTAAACCACACTTTGCAGTTTTTGTTTTGGCTACATCAAAGTTCGATTGCCATTGTGTACGATTCAATATGGCCAGGTTCAAAGAGGAGGTTCTGTTGATCCTAGCCGCTGGAAAGGTCATTGGATTTCCATTGCTGAAGGCATTTGATAGCGAGGTGTACTGTGCTATTTCCATAGCGTCGCTAAACTGTACATTTACCGGAATGGCTTTGGTTGAATTTGCAGCCAGGATACTTTCCATTTTAACAAAGCCATCGGGACATTGGGGTTGTCCCGCGCCGGTGAAGCATTCCAACAATACCTTTTGTGTGAAAGTAGCGGGTACTGTACTCAAGCCACCCGTATTCGTACCTCCTGTGCCGGTAGTTGCTGAGGGTTCATCTTTTTGACATCCTATAGCCAGGAATATGGTCAGGAATAATAAGTGATATGTTTTCATTTTCTGCTTTGCAAGTTAAATGTAGTTTTAGCCCGGGTGAGTAATTTATTGGCAATTACATTACATTGTACGTTTTCCCCGGCTGATGCGTTTCTGTTTAATCAGAGCTGTAAGAAATTTTATTTTGTTTATTGTTTTGAAAAGAATTGTTGGAAAAATACGGGAATTCAAACATTTTTCGATGTGATTTGTTAGTTTTATGGAAAATGTAAGATGTAAGAAATTAGACGATGTCAACAGAAAAGCGATTTATTATCAGGGTATACGGACTAATTCTTAGTTCCGGAAATGAAGTTCTTATCGCCGAGGAGTATCACTACGATACTTTTATGCGTAAATTTCCCGGAGGAGGTTTGGAGTTTGGTGAAGGCCCGATTGATTGTTTAAAGCGGGAGTTGATGGAGGAATTGCAAATAGAGGCTACTGATTTCCGGCATTTGCATACTACTGATTTTTTCGCACAATCCGCTTTTAATCCTGATTTGCAAGTGCTCGGAATTTATTACTTAGTGTCCGCACCTCTTGACATAGAAGGGATGTTTCGTGAAAATTATATATTGCCGGCTGAGAATGGGGTGGAGCGCTTTCGCTGGGTGAATTTGGAGGATTTAAACCCCGGAGAAATTACATTTGCGACGGATCAACAAGCCTACGAAAAATTAGCAGCCCTCAGAAAGAAGAAGGACTAGGAGTTTTTTAAAAATCGAATCTGCATAAATCCTTTTTTCTCGAATTTGGAAATAGTTTCACTTGCCGAAAGCTTTGTTTTGAAACCGGAGAGCACAAGATGATAAATTCTTGAACTGTTTACACCCATACCAACAATATATACTTTTTCCACATCCTCATGAAGATAAAGTTCGTTCGCCACATAGAGCATGTGCACAATGTCCTTACTACGCCACAAGGAAAGGCTGATTCCTGACAATTCTTCAGGGTTTCCCAGGCAATCCAACACATCCTCACAACTAAAAATACTATCAATTTCCCTGGTTTTGCTTAGTATTTCCATGATCTCAAGTTTGACCGATGTAAGACCATGCTGATAACTTCCAATTCTTCTGGCAGCAGCTTCTGATAAATCTATTATTCTGCTCTTTACAAATGGCCCGCGGTCATTAATTCTAACTGTGATGGATAGATTGTTCTTCGAATTCGTAACCCGGACAAAAGTGTTAAAAGGTAATGTGCGATGAGCAGCGGTGAAGTCAGCGTTCCTAAAAATTTCTCCATTGGCCGTTTTCCTGCCTTCAAATTCTTTTCCGTAGTAAGATGCTTTTCCTTTATTTACTTTTAAAATAGAGGGTGTTCCTGCACTGAAAAAGAGGATGCAGATAATGAATGGAACAATGAAAATATAAACAAGTCTTTTCATCATATCCTGTAAAAATAATAAAATTTGACAAAAGAGGAGTGGAACTGCAAGCAATGTCGCGTAAAATTCATGATGTTAATTTAAAGCTCATAATCCCTTTGGATTAGGAATTTATAGGGATTTATTACAACAGGGATGTGTAAAGGATTGCCTTTACAGCAAGAATTATTTAAATGACTTTATTTTAAGCTAACCTGTGACAAATAATACTTTCAATACGCTCAAACAATTGATTTGGACTAAATAGTCGCCATTTCATATCATCTAATTCACCACCAAAAGCCAAATAATAGTCAATGGAGTATTTATTGAATTCATGACGCACATGATCTCTGAAATTCAACGCAACAACCCATCCGTCTTCAATATCTTCAAACCATTCCTGGTAATAGCAATCGTCGGAGGCATGAAAATTCAAGACATTTTCTCCAATCAAAATAAATTTACTGATACCCTCATTGATTAAATGATCTGCGATATCTCTTTTCAAAACCATAATGTCATTGTTGATGGCATCGTTCCATTCTCCAATAAACTCGATCACTGCGAAGCCGGTATCGTAGTCAACGAATAACAATTTCATGTACAGTGTACTGGACCCAAAATCATCCCATTGCGGATGGATATAATAGTTGTAAATGGTATTAGAATATTCAAACTCACTATACTCCCGACCATAAAATGGAGATAGTTCATCCTCTGCAGATATATACAGATGACGCCAGGAATAATAGGGTTCTAAATCTTGCATCGCTTAATCCTGTAAAGTTAGTAACATGATACGTCGAAGAAAAGTTTTTGTTTAAAAATATAGTTACTTTTTAAAGGTGTCAATGGCTTTTCGTACACTTCCCATTTCCTGAAGCAATTTATTGGCATCCTCTGCGTTGAGTCCTGTTGCTTCCATCACCATTTTTGCACCTCTGTCAATGAGTTTATTGTTGCTCAGTTGCATATCTACCATTCTGTTTCCAATTACTTTTCCTAAACGAATCATTAAAGTGGTAGAGATCATATTCAGGACTAACTTTTGTGAGGTCCCGGCTTTCATTCTTGTACTTCCGGTAACAAATTCAGGTCCACTGATAACTTCTATAGGAAAATCTGCAGTTGCAGATAAAGGACTGCCGGGATTACAGGAAATAGCACCGGTTAGAATATTATTTTGCTTGCATTTTTCTAAAGTACCAATTACGTAGGGCGTTGAACCGGATGCGGCAATGCCAATGACGCTATCGTTTTCATTGGGTAAAAATTCACTTAAATCGTTCCAGCCTTGCTGTTTGTCATCTTCTGCAAATTCAACAGCTTTCCTGATAGCAGTATCTCCACCGGCAATGATTCCAATAACAACACCATGAGGAATTCCAAAAGTAGGCGGACATTCAGAAGCATCAACAATGCCTAAGCGTCCACTCGTTCCGGCTCCGATATAAAATACACGCCCTCCTTTTTGCATGCGGGGAAGGATAGCGTTGATCAGCGCCTCGATGGAAGGTATGGCTTTCTCTACTGCGTCCGCAACTGTTTTATCTTCATTATTTATTCCGGATAGTATTTCCGCCACAGACATTTTCTCAAGATGATTATATCTTGAAGAAGATTCAGTAATACGCTGGAATGTCATTTCGGTAATGCGCTAAGGTTAGTAGATGGATGGATAGTCGGTGGGATTTGCTGTATTCATCATCTCATATACCACATCATATACGTCTTCGGCGGATGGTTTAGAATAATAGTCTCCATCAGATCCATAAGCAGGTCTGTGCTCTTTAGCGGTTAAGGTGCGCGGTTCTATTTCCAGATGCCTGAACCCTCCTTGTATCTCCAACACCTGTTGCATCATGAATGCTGTCGCACCTCCCGGAACATCTTCGTCAAAAAACAATATTTTATTTGTTTTGGAAAGAGATTTCACGATTTCGTGTTCAAGATCGAACGGCAATAAACTTCTTACATCAATCAATTCAACACTGATTCCTGCCTGATTTAAATCCAGAATTGCTTCTTGCGCAATCCGCACACAGGATCCGTAGGTGACCAGAGTAACATCTGTTCCCTCCTGAAGCACTTCCACTTTTCCTATCGGAAGGCGGAACTCACCAATATTATCGGGCATTTTTTCCTTGATACGATAAGCGTTCAATGGCTCGATGACCAGTGCGGGTTCATCACTTTCAAGTAATGTATTATAAAATCCTGCCGCTTCCGTCATGTTTCGCGGGACGAGTACATGGATACCACGTAATGCACCAAGTATAAACTGCATGGGCGAACCGGAATGCCAGATACCCTCTAATCGATGTCCTCTTGTGGTTATAATGAGTGGAGCTTTTTGTCCGCCCTTTGTACGGTAATGCAGGCAGGCGAGATCATCGGTGAGAACCTGAATCGCGTATGCGAGATAATCAAGGTATTGAATCTCAGCTACCGGACGCAAGCCGCGCAATGCAAGTCCAATACCCTGACCGATAATAGTGGCTTCACGAATTCCGGTGTCGAATACCCGGTCTTCTCCGTATTTAGACTGCAATCCGGCATATGTTTGATTTACGCCACCGATATTTCCAACATCTTCTCCAAAAATTAATAATTCCGGTCTTTTTTCAAGAAGGGCATCCCAGTTGGCCTGAAGAATTTCTCTGCCATCCATGAGTGGAGCGTTGTCCGCATAAGTGACGGGTTGCAATGGAATATTTTTAACACTCCATTTACTTTGGCTGTATTGATGGGAATCGAACCGATCACTATTCAATGTAGTGTAGTTTCTAAGCCATTGTAGCAGACGATTTCTTTCATTGCTATTTTCGTCTTTTACATAGCGAAGAACTTTTTTTACAACTATCGTAATGTCCTTTCTTTCAGGTTCAGTTAATTCCTTAAGTTTTCCGGAAAGTAGTTCGATAAATACTTTATTCGGACTTTTAGAAGCAACAGCTTCAAGAAGTGATAATGCTTCGCGAACTTCCTGTCGGATACTGTTGTTGTGATTGTCCCAGGCTTCTTTTCTTGCTTGTTGTGCAGATTGTTTAGCACTTTTTTCTATCGCGTCAAGTTCGTCTTCTGATGTGATGGCACTTTCCAGAATCCACTCTTTAAACTTTCGGATACAATCAAACTCATCTTCCCAGGCAAGACGTTCCTTGCTTTTATAGCGTTCATGAGAGCCACTGGTAGAATGTCCTTGCGGTTGAGTAACTTCCTGAATATGGAAGAGGACCGGCACATGTTCTTCGCGGCAAATTTTAATTCCCTTTTCGTAGGTTTCAATCAATCCCGGATAATCCCAGGCTTTGGCACTTAATATAACATATCCGTTACTGTCTTCCGTTCTTTCAAAACCTTTTAATACTTCTGAAATATTTTGTTTGGTAGTTTGGAATAATGCCGGAACAGAAATGCCATAGCCGTCATCCCATACGCTGATGGCCATGGGTACCTGCAACACTCCGGCAGCATTGATCGTTTCAAAAAATAAACCTTCTGACGTAGAGGCATCACCGATAGTACCAAAAGCGACTTCGTTTCCATTCGAAGTAAAGCCTTTCATTTTTTGCGAAAGAGTGGAATTGCCTTTATATAATTTCGAAGCCAGTGCTAATCCAAGCAGTCGTGGCATTTGCCCGGCAGTAGGTGATATGTCAGCAGATGAGTTTTTGCTTTCTATCTGATTTTTCCAGCTGCCATCGCTATTCAATAATCTGGTGGCAAAATGTCCGTTCATACATCGCCCGGCAGAAGAGGGATCAGCAATGGGGTCGGGGTGAGCATACAATTGAGCAAAAAATTCACGTATTGTCAAAAGATTACTTGCAAACATGAACGTCTGATCTCTGTAGTATCCGGATCTGAAATCTCCGTTTTTGAAAACTTTGGCCATCGCAATTTGCGCAAGTTCCTTGCCATCTCCAAAAATTCCGAATTTCGCTTTGCCTGTAAGCACCTCTTTTCTTCCGGTCAGACTGGCTTGCCGGCTTTCGCATACCAAACGATAGTCTTCAAGGATAACCGTTTTGAATTCTTCAAAAGATAATTCCCGTTTAATGGATTCAGGCTGTTGTGGCGTCATAGGAGTAGATTCGATGTCATCTTCATGGAAAAGGTTGTGGCGAAATTACAAAAAAGACCGCTTATTTTCTACTCCGGTTATCGCCTGTTCAACCTGCTTTACCTGCTCATTACCAGTGTATTGCTGAAGCCTTGTGTCTTCTTGTAACAGTACGACGATTAAAATCTTTAGTAGTATAGGCGAATTTATAGAGAGGACTTCACTATTCCTGAGAGGGTATGTTTATCCTTATTTCGATTAGAAAATCTGAATTTGTTTTTAGCTCTTCGATAAGGGTTGATAAACGGATGTAATTTAAATGGAGGTGAATCCATCCGAACTGTTCAATAATTAAATAGTATAATGGGGATCCAATAAAGATGGATTACATTTATTTAAATTAGAATATCGGTAATGGAAAAACCGCAAATGTCACACTGGCGATTCCGTTAGTAGTAAAAAATGCGAGATTTACTCTGCTGATATCATTTGCTTTTACTAAGGTATGTTGATAAATCAGTAATGATGAAAAAATACCCCAGCCTGCAAAATAAATAGCTCCAAAATGACCTTGCAACCCACCTGTAAGTAGAAAAAGAGCAGCAGCCACGTGCAGGTTTCTGGAAATTCTCAACGCATTTGATGGACCAACAATGCGGGGTATGGAATAGAGTTGAAGATTTTTATCGAATTGCTCATCCTGTAACGCATAGATAATATCGAAACCACTTACCCAGCAAAGTACAGCGAAGGAAAATAGAAGAGGAAGTAAAGAGAAAGAACCGGTCACAGCAATCCATGCTCCGATGGGTGCCAGAGATAATCCCAGGCCAAGTACTAAATGACAGAGTGCAGTAAATCTTTTCGTATAGGAATAGCCAAGTACAACGGCCAATGCAACAAATGAAAGTGCAAAACACAAGGGATTGATGAACCAGGTGGTGATCACAAAACCAATGCAGTTAAGAATCGTGAACCGAAGAGCGGAATCAGCGCTGATTATACCTGACGGGATTTCCCGAATTAAGGTTCGTGGATTTTTCGCATCAATATTCCTGTCGGCCCATCGGTTAAAAGCCATGGCTGCCGTGCGTGCAAAGATCATACAAAGCAACACCTTCAATGCGAGAAGGTAGGAGAAGGAACCGGGATTATCTTTTACAGCCAGCGAAAATCCAATCATGGCAAAGGGCAGTGCAAATACCGTGTGAGAGAATTTTACGAGCGAGAGGTAATTTTTAATAGAAGTAATCACGCTCCAAAAGTAAGAAATTGAGGTACTAATCGGTCGTTTTCGCGCTAAGAATTATCAATAGCCATTATTCTTTAATTATTGTACCTGAAAAGCGTTTTCCATTCTTCAGGTCCGTCACAATCATGTAGATGCCGGAAGGGAATCCGGAAAGCGATAAAGTCATTTCTTCAGTTAGTAAAGTAGGCTTATTGTCAAGAATCCGCTCCCCTAATGAATTATAGACTACCACGCCACTGATTTGAATATTATCGTTACTGCGCACTGTTAGTCGATCACCCGTTGGATTGGGGTAGATCAACAGTTGCCTGCTCTCTTTTCATCTACAGATAAAGCGGCACAACCACTCACCATGCTAAATGCATCGAACTTTCCTATTCCCCAGTTATTGTTTGGAAGGTTGCTTCCTGTAAAATTATCCTGTTTGGAACAGAGAAGCACACGGTTGCGGATATCCTGCCAATCTGCAGATGGATTTTTTTGTAGATATAAGGCAATCGCACCTGCTACGACCGGAGCTGCTGAGGAAGTTCCTCCATCACGTATATGCATTCCACCTTGTGCCAGCTTGAACGGTTGATTCGCCAAAAACCAGGCGGCACTGGATAGTTTTAAAGAAGCTAAGGTCACCTCTCCTGTCGAAGTGATATCCGGTTTTATCCGGCCATCGCGTGTCGGTCCACGACTCGAACTCGCTCCCAGCGCCCCCTCTGTGGTGGCGAAGGTTTGAAGATTTCCATTTACATCAATGTAATTATTTCTATTTACATATTGACCCACACATAAAACGATATCACTGCATTGGAAGGAACTGCAAATATTTTGTGCCAAATCAGGCATCTTGTATTTGACGATGGCAGGGTAAGAAGCAGAAGAAGGTAATCCGGAATAAACCATGTCCCAATTCCAGACATCATAGGAGCCCGTCCCCTTAGCCATGAGACGGAAATAGTAAGTGGTGGAATCAGGAATGATGTTGTACACCATACTATACTTGTTGCCAATTAATTGTCCGTAAGTCTGAATAATGGCAATTCTGTTTCCGTTAAAACTCCATAATGTATCACTTCCCAGAACACCAAGTTGAGGAGTGATCGTGGTCCAGGGAAGCTGTGCACGGTTGGTATATGAAGGAGTGATCATATCTGCGCCGATCGTAAATTGTACCCCATTTAAATTGGCAGTGTCCGCCCAGAATTCAATATAAACCGGATTGGGGGAGGTTTGTCGAAACCAGGTAAAGGTGGAATCGTTATTCGGTTGATGTCGGAGGTGGAGTGGAAAGTTACCGGCATTACCTGCTGCAGCTACTACCATTCTGCCATTTTTTGCAGTGATGAGATTGTCGATGGCTTCTGCCTGCAAATCTTTTCCATCATGCGATCCTAAATAGGTGCCTGCACTGATATTGATGACACAAGGTTTGTTCAATGAATCTGCTTTAGAGAAAATATAATGTACGGCATCGGCAATACTGCTCAGCCAGGTTTCATCGTCGATATTGAAGTTAAGCGATACGGCGATAATATCCGCTTTCGGTGCAGCACCTTTAAAAGCAGCAAGTGAATCTCCGTTAGCTGCCGCAATTCCGGTAACATGTGTGCCGTGCGCAGTTTGGTCTACATGGGTTGATGCATTTCCGACGTCAATAGCTGCTTTAGAAAATTCTTGTCCGTAGTTATAAGGCATCGGCGTATTGGAGCCATTCGCGAGCAAATGATCCCATATCCACAACACACGACTTTGCCCTAAACTATCTTTGAAATCGGGATGTGTAAAATCCAGGCCTGTATCAATGATTCCCACAACAACTCCCGAACCATCGTATCCCTGAATCAACGGTGAAACGCCCTGATGCACCAGATCAATGCGATTATTGATCAGCATTTTATCATTTAAGGCCTGCACGTTGACCCGGCCCTCTTCGATACGCACCACTTTAGCGTTGTCGCTTAGCGTCAAGAGGTTTCCTGCAGGAAGAATGGCCGAACATATATTCCCGGAAGTGAATTTTACAACTCCGTTCAATCGCTTTATTTCTTCTTTCAAAGAGATCACATCTCCCTTAATGAGCACGGCGATTGGCTCATTCATTTTCTCTCTTTCAAGAGCTATATTTTGCAGACGATAGCTCAACCGGGTTTGTTGACCAATGGCCAAAGAGGTCATAAGGCTAAGCAGAAGAAGTAGTAGTACACGCATGATTTGATGTTTTGAAATGCTGTTTTTCCTTTTCTCTATCAGTAGAAAGGGGTACATTTGCAGTCCTCCCTTCTTAACAGACAGGAAGGCCATAAAGTTACATTAATCAAGCACTTAGAAATGGCGGACGATCGCAAAATTATTTTTTCAATGGTTGGGGTAAGTAAAGTTTATCCCCCTCAAAAACAAGTACTTAAGAATATCTATCTGAGTTTCTTTTACGGGGCTAAGATTGGAATTCTCGGTTTAAACGGTTCCGGAAAATCAACCTTGCTGCGAATTATCGCGGGTTTGGAAAAATCTTTCCAGGGCGAAGTAGTATTCTCTCCCGGCTACAGAGTGGGATTTCTTTCACAGGAACCGGATCTGGATGAAAATAAAACAGCAAGGGAAATTGTGATGGAAGGCGTGCAGCCAATTGTTGATTTGCTAAAGGAGTACGAAGATGTCAACAATAAATTGGGTGAACCCCTCGATGATGATGCGATGAATAAGCTCATCGAACGTCAGGCGGATTTGATGGATAAAATTGATGCCGCCGGAGCATGGGAACTGGATAATAGAGTGGAAGTGGCCATGGATGCGCTGCGTTGTCCTGAACCGGAAACTCCTGTGAGTATTTTATCAGGTGGAGAACGTCGAAGACTGGCACTTTGTCGTTTATTGTTGCAGGAGCCGGAGATTTTATTGCTGGATGAGCCTACCAACCATCTGGATGCGGAGAGCGTGGAATGGTTGGAGCATCATTTGCAACAATACAAAGGCACCGTAATTGCGGTAACCCACGACCGTTATTTCCTTGATAATGTTGCCGGATGGATTTTAGAGCTGGATCGCGGGGAAGGAATTCCATGGCAGGGAAATTATTCCAGTTGGCTGGAACAAAAAGGGAAACGTTTAGAGCAGGAAGAAAAGACAGAGAGCAAGCGTCGTAAAACCCTGGAGCGGGAGTTGGAGTGGGTGAGGATGTCTCCTAAGGCCAGACATGCCAAGTCCAAAGCACGTTTGCAGGCTTATGATAAAATGGTGAATGAGGAGACAAAAGATAAAGAAGATAAACTGGAGATTTTCATTCCTGCAGGGCCGCGTTTGGGATCGCAGGTGATTGAAGCGGATCATGTGAGTAAAGGTTATGGGGATCGCTTGCTGATTGATGACCTTAGTTTTGCATTGCCCCAGGCGGGTATTGTCGGTATCATCGGACCAAACGGTGTAGGTAAAACGACATTGTTCAGAATGATTATGGGAATAGAAGAGCCTGATAGTGGAACATTCAAAGTAGGTGAAACTGTGGTTGTAGGATACGTTGATCAAAGTCACAAAGATCTCCTTCCGGAGAAGACGGTATTCGAGGTGATTTCAGGCGGATCGGATAGCATCATGATTGGCAATAAGAGTGTAAATGCGAGAAGTTATATTTCTAAATTCAATTTCAACGGAGCGGATCAGGGAAAGAAAGTAGGTGTATTATCGGGTGGAGAACGAAATCGTGTCCATTTGGCGATGACGCTTAAAACAGGTGCCAATGTATTGTTGCTGGATGAACCGACCAATGATATTGACATCAATACCCTCCGGGCATTGGAAGAAGCTCTGGAAAATTTTGCAGGATGCGCGGTTATTATCTCCCATGATCGCTGGTTCCTTGACCGTGTGTGTACACATATTCTCGCCTTTGAAGGTGATTCACAAGTGTACTTCTTTGAAGGTGGTTACACCGACTATGAAGAAGCCAAGAAGAAACGTTTGGGTAATGTGGAACCGAAGCGATTCAGGTATAAGAAGCTGACTACATCGTAATTAAAATTATCCGTTCAAGAAGGAAGGGCTTCGGGCGCAGGAAACTGTTAAACCGGAGCCCTTTTAATATTGGTCTTATGGCTAAAATTTATGGTATTGAAAATGAAGCAACTTAATTCTGTTTTTGTGGGCATTTTATACTCTTAAAAAATTAACTTTGCTTACTCTGTAGCGGTTTCCATTTCTTCTTCCGGGATGAGTTTTCGGTTGATAAATAATGTTAACGTCAACTAATGCAGAAAACTTTCTATAAAAGTAAATCTTAAATATGCGCCCTTCTATTCCCAAAGGAACCCGGGATTTCTCTCCCGAAGATATGTTGAAAAGAAATTATGTCTTTGATACTATTCGTTCTTCCTTTCAGCGGTTTGGTTACCTTCCACTTGAAACGCCTTCCATGGAAAATCTGGATACGCTCATGGGGAAGTATGGGGAAGAGGGAGATAAGTTGATTTTTAAAATTCTTAATTCCGGAAATTATTTTTCTTCCTTTAAGGATGATCAGGAAATACTGGAGATGAAATCAAGAGGAGAGCGAACGTTTTCAATGAAGATTTCCGAGAAAGCCCTCCGCTACGACCTCACCGTTCCATTCGCACGCTACGTGGTCATGCATCAGCACGAGATTACTTTTCCGTTCAAGCGTTATCAGATCCAGCCGGTATGGAGAGCCGATCGTCCGCAGAAAGGGAGGTACCGTGAGTTTTATCAATGCGATGCAGATGTGATCGGCACGAATTCATTGTTATGCGAACTGGAGTTGATGCAGTTAATGGACGATGTATTTGCGAAACTGGATTTGAAAGTCTTGATTCAGATTAACAATAGAAAAATTTTATCCGGAATAGCAGAAGTGTTGGGCGAGACCGAACGCATTATTGATATTACCGTCGCTATTGATAAATTGGATAAGATTGGGGTGGAGAAAGTGAAGGAAGAGCTTCGTAGTAAAGGAGTCAGTGAAAATGCCATTGAAGGGTTGCAACCCTTGCTGGAGTTTAAAGGGGATGATGCAGCGAAGTTGAATTTATTGAAGCAACTGTTGGCGAAATCAGAAATTGGTAAGCAAGGGATAGCCGAAGTGGAACAGTTGTTTGGTTATGCCGGCCATGTTTCGTTCAGCCATGTCCGTTATGAGTTGGATATTACGCTCGCCCGTGGATTGAATTATTATACGGGTGCGATTTTTGAAGTGAAGGTGGATGATCCCCGCTCTTCTTTTACGTCGAGTATTTGCGGCGGTGGACGATACGATGATCTTACGGGAATTTTTGGATTGCCCGGAATGTCGGGAGTGGGTATTTCATTTGGTGCGGACCGTATTTGCGATGTGCTGGAAGAAGCAAAACTTTTTCCGGATCAAAACCCTGCGGCGACGAAGATATTGGTGGTGAACTTTGGTGAAGAAGATATTCCCTACGCGCTAGGGGTGTTGCAACAGTTGAGAAAAGCCGGTGTCAACGCTGAAATGTATCCCGATCCGGCGAAGATGAAGAAACAGTTTTCGTATGCAGATGACAGAGGTATTCCCTTCGTCCTGGTTGCGGGATCTGAAGAGCGCAAGGCCGGTACTGTGGTGTTAAAGAACATGAAGGAAGGTTCACAGCAGCCATTAGCAGTGGATGAATTAATTTCAATGATGGTCAGTAATACAAATTAAATATGGTTCATATTATTTCATCTCAACACATCACATTTGATCAGATCAGGGAAATTCTGAAGAAGGATTCGACGCTGGTTTTAGGTGATGATGCTAAGAAGAAGATTCAAACATGCCGCGATTTTCTTGATGCAAAAATGGATGGCAGCAATACCGCTTATTATGGAATAAATACCGGCTTCGGGGCGCTTTATGATAAATCCATTTCAGAAAGTGATTTGGGTTTGTTGCAGCAGAACCTGGTGATGTCTCATGCCTGCGGTACGGGTGATGAGGTGTCGGAGGAGATCGTTCGCCTGATGCTCTTTCTGAAAATACAGGGCTTGAGTTATGGCAATAGTGGTGTGCAGGTGGAAACCGTGCAGTTGCTGATAGAATTTTTTAACAGAGGAATTTTGCCTGTGGTCTACGAGCAAGGTTCCTTAGGTGCTTCTGGAGATCTCGCTCCATTGGCTCATCTTTCATTGCCTTTAATTGGAATGGGAGAGGTGCGGGTGAATGGAGAGAAAATCGCTGCTGAAGAAGCGCTGAGTAAACATGGACTGAAACCGGTTTCATTAAAATCGAAGGAAGGTTTGGCCTTACTCAATGGAACACAGTTTATGAATGCTTATGGTGTTTGGTCGGTGCTGCAGAGTTATAAGCTGGAGAGGGCAGCTGATGTTATTGGTGCGCTTTCCCTGGATGGTTATGATGGACGCTTAGAT
This sequence comes from Bacteroidota bacterium, assembly GCA_016713925.1. Lineage (NCBI taxonomy): Bacteria > Pseudomonadati > Bacteroidota > Bacteroidota bacterium. The sequence goes on from JADJOH010000007.1 coordinate 388,704, forward strand.
CCCTTCCACCATTTGGTGCATGAAGTGCGACCACATGCCGGACAAATAGATACAGCATTACGTTTTCGGTTGCTGTTGAAAGGAAGTCAGATGATAGAGCGAAAGAAAAAACATGTTCAGGATCCCTATGCTTTTCGTTGTATCCCGCAGGTGCATGGGGCGACGAAGGATACATTGAATTATGTGGCGAATGTATTTTTCACCGAGATGAATTCGGTAACAGATAACCCTACGGTGTTTCCACAACAGGATTTGATCATTTCAGCAGGAAACTTTCACGGACAGCCACTGGCGTTAGCGATGGATTTTCTCGCTATTGCAATGGCAGAGTTGGGAAGTATCAGTGAAAGAAGAACCTATCAGTTAATAGCAGGGTTGCGCGAATTACCTCCCTTTCTGGTCGCCAATCCCGGACTCGATTCCGGTTTTATGATTCCGCAGTACACGGCGGCTTCCATTGTGAGTCAGAATAAACAATTATGTACACCTGCTTCTGTAGATTCCATTGTATCTTCCAACGGACAGGAAGATCATGTGAGTATGGGAGCCAATGCGGCTACCAAACTTCGCAAGGTGGTGTTGAATATTGAGAAAGTGCTTGCCATTGAATTGATGAATGCTTCACAGGCGATGGAATTCCGCCGACCTCTCCGCACTTCTGATAATCTTGAACTTTTACTGAAAGATTTCAGAAAGGTGGTTCCCTTTGTAGAAAAGGATCGTGTCTTGTATAAAGATATTGAAGCGGCAGTGCAGTTCTTGCGAAATTATTCTTTTGATAAATTATAAAAACATACAACAGATGAAAAAAATACTGCTCCTAATGTTACCGGTCATCGCTGCTATTTCCGGTGTGGTTGCTCAGGCACCAAAAAAGGATGTGTTGGAAGTTCGTCCTTATAAACCCGGATTTTATGATATGGATATCATGAAGGGCGTCGAGGATTTCGAGGAACAGAAAGTTCCTAAAAAGCAGAAGCCGCTGTATAAAATTGATGTCAATAAAATTGGTTGGTATCCTAAATCGGTGGATGAATTCAGTACCTGGTGGAAGAACAATCCCATCTCTCAAGGTAATACCAGTACCTGTTGGTCGTATAGTACCACTTCTTATTTTGAGACGGAGGTGTATCGCCTAACGGGACAGGCTGTTAAAATTTCCGAGATGTTCACTACCTATTGGGAATATGTGGAGAAGGCGAGAGGATTTGTCAGACAAAGGGGAACGACGCTGTTTGATGAAGGATCTGAAGGCAATGCGGTGGTACGGATTTATAAAATGTATGGCGCTGTGCCATTAGAGAGTTATAGCGGACTCTTGCCCGGTCAAACGTATCATAATCATGAAAAGATGGCTGCAGAAATGAAGGCCTATCTGCAGAGTGTAAAGGCGATGAATGCCTGGAATGAAGAGGACGTCATCAGTACCATTAAATCCATCATGCATCATTATATGGGAGTTCCACCGGCTACAGTTAAAGTAAATGGCAAGGACCTTACTCCTAAAAAATACCTGAGTGATGTATTGAAATTAAATATGGAGGACTATGTGGATATTACTTCCATCATGACAAAACCCTATTGGACAAAAGTAGAATACGAAGTGCCTGACAACTGGTGGCATGATAGTTCTTACTACAACGTACCGCTCGAAGATTATATGGCCGTAATTAAATTAGCAGTCAGAAAGGGATTTACTACTATGATTGGAGGAGATGTTTCAGAGCCCGGTTTTGATCCCTGGAATCAGATTGCCGTGGTACCCAGCTTTGATATTCCCTCAGAGTATATTGATGAAAGTGCCCGAATGATTCGGTTTGCGAATGGCAGTACTACGGATGATCATGGAATGCATTTGGTGGGTTATCTTGAAAAAGACGGTAAGGACTGGTATCTCGTAAAAGACTCCGGTTCGGGATCCCGTAATTGCGGAAAGGAGAGTAAGAACTTTGGATTCTATTTCATGCATGAGGATTATGTAAAGTTAAAGATGATGGGAATTCTGATTCATAGGGATATAGTGAAAGATCTGCTGAAGAAGTTTAAGGCTTGAAACAGCATCAGGTAGCCGGAACGTTGCTGCTACCTACAATTTCCTGAGTTCTTCGTCGCCTAAGCCCTGTAGGGGCGGAATCTTGGTAATCGAAGGATATCATCTACTCCCACCTATGCCTGCACCCGACCTTAGGTCGGGTGCAGGCGGTTGTAAGAGGAGGGGAGTTTGTCGGTTACAGAGGTACCGCCCCTACAGGGCTTTATATGGAATCATGTAGCGGGAACATAGCTGCCACCTGGAAATGTTCTGAGTTCTTCGTCGCCTAAGCCCTGTAGGGGCGGAATCTTGGTAATAGAAGGATATCATCTACTCCCACCTATGCCTGCACCCGACCTTAGGTCGGGTGCAGGCGGTTGTAAGGAGAGGGGAGTTTGTCGGTTACAGAGGTACCGCCCCTACAGGGCTTTATATGGAATCATGTAGCGGGAACATAGCTGCCACCTGGAAATGTTCTGAGTTCTTCGTCGCACAAGCAATGTAGGGCGGTAACTCCGCAAATCGTTATATTATCTTCTGGAAATGTCCTGAGTTCTTCGTCGTATAAGCCCTTTAGGGGTGGTATCTGTATACCGCCCCTACAGGGCTTATACGATATTGTTTGCAATCCGAAAAATGTTGGCAGGAAGTGAGGATAACTTTTTATAGTGTAGATTGTTGTTACTTTACGGAAGCAAATGCCCGAATAAATGAGATCTTTGTTTTATCAAGTATTAAGACGAGTTGTAAGTAATAAGCGCATGGACAATACCCATAATATTCCACCTGCTCAGGACATCTATGCCATCCCGGTGATGAGCATCCAAGGTGAGGAGATGACATTGGAAAAGTTTAAAGGCAAGAAAATACTTATCGTAAATACAGCTTCTGAATGCGGCTATACTCCTCAATACGAGTCCTTGCAAAAACTGCATGAGCTGCACGGGAAGAAGATAGCGGTGCTGGGTTTTCCATGCAATGATTTTGGAGCGCAGGAGCCCGATGATGAAAAGGCAATCAGTTCATTTTGCGAATTAAATTATGGAGTTACTTTTCCCCTGTTTAGCAAGATTCATGTAGTAGGTAAGGAGAAGCATCCCTTGTATGCATGGTTAAGTGATCCTGCTAAAAATGGTTGGAATAGCCAGAAGCCCACCTGGAATTTTTGCAAGTACCTGGTGGATGAAGAAGGAAAGCTTCTACATTTCTTTAACGCGGCGGTGGATCCTCTTGATAAATTGATCACCGGATAAAATGGAAAGTGTTATCAGTATAAAAGATCTTTCCAAATCATTTGGAGATAATACAGCGGTTGATCAGCTCGAGCTGGAGGTGTTTAAAGGAGATGTTTTTGGTTTTTTAGGACCGAATGGGGCCGGAAAGAGTACTACTATACGGATGTTATTGACCCTTATTGAACCGGATGCGGGGACCATTAAAATTTTCAATAGCGATTTAAAAACGGAGAGAAAGAATATACTGAGAAGAATTGGTTGTATAGTTGAAAAACCTGATTTCTATACCTTCTTAAGTGCTGCTAAAAATCTGGAAGTCTTGTCGATGTATAACGGTATCGCCATTTCTAAAAATAAAATTGAGGAGATGCTTGATTTTGTAGGTCTCCATGGGCGAGGGAAGGATAAGGTGAGCGGCTATTCGCATGGGATGAAGCAACGGCTCGGACTGGCTCAGGCATTGTTGCATGACCCGGAGCTAATCATTTTAGATGAACCCACCACCGGACTCGACCCACAGGGAATAATTGATATCCGCGAATTAATCCTGCATTTAAGCAAGGATAAAGGGAAAACCATTTTTCTCTCTTCACATATCTTGAATGAACTGGAACTTATTTCAAACCGTATCGCCATTCTTAACAAAGGCAAGCTCGTTGTGCAGGGTGATATGAAGGAACTCCTGAACGACCGAAAGCGAATAGTTCAAATCACTACCGATCGCCCGATAGATGCCTATGCTTTATTAATGAATTCTCCCTTTAAAGAAGACGCTACCGGTTACAGTGATACAGGAGTGCAGTTAAGCTTATTGATACATCAAATCCCGGCCATTATCGAATTCCTTGTCCAAAGCAATTTTTCAGTATACGGTGTAGAATCCCGCCGCCAACTCGAAGATTTATTTCTTAAGCTGACAGAAAGTGCAGAGAAGATGAATGTGAAGGGGTGAGTAATTGTTGGGGTTTTAGTATTTCTCGTTGTTCAATGAAAACTAACTTTAGATCATTCCTTTAATATTTTATACTGACTCGTCCCCCGCTCAGTCTTAACAACAACAATATACACTCCAGACGCAATACTTTGCAAATCCAAAGTGACCAGTGATTCAATCAATTTGTCCAAGCTTATTAGCCTTGTACCATTTAGGTCACTCAACTGAACCGACTGTAATTTTAATTTGGTATCCTTTATTTTGATAGTTAAAATAGAACCTGTTGGATTTGGATAAAGTTCAACTGCTGTTTCTGTATTAGATAATTGCTGAACACTCACATTTGGGAAATGCGTTCTTGCAATTCCATATCGTGCACTATCATCTATCATCTTAAAAAATCCTCCAACGTATAGCTCATCCTTGTATACGCACATGGATTGTATTACTCCGCCATCCATTGTATCACAAACCGGGTACCATTCCTGACCGTCATACCATGCCATTTGATAGACCATATCACCAAATGCATTTGGGAAACTCAAAGCTCCTCCAGCAAAAAGTTTACCCTTGTACAACACCATTACTTCCGGATTAAGAAGTGGTGCTGTGCCGACCGCCGACCAATTTGTACCATCCCAAGCAGCTACACCGGTTGGTGTAGGTATACCTCCAGCAGAACTAATACTTCCTCCTACGTATAAAATATCATTCACCGAATCCACTACCATACTACGGATAAAACCACTTACTCCTGACTTTACTGAGTCCCATGCTATACCATTGTAGCGACATATATTCTGTGAAGGAAAACCATCTATTGAACTAAAATAACCTCCAATATACAATTCCCCTTTATATATCGTCATTGCAAATAAATTAGTCAAACCTCCTGACATGCCCGTTCCTATTGTATGCCATTGAATGCCATCCCAACGGGCGATGCGTCTTGCATTGAGAATACTATCAACCGTTGTAAAATTTCCACCCACATATAAACTACCATTGTATTCCTGCATACAATGTACCATGCCATTGTTGATACCACGTCCTAATGGTTGAAACTCCGCTCCGTCATATCTTCCAATACCATTTAATGAAGGTTGCCATACCCAATTGAAATCTCCTCCCACATATATTTCAGTTTGGTAAAGTCCAATACACAAACCTCCTTGAGAAATAGAGAGCGAAGGGCTTTTACAATTCCATTGAGATGAATCCCAACCTGAAAACCCCGAACAATATTGACCGGGGTTGTATAGTGAATCAAACTGTCCTATGATAAACAGTGTATCCTGATAAACCAGCATATCATTTACTGATTGGCCTGATTGGCGGTTAATTCCATCATTAACACTTCGCCATTGCTGTGACTTTATAGGAGTTGAAAAAAAGAGTATTGATATGAATAGAATATTTTTCATCGTTTTGATATCACCAGTTTACCGGTTTTAGCAATTGTTCCTTTACTAATTCTATCAATAGTGTAGAGACCTTTATTAAATTCCCGAATCCAATTCCAATTCCAGTTCCAAATCCAAATCCCAATTCCCAATTCTGAATTCTGCACCTGCCTGCCGGCAGGCAGGTGCAGAATTAAAATCACTCCTTATCCAAAAACGGATACCGATAATCCGTAGCCGGAACAAAAGTTTCCTTAATTGTGCGCGGTGAAACCCATCGTAGCAGATTAATCAGCGAACCGGCTTTATCATTGGTGCCTGAAGCGCGTGATCCACCAAAAGGTTGCTGTCCAACCACTGCTCCTGTGCATTTATCATTGATGTAAAAATTGCCCGCTGCATGCACGAGTTTTTTTGTAGCCATTTGTATGGCATAGCGATCCTTCGATAGAATCGAGCCCGTTAAAGCATAGATCCCTGTTTTATCTACGAGATCACAGGTTTCTTCGAATTGATCATCTTCATAGACGTAAATGGTTAGTACAGGTCCGAATAATTCTTCACACATGGTAACATAAGCGGGATTATTGCTTTTGATCACCGTAGGAGCAATAAAGTAGCCCTTGCTTTTATCAAATGTTCCTCCTGCAATAATTTCAACATCGCTACTCTTTTTCGCGTTCTCAATATATCCTGTAATTTTATCAAAAGCTTTTTCATCGATAACAGCATTAATGAAATTACCGAAATCTTCAGTGGGTCCCATTTTCATGCTGGCTAAATCTTTTACAACACCCTCTTTTACCGCAGGCCATAGCGAAGCAGGAATATAAGCGCGTGAAGCAGCAGAGCATTTTTGTCCCTGGTATTCAAAGGCCCCTCTCGTTAATGCCGTAATCACTTCCTGCGGATTTGCACTGGGATGGGCAAGGATAAAATCCTTACCGCCTGTTTCACCCACAATGCGCGGATAGGTTTTATATTTATGAATATTATTTCCTATGGTTTTCCAGATATCCTGAAACACACCTGTTGAGCCGGTAAAATGGATTCCTGCAAAGTCTGCATGATTGAAAATTACGTCTGCAGTAGTCGCTCCGGAAACGTAAATCAGATTAATTACTCCGTCGGGTAATCCTGCTTCCATAAATACTTCCATCAATACACGTGCAGAATAAATCTGAGTAAAAGCCGGTTTCCATACCACCGTATTGCCCATCATAGCAACAGACGAAGGAAGATTGCCGGAAATCGCCGTGAAGTTGAAAGGGGTCAGTGCAAATACAAATCCTTCTAAGGGTCGTTGCTCTACGCGGTTGTACACTCCTTTGGAAGAAATCGGTTGTTGTGTATAGATCTCACGGGCATATTCTACATTGAAGCGAAGAAAGTCAATCATCTCACAAGCCGCATCAATTTCTGCCTGATACGCACTTTTACTTTGTGCGAGCATGGTGGCGGCATTAATCTTTGCACGGTAAGGGCCTGCCAGCAAATCTGCCGCTTTTAAAAAAATGGATGAACGTTGTTCCCATTCCATATCCGCCCATTGTTGTCGGGCATTTAATGCGGCATCAATCGCCATCTTCACATGACCGGCATCGCCAATGGAATATTTTCCCAACAAATGCTGATGATCATGAGGAGGACGCATTTCACCTTTCTTTTCCGTATGAATGGCTTTGCCTCCAATATACATGGGAACATCAATCACCTCTTTCCGCATGGCTTCCAAAGCAGCCTTCAGTGATTTGCGTTCCGGACTTCCCGGGGCATAGTTGAGTACAGGTTCATTAATGGCAACAGGAACTTTAAATATAGAATTTGACATAAGGAAGGTTACTTTTTTCGATGAATATTTTAGATTTTCACCCTGCAAAATTAGTCAAAGTATGCCTTTCTATTGGTAACAAATGTTCCGGGTTATAGAACGCTAACTATTTCCTTGTCAGTTGTATAGATGAGATAAGCGGAAACGGTGTTGATTCCGGTGGATTGAATGAGCCTGCAATACTCTTTAATCTGATTTTTATGCTGCTCTTCTTTTTTCCCGGTTTTAAAATCAATGACTATTGCCGTATCCCCTTTTATAAGTACTTTGTCCGGACGATGAATCAATCCTTTCTCATCGCATATTTCAATTTCATTTTCGATTTCAAAGTCTTCATTCGTCCACCCTCGTTCTTCTAAAAGTTGCCAGAGCTCCTGTACAGCGGCAATTAATTTTTCTCTCCATTTTATATAACCCTGGTTTCCGTTTTTTGAAAATACTTTATTGATGGCATGGTCAATATCATTTTTATTGTTCACGGTGGCAATGGTGTCATGAACAAGATTTCCAAAAAGGATTTCATCGGAACTAAAGATGTATTTAATTTCCGGCAAGAAATATTTATTTTCCGTAAGGACAGGGATTTCAGCCGGAGTAAATCCCGAAGGTTCATAGATGTTTTCTACACCTGATTTCTTTTCGGAAGATTTTTTACTGTTCTTGTTTCCAATGATGAGTTCATTATAATCAGTTGCTGCAAATTGTTCCGCCCATTCGGGATTTTGTGAAAAACTGGCAAACAGTAATTTTCCGACCTGATTCTCCTTAGTTTTAGCAGGTCCGAAAACATACAATTGATCTTTCGGTCGGGTAAAGGCCACATAAATAAGATTCAAATTATCAATGGCGGTTTCCAATGATTCTTTGATATAATCTTCTTTGAAATAAGATTCCTCCAGTTTGCCGTTAGCGTACAATGGTATTTTACTATGATTCGTAAATTCCTCTTCATCGCTATGTGCCCATAATATACTTCTGGCAGAGGGCGTGTATTCCCAATTCATAAACGGTATAAACACAACAGGAAACTCCAAGCCTTTGGATCGGTGAATGGTGATGATACGTATGGCATTCCCTCCATCCGGCAATTCCACACTCCACTTACGGGTGGTTACATGTTCATCGTACCATTGCAAAAATCCGGATAGATTACTGTTTCGTGAACCGGCATAGTCCTGAAGCAGGTCGCCGAATTTTTGTATGAATGGATCCGTTACATCCATTTTAGTGATGTCCAGTAAATGTAAGAAAATGAATTGCAAGGGTAGGGTAGAAAGTTTTTCTTTTTCCTTTATGATATGCCGGTGAACCCAAGAATTATTTTTCGTTTCCGATGATCGAACATTAAAAGGGATGGGCTCCTTCAAATAATTAATATCCTGGTCAACAAAATGATTTATTTCTGCATGTAATAAGGGCTCGTCGGATTCCGCAATTAATCGCATGCAATTGAGAAGTACATTGATTTTTGTATTGGTGGAGATGAGCAATGAATTGCCCGAAATAAAAGGATGTTCGCCTTTTTCAAAGAGAAAGTCTGCTATTTCATTTTCATCCTTATTCGTTCTTACTAAAATAACAATATCTCCGTATGTGTAGCCCTTCTCCAATAGTTCCTTAATGTTCACCGACATGGTCTCCATCGCTTGCATTTTCCAATGCTGTTCCTCTTCTTGTTCTTCTCCCTTTTCGGTTTTAAAAAACTTAAAACAAAGATAACCTTCATCTGCCTCCTTATTTTTGATATGTTGATGCACTTCTTTCGAAGCATAAGCCAGATCAAAAATTTCATTTCCGCTTTCAAATGTATCTCTCAATAAAGTAGCCGCCAATGGGAAAAATGCATTGTTGAAGGCCACAATTTCCCGCTTGCTTCTCCAGTTGGTGTCGAGGTTTTTTACAGTGGGCTTTATTCCATATCTCTTTAGTTCATTGCTAATACCATCAAGGATCAATTGCATATTTCCACCTCTCCAGCGATAAATGGATTGTTTGGCATCTCCTACTAACAGCACATCATTCCCGGTAGAAAGCGAATTTAATATCAAGGGTTTCAAAATATTCCATTGTACCGTAGCGGTATCCTGAAACTCATCGATGAAAATATGCAGGAACGTATTTCCGGATTTCTCATAAATGAATGGCGCATCCTGTTCTGCTATCGACATACTCAACATTCTTGTGGTGTCGGATAAATGAAACAACTGATGCTTTTCTCTGTACTCTTTCATCTTTGCATCTAATGTTCCGCTGATCCCGGATTGATAGATGAGTTTAGAGGCTTCCAGCACAGAAATATATTTCACTTTATGGGTTTCAAAATAGTCGGTTGCCTCTTTTAGTAAAGGATGCAAAATGTCATGGACAAAAGAAAGTAATTTTTGATCTTTTCGTTGATCTTTTGAAAGAAAGGCATCCGGATCATCCAACGCCTTTAGGGTATAAGTATTAATTTTCTCGAACTGGTCGAGACTACTTTTGTTGTCTGAAATTTTTTGAAGATAACCGGCTGGTCCCCTTTGTTTATAAAAGAAGGTGTTTACTTCATACCCGTTTGAATGGATCTGAGCCATTGCATCTTTGCCCGTCTTGCGCAGATGCATTTCAATTTCTCTTTTATTTGATTTTATCCATTTAATTAAAACTTCCAGGTGAGCCGGATTCGTCATTGCTGCAACTTCCCGTACCGTATCTTTATTCAGTACTTCTTTCGCCATCTTATTCAGTTCGGAACGAATATTCCAGCTTTTTCCGGAATCAATTCTATGAAGTAAGAGATCTTCCAGCCATTTTGTTAAAGAATCGTCCTTTCCGGCATCTTCCAGCAGCAGTTCAGTGATGTTTTTGCAAATGGATTCGGTGTCAAGTTCTATTTCATACCGGATGGGAAGTAATAGTTCTTTGGCAAGTGTCCGGGATAATTTTTGGAAATAGCTATCGATAGTGGAAACAGAAAAGGAGGAGTAGTCATGCAAAAGTTTCATGAGGACAATACCTGCATTGTTTCTAAGTTGCTCCTCCGTCGACTTTGGAAGATTCTCTAAGAGGATGTCGAGTTGAGTCGAGGGAAGGCCTTTAGAAAGAGTATCGAGTTCCTTGATGATCCTCGTTTTGAGTTCTTCGGCTGCTTTGTTGGTGAAAGTGATGGCGAGAATTCTGCTGAAGAGCCATGGTTTATCGAGTACTTTCGTTAAAAAGCGATTGACAAGTGTAAAGGTCTTGCCGGAGCCGGCAGAGGACTTGTAAAGTATTAATCCCATTCTGCCAAAATAAAACAGGTTTGCCACATAGACAAACCTGTTTGTAAATAAATTATTTCAGGGAGGATATTATTCGAAAATTTCTCTTGTGAATGGAGTCGATTTTACCTTCCAACCACTGCCGCTCTTTTTACCCTCTATCTTACAGTAAATCCTTCCATTTTGTAGGCAAATCCAATACCGAAAATTTGTCTGAATTGAGTGCGGGGTCCGGTTCTTGGAGTTCCATCACCTTTCAGTTTGGGAATTTTAACGCCGTCTTTTCCGTGAATAATGCTATTTCAGTATTATCATCGTAAATTAATTGAGTCCCCAGAGAAGCGGTAATAAATTTGTTCACTTTAAGCGTGAGGAGTACTTCCCAGTTGACATCAATATTTTGTGGCGTTTCCATATAGTTACTGAATAAATCCAGTTTTGTCATGAAATTCACATTGGTTAAAATGTCTTTCTGGAACCTTGTATTCAGATACGCTCCTGCTTCAAACCTTATTTTTTCGCCGGGATCAACGCCATAAGCACCTGCATCGGATAATGAATCATCATTCACTATGATAATTCTTGCTGTAGCGGGCGAGAGAAAGACCGAGAAATAGTCGGTAGGTTTATAATCCATTCCTAAGGCCAGTAAGGAGAAAGCCGGAGCAGCGAATTTAGAGATATAGTTGGATGAATCTGTTCTGGGATAGTTATATCCCGGTGCAAACTGAGAACGGAAATTAAAAAGGAGCGTATAAAATAATTTTGCCTTATGCGCATCGATGCCCAACTTAGAATTTAACTCCAAGCGGTCATCATTTTTCCGAACTTGTTCATCACCCTGTTTTACAATTCCATAACCCATGTCAAGATTGTTGTCCCAGGCAACTTTTCCTTTCTTATAATTCGCAAACCAATTGGTCAGTGAGTTTAAGGAGATGGCATTTTGTCCACCGGCGGCCCAATTCGTCAAGCTCACCTGATTGAATGTCGCATTGAATATCCCACCGGTTCTCCATATGGTATAGTTTTGTGCACTCAGTGTGAGAGCGTACATCAGGAGAGCGGTTGCAAGTACTGTCTTTTTCATTTTTACTTTTTTAATTTACGTGGGACGTTCTTTTATTTTTTAAGTAAATCGCGAATATCTGTAAGCAAGATTTCTTCCTTAGTTGGAGCAGGAGGAGGTGCAGGGGCTTCCGCTTCTTTGTTTTTTAATCTGTTCATTGCTTTTATCACCAGGAACATAGCAAAGGCCACTGCCATAAAATCAATTACCGTAGTAATAAATTCACCATATTTTATAAAAACTTCAGGGACCTCTTTAGTAGTAATGTTTCCGGCTGAATCCATGATGGCTTTGCTTCCATCCTGAATCTTGAGTTTTAAATCGGAGAAATCTTGTCCACCAATTAATTTACCGATAACGGGCATAATTATTCCGTCAACAAATGAAGAAGTGACCTTCCCAAATGCCCCCCCAACTACAACTCCGACTGCAAAGTCAATGAGGTTTCCGCGCATTGCGAAATCTTTGAATTCCTTAATAAAACCCATGGTGTTTTTGTTTTAATGATTAGTAGGCAAATATAGAAAATTAACCAATAGGCCAAATTAGAAGACTTCGATGGTTTTGTAATTCAGGATGTTGTAAATGTCTAAAATAAAAAAGTGCCACCTTCGAACTCCGAAGTGGCACTTGAGAATGATGATCTATTTATTTTGAAGATTCGATATTGGCTGCATTCGAGTTCACGGTTGGCGTATTCAGTAATTGCTCCGGTTTTAATCGGAAGGCAATAACCGGAACCCAAATGGAACGGGAAGTGTTGTTGCTAAGTGCCAGGCGGTAGTAGGTGATGCCAAGCATCGGTTCTTTGTCAACCAATGCGTAGGCTTTTAAAGTTTCTGATTTACCTGCAGCTTTTACACGTCCAATTTCTTTGTAGGTCTTGGTATCATCACTTCGCTCAATGATATAATATTCCGTACCATTTTCCTTGCCCGTAAACCAGTTCAGCATGGTATAGTTGTTCTCGAGTTCAGCGGAGAAGCTTAATAACTGCATAGGTGAATTGCCGGATTGTCCGGTTTTACGAATAATGAGATTGTCGAATAAAGCAACCGGTTGTCCTTCGCCGTTCATTCCTTCTCCGATAATTATATTTTCATTTGTTTTCCAGGTAAGCCTACTGTTTTCCGCAGCCTGATTGGTCCATACGGTGATCTGGTCAACAAGTATTTCTCCTTTGCCCGTTGCAGGACTGTAGATGAACCGGTAATTTCTAAATAGATCATCGTCGGAAATTTCATATTTTGTTTCTTCATTGATGGAATATGATTTCCCATTACTAGCTGTCAATTTATACTTGACAATCAATTTTCCATTCTTCATGCCAAAGTTGAAATCCTTTCCTCTCGTGAAAAAATTTCCTGAATCTTCCTTTTTGCGAAACCAGATGGATATATCTATTCCGTCGCCGTTCAGCTGATCGGTAGGTTGAATTTCCAGATTGATATCCTTCAACGCGTTTCCCGCACTCAGACCTTTAGTTCCATCAATTCCACCCGGAACACACTCTGCAAAAATGCTGACATTGGTCGCAGAGGGACCGGCATCAGCAATTATCGTTGACTCTTCATCCCAACTGAAGCCCAGAATGATTTCTCCGTTGTTGATAGGGTCTTGTTCCATCAGATTTATTTGAGCTTTGGAATCTTCAACATCGGCGGCATTAAAAACAACCGTCATATATCCCATGACGGCTAACATGGATGCACCACCAATTATTAATGTCCCCGTTGAAGCGTGCTGAGCTTTTGTCTGTTTCTTGGTCGTAAGTTATATGCCATTTCGATTTTGAATTATTTGAATGTCTTATTTAATTTTTTACCAATTTTTTACTGATTTTTTCTGATCCGTTTATGATCTGCAGGATATAGTTCGCCGGTGGCAGATTGTTTTCGTCCATAAAATTGAAAGTGTTTATTCCGCTATCGTCTACTCTTTTTTGATCGTAAACCAGTTGACCGGTCATACTATAGATGCTGATGGAAGATTCGCCTCCCTGAGTCAGGTTGTATTTTACAGAGAATTCGTTGCTGAATGGGTTGGGACTTAGCGATAGGATTTCAATACCGGTTTCGTTGAGCTGATTATTACTGCTTCTGTTCACTGCCCGTATCGGAGAATAAGTAAAGGTGCCATCAAAATCCGTTTGCTTTAGTCTGTAGTAGGAGGTACCCGGCAGGGGATTATTATCCCGTATTTCATAATGGAGGATAGAGCTGCTGTTACCTGCCCCATCAATTTCTTCTATGTTTTCAAATGAAGTTCCGTCAGCAGATCTTTCGATGTTGAAATAGTCATTGTTTTTTTCTTCTGCGGTCGCCCATTTAATCAAGACATAATTCTCTTTTAGTTTAGCTGTAAATTCAAGAAGTTTGATGGGTAATGAAGCACTGCCCGATGAAAGTACCAGAGGTCCTGATACGTTATTTAAAGTGGCTGTGATTGTTCCAATTCCGGTAGTGACACCGTTGCCGGCACTGTTGACTTTGGTGAAATTACTGCCATTCCATTGTTGTACATTGAATGTTCCTCCGGAGACAGAACCTGCTGTAGTGTTTTCGTCACCGGCATACCTTAAGGAATAAGTTGCAGTAACACCGGGTGCATTCACTTCCCACCACCTGTCAATGACGTGACTCGTTGATACGTCTGCACCTCCCGGGTTAATAGTCGGGATGGCTGCGACATTGTCAAGTCCGGGAAGTGGAGTGTTGTTTTCTCCTGTTCCACGCGTAGAGACGGTGATGTATCCTGTTCCCGGATTGTTTGTAATATTTATAGATACCGGAATGTAAGTCGAGCTGTTTTTTCCAAAGGGGAAGGTTAGATTTTTATTGGTGGGTGTATAGGCTAATAGCAATTTGGAATTGTTAACAGCATTATTTTCTTCGCTTTTAACGTAGCCGGTTGTTGCAGTGATTAATTCTCCTGTTAAAGTATGCCCGTTTAATTTGAGCTCGCCGCTCGTCAGAGTTATTTCATTTCTCACTTCCAGATCATTTTCCAGGTAGCTATATTCATTATCGGCTGTTCCGTTGAAGGCGATTTCCAAAGACCCATATTTATGTTTCGTTGCAGTAGCAATACCGTTTCCGTATCCGGAGATTTTCTGATTGTCGACACCGTTATAGCAGATGGTGCTGGTGGATGCCAACTCATAGTCCATATTGGATCCGGAACTGATGGCTGCATTGTTAGTGCCATCATAAAGTCCATTGATATTGGCGGTCAATAAGGTGCCTGAAGAAGATACTTGTATTCCGCAATGGGCTGCCAATCCATTTGAGATGATGCTAGTTGTTCCCAGGTTTAGAGAGGCATCGGTTGACACAGTCAGGTAGTCAGTCGCTGCGGTTGCACCTGAAGAAAGTTCCATGGGTCCTCCGGTAACTGTGACATTAGCCCCGGAATTTAATCTATATTTTACCTGTTCAATATGATGATTAGCGGAAGAGCGGTTGTAATTGGTGTTGGTAGAATTATTGAAGATGATATAACCAAAGTAGGAAGATGTCCCTGCACCACCGGAAGTAATGCTTCCCGTTCCCGATAAATTGTAATTTCCCCCCTCAATATACAGGCAGATTGGTCCGGTATTTCCTGTGTTATTGGTGAATTGTAAACTGCCGTTAGATTGCGTAAAGTCTCCGCTAATTCTTAGATTGGTACTATCATTCGATGCTATACTACTATTTGAATAGAGTAGAAGAGTACCGCTGGTTATTGTTAAGTCTCCACTGATATTGACATTTGTTCTTCCGGTATTGTTCTTTACATTTAAGGTTCCACCATTCAACAGAACATTTTGATTTAAATTTATAGTGGAGTTGCCACTGTTTTTAGAAAGATAAATAGTTCCACCTGTAATCGTAAATTGGTCGGTGGTTGTAAAATTTATGTCGTGTTCTGTAAAGCCGAAGTTGATCGTCCCACCTGAAAAAGATGTGGTACTTTGTAGTAAAATTGTTTCCGATCCATATCCTGTGTTCGCTGAAAATTCTGCAGATGCATTACCATTAATTTCAAATGGTCCGTTGCAGGTATAGGTGAATGAAGAATTGTTTTGTGTTCCTGATAATGTGGCGAGTCCGTTTCCTCTGAATATATTTGATGAATTGGAGAAAGCGATGGTGGCTTTGCCGGTAACGGAAAGGGAGTGATTAACGGAGCCTGATGCGCAGGAATAAGCAACCATAAAGATTCCTCCTGAATAGTTTAGTGTATCAATGGTGATTGAACAGCTCCCTGAGTTTGTAGTGGTCGCATTCCATATTCCTCTGAAATCTCCATCAGACTGTGTAAATGTTCCACCAATGGTCATACTGCCGTTACCATTTCCTACACCGGTAACTCCCGTGTTCCAGATCAAATCAAAATAGCCCTGATTACTAAAGCTGCCATTTATAGTTAATGTTGAATTCCCGTTTCCATCTACAATACCATAAAATTCGCTATACGTAGATCCATTCTTGGTGGTGGTTAGATCACCTGTTATGTTAATTGTAATATTTCCTGAACCGTTATTTATCCCCCAAAAGTAGGATCTGTTCAAAGATGCATTTCCATTTATTGTAATATTGAAATGACCATTGTGATTATGTGATCCAACCAGATAACCATAAGATGTCATATCCAGATTTCCGTTAATAGTAAAATTGCAAGTTCCGGTTCCGGCTGTGTAAAATCCGTCTAGTTCTCCACCGGCTATCGTTACATTACCGGTAGTTACTGAAAAGGAACCCGGATGCGTGCCATTATAGAAGTCAAGATAAGCGGAGGAGTTGGTAAGATGTATGGATCCGATAGTTGTGTTAGAAATAGCACCCGTGTTGTCCAATACAATATAGCTACTTGTAATGGTTAGTAATCCTTGAACACTCCTGGTTTGTAAACTGTTTTGCATTTGCCATATTCCACTTACTCCACTAATAGTTAGATTACCAAAGTTGGATGAAACTACCGTGCCTAGTCCTACAGAAGTACTGTACCACTTTCTGATCGTAAGCGTACTGGTAGGAGAAAAATTTTCAATGCATTTCCCAAATAATGTAGCCCCTCCGGAGCTATTGTCTCCCGGATTCCAGTTTACAGCACCTCCTGCATTTACAGTGAAGTTGGTGGAATTGTTTACTATGGTAATATTGCCTCCATTGATGTTTAATGTACCGCTGATATTTAATCCTGCAGTATTGTTGACAGTTAATTTTTTTGAATTACCTATTAATACTGTAGCACCCGACTGTATCGTTAAGGATTTGCATTGCGCATTGCTTACATTTACGTTTGGACTATGTCCTGTTGCGATGATAACATCGTCGCTTGCTGATGGCTGTCCTGACGGACTCCAGGTGGAAGAAGAGTTCCAATTGCCATTGCCGGTAGTTGTTTTTGTTACAGCCAGTGAGGATAGGTGAAGTGTAATGAAAAAAATGAAAAGCAGGACTTGTTTCTTCGAAATATTGTATTTAAAGGAATTCATATGGGGTTGACTTATGTTCATAGATGCTTATTCCGTTATAATTGTCTCAATATTTTTTGTAACTACATCGCTTGCTCTAGATCGGATTCTAACGTTCTGCGCTGAGCTGTTTCCTTTGTATTCCTGACTTTGTATTTGTTGGATAGCGTTTGCATCAAGCAGCATTCTGCTGTTTAGATTCGTTTCAACTGATCTGTAGTTAACAGTGGAAGTGGTATTTTGCTCATTTGCATAAGAAGACTCATTGTTGGATAAATTAACTACAATGAGAGCTACCATCATACAACCTAATATGGATGAGCCGACAATAACATAACGCATCGTATACTTTTGGGATACACGTTGAGTCATTTTCAATTTACGCGGATTCGGTTTACCTGGCTTTCTCATGTTTAGGGATTTGTCTTAGTACAGTATACGAGAGTTGTTCTAAAGAGTTGTTTTTTTTAAATAGAAAAGCCGGGTAAAATTTTACCCGGCTTGACTGATTTTCAGTTGAACTTATTTATGCCGTAACGAAGGTTAAGTCTTCCACACTAATGGTATTGTTCTCTGCCATTAAAGCTGCACGTTCTATAACTGCTTTTAGTTCCCGGATGTTACCGGGCCATGCATAATCCAGCATGAATTGACACGCCTCCTTAGAAATGATCATCTGTTCCATGCGGTTCTGCTGGCAAAAATCATGAAGAAAAGATTTGGCAAGCATGATGATGTCGTCTCCACGGTCATGCAAAGGGGGGAGATGTATGAGGAAGCCCTGAATCCTGTAAAACAAATCTTCACGGAAACGCCCTTCTTTTACTTCCTGTGCAAGATTTCGGTTGGTAGCAGCAATAAGCCGGAAGTCAAGTTTAATGGTTTTATTACTACCGATTCTTGTTATTTCTTTTTCCTGAAGTACGCGAAGTATTTTTGCCTGTAAACCAAGATCCATTTCTCCGATTTCATCTAAGAAGATAGTGCCACCATCTGCTTCTTCAAACTTTCCAATTCTTCTGTCCCGGGCATCTGTGAATGCACCTTTTTCATGGCCAAAAAGTTCACTCTCTACCAGTTCAGTTGGAATGGCTCCCATGTTCACTACGACAAAGGGTTTTCTGGATCTTTGTGAATTGAAATGGAGAGCTTTTGCTACAAGTTCTTTTCCTGTGCCACTTTGTCCGGTGATCAGTACCATCATGTTGTTTTTCTCCACTTTTTGTATAAGTCGGAGTACACGAAGTACGGAATTGCTATTTCCGATAATGTTGGAGTATTTGTTCCTGTCAATAATTTGATCCTTCAAAAGCTCCACTTCTCTGCGAAGCGTGACGTTCATCGAAAGATTTCGTACTGAATTTTCAATGTTGGCCATCATTTGCTCGTTTTTTAAAATGTAGTCATTGGCACCGTTCTGATAACATTGTACCACGACATGTACATCCTCTTGTCCGGAACAGATAACGACCAATGAATTTGGACTCACCGCCTTCACCTGTTTCATGAGCGTGAGACCATCCATTCCCGGAAGGTTGTAGTCAATAATAACTATATCCGGATGTTGAATTAAATTGCTAATGCACTCTTCACCGGTAGTGAAATGTGTGGTCTCGAATGCCTCGAATTTTGAAAGATTCTGACGAATCAGACTTGCAATCATCATATCGTCTTCGATAAGAAATATTTTTCCTGCGTTCATGGTTGGGGGTTTTAATTGTTGATGATAGTTTTTATTTCATGTTCAAGTTCTGTGTAAGCTATTTCACAAACCTTCTTTATTTGTTCAATATTGGTTTTTATCATTTCCATGTCCTCATTACGCTTAGCGAGATCCTCAATTTTAGCCGAAATACCGGAAAGTTCTTTTAATCCAACATAGTTGAAAGAAGGCTTCATTTTATGAGCAGCTTGCCTTATAGCTTCCCAATTTTGATTAGAAATGGCACTTTCTATTTCTGATATAGATGCCGGTGTGTTTTGCAGAAACATCTGAATGAATTCTATAAAAAACTGATCGTTGTTTTCAGAAATTTCCTTGAGAAAGTCCAGATTGATAAGTGGGCGACTACCGACTGAAGTTTCAGCTATCGGTGCTGTTTCTTTTGCAGCCGTCACCGCACTTTGAGCTTGTTTGTCAGGAGTGTTGTTGATGACCGATTTACCGGTTAAATCAGCGATACGTTGTTTTAAATCTTCAGGCTTAAATGGCTTTGATAAGTAATCGTTCATTCCAATGCCAATGCATTTTTCTTTTTCCCCTGTCATCGCATGTCCTGTCATTGCAATAATGGGGACTGTATTGTTAGGGTAGGGGAGTTCCGCTCTGATAATTTCTGTGGCACGATAGCCATTCATATCGGGCATTTCAATGTCCATAAGAATAACATCAAAAATTTGCTCCTTAGCCGCTTTCACTGCTTCCACTCCTGTGATGGCGAATGTGGGTGTCAAGCCCCATTCTTTAAACATCTTTTCAATAATGAAACGGTTAATATCATGATCTTCTGCAATCAGTACTTTTAATTCACTCGGAAGATGAATGATGTTTTTCTTTTCTTTAACTATTTCCTGATTGTTTTCAATACAGATTTTGTATGGGATATGGAAAATGAACGTAGTGCCTTCATTGGCTATACTTTCAACATGTATAGATCCATTTTGTCTTTCAATCAGTTGTTTGGTGATGGTTAATCCTAATCCGGTACCACCATATTTCCGGGTAATATCATCTCCTGCCTGCGTAAATGATTCAAATATCGAGTCGATTTTGTGGGCCGGTATACCAATTCCTGTATCGCTTATCCGAAACTCCAAAACAATATGAGTGCTGTTTTGCTCAAGTGTGTTAACAACGATACGAACACTTCCCTTGTCTGTGAATTTTACCGCGTTTCCTAGTAGATTGTTGATGATTTGTGTTAATCGTACAGGGTCACCTGCCAGCGTATCCGGTAAATTTTTGGATACTTCCGTTTTGAGTTCAATATTCTTTTCTGTTGTTTTAGGAATGAAGGAGGCTACAGCTGTTTGTAAAGTATCTTTGATGGAAAAGGGGGTTTCTTCAAATACGAGTTTGCCACTATCGATTTTGGATAAGTCCAGAATGTCATTAACAATGACGAGTAAGGTGTCGGCTGATTTTCTGATCAGATCGAGATATTTTTTTTGCTCTTCAGAAATACTTGTATTCAACACAAATTGAGTAAGACTTATAATTCCATGAATTGGTGTTCTGATTTCATGGCTCATATTGGCCAGGAATTGTTCTTTTATTTTTGCAGACCCCTCTTTTACTTCAATAGTGTTCATGAGCTCTTCTTCATTCTTTATGAACGAAGTGATATCTATAGCTACGCCCATCATCCCATTGATTTGCTTGTCTTCATTTCGAATGGGAATATAGTTGACATCGAAATGATGTCCGTTTACTGCAGTTTTGTAATTTGTTTCGTTAGTAGTGCAAGCTTTGTTGAAGTCTTCACGACGGATGGGTAGTTCGTTGGTGAATTCACTTAGGTTTCGATCTATAACAGCTTCAGGCTTTATGGAAAGATTGAAAGCGGCTTTTCCTCTGAATAAGGTAATTTTTCCCTGTTTTGTCAATATTGAAAAGAATAATTGGAGATTTAGCTATGATGTTCTTTAGCTTAAACTCACTTTCAAGTAACGCCGCTTCAGCACGTTCGGCATCTTCTCTGGCTTCTTTTATTTTTAGTACATACCGAAGACTTTTTCCAATACTGGCCGGTGTGATTTGGTTTTTTGTTAGAAAGTCCGAAGCCCCAAGTTTCATACATTCAACAGCCATATGTACATCTTCCTGACTGGTGACCATGATGATATTTCCCGACTTGTTTTTCGAACTATAATACTTGAGAAAATCGGAACCGTTTTGTTTTGGAAAATAGTAGTCAAGGAATATGCAATCAAAATTATTTTTCGAAGTGACATCAATCGCTTCTTCAATAGATCTTGAAACAGTGATGTCGATTTCTAAGCCGGATGACTTTATTGCATTTTCCAGAATATAAATATCCTGCTGATAGTCTTCAATTATTTGAACTTTTATCATGAAATGGAATTGTTTTGTGTCGTTTTGATTTGTGTGAAATGGATTTTAGGAGGTTTGATTCTCCGGTTGTTCACAGAGCTTCCAATAGCTGTTCAGAATGGAAACTGCGTTAACAAATTTTTCAAACGAGAGCGGTTTTAAAATGTATCCTGCTACGTTTAACCGATAGGCCTCAATTTTATCCTGATCATCGTTCGATGTGGTCATTACAAATACAGTGGTGGATTTCAGTTCGGGGTCATTGCGAAGTTCTCTCAGGAATTCGAGACCATTCATTTTTGGCATGTTAATGTCCAATAGAATAATTCTTGGCTTTGGGTTAAGTTTTGGTCGTCCATTACTTCCACGAAGCATATTCAATGCTTCCACGCCATTGAAGGCAATGTGCAACGGGTTGGTAATATTGTTTTTCTTAAATGCTCTTTGAACATTCATTACATCAACGCTATCGTCTTCAACCAGAAGGATATTTAAAAGTTTGTCTTCCATTGTCATTATGCTTTTATACTTTTTATTGTTTCAGTTTGTGTAGGCCATGTAAATGTGAATCGGGTTCCTTTTCCGTTTTCTGAGTGCAACCAGATTTTACCACCCTGTTCTTCAATAATCTTTTTTACTATGGATAAACCGATTCCTGTGCTCTCCACGTGATCTCTTGCCGATAGGGTTTGGAATAGTCCGAAAATGCGTTGGTGATATTCTTCTTCGATTCCGGGACCATTGTCTTCTACAGAGAATTGACAACAGTTTTCGAGATAGATACAGTTGATTTTTATTTTACCTTGCGGTTTATCAATATACTTAATTGCATTAGATATTAAGTTGGAGAATACCTGGTGCAATCGGATGGTATCTGTTTCAATGGATGGCCATTCGCCTATAACCTCTATTTTTATACTTGGAGGTGGATTTAAGAAATCAATGATTTCCTGCAAATATTGTCCGGTATGAATGACATGTTGTTCTCCTTTTATTTTACCGGCTTTTGTATAGGCAAGAATTCCATGAATGAGATTTTCCATGCGTAGCACACGGCCCCTTAATAGCTGCAGATTTTTTCTGGTATCTGCACTAATATGCTCATTTGAATCCTCTTCAATCCATTCAGCAAGGCTTGCTATTGCCCGAAGAGGGGCTTTTAGATCATGTGAAACCACATATGCAAATTGATCCAGGTCTTTATTTATTTTTTCAAGGTTACTTAGGTTCTTCTTCAATTGTTCTTCAGCACTTATTCGCCTTTCGCTTTCCTTTTTTATTGTTTCGGATATAGAGAGAATGTTGGAGTGAATATCCTCTTTATGCTCGAATTTATAGTTGAGTAAACTCAGTGATTCCGTTAGTTTTTTTAGTGCTAATTTTTGATCTTTACTTTCTTTAAAGAGTTTTGCATTTAAATTGCTCATTTCTGCTGAACTGACAGCTAATGATCTTTCTGCAAGAATTTTGTCTTTTTCAAATTGGTCATAACTTTCACTGACAGCATCAATGAACTTCCTCACCTGTGGATCTTTTGATTTTTCTCCTAGGTGTTTTTCAATTTGCCTTTCCAGTAATTTGTTTCTCATCTTTTCCTATCGCTCGCTCATCGTAGTGATGGTCATCGTCTGATTATGTAGCTCACAGCTGTTGAAGCCCTGGTTGGGAGAGATTTCACCATAGGAATAGAAGCCGGTTATAGCAGTTGTGGTGCCCAAAATATCTCGGATTGCCTCAACTTCTTCTTCAATGCGTTGATTTAATATCAATTTTCTTCCTACGCAACTTATTAATATGGCTAAATCAGGTTTTTGAAAAGTTTGTATACTATGCGTGGCTGCATTGGACGCGCCTTCGATCAAACGATCAAAATTGGCTTTCATTAAACGGGTATACTTACCTGTGGGAACGTTTCCTGCAAATGTCAGACTTTGTTCATCTTCATTTATAGATAAAATAGTTCTGACCACCGGCTCATCATTTTCAGATAGCTTTACACTCAATGGAAATAGGAGAGCGCTACCCGGTAATTCATCTGAGAACTCACCAAGATATTTTTTATAAATAGAGAGTGCAGGTTGTCCATCTAATTCAAAAAGAACATTAGCGGTTGATTTAGTTATTAGTCGTTCAGGACCAAAGGCATCCCAACCACCCATACTTCCATGCGAAACTTTTAAGTGACTTCCATAAAAACCTACTGCAATTATTTGGCCCTCTCCCGGTTGTTCATTGAGGCCAACCAATGTTTTTTGAAATCTGTTTCCATCTCCTGCAAGTCCACCTGTAATTACTATTTCTTTGGGAAGTTCTTGCTGCAAGCCACTTACAAGATCGCTCCCATTTACTTGTTGACCATCAGATATAATAAGGATACTCGTGAGTTGATTATGATCAAATTTCTTTGCAATCTCAATTCCGGCTAGTTTGCTGTCTTTATAATCTGAGAATTGCAATCCATGAGTGATGAACTTTGTTTTTTCGAAGCAGATCGCGGTCAATGAAATGGTATCATCATTTACTTGTGTATCGAAGATTTCGCCGGAGGTAGAATTCATTAAAATATCTGCCTTCGGATACTTGTTTCTTATTTCCTGATAAAAGCCGGTGCTGGAAAGTAGTATTCTGCTACCAAAAACAATTACCAATTGATAATGCTCAGCATCTTTTAAATCACTTCGAAGCGTTTCCCAGGTTTTCTCCGGTGTCCATTTGCATTGCTCTATTTTCATCTTGCCGTATTTTGCTCATTACTTTTACTGATAAAGAGCAGGATATGTTACGGCTAGATGGAAATCAGATCACTAAATCAGTGCGAAAATTAAAGATATCTTACATAAATTCTGTAAGGTTTTAATAAAAAAGTCATGAAAATGACTTTGTCAGAAGTTCGGCTTGAGTAAATACTTCGAATAGAAACTGTCTATCACATTTACAGCTTCCTCAGCAGAATCAACGAGTGTAAACAATTTGAGATCATCAGGATTGACGTATTTCTCTGTCACCAACACCTCTTTGATCCATTCAATTAAACCGCTCCAGTAGTCTTTTCCTACCATGACAATCGGGAATTTTCCGATTTTTCTGGTTTGTATCAACGTGAGTGATTCAAAAAGTTCATCCATCGTCCCAAAACCTCCGGGAAGAACAATGAAGCCTTGGGCATATTTGATGAACATCAGTTTCCTGACAAAAAAGTAATCGAACGTAATGCTTTTGTCTGTATCAATAAAAGGGTTAGGGGACTGCTCAAAGGGAAGTTTAATATTTAAACCGACGGATTTACCTTTTGCCTTTTGAGCACCTTTGTTTGCTGCTTCCATGATACCGGGACCGCCACCAGTAATGATACCATATCCCTCAACAGTTAACTTATAGGCAATTTCTTCCGCCAGTAAATAGTATTTTGTGTCGGCTTCAGTTCGTGCAGATCCGAAAATGGAAACGCAAGGACCAATTCTACTCATCTTTTCAAAACCCTCAACAAATTCGGCCATGATTTTAAATATCTGCCAGGTGTCTTGTGCTTTTATCTCCTGCCAATCTTTGTCAGTAAATGCTCTTCTGATTTTTGCTTCGTCTGTATTCATACTACTTAGGTAATTCGTTTATTTTACGCTATACTTTAACTAAAGTTCTATTGGATTGGATTTCTTTTTTAAGATACTGGGCTGTAACAGAAGATTTGTTTTTTATAATTTCTTCAGGTGTGCCTGTGCATAGTATGTTGCCTCCCCGTGAGCCTCCTTCAGGTCCGAGATCAATAACATGATCTGCCATCCGGATAACGTCCATATTGTGTTCAATTACTAAAACAGTATTTCCTTTATCAACCAATTTGTTTAATACTTCCAGTAGAATTCTTACATCTTCAAAATGCAAGCCGGTAGTGGGCTCATCAAAAATGTAAAATGTATTGCCCGTATCTCTTTTAGAAAGTTCTGCAGCCAGTTTTACACGCTGAGCTTCTCCTCCGGATAAAGTAGTGCTTTGTTGACCAAGTGTAAGATATCCCAACCCTACATCTTTTAAGGTGCGGATTTTATGTAATATCCCGGGCATGTTTTCAAAAAAATCTACAGCATGTTCAATGCTCATATTTAATACGTCATTGATTGATTTACCCCGATAACGAACATCCAGTATTTCCCTGTTGTATCGCTTCCCATTGCAACTTTCACATATGACATAAACATCCGGTAGAAAATTCATTTCAATGGTCCTCATTCCTGCTCCCTGGCATGTTTCACAACGACCACCTTTTACATTAAACGAAAACCATCCCGGAGGATAGCCTCTAACTTTTGCTTCATTCAATTGAGCATAAAGATTTCGAATGTCACTGAAAACACCGGAGTAGGTGGCAGGGTTTGATCTGGGCGTTCTTCCAATGGGACTTTGATCTATTTCAATGACCTTGTCAATATGTTCTAAGCCTTTCACTGACTTATAGTTTAATGGCTTGGTAAGAGATCTGTAAAAATGCTGATTAAGGATGGGGTAGAGTGTTTCGTTAATTAAAGTAGATTTACCACTTCCTGAGACACCACTTACACAAATGAACATGCCTAATGGAAAATCGACACTAACATTTTTCAAATTGTTTCCTTTAGCACCGTTTAATACCAGTGTTTTTCCGTTACCTTTTCTTCTTTTCCCATGAGTAATATGCATCTTTCCGGATAAGTATTGGCCGGTAAGTGAATCCGATTCAATGAGCTGATCGGCATCACCACTCGCTACAATCCTTCCACCATGAATTCCGGCACCCGGGCCAAGGTCTATGATATGGTCTGCTGCCAGTATTGTTTCCTTATCGTGCTCCACCACAATAACCGAATTACCAAGATCACGTAAATCTTTAAGGGATTGAATCAGTCGTGTGTTATCGCGTTGATGCAATCCGATACTGGGTTCATCTAAAATATACATTACCCCAACAAGTTGTGATCCAATTTGAGTGGCGAGACGTATGCGTTGTGATTCTCCACCTGAAAGTGACTTGGAACTTCGATTAAGAGTAAGGTAGTCGAGGCCGACGTCTAAAAGAAATTTTATTCTCTTGGAAATTTCTTTTAAAATTTCTTTAGCTATGGTTAATTGTTTTTTGGATAGTTTTTTATCAATGGATAAACTCCATTCATAAAGAAGAAGTATATCCATTTCGGCGAGTTCGGCAATATTCTTTCCGTCTATTTTAAAGTGAAGCGCTTCTTTTTTTAAGTCGGGAACCATTGCAATCAGAACAGGGGATGTAAGCCATAAATCCCTGTGCCCATTTTTTGAGTTTTCCCGATGAATTCGATTCGTTTAGCTGTGCGGAGATAAAACTTGCTATTCCCTCGAAGCTCATCGTGTAGCTGTTTACTGAGCCGGGTGTAAAATCTTTTTCAACGGTGAAAATTTCGTTGGAGCCATAGAGTATAACATTCAATGCTTCCTCTGAAATATCTTTTATCGGCGTCGCCATGGTGAAATCGAAGCGCTTGCCGATAGATTGAATCTGTTGATATATCCTGGAGTCTTTATATTCTCCCAGCGGAGTTATTCCTCCTTGTTTAATAGTTTTTGAAAAATCGGGGATCACAGTATTAATATCGATTTCCGGAATAGTGCCCATGCCATTGCATTTCGTACAAGCACCATAGGGGGAGTTAAATGAAAATGTATTCGGTGCCGGTTCATCATAAGAAATACCGGAAGTGGGACACATGAGATGCTGACTTAAATGACGGACTTTCTTGTCTTTTTCATTTAAAACCATCATGGTTCCTTTACCTTGTTTTAATGCGGTTTTAATGCTTTCATAAATTCGGAAGGAAGCGTCCTCATTGATATGTAATTTGTCAATGACAATTTCAATATCATGCGTTTTGTATCTATCGGCCTGTAAACCTCTCTTGATTTCAGTCAACTCGCCGTCTATTCTTACTCTAACAAATCCTTGTTGTGCAATCTGCTGGAAAAGTTCCCTGTAATGACCTTTTCTCCCTTTTACAACAGGTGCAAGTAATAAAATATTTTGATCGTCATATTGATTCATGACCACTTCACGAATTTGCTCATCTGACATACGGATCATTTTTTCTCCGGTGAGGTAGGAGTAAGCATCCGCCGTTCGTGCAAATAGTAATCGAAGGAAATCATAAATTTCCGTCACTGTTCCAACAGTTGATCGGGGATTTGTATTGGTGGTTTTTTGCTCGATGGAGATGACCGGACTTAAGCCCTTTATTTTATCCACATCCGGCCTTTCCATGTTTCCAAGAAACTGACGAGCGTAGGCCGAAAATGTTTCCATGTATCGCCGCTGACCTTCTGCATAAATGGTGTCAAATGCCAAAGAGCTTTTTCCGCTGCCACTTAGGCCGGTAAGGACAACCAATTTATTTCTCGGAAAGGTGACATCTATATTTTGCAGGTTATGAACTCTTGCTCCATATACCTCAACCCATTCTTCTTCTGATAACTTCATAAGGAAACCTTACACTTATAATTGAACTGCAAAGGTAGAATATGATTCCTTGAATTTGTAAACTTTTGTTTAACAATCTGTTGGCTAAGTGACTCTGATTTAATCATATATATATCCGGTGGATCTTACAGTTGAAATGTTTGCTGATTATTTGATAAGTATTTAAACGCCAATACTTAAATTATGGTATGCCAGGGAACTTAATACTTCTGAAGTCGTATGAATGCCATATGATTTCTGATAAGGTTCTGTTTCTTAGGCATAACACTCTCATCGGCAAGGCATCCCGCTTATTGCTGATGATGATAATTGTATTTGTCTCAAAGGTGCATGCGCAGAATCCTGTAGCTTCCTTTTCGGTGCCATCTTCACAAGGCTGTGTACCTTTTAATGTGCAGTTTAACAACACCTCAATCAATGCTGTTTCCTATCAATGGAGTTTTGGAAATGGCAATACCTCTACATTGGCAAATCCGAGTAATGTATTTACAATTGCCGGAACATATACTGTAACATTGACGGCATTTAGTTCAAATGGCAGCTCCAATTCATACTCAAGTCAGATTATTGTTCAGCCAAAACCTGCGGCGAACTTTTCTGTGGATATCAATTCAGGATGTCAGAATAGTCAGATTTTCACTTTTACGAATTTATCTACAAACTTTGATTCTTGTAACTGGGATTTTGGTGATGGAACAACAAGTAATCAGTGGAATCCAACACATATTTATAATTTATCGGGAACATTTAATGTAACACTCGTAGTTTATAACAAGGTTTTAGGTTGCAGTGACCTATTGGTGAAAGGATCATTTATCACAATTCTGCCGGCTCCGTCTGCAATGATAAGTGTAAATGATACTTCAACATGTGATAACAATTTTAATTTTCAATTCACGGCATTAATGAATAATGCAGTAAGCTGGAATTGGGATTTTGATGATGGTAGTTTTTCATCGGCTATGAATCCAATGCATGTTTTCACTGATACAGGTTATTTTAATGTTTCACTTATTCTTACCAGTTCCAACGGTTGTGTGGATAAGGTGTATGCTCCAACTCCTGTTCATATAAAATGGAATCCACTCCCTGTTGCAAATATTAGTCAGGATACAGGCTGTATGCCTCTTAATCTTTCTTTGAATACTACCTACTACTCAAATACACTGTATAGCTGGAATCTGGGCAATGGAATAACAAAAACAGGCTCCACCGTCTATTATAACTACCCGGATAGTGGAATTTTTCCGGTTACATTAACTGCAACTTATTCCAATGGTTGTCAGCGACAGGTGAATGCAGGTCCTGTAGTTGTTCATCCAAGACCGGTTTTCGTTTTTTGGATGACTAACCATACCGGCTGTGCACCATTGAATGTACAATGTGTGAATCAACCCGCTGGAAATTACACCTGGTTATGGGATTTTGGTGATGGTACCACTTCTACTCAGCAGGTTCCGTCTCATGTATATACAGCGCAAGGAGTTTATAGTGTCAACTTAACAGGGACAAGTGTCAACGGATGTACTTATTCCTATACACAGAGTTTGAAAATTAATGTGTTTTCTCCCAATGCAGCTTTTTCTACAGATGTTTCATCAGGTTGTCCTCCTTTATCCGTTAATTTCAGTAATAATTCTACTATGGCTTCCGGTTATCAATGGGACTTTGGAGATGGGACAACATCGACTCAGATTCATCCAACCCATGTGTATACCTCGCCGGGAACATACACTGTTAAATTGATAGCATCTGACGCGGGAGGTTGTAAGGACACCTTAATCGTGGTGAATAAAATTACTGTTTCGGCAGCCACCGTTAATTATCAAACACCACCTGATATAAACGGATGTGCTCCATACCCTGTGAATTTTTCTGATGCTTCAGGTGCTGCCTCATTTTTGTGGGATTTTGGTGATGGGACAACATCGACATCTGCAAATCCGTATCATGTATATACTGCACCGGGAATTTATGTGGTTTCCTTAACAACATGGATGCCTAATGGAGGGTGCGAACAACATATTTCAAATTTTCAAACTTTTAGAATCGACGGTGCTGAACCAGGTTTTACTTATACCATTTCGCCATGTCCTCCCTATGAAGTTATATTTACGGATACATCATTAAATGCAGCAGGCTGGCAATGGAGTTTTGGAGATGGAGGAAGCTCAACTTTACAAAATCCATCGCATTTTTATCCCGGTCCGGGTTCTTATAATGTAACTCTTGTTGTAACTACACCCTTAGGATGTACTACAACATTACAGGCAAACAATAGTGTAGTCATTACAGGATTGGGGGCAAGTGCCTCAGCAATTTGTACAGATACAGTTCTTCCATTAGATGTACAGTTTTATGCAAATGCTACAGGTGCTACTTGGTGGATCTGGAGCTTTGGAGATGGCGACTCTGCTTTCGTAAGTGATCCACTTCATACTTATACTACCGCAGGACCATTTACAATTTCACTAACTATTGGAAATGATAGTTGTGTATATACTTATACTTATCCCCCAATAAAATTTGGTAGTTCGCAAGGTACAAGCGGTGGATTAGGCGGTGGGGTACTTCCACCTCCTCCGCGCGTTTATCATTGCGCTCCCTATACGGTATCTTTTTCGAATCCGGATATTACCGCCCTGGCCTGGTTATGGGATTTTGGGGATGGTCAAACATCAAATTTATCTTCACCTGAGCATATTTATTCGGATAGTGGAGCTTTTGTGCCGGTATTGTATTTAACAAATGTATTTGGAGTTGTTGATACTTTTATTTTTAGTGACACCTTTTACGTTGTAAAGCCGGTTTCAGATTTTAATATTGTTTCTACAAATTTATGTGCAGGCGTATTAGTGGATGTCAGTACAAATACACCCGGATTAAATTATCTCTGGAATTTCGGAAATGGTGTTACTAATACAACCGCGACAGCATCTTATACCTATCCGAATTTGAACGGTAGTTATATGATAAGTTTAAATATAACGGATACTTTTAATTGTGAATCATTTGTTGCGAAATCATTTTCTGTAAATGCTACCAGCCCCCTTTCATCTAATGTGAGAAGAGGGTGTGCGAATGATTCTATCGCTTTTAATGCAGGTAATATTAATTACGATCAATATTTATGGGATTTTGGTGATGGAAATGTTTCCAATTTAAAGAACCCTCTCCACGCGTATAGCGATAGTGGTATCTATGTTGTTAGCGTACAGGTTACAGATATTAATGGATGTGTTCAGAATTTTCCACTGTCTTATGCCGTGGAGATTTTTAATCCGAAAGCGGATTTTACATATACAACCCCACTCTCAAATTGCGAAACAGGAACAGTAGTTGGACTTTTATCAAATTTGTCAACAGGAAGCACTTCCTGGTTATGGCAGTTCGGCGACAATACTACCTCTAGTTTGTTTGATCCTTTGGTTCATAATTTTTATTTACCGGGCTTCCAGGGATACTATGGGATTACTTTAATCGCCAGTAAGAATATTTGTAGTGACACTATGACCATTGTGAATGCTGTTTATGGTGCTTCACTGGTGGCAGATTTTAATTATACATCCGGTGTGAATTGTGTTCCGGCAATTGTGGAATTTACGGATGTGAGTATTGATGCAGTAAGTTGGTTCTGGGATTTTGGTGATGGCGATACTTCTTCACTCCAACATCCGGTACATGTCTATAATACGAACCCTGCTGATTCAATTACCTTGACAGTTCGGGATATGTATGGCTGTGTCAAGACGAAATCACTTCCTTCTCCTCAGTTGACGGCTGCAGCTTTTTCTATTTCCGGAGATGGTGGATGCGCCCCATTCAATGTGACTTTTAGTGACTCCAGTAGTAATGCCGTGAGTTGGAGTTGGCAGTTTGGTGATGGTGCTGTTTCGAATGTACAACAACCAACCAATTCCTATGCAAGTGACGGTTATTATGATGTTACTTTAATTGTTACGTCTGCATCAGGGTGCAAGGATACACTGGTCGTAGACTCGATGATCGAAGTGAATACTCCTGTTGCAAATTTTTCGGTCGATACTTTGGAAGGATGCTCTCCATTGTTTGTTAATTTTACTGATCTAAGTTTAAATGCCGTGGCATGGAATTGGAATTTCGGAAATGGAAGTTATTCAGCGAATCAAAATCCTTCTTTAATTTATACAAATCCGGGTTATTATGATGTGCAATTGATTTCAGAAAATAAGTTTGGTTGCTTAGATAGTATATTAATAGATAGTCTGGTGTTGGTGAGAGGTGCTGTCCCATTATTTACTGTTTCATCTGTTTCAGGCTGTGCTCCACATGCAATAAGTTTTGCCAATGTATCACAAAATAGTGTAGCCTATGAATGGCATTTTGGCGATGGTACAGAGGATACAAGCAGTAATCCTGTGCATGTCTTTACTGAACCCGGTACCTATACGGTTTCTTTATATGCATTTGATTCCTCCGGGTGTTCTACAATTTACACTTACCCTCAAATTATAACTGTAAGTTTAAGTCCTGTGCTATCTTATTCAGTCGATAATATCGTGGGTTGTACACCACATACCATTCAAATTACGGATACATCCACTGTTGCCGATAGTCTTGTTTGGTGGATGGGAGATGGAACGGTTATTACAGGAAATAATCCAACACATACTTATACCCAGCCGGGAAATTATAGTATTACCCTGATCGCATTTAATGCAGAAGGATGTTCTGATACACTTGTATATGCTGATACTATCATTGTCAATATTCAACCGATAGCAGATTTTTCGGCTGATATACTCGAAGGCTGCAGTCCGGTTGAAATTACTTTTACGAATAACTCTTCCGGATTATCGAATCCTGTTTATGAATGGGATTTTGGTAATGGAGATGTCTCGATGCTTTCTGATCCTTCATATACCTATACGAACCAAGGTGTGTATACAGTGTCCTTGATTGTTACAAATGATCAGGGGTGTTCTGATACTTTGGTTAAAACAGACTATATTGATGTTTATGATCAAAACCCGCCTCCTGTATCCGACATCTATCGTGTAACGGTGAATTCACCGGATGAAGTCTTTATGGAATGGCAAAAGACAATGGTGAATGATCTTGACTATTATGTCGTTTATCGAAGAAATGCGATGACCATGGTATATGATAGTATAGGGCAGGTGTTTCAATCCAATACCGGTGTGAATAACAATATACCGTTTTTCGAAGATTCCGGCTTGAATACGAATACATCAACATATGCTTATAAAGTACAGGCAGTAGATAAATGTGGACTTCGTGTTGATTTCTCTGCTCTTCGCGCGCATGAAACTATTTTACTAAATGCAGTGGGTGCTCATCAGCAGGTAGCTCTTACCTGGAATCCTTATGGAGGATGTTCAGTTACCGGGTATGAAATTTATAGAGAAGATAATGGCAATGGGGTTTTTCAATTGATAGCGATTGTGGATAGTTTAGTTCATAATTTTGTGGATACTACCGCCGGTTGTCCGGTTCCATATGCCTACAAAGTAGTGGGATTGAATATTTGTGGTGACCCATTGTATCAATCATCAAGTAATTCATCTACGGCAACCCCTACCAGCGATGTGGATGATCAATTTGTAGATATTGTACGTTCCACCGTTGTGGATGATGAATTTGTTTTAACAGAGGGGGGAGAGCCGTCTATATTGCCTTCATTGGTGGATAGATTTGATGTTTACAGATCAACCGATGCAGTTAATTACCAACTTATAGCCTCTGTGCCGGGAACTGCTCATGAATATTCTGATTTTGATGTTTCAGTCGATCAACAGGATTATTATTATAAAATTATTGTACAAAATATTTGCAATGTCGAAGCAAAAGAAGGTTTCATCGGATCCTCTATTTTATTGCAGCGCTTAGAGATGGGGGCAGATTATATTTTAAAATGGACCAAGTATCAACAATGGAATTCCGGAGTGGAAACGTATGTCATTGAAAAACTGAATGGGAATGGTGTTTGGGAAGAAATTGAAAGACTACCGGGCACTGTCACTGAATGGGAAGAGAAGTGATTTTTCTGGCTTTTCGGATCGAGACATTTAATTCATATCCGACCAGTAACACAAACGAGTTGATGTACAACCAAACTAAGATTACGATTAAGGTCCCTATTGATCCATATACCTTATTGTATTGTCCAAAGTTGGTGATAAAATAATTAAATCCAAGTGAGGTCAAGACTATTAGTAAAGTGGCTAAGGATGATCCGGCTGAAATAAATTTTAATTTATCATGTTTGGAAGGTCCATAATAGTAGAGAAGAGATATTGCTGAAAAACACAGCGCCAGTAGAATAATCCATTTTCCAAGGGAAAGCAATACCAGTTGCATGAAATTTGCCAATATTTGCTTTTCTTCCAGGTAGTAGTATACAAACTCTGTTGTTACTATAAGTCCCACTGCCAGAAAGACTAATAATGCAAGAGTAATGGTTAATCCAATTGCCATCATTCGAAATTTCCATGCAGACCGTTGTTCTTTTCCATGATAACTTTTGTTGAACCATGTCATCAAAGCCATAATACCATCTGCAGAAATAAATAATGCAAATAAAAAACCAAATGAAAGCAAGCCTCCGCGTTGATGAAGAATGATATCTTCTATTGTCTCTCTTGCACTATCGAATGTGTTTGCCGGTAAGAAATCTTTGATAAGTGATAACAACCTTTCTGGAAATGATTCGATTGGTATATAGGGTATCAGAGTAAAGATGAAAATGATAGTAGGGAATAGGGCAAGAAAAAAACTGAATGCCAGTGATCGTGCTCTTGTTTGCAATTCCCCTTCATTCAAACGGGTGAAAAAGAATTCTCCAACATCATAAAGAGGCAAGCCTTCAAATCCGGGAAGACGCAAGTGTTTTGAAATAACTAAAAGGGGTTTTACCGGCCAGTTGTTGAGGATAAACCGTATAATTTTACTATCACTCATTTTCTTATTTTCAAACTCAGATCAAGACTTTTTACAGAATGTGTTAAGGCTCCAACAGAGATGCAATCGACACCGGTTAATGCATAATCTCGTATGTTTTGAAGTGTAATTCCACCGGAAGCTTCCGTCGCCGTTTTCTTATTTACCAAATCCACTCCTTCTTTTACCAGTGGTGGAGTAAAGTTGTCGAACATAATACGGTTAGCTATTCCGGCAGAAAGTGCTTCCTCGACTTCGGCAAGTGTCCTTGTTTCAATTTCAATCGGCAATTGCAGATGGTTCTTCTTAAGATAGTTTTTTGCTTTCTCCAAAGCCGGCAATATACCTCCGGCACTATCCACATGATTATCTTTAATTAATATCATATCAAAAAGACCAAACCGATGATTGTGGCCTCCTCCTGTTAATACGGCTTGTTTTTCAAGTGAGCGAAGCAAGGGGGTCGTCTTACGCGTATCCATGACCTTCGCAG
This sequence comes from Bacteroidota bacterium, assembly GCA_016713925.1. NCBI lineage: Bacteria > Pseudomonadati > Bacteroidota > Bacteroidota bacterium. The sequence goes on from JADJOH010000007.1 coordinate 423,869, forward strand.
AGGTGCCTTTCACGGCATCTACATATTTTCGCGTAGTTGTTGCTATTCCACTCATGCGTTGCATGCAATTTAAAACAAGTCGCTCTGCTTTTAAAATACTCTGGATGCTTCCGGAAACTTTAAAAATACTTTCTCCTTTCTCCACCGCTTTTCCATCAACATGTTCACAGGAAAAGTAAAGCTCGGGATCAACAATCTTAAAAATTGTATTTGCGAGTATTAATCCTGACAATATACCGTTTTCTTTTGCCAGCAAATGTGCGGTACCGGTTTGTTTCGGATCAATAGTAGATAAGGAAGTATGATCTCCATCACCAACATCTTCTGCTAATGCAGCATGAATAAAATTTTCTAAATTCATAATATGCAAAAGTGCATATTATACAGCCATTATAACTGATTTAAAAGGGATTTTTAAGGTTTATCGAATAAAAAAGGGCTGAATTTTGTGGAAATCAGCCCTTTTAATTGGGGGTTTTTATTTATTCTTTCATAAATCTCAACTCCTGAATGATGGCATTCCCGCCTTGCTGTTTGATATAAAAATAAGTTCTATAACTTACTCCCTGAGTAGTAATCAGACTTCCAATAGCATATCGTGCGCCTTCTTTAGATTCCCCTTTGTGTATTATTGTGAAAGAACGGGGTTGATTCTTTGAGAAGAAATCCCTCAATACTTGTTCCGCTTGTACCTTGCTATACACCTCTTCCTGAGTAATAATGGTGAGATCAACAGAGTTGCCGAAATACTTAGAAACAGATTTAGCATCTCCGGACCTCAAGGCATTTGCAATATCATCCAATAAGTCAAGTTCAGCCGAAGCAATGTTTACACTCAACAGAAATAAACTTAGGATGGTTATTAGACTTTTCATGGTATTTTATCTTCCGCATGTTGGCAAAATTCTTGCCAAAGGCGGGATACAATTCAATTATTATTCAATTTTACACAATATTAGAAGGTTTTTGGAAGGAATTAACATAAATTGCTTACAGGGTTTTCAACAGGAGTAATTAAAATTATTATATATAAAAACAATTGAAAATCAGAATAATAGCAATTGGTAAAACGGATTCTGGCTGGTTAAAAGAAGGCCTGACAACTTATTTGGAACGGGTGAAGCGTTATTTAAAGATAGAATGGCAGGAAATTGAGCTCAATTCAAACGCTAAAAAAGGTAAGGCGGAGGTAATGATACTGGAGGCTGGTAAAATTCTAGCCTGCATTAAATCTTCAGATTATGTGGTATTGCTTGATGAGAAGGGAAAGCAATATCGTTCGGAAGAATTTGCTGCCTGGTTAAATAAGAAATTCATTTCCGTTCAGGAAGATATTGTTTTTGTGATTGGAGGTCCATACGGTTTTCATGATTCAGTCAAAGCCCGTTCTTCCGAAAAATTATCATTGTCGGAGATGACGTATACACATCAGATGATTAGATTGTTCTTTACAGAACAATTGTATCGGGCAATGACGATTTTGAAAAACGAACCTTATCATCATTCCTGATGCAATAACTTTTTATACACAGAAAGGTAATGCGATACTCCTTTTTAAGACTAAATAATTCGATTGCTTTCTCCCGTATTTTTTCAGGTGAAGTATTTGTTTTTAATTTAAGAATTTGGTGGATCGATTGATCATACGCTTCATTATCATTTGAAGAACAGATGACTCCTGTTCCCGAAATTAAAATGATTTCATCAGTATCGCCTATCCCTTTATTGCACACAACAGGAATGCCCATACTGAGTAATTCACCAATCTTTGTTGGGGAACTTGCAATTTTAGAGTATGCCGGTTTTAATAAAACTTATTGAAATATCTGCAAGACTTAATAACGCCGGTAATTCTGACCGGTTTGCTTTGGTGATTATTAATTTGCTTGAATCAACTCCGCATGTTGATGCCATAGTCCTAAATAATTCAGGAGATTCGTGAGTAATAACCAAAAATTTGCTTTCAGGTTTAATTAAGGATAGCCGTTTGAAAAAGGCAATCATTTCCAGCGGGAGATACCAGGTACTGAAACTTCCCAAATAGGCAAGTATGAAATCTGATGTTTTTAACCCAAGTTTTTTTCTCCAGTTATCTGCATCTGATGCAAGTATTAATGCAGGATTAAAATGATCTGTGTCAACACAGCAAGGTATAACCTGAATCATTGGTGGGTTAGTTGTGTTTGGATTCAACCCCTTGATTACAGGGCAGGCCTTATTCGTTAAAGATATAATTGCATCTGCATTTCCAAATAAGTCTTTTTCTCTTCCTTTGAAATAGTTATAAATATATCGATACAAAGGATTCTTCAAATTCCAGATGTTGCCATCTACTTTCTCATCTACCCAAAGGCCTCTCATGTCAAATAGGAAGGGGATAGAAAACTCCTTCTTAATTTTTATTCCAACTAGCCCTGCAATATAACTTCTGCAATGAATTAAACTGAAATGATAATGCTTTTGCAATTTCCGCGCTAGCTGATGTATTTTATAAATATCAAGAATCGTGCTGAGTACAGGTGGTTTTTTAGTATATGGAATAGGATGCCAAATAATGTTATTTGCATTACAAATGGAGGAAATATGCTTCTCTAATATTTTGAAGTTTTCAGGTTTCTCAGCACTGATCAGATGTATGCTGTAACCGTTTGATGCCAGTCCACATAAATAGGGTAGAACCTGAGACTGCCCTAAAGGGTCTGTCATTCCGTCATATGAAATGTATAGGATGTTTGGCTTTAACACAGAAAGGTTGAATTTTATATCTTCTCAAAAGTAGTGGAAATTACTTTATTTCGTAAGTTCGTATCAAATAAACCATGCAGCACTATTCGGTCTTAGACTTTATTTTATTGCCAATATATCTCCTTGTTATCTTGATGGCTGCGAATATTTATGCTAGAAAGAAAAAAGAGGAGAATCCAATATATAATTATTTCATGTTGGGATTGCTCGCTAAAATTGTTGGTGGTTTGGGACTTGCATTTGTGTATACTATTTACTACCCGGGAGGCGATACTACTGAGTACTTTCGTAATGTAATCGCTGTACAACGTTTGGCCATTATAGATTTCGATTCCTTTTGGCATGTAATGACAGAGCCCCCAACTAATTCTCACTTATATTATTTTAATAATGAAACCGGTTATGCAGTTTATAGCAGGGATCCAAAAGCCTGGGCTGTAGTGAAGCTGGCCTTTTTTATTGTTGCAGCGTCACTTCAAAGTTTTTTAGTGACAACAGTATTGTGCGCAACTATTTCTTTTGCAGGTATTTGGAGACTTTTTAAGGTGTTTGCAACTGAGTTTCCTGACTTGAAAAAAGGAAATGGCTATTTCATTTTTATTCATTCCTTCTGTTTTCTTTTGGGGATCAGGATTACTGAAAGATACTTTTACATTAAGTGCGTTAGGTTTTTTCTTTTCAAGTTTATACAATATATTGGTTCGTAAAGAAAAAGTATTCGGTTCAATCATTGTTCTATTTATTGCCGGATATGTAATCACAGCAATTAAACCTTATATACTTGTGGGGTTGTTTCCGGCAATGATACTTTGGTTGGTGCAATTGAATGTAGGAAAAATTAATGCAAAAACTTTAAGAGTCCTTGCGATTCCATTTGTAATGCTGGTAGGTATTGGATTCGCCTATTTAATCATGCAATTTATGGGAGATTCATTGGCGGAATATCAAGTGGATTCTATTCTTGAAAAAGCTAAAGTGACTCAACGAGACTTGAAAAGTGATTATTATCAGGGGAATTCGTTTGATATAGGTGAATTTGATTCCACACTTCCCAGTATTTTAGGTAAATTTCCAATTGCAACTTTTTCTGCGATTTTCCGGCCATTAATCATAGAAAGTAATAACCTCGTTATGTTTTTCTCCGGGCTTGAAAATCTGATATTACTCATCTTCGCTATACGAGTTCTTATTCTTGTCCGATTTTTGGGAATATTCCGGTTCTTTTTCAGAAATCATTTGCTTACTTTTTCACTTTTCTTTTCTATATTTTTTGCATATTCCGTTGGATTATCAACAAGCAATTTCGGTAGCCTTGTACGATACAAAATACCATGTATACCTTATTTTGTAGCTTCTATGTATTTAATTCGACATTTAAAATTAAAGGAAAACGAAAAATTAAATCTGGAAAGAAGAGATTGGGTTGATAAATCGCATTTTAGTTGACTTAATAACTTTATGCTTGAACATGATGGTCTTTGGCCCATTTGTGGAGAACAATAAGTAACCATAGGCGATTGAATAAATAATTGTTTCCGGATAGAAAATTGTCAATAATTATTTTCACTTCTTCAGCTTTTACAAATCCTGTTTTTTTGATAAGATCGGGATGTAAATAGTCGTCGATTAAATATTTCAATTCATGCTTTAATAGTTTATTTAAAGGAATGGAAAAGCCTTGTTTAGGTCTGTCAAAAAGCTGCTTAGGTACATATTGATAAAGAATTTCTTTTAGAATATATTTCGGTGTATTATCTCTGAATTTCAGATCAGGAGAAATATTAAGAGCATATTCAAGAACTCTATGGTCTAAATAAGGAACACGGGTTTCAAGTGAATATTGCATACTGGCCCGATCTACTTTTGTAAGTAGGTCGTCAGGCAGATAATATATAATATCAAAAAGTGCCTGTTGTTCCATAGCATTGAGATGCCTGGAAGTTTTAGATTTATTATTCAGAATTTCTGAAATTGGTTTAGAAAAATTATTTTCATTTTCTATAAAGTCATTCAGATATCCCGGAAAGGAAAATGGAGTGAACGCAAGATTAGAAATTTCTTTGTTAGAGAAAAAGTATTGCTCCTGTGAGAATATGTGACCCCTCAAATTGTAGGAGGCTGAGGTGTCTATCATTTTGCCAATGCGCTGATATCTCGATGACATATGCCGTAAGATTTCTGATGCAGGTTTTTTTAATAGTTTATAAATGGGAGAAGAAAGTCGTTGAGCCCATTGATAAGAACCATATCCTAAAAATAACTCATCCCCTCCCTCTCCTGAAAGTGCAACAGTAACATGCTCCTTTGCCAGTTTTGAAACCAGCAGAGTTGGAATTATTGAGGAGTCAGCATTGGGTTCATCATAGGCTTCAAAACCTAATTCAATGGAGTTTATCACTTCTTTGTGTGAAATGATAAATTCATGATGTTGAGTTCCAAGATGAGCAGCTACCGCTTTGGCATATACTGCCTCGTTGACTTTGCTTTCGAGAAAGCCAATGGAAAACGTATTAATTTTATTATCTGATAAAGTTGTTGCAATGGCAGTTATGAGACTGGAGTCTATACCGCCACTGAGGAAAACGCCAAACGGAACATCGCTTCGAAGTTGATATCGAACAGAACTAATCAGTAAATCACTCAACTTTGAAATGGCTTCAGCTTTGTTTGTAACGACGGTTGAATGTAGTTTGTCTGATAAATTCCAGTACTTAATTCTTTTCAAACCATTTTTGCTATTTTGAAGATAACAACCCGGATTTAGTTTGAATACATTTTCATAAATAGTATTAGGTGCAGGTATAAAACCAAGATGGAGGAATTCGGCAATCGCATTTTTATTTATATTCAGGGTTATTTCACTTAAACTTTCTATAGATTTGAGTTCGGACGCAAAGACTATATTTTTGCCATTCCAAAAATAAAACAAGGGCTTAATGCCAAGCCGATCTCTGAAAAGATAGAGTTCCTTTTCAATTGTATCATAAATAGCAATGGCAAACATTCCGTTCAAATGATTTACAAAATCAACCCCGAAATGTAAGAATGCCTCTAAAATAACTTCTGTGTCGGAAGTAGTAGCGAATTTAAAGTCTTTGTTGCCGGGAAGTTGTAAAATGCGATTGCTGATTTCTTCAAAATTGTACACTTCCCCATTGTAAACCATTACGTACCTCTTATTCGAAGAGTACATAGGCTGATTCGCATTTACAGATAGGTCAATTATAGAAAGTCTGCGGTGCCCAAGTCCGCAAATGCCATCAAAGAAGTATCCTTCTGCATCAGGTCCTCTATGAACAAGTTTGTCTGTCATAGTATGAAGCTGATCTTCATTATACACTGAATTATAATATAGAAATCCTGCTATTCCACACATGCTGAGTTTTACTTTAAGAAAGTTGAATGTTTAGGCATAATTAGATTTATTAAGAGATTTCTTTCCGTAGACTTTCTTTTTGAATTTGCAAATGATTAATAAATATAGTGAAGTTTATTTTGATGGGTGCTTTTACTTTTGAGATCGCAGGATGGATATGCTCATTTTTCGGGCAAAAATCAAATTAAAGAGTGATAGGAGGAGATGTTTTCCAATTCCCAAGCATTCTTCTGTCTATTATACATAGAGGATGAAGTACAATGGCTTTAAGAAGAAATTTAAATCCTTCAAATGGATGTCCATCGAGAATTAAATGTAATGCTATATAGGTGTAAGAATGTGAAATGATGCGGTTTTCATATTTCCCAAATTCTTCAAGTACTTTTTTATCCTGGAAAATATAGTGTAACAGCAGTTTTTTTCTGGTTAGTAGTTTTTCCAGCTCTATTTGAATTACACTCCTTTTATCATGAGCAATTAAACATGCGGTAAGCGTTGTATCTTTTACTGAGCCAAAATGTACAGAAAGCCGAATCCATAGTTCCCAATCTTCAGATCCTGATAATCTGCGGTCTTCTACAAATGGAAATTTTAAGGCTTCCTCACGTTTAATAAAAACTCCCAAACAACTTAATGGATTTCCATCCAGTAGAAATTTTATGCCATCACCATAGTTGATGTCATAGTTGAGTTTTTTTCCATTCGTGTTTCTCACTTCATACGCCTGATGATAAAATACGGGTCTGTTTTTATTTAAGAGGACAGTATTCGCATTCGAAAGATAGTTTGAATAATATTTATCATCTGAATCCAAAAATGTCACATAATCTCCTTTTGCAATTTCTACGCCTCTGTTGCGTGCAGCTGCTCTTTCAGAATTTGTAATGTTTAGTATTTTGAGTCTGGAATCAGTAATGCTTCTTAATACTTCCAATGTATTGTCTGTGCTACCATCATTGACAACAATAACTTCAAAATTCGTATAATCTTGTTGAAAGACGGAATCAAGAGATTTTAATATAAATGCCGCCCTGTTATAGGTCGGTATCACAATTGAAAAAAAGAGATTATCCTTCATAAATACTGTACATTTTGAGTAGTGATTTTTCAAAACTAAATAAGTTCAACACATCTTCTCTTCCCTGTAAAACTAATTTCTCTTTAAGCGAATTGTTTTCACATAATCTTTTCAAAGCACTGTATATCGCTTCTGAATTTTGAAATGGAACAACTAAGGCGTTTTTTTCATCAACTATAAAGTCCGGAGCAATACCGGATAACGTAAAGATCGACGGAATTCCTGCAGCAAGAGCTTCTATATATACCTGACCAAATGCTTCAACAGACGGATCTATTGGAGCGTGTATGAAGTAGTCAAAAATACTGTAGAGTGAAAAAAGATCTCTTTCAAATTCAATTTTTATGTAACTGTCGGATGGCAGTTTTGAGAGTAAATCATTAATTGTGTTGCTGTAATCACCGGATGCATTAGCCATGATAAGTAAAGCATCGGGTTGAGTTTTAAGTATTCTTTCAAAGGCAGGAATGATATACTGCAAACCTTTTAACTCAATAAATCGCGATATAACTCCAATGACCGGGCGCTTCCCTCTATTATTGTATTTTTCCCTCAGTAAAGCAGAGCTTGTTTTATTGATGTGTATAAAGTTTTCAAATTCGAATCCATGTGGAATAACAACGACCTTGGATGGGGGAACATTTTCGGATTTTATCAGTACTTCAGCTACATTATTGGAAATAGCAATGATATGTGTTGCGATCGTATTAATGAATTTGTCAAATTTTACCATGTGCGGATAGTAAATCCGGTTATAGGTAGCATGATGCCTTGTATATATCCTCTTTTTTATAAATGCTATTCTTGCTGCAGCGAGAGAAATTAATCCTGCTTCCAGCAGATGTGCATGAACGATATCCGGCTTATCTTTTACAAATTTTACTATCAGACGTAAAAATATTTTAAAGTAATCGAACTTATTTCTGCAGGGTAAAAATGTAGATTTTATTCCTTTACTCCTTAGTATCTGAAGAAGTGCCGGAGATGACTTACTTAAAAAGATAAAACTAGAATCATACTTTGTAGTATCTATATATTTTGAAAGCCATAAAAAACCGAGCGAATAATCAACTCCGGAAATAACAAACGTTATCTTAATTTTATCCTTCATTCCTTTACAGGAAGCCTTAAGTGTGTTTTAAACAATTGATTCACAATATTATATTAGAAAAAATAAGTACGTTCTATTGTCTATTTTGTTGTTTGGCAATTTCAAAGATAGTTATTTTGAATTATATATATATATGGTTGATATTCAGTTGAAATTTTTGAATTGTGATTGGATTATGATTTCACCTTATGAGGTTAAAAGCGAATGCTGATGGTCGTAAACCAATTTTCCGGTTGCCATTGGTATTATCACTTGAGACTTTCGTGATAAATGTATATTTGTAAAGATTAAATTTTCAAATCAATAGAGAAAATCTTAACGAAATGAACCATAGTCATTGTATTTTATGTAATTCAAAAGATATTTCAGAATTGGAAGGTTATGAAAGGCACCAATTGAGTAAATGTCAGTCCTGCGGTTTTGTGTTTATGTCAAGAATACCAAGCATTGATGAACTTCATGATCATTATAAATTATATTCCTATGCGTCAGACCGCACCGTTTCACCCCTGACTATTGATTCGTACAATAAGCTATTGGATGGTATGGAGAAGTACCGTAAGTTGAATACACTTATTGATGTGGGTTGTGGCAAAGGTTGGTTTTTAATTGAAGCGCGGAAAAGAGGTTGGAAAGTGTACGGGACAGAGTTTTCGGATGAAGCAATCAGGATTTGTACGGCTGCAGGTATTGAGATGACAAAAGGAGACTTGAGAGCGGATGCGTTTGAAGGTTTACAGTTTGATGTTGTTTTTTCATCGGAAGTCATTGAACATGTCAATAATCCCCGTACACAATTTCAACAAATGTTTGCTATTCTGCGTCCCGGTGGGCTGTTGTATTTAACAACACCAAATTTTAACTGCTATTTAAGGTTTAAGTTTAAAGCAGATTATAATATTATTGAGTACCCCGAACATCTCGGTTATTTTACTAAGTCAACCCTGAATTTCGCCTTAAAAGCCACTGGTTTTGTAAAGCGGAAATTGCTTACGACCGGAATAAGTCTGGACCGCGCAAGTTATAGTAAAAATGCCGGGACTTCAGCAGCTGTTGTTCCTGTTAAATTGATACCAAGAGATGAATCGATAAGAGCTACTATGTCCAAAAACAGAATGATGTTATTAATAAAAAGAATGGCTAATTTCTTTCTTTCTGTGACAGGTATTGGAATTACGCTAAAAGCATCGTATCAAAAGCCCCTCTAACTTATCTATTCTATGGATGGAAATATCACCGGAACCACAGGAGTACGGTTGTATAGAATTTTCAACATATCCTTTGTGTTCTTCGTTTACATAACCGGTGTAAAATCAAGTATTTGTAAAGTTCAGGGAGGTCATTGGTTTCATAAACGTTTAATTGAAATTGGGTGCTGAGTTTTCCATTGATCAAAAATGGCGACGTTGTTTATTATAGTTAAATGTATAATTTCGCTGGTATTAATTAACAATTCTTAACGTGATAGGGCTTTATAGATCACCAGTTGCAGAGGTCAAATCATACTAATGTCTTGACTGTAAGGTGTTAATAATATCTAATTTGGGACTTTCTCCATTCAACATTAAAAATTGCAGCAATAAATATGGATTGGTTTACGGTAATTAGATGTTTAGATATTTGCTAGCAATTTGATGAGTTCAGCACGTTCAACAAAAGTTTTAATTCTTACAATCGGCAATGGAATTAATGTGCTGATTAATTTTTTGACACTACCTTATCTCGTACGTACATTAAGTTATTTAAATTATGGGTCTTATGGACAGGTCTTAATGATTCTTGGATTGATTCAGGAGTTTTCACTTTTAATCTGAATCAGGTCGCGAATATTTACTTTTCCGACAGAAACTACGAATCAAAGGAAGTATTTTCAACTTTGTTTAGAATTACCATTCTGTTGAGTGTATTAGGTTCTGTTTTTATGATTGTATCAATTCCTATTGTTGAATTGGTTTTTTCGAATGATTTAATTCCACGATTGTTATTGTTGTCGTTATTGAATTTGTTTAGTCAAATTCCTATTCCTATTCTCATATCCGTACTGATTTATTTTGGCAGAGTGAAGCATACTGCAGCTATTTTAATTTTTTCAAATATTTTTAAAGTAGCGGTCATGTTTTGCTCAATTAAATTTTTCGATTCAATTGAACTCATGATGATAGGATTAAGCATTGCCAGTTTAATACAAGTCATATTGTTATTTTATTCAGTTCCAACGGAAGTTCGAAAACTAAATTTTTATAATAAACCTCTTGCAGGGAAATTTTTTAAAATGGCAACCCCTTTAGCCGTTTCCTCTTTAATTGAGAAATCATTGTTCTACATTGATGGTATCATGATTTCAGCAATGTTAGGTACTACTGCTTATGCTTTTTACAGAGCCGGCGCGATTGAAGTGCCTTTCATTGCAACTTTGTATGGTGCGGTTTCTACCATTGTAATGCCAGAGGTAGCCAAGTACTTTGCGGATAAGAATTATAAGGAAATAGTTAGATTGAAAAGTAGTGCTATTTCAACCACCGTTTTTTTTGTTTACCCGGTTTTGATATACTTCTTGTTCTTTTCCTACCCTCTGGTTTCTTTTATCTTTCTGAGAAGTATATAAATAGTGTTTTAGTATTTTCAATTTTTAATTTGTCCTTGCTCATTCGAATTAATGATTATCAGGATGTACTGATTGTGAGTGGAAATAGTAGATTTATTTTCAAGTCAGTGGTATTTACAACAATTTTAAATTTGATTTTAAATTATGTTCTAATTAAACTGTTTGGTGTAGAAGGTAGTGCCATGGCATTTATAATTTGCCTTGTAATTTTTGCAGGATTACTCACCTGGAAATCTATACGCATTATGAACTGCAAATTCACTGATCTGTTTGATTTACAATTGATTATTAAAATATCAATCGTTTCAGTCGCTCTGGTTTTAGCCGTGTATTCCCTTCATTTTTATTTCTTTAAGGGAGTTTGGTTCATTATATTTGTTGCTCCTGTGTATGCGCTGATTGTCTTTTTTACAGGTGTTAAACTGAACTTATTGCATCCCGCATTACTTGAGAATTTGAAATTGAGGTTAGGAAAAATAATGAAGCTGTTGAAATGGGCTTAGGAATACTTAATTATTATTTTAAGTCTATTGACAGGCCTTATTATATTCGGTTTGGTTGGGGACTCTTGTTGTTAAATTGGATAGTACAACGAATTTTCAGACAGAATGCTGAAGTTCCCTATTCCGTTCATTTTACAAATAAAATTACTGGTTGGCAGTATTGCCATTTTGAAGACGATATTGCATTAGCAAACTTATGTGTCAGTACCGGAGCCTATATCGCAGCATTTGAGGGGAACCTCTTTGCATGTTGGGGCTGGAACTATTTGGGCCTGTAATGTCTGCATCAAACTGTAAATCATGTGGCAGGAGATCTCTCAAAGTTTGAGCGGGGGTCAGTTAGTATTGGTCGTAATTGCTGGTTGGGTAATGGAGTCGTAATTACAGCAGGGGTCACTTTAGGAGATAATGTAGTGGTCGGTGCAAATGCTGTTGTGACTAAATCATTTCCTCCAAATGTGGTAATTGGTGGAGTGCCTGCAAAAATTCTTAAGGAGGTTGGAAATGGATCTTTGTAGACCGGGTTTTGTTTATGATGGTCAGGGATTGCAAGCTGGTGTTTGGATAATATGGAGAGATGTTTTTTTTAGATAGTAAGAATTATGAGGGGATTTGAAGTAGTTCGGGTTCTGAAAAGTCAGAAAAGGAATCAGGGTGTTGATGTGTTTCGAGGAATTGCTATTCTGGCAGTTGTGCTTTATCATTTTAATGGATCACTTCCTTTTGGTTACTTAGGGGTGGATTTGTTTTTTGTGGTTTCCGGATTACTTGTTGGTGGATTGTTGACGAAGGATTTTTTGCCAATGGTCGTATACATTTTTTTAGATTCATTCTGCAACGTGGATTTAAAATTTGGCCATCTTACTATGTGTTTTTTCTTTTGGGGTCTATACTTGCTTATTTTTTCTACAGGAATTCGCATCCGGATCAAATTATTCCCCTTTGGGATATGAAAAGGTATTTACTTTTTTATCAGAATTATACAGGTTTGCCTTTTCATTGGAGTTTTGATCACGTTTGGTCACTTGTGTTGAAGAACATTTTTATATTCTTTTGCCGCTGATGTTTTTGTTTATTCAAAGATTTGTTGCAGAGAAACAAAGAAAAATTATGGTTTACTCCTTGTGGTCGCTACATATTTCGCCGGAGTAGGGTTTAAAGCTTTATCATGGTATTTTACGGATGGGAAAGATACATATTCGGCTACCCATAATCGACTAGATGGATTAGCATGGGGAGTTTTATTGAATTTGATTATTTATGACCATGGCCATCGAATTAAGTCTTACCCCTATTTGAAAGGGATATTCTTAATTGGTTTAATGTTCTTTTTAGTAGTAATTTATATTTCAAGTGTGTTTAATAGCGAGCTCTACAATCGTGTCTTTCTTCCATCTCTTGTGCCGATCGCATATTTCCTGATGCTGATGGCGGTATACTTTATGGATTTTTCAAGGTGGTTGCCGGTCCGGTTTATAGCCTACTACAGTTATAATTGGTACTTATGGCATCCCGTTTTTGTCTATTTTATTTACGATAATTTCGGATATACCCCACTTGGATTGCTCATTTATTTGGTGCTTTCTTTTTCAATTAGTGTTATAATGACCATTTCTGTCGAAGAGTTTTTCCTGAACCGACGCGAAAAGATTTTGAAAAAGTGGTTTAGTTAGATGAATTGCGTTGTGACCCGTTAACGAGAATTTTGTTGAATTTTACTGTTTCTCCTTCATTTGTGATGCGAATGAGATTCAGAATGATTACAGGTGTTTTTATGCAAGGTTGACAGAATAGGCTTATGTTAGTTGGCCTGCGACAATGATGCCTGTTTTAAGATGTAAATTTGATGTCTTTTATATATTTTTGTTGTGATCAGTTAACTCTATGTGTGGAATTGCGGGAATATTTAGTAAGAATGAAGACGATGTAAGTCAAGCAAAGCTCACACTTATGTCCGAGAAGATTAAACACAGAGGACCTGACGGATTTGGCTTTTGGATTTCAGAGGATAGGAAATTAGGTTTTGCGCATCGTAGATTATCTATTATTGATCTGGATGTTTCGGCCAATCAACCTATGCACTATTTAAATCGCTATACAATAGTTTTTAATGGAGAGATTTATAATTATATTGAGTTAAGAGAGTTTTAAAGAACAAAGGGTATTCGTTCAGAACAAGTTCAGATACTGAAGTGCTCCTCGCATTATATGATTTTAAAGGAGAGCGTCTTCTCGAGGATCTGGATGGAATGTTTGCATTTGTTATTTATGATAATGTAGCAGGTTCTTTATTTTGTGCCAGGGATCGTTTTGGTGAAAAACCATTTTACTATTTTAAAGAGAATGGAATGTTTCTTTTCGCTTCAGAGATGAAAGCGTTGTGGGCAGCAGGTGTGCCAAAAATTCCGAATAACAGGATGATTTATTTGTATCTGGCATATAATACGCAGCATAATTTAAAGCAACCTGATGAAACTTTTTATCAGGATATATGGCAACTCGAACCTTCGCATTGTTTGTTCATCGATAAGGATCATAAAATCGTTAAAAAGAAGTATTGGGATATTGATTTAAAAAATCGAAATACCACAATCTCTATCGATGAAGCTGCATTAAAATTTACTGAACTTTTTACCAAATCTATTACCCGTCGACTTAGATCTGACGTGCCTGTGGGATCAAGTTTGTCAGGTGGTCTGGATTCATCAAGCTATAGTAATGTTTATTGATCGTATGAAGTCAGGTCTGCAGATTCAAAAAAACGTTCTCTGCCCGATTTGAAGGGTTTGTGAGAGACGAAGGTAAATACATTGAAAAAGTGCTTGCAGAAATTAACGTACAACCTTATCATGTTTTTTTGACACCGGAAGGACTGATAGGTGAATTGGATAAAGTATGTTACTATCAGGAAGAACCTTTTGGAAGTACGAGCGTGATTGCGCAGTGGGAAGTGATGAAACTCGCAAAGAAAAATGATGTCACTGTTTTAATGGATGGTCAAGGTGCCGATGAAGTGCTTGCAGGGTATTTCTATTATTTTGATAGTTTCTTTAGTTCTCTTTTTCGAAATGATAAAAGTGAATTCTTTCGACAAAGAAGTTGTTTCAAAGAACTTTACGGCAGAAAACATAGCTTAAATGCTTCTATGATGTTGGATACTTTTTTACCCAAGGCAAAGCCTTTTCTACGTGAGGTTAAAAATAAATGGGTTCCATCAGAATATTTGAAGCAATTTCATTCCGATTTTTCTCATGAATATAGAAATATAACTTTTAGATATGAACATTCTAATGACTTGAATGAATCTTTGTATTTCATACTATTTAAAGGAGGACTGCAAAATTTATTGCGTTATGCTGATCGTAATGCAATGGCAAATAGTGTAGAGGTCAGGTTGCCTTTTCTGTATCATGAACTCGTGGAGTTTGTTTTTAGCCTCCCTGATAATTTTAAATTACGAGACGGTTGGACAAAGTTTTTATTGCGCGAGTCGATGAAGAATATCTTGCCGGAAGAGATTTGCTGGAGGAAGGAAAAGGTAGGCTTTGAGCCACCGGCCTATAAGTCGATAAATGCCGAAAGTATTCAGTTGGGAATCGAAATGCTTGCCGGTAGAAATTTATTGAATAGAAAGAGTGCGCTGGAGAGTTTGTCGTGGGAATATGTTCAAATCTCAAAGCTGTTTTCATGAAGAAGAAGAGAATTTTATTTGCCGCATTGGATATAGGTTATCGGATTGAATTGTATACTAAATTTATTCAGACCCATCTTTCGGATCAATTACAGCCGGAATCCTTTACGAAGTTTAAATTAGCTGAATCACATTATAAAACCAGTTATGATTACGTATGCGCAGTGGATAAGCACAGTAAAGTATACGTTTATTTCTATACTTTTTTCTTTTTTCTTTATAGTCTCTTTCGTTTTGATGTTTTTCATTTTTTTTCCGGTGAAACATTGTTGACGAGGAAATTGCGTCGCTTTGAATTTAGAATGTATAAATTATTTGGGAAGAGAATAGTGATGCATTTTGTCGGTTCGGATATCAGAAGTCCTGAGTACTTGTTTTGGAAGGATAAGAACCTGGTGGAATTTTTGAATGGCAATCGTGGTTTTCCTTTAACATTGCCCTGGCAGGATGCTTTGATAAAGGATACTATGGACTTTGCTGATAAAATTTTGGTTTCAACTCCTGACTTATTATCAATTATACCTACTGCGAAGTATTATCCGGTTCTTATAGATTTTGATAAATTTGTAAGAGAGTCCGGTGGTTTAAGTATAAGTCGTCAGGATGATGCTAATGATAGAAAATATACAATTTTGCATTCGCCTTCTAACGCACGTGTGAAAGGTACTAAGTTTATTCATGACGCATTGGAGGAACTGAAAGTGGAGTATGGGGAAGAAGTCGAGACAATTACACCCGGTATCAGAATATTAAATTCAAAGAAGCTGTATAGTGTATCCAGATATGAATTGTTTGAATTGCTGAAGAAATCAGATGTGTTGATTGATCAACTCGTGATTGGATGGTACGGACTTCAAAGTATGGAAGCTCTTTTGAGTGGAGATGTAGTTCTTTGTTATTTGGAAAGTGGACTTGAGCAGTATTGATACCCGGGTTGCCCGGTAATCAATGTAAATGCTATTACACTTAAAGAAACTCTAACCAAATTAATTAACGAGAAAAGGCGGTTAGCAGCATCTGAGATCGAAACAAATATTGCATGGGTGAAAAAGTATCATACTATAGAAAACAATCATGAGCCATTGCTGGAAGCTTGGGGGATAGATCGTCAATCAGGTGTGGTTAGTTGAATTAAAACAATATGATTTATTTCCCTTCCTTTTATCACTAGGGTAGTGAAAGTCTTTTTGTTTTAAATGTGGCTATTACTATTTTTGTATAGATGGATTGTATCATTGGTTATATTGAATGGTGAAAAGTATGAAAAGAAGATGTGATTTTATTTGGTCTTTGATCGAAAAATCGAGCTGCTATCGTAATGGTGAATCTTTAAACTCACGCAGATGAAACCCGGAAAGTTGATTTTTTTTAATTTCTTCAGGAATATCCTGAGATTGCTTTCTATGGATAGAGCACTACCATTTTTGACAAGTGGAAAGGGCTATACTAATTTTTTCGTCAAATGTATTCCTCAAAATTATCAATACCCACCTCGTACATTCAGAAAGGTGGTCCGACATGGTGTGGGTTATAATTTGGATATTTCAGAGTACATGGAGTGGGTGATTTATTTTGATTTGAATGTGGAACATCGTAATGAATTATATCCACTCATTAAACCCGGTTTTGTTATTTTCGATGTAGGTACCAATATCGGTGAAACATTAATGAGTTTTGCCCATTTGGTTGGAAAAGGCGGATTCGTTTACGGGTTTGAGCCGGTGCCTTTTACGTATGCTAAGTGTATGGATAACCTTGCTCTCAACTCTTTTTCGAACGTTAAAGTGGAGAATATTGCCCTTTCTGATAGAGCTGAAAAACTTTTTTTTGATCCATTGACTTATAATAATAGTGGGGGTATCTACATGCGTAAGGATGCAGACCAGGAAGGAGGAATGGTAGAAGCTATTACACTAGATGAATTTGTGGAAAGAAATAGCATCACCCGATTGGATTTTCTTAAAATTGATGTGGAAGGATTTGAATTGAATGTACTCAAAGGCGCAGTAAATTCCTGTAAGAAATTCAGACCGGTATTATTCATTGAGGTGAATAGCCTGAATCTTTCCAGGCAGGGAGTGACATCAAAAGATTTAATTAACTTGATTGTTTCATATGGTTACCATATTCACAAAGTGGACGAAAAGGAAATGGATTCCACCGGATTGGAACATTATGATATTATCGCCACCTACGGAAATACATAGTTTATCCTGTAAAGTTATGATAAGTTAAAGATCCCGGTTTTTATCTTTTTATGATTTTCTGATAATACGTATCTTCTCCATCAATAATACTTAAAATATAAGATCCTGATGGAAGATCACTGATATCCATCTGGAGACGATTAAATCCCTTGGCTAATGAGAAGAGTTGAGCTTCTCTGACAAATTGCCCATAAACATCAGTAATTTGAATATTTATTTCTTTTTCATCAATCGAGTTTACAGGTATAATAAAAATTCCGTCATTTGGATTTGGATATGCTCCCAGGATTTCTTGTGATTTTGCTGTAGAGGAACAATCTTCATTATTTGCACTTATAGCATCTGTGGTATGATTGACGTTGGTCACTTTTACACAAATGAATTCCGGTGCACTGGCATCTTTCAGGAATCTGGTTTTTAATTTTATGTTGGTCTGATTTCCCGGAAGAATATTGACATTATCAATGTATTCTGAAACAGGACTCTTCGATTGGAGAAATGCATTTATATCAAAATTTTCTATCGTTATATTTCCTAAATTTCTAAACGTAGCAGTTACCTCATAAGCATCCACAGTTTCCAGGTAATTGCTGGATTCTACAGCAATATCTAGATAAGGAAGTAAGACTAATACCGTGGACTGTGCACTGTCTATGCATCCTTTACCTGAAGTGGTGATAAGGTGTATGGTAAAGGTGCCGGTGTCTGAAAACACATGTATCGGAGAGGCATTTGTGCTTATCGGTGAACCGTCGCCAAAATCCCATAAATAAAAACCGGAATCTGAAGTATTAGTAAATGTTACCTGATGTGGGGGTGAGCCAAAGTCAGGGTCAGTGGTAAAACTGGTTTGAGGCAAGTTAAAAACAACTACGTTTTTACTTATAGAGTCCTTACAACCATAATTGCTGATGACTTCTAATTGTACGTTAAAAATCCCTGATGTCGTTGTTACTATGGATTGATTTTGCAAGGTTGCCTGAACCGGGAAATTTGTTGATTTCCATTTCCATTGATTGATGGGATCTATAGCCGAACTGCTGTTGTCGTTTAAAAAAATGGTATCACCTACACAAGTCGAATCGGTTATGAAATCAGAAACCGGATTGGGAATCACTTCTGCTATAAGAGTGTCATTTAAAGAACATCCATTGTTTAAATTGGTGTAGGTGAATATAACAGTTTTTAGACCTGAGAATGTATAGGTATGCGACGGTTGCGCTTGCAAGGATGAAGTTGAATCTCCAAAATCCCAATTGTAGCCCGGGTTTGTTACCACACTACCAATAGGAGTAAAGTTGAAACTGTTGGGATTTCCAAAACATGCTTTAGAAGTTAACAATTGAAATTCCGGCGACTCATCTACAGCTATTAATTTAATGATACTATCCCTACACCCTTGATCTGTAGTGGCAATAAGCTGAACAGGATAAGCTGCTGATTGGGTAAATATATGCTGAGGATCCTGAACGCCTCCTAAAATAGTTCCATCGCCAAAATTCCATGTCCAGTCAATGATTTGTGTGGAACTTATTGTACTGCTGTCAGTGAAGGTGATTTCATTATACGTACAGGCCTTGCTGGTAGTAAAGTACACTGTAGGATTTGGATACACAATGATCGTTTTGGAAATAGTATCGCTACATCCATTATTGTCTGATACTGTCAATGCAACAGAATAATTGCCGGTGTCTGTATATTGATTCATCGGATTCTGTAATACAGAGGTGTTGGTGTCTCCAAAGGACCAACTCCAGTTACTGATAGGTAGTGACGATCCACTAAGGCTTAGGTCTACAAACTCTGCCGTTCCACCTTCGCAAATATCGGTGAAACTGAAGTCGGCTTCCGGACTTGAAATTACATGAATAGTTTTTGTTAGAGAGGAAGAACAGTTCGTTTTAGTTTGTAAGGTAAGAGTAACGAAATAGGTCCCTGCGGTAGCATAGGTATGACTGATGGTGGAAAGTAAACTGTCGCTTTGTCCATCACCAAAGTCCCATGTTCTGCGAATGACGGTTTCTCCATTTGCTATACTGCTGGAATCCGTTAATACTACACCACTATTAGCACAAATGGTATCATCGTCAATGTGAAAATAAGTGGTTGCCGGAGGACCAATATGAATAGTATCCGTCATGGTGTCGATGCATCCATTAGTAGCAGTTGCAGTCAATACCACCGGATAGTCACCGGCCTGTAATGGTGAGAAAGCGAAAGTTGGATGAACAAGTGAGCTGGTATCGGTTGAAGTAAAATTCCATACATAGTCAATGTTAATTCCACCTGTTATTACGGTAGAATTAGTGAAATTAACGGTGTCTCCCAGACAAGTATTGGAAACTGAAAACGAAACAATTGGACCCGGAACAACATTGACATATTTTAAAGTAGAATCTATGCAACCGGTACTGGCTTCAATAAATAGTTGTACAGGAAAAGAACCATCTGAATTATAACTATAGTTTACCTGATTTCCTGTTAATGTATCAAGAGGTGAAAAAACCCATGACCAACTGGTAAGTGACCCCGCTGAAGTGGTGGAGTTATCTGTGAATACAATAGATGCGCCAGCGCAAGAATTGTTTGCAAATAGGAAATCGGAAACGGGAGGGTCATTTACTGTGATTTGACTGGTTGCTGTATCGCGACACCCTGCACTATTAATGGAGATCAGCGTCACATCATAGTTGCCTGAAGTTGTATAGATATTTGAAAGAGTACTATCACTCCCTGTTTGACCATCTCCAAAATTCCAATCATAGATAGTAGGATTTCCGGTGCTTGTACTGGCAAAAGAAGTGGGAGCAGAGGTACAAGCAGCTGTACTGGTAAAAGAAGAAGAGGGTGCTTCACTAATGTAGATGGAGTCCCTGATTGTTGTGGCAAAACCGCTTACCGTGTCGGTTATAGTTAAACTATAAACAAAGTTTCCCGAATCATTAAAAATTGTCATGGGGTTTTCATCTGAAGAAACTTCAGAAATTACATTTCCTATTTGTGGGTATTTAAACCAGGAAAGTTCGCCGGTATTGTAATTACAGGCAATACCTCCAATTTCACTTTCGTTTTTCTTAATTGCATATGTCCAAAAACCGGATCCAAAGGCTCCAATGGTTCCTTGGTTTTGATAGATGGGCGTTGTGTTTCCCGCATTGGTACCAAGATGAAAAGCATGGAACAACTCACCACCGTAGGTGTTGCATTGCAGTATCCAGTTTCCGGCTTCATTGATCATATTGATTTTTCGATAAGCATACTGCGTGCTAAACGTGAAATCAGAAATTTGAACAGGTGTTGAAGTTACCGCATTTCCGAAATCAATTATCGTTATTGGTGATGCGCTTACATAAGCAACATACCCGTACATATGTCCGCAGTCGTTCACCAATGCAGTAGTTATTGGGCTGGTTCCGGGAACAGCAATATTATAGCCGGCCGGAGTATTGTTGGTAATGGATGTTCCGAAATTGATCACCGTGACATTGCCACCTGAAATATTTGCTATGAGTACTATAACATCGTTTCCCATTTTTTTAAGGGCCATATTGGAAGGTGATGCAAATAATCCCGGCGGTAATGTTACCGCAGTAGCTGTAGGTGTATTTAGAAGACTGTTTCCAAATGAAACTCTTGTCAATTGTCCAAAGACGGTATTTATTAAGCCATAGTAATTTCCATTTTCATGAAATAATATGAAGTCCTGGTTACCGGAGCCAATCATTCCGCCCACATCGCCGAGACTTGTAAATACAGGAGTGTTGGAGAGGGAATTTCCGTATTCAATCCTGACTAAACTTGCAAATGATTTTAAGTTGAATCCAATATAATTATTGTTTTCTTTCATGAAGTCTATCCCTGTACTTGTAGCAATTTCTGTCGGATATGTTCCCGTGATTCCTCCCGCAGGAACAAAACGCGTATCTGCAGCATTAAAATCCCAACTATAGGATAAATTACTTCCGGTAGAGGCATTTGAAAATAAAACAGAAGTACCTTTACAGGCGGAGTCGGGAGCAGTGAACGATGGAGTCGGGCATTGTGCCGCCATTTCAGTTCCCGATAGTGATAAGATGAAGATAATTACTGCGTATATTCTGTTCATCTTGTTGGTGTTTGGTAAGTCAAAGATAAGAGTATGCATATGATCCGTTTGGTGCTGGCCACAAATAACCCGCACAAAGTGAAAGAAATACGAAAAATCCTCCCCGAAAGTTTCGAATTGCTCGACTTAAAGCAGGCCGGTGTGACAGAGGAATTACCCGAGACTTCCGGTACGATTGAGGGTAACGCGATTCAAAAGGCATTAAGAGTTTGGGAATTGACTGGTATGCAATGTGTTGCGGATGATAGTGGTCTGGAGGTGGAAGTCCTTGGCGGTAAGCCGGGTGTTGATTCAGCGCATTTTGCCGGTCTCCCGCGAAACGATGCACGAAATGTAATTTTTTTACTGGATCAGCTGGAAGGTGTTCAAAATCGTCGAGCCGGCTTTCGAACGGTACTCGCTTATGTTCAAAATGGAGAGGTCTTTACCTTTGAAGGCACCGTTCAGGGTGTAATTTCCAACGCGCAACGAGGGACAGGTGGCTTTGGATACGATCCGGTATTTGTTCCGGAGGGCTATGAGAAGTCATTCGCAGAATTGCCTGCCGAAGTGAAAAACTCGATTTCTCATAGAGCAAATGCATTGAAATTATTTCATGATTTCATCGTTAAACGGTAATTTTCCTGAAGGGTATTTGGAATTTATTTTCAACAGTGAATACCTGAAATCTGTTCATCGCCTCCGGTTATAGCCGATTCTAATTTCCTACCTTTGTTCTCCATGGAAAAATTGCGTATCGGAGTCGTCTTTGGTGGCTGTTCCCGTGAAAGAGAGGTTTCTTTTGCAGGCGGTCGGACAGTTTATGATAATCTCAATAAGTCAATCTTCGAACCTATCCCCTTGTTTGTGGATAGTTTCGGGAATCTCATTCTTCTGACCTGGGAGTTCATCTACAAAGGCAGCATCCGCGATTTTTATCCCCCCGCAGAGCTGATTCCTCCTTCAGCGCATGCTTTCCAGGTCTATGCAGAATCATTGGGCGACCTCGATCGTCAGGAACAAGTGAAACTCGTCAATAAAGTAGGTTCCAGAATTGAACCGACAGCACTCTCTTCCATTATCGATATGGCTTTTTTATGCCTGCATGGCAGTGACGGAGAAGACGGTCGCATCCAGGGTTTGTTGGAATATCTGAGAATACCCTATACCGGTTCCGGAATTTTATCTTCTTCTATCGGGATGAATAAGGCGATTCAAAAGGAGTTGATGAAGAATGCCGGGTTTGATGTTCCTGAGTATTGCACCATTCAGCGGGAAGAATGGCTCAAAGGAAATCGGGAAGAAATTTATTCGAAGGCAAAGCAGACAGCAGGATTGCCTCTTGTAGTGAAAGCCGCCAATCAGGGTTCATCCATCGGCGTTAGTATCTTGCAGCAGGACGAAATAGATTCCTTTACGAATGCAATGAACCGCGCTTTCTTCATTCGTCGTATAACTAAATGTGAATGGGATACCATGGACTTCCAGACGAAGGTGGTCTGGGTGAGGGAAGTATCGGATATTCGTGAAGGAGTAGGGCTGCCGCTGATGATCGGTAACCGTACATTTTACCATCCGGAGGAGTTGCTGAGTGTGATGCTCGACCTCTTTTCTGAAAACGATCCGGAACTGGTGCTTGTTGCAAGAGATGGAGAAAGTTCAGTGCTGGTGGAAGCATTCATCCAGGGAAAGGAGTTTTCCTGTATTGTGGTGGAAGATGAGATGGGATTGCCTGTTGCACTTCCTCCAACCGAGATCCGTAAAGGGAAAGAACTCTTCGACTATCGTTCGAAATATCTGCCGGGTTTGTCTCGTAAAATCACACCCATCCAGTTGCCCGATAATGAAATAGAAGCCATTCGCATCTTGTGTGAAAAGCTATTTACTTCATTGCATTTTGATGTATATGCCCGTATCGATGGTTTTATCAATGATCAGGGAAAGATCTTCCTCAATGATCCCAATACCACATCGGGAATGATGCCGAGTTCTTTTTTCTTCCATCAGGCAGCAGAGATCGGAATGAATCCCTCTCAATTTATCACTTATATTCTCTACACCTCTCTCCGCAACCGTATCAGCGATACGAAACAATACGATAAGGGGCCTGCTCTTTTACGTAAATTCGATAAGTTGATCGATACGAATCACCATGCTTCTGAAAAGCGTACCCGCGCGGCCGTTATACTTGGCGGCTATTCTTCAGAGCGACACATCTCTGTGGAAAGCGGAAGAAATATTTATGAGAAACTGGCTTCCAGTGATAAGTACGAAGTGCTCCCCGTCTTCTTAACCGGAAATCAAAAACAGCACGAGCTCTATACCATTCCGATCAATGTCCTCCTGAAGGATAATGCCGATGATATTCGCGAGAAAATCCTCGATTTCCATATTCATCCGGTCATTGAAAAAATTATCGGGCGTTGCAGTAAACTTACTGACCGCTTTGCCAATTCCCGCAACCTCGAAGCCCCTCAACGTCTATCCTATGATGAACTTTCGAAGCGTTGCGATGTAGTCTTTATCGCCTTGCACGGTCGTCCCGGTGAGGATGGCTCCCTGCAGGTGGAACTCGAAAAAGTGGGACTTCCTTACAATGGTTCCGGGCCGGCCTCTTCTCAAATCACCATTGATAAATACCGGACGAATGAGCTGCTGGGAAAGAATAATTTTAAAGTAGCTAAGCATTATCTGGCCAATGAATTTGACTGGCTGGCAGATCCCGCCCTCTTCTTAAATACGATTTCCGAAAAATTTACGTTCCCCTTTATAGCCAAGCCGGTGGACGATGGTTGCAGCTCAGCCGTGAAGATTATTCGTTCAAGGGAAGAGTTGGAAGCCTATGTGCGTCTCGTCTTTAGAACCAATAAGGAGTTGGAGGCAAATCTGGCGGAAATATTAAAAATTAAACCGAAGGAAGAGTTTCCGATAAAGCAAAATATCTTGTTCGAAGATTTGATCACTTCCAATGGTGCAAGCCGGTTTATCGAAATTACCGGAGGTATGCTCACAGCTGTCAACGAAGCCGGTCAATTGGAATACGAAGTATTTGAAGCTTCCGAGGCTTTATCAGAGGGAGATGTGCTCTCGCTGGAAGAAAAATTCCTGGCAGGGCAGGGGCAGAATATCACTTCCGCCCGGTACAGTCGTGATCAGGAAGAGAATAAATTGATTTCATCCTATGTAAAACGTGAATTTGAAAAGGCAGCTCGTCTTTTGAAAATTGAAGGCTATGCACGCATTGATGCCTTCGTGCGGATTTTTTCTCCAGAAAAAGTAGAAGTCATTTTTATCGAAGTGAATTCCCTCCCCGGTATGACACCCGCCACCTGTATCTTCCATCAGGCGGCCATAGCACATTACCGGCCTTATGAGTTCATTGATAAAATTCTGGACTTCGGTAGAAAACGTAAACAAAGTCAACCGGCATAAATAATTTCATGAAGAAGCTATTCAAATTCATCTGCTCCCGGGTTTTCGTCATCAATTTTACATTGGCCACCTTGCTCATCTTTGTTATTTTATTTGGCACTTATAAATGGCTAAATGGATATACTAACCATGGAGAAACAATAACAGTTCCCGATTTAAAAGGAATGAAGTTTAAAGAACTGGAAGCATTTCTCGAAGGAAAATCGTTTCAGGTGAAAGTGGCCGATTCTTCTGTATTCATTCTGGATAAACCTCCCGGAGTAGTCATCGATCAGGATCCCGCTCCGAATATGAATGTGAAGGAAGGGAGAACGATTTATGTAACCGTTACCCGTACCGTTCCACCACAAGTGAAAATTCCGAATCTCATTGATGTATCGCAGCGACAAGCCGAGGCAATTCTGGCTTCATACGGTTTAAAAGTCGGACAGATCATCTACAAACCCGATCTTGCAAAAAACGCGGTCTTATCCTTAATGTATAATGGTGCTGAAATAAAAGCCGGTGCTGATATCACCAAGGGTGCTGTCATTGATCTGGTTTTGGGAGATGGAATTGGAAATACAGAAGTGGAAGTGCCATCGCTTAAAGGGCTGACAGTTGATGAAGCCTTGTTCGTATTGCAAGGTTCTTCACTCAATCCCGGCGCCATGGTCTATGATGAGAGTGTGGAAGATTCAGCAGCAGCAAAAGTGTATCGCCAGGTTCCTGAACCCGGTGATTCTATCTATATAAAACAGGGTGAAGCCATTGATCTTTTCTTTACCCAAACACCTGATAAGTTAAAATAATTCGAAATGAAGAATAAGCAGTTCTACTCCCTGATATTTTTATTCGCCACTATGCTCTGTGTTACAAATGTGTTTTCCCAACATGAACGTTTGGTGCCGCTGAGAAATAATCCGGTCATTCAGAAATATCTCACCGATCATCCTGCCTCTTCTTTCCGAATGGCCAATTTAACAGATACTGTTGATCTTCCGTTTATCGATGATTTCTCTACCACTGCCGTTTATCCTTCTACCGATTTATGGACCGATAATTATGTTTATATCAACAGTACCTTCCCTCGTAATCCGCTCACCATTGGTGTGGCCACTTTTGATGGATTAAATGCGGAAGGAAACCCCTACGATAATTCAGCTTCTACCATTCAGGGCGGTTGTGATACACTCACGTCGAAGTATATCCGCTTATTGACCCGTCCTTCTTCCCAGGGTGGGGGAGTATATTCACTTTCCGACAGTATTACACTGAGTTTCTATTGGCAGAAGAAAGGCTGGGGCGATGGTCCCGATTCAGGAGATTCATTGGTGCTCGATTTTTATAATCCTTCTACCAATCAATGGAGTCGTCAGTGGTTTTTACGTGGATTGATTTCCGGCGGACAGGATACCATTTTTACCAATGTGCAGGTGAGGGTAACCAATGCCGTTTGGCTGCAGGATGGTTTTCGTTTCCGGTTTAGGAACTATGGCTCCCGAACAGGAAGTCTGGATCACTGGCATATTGATTATATTCGCATGTACAGGGCCTACAATCAGTTTACCGGACAAATGGATACCGTTCTCTCAGATGTAGCCATGACGCTGCCCGCCACCAGTCTCATGAAGGAATATTCATCCGTTCCATGGGATCATTTTGTTTCCCTCTCATCCATTGATCAGCAAAATTTATTGAGAGATTCTTCGGCTATGCAATACCGTGTGAACGACCCATCACCTGCTGATGTGGGTTTTAACAACAGGATATATAACTATAACGGGAATTATGTTTCCGGTTTTGGAGCCGACAATGGAAATATATTTCCGGGCCGACCCAATAATATTCAATTGAAATATGATTTTGGAGTGGATTCCATCTTTCCGAACACCCCTTCTTTGGCAGCAGACAGCAACAGATTCACAGTAAAAAATTATTTCACCAATGGTAATGCCTTCGGTGGATTAAAATCGAATGATACCGTTACCTATACACAGGAGTTTTATAATTATTATAGTTTCGACGATGGCAGTGCGGAAGTGGGGTACGATCTCATCAATGCTCCAAATGGTAAAGTCGCACTGAAGTTCGAAATCATGAAGCCGGATACACTTCGGGCCATTCGCTATTTCTTTCTTCAGCAAGGCCCTAACGTGAGTAATAAACTGTTTTCAATTAAAGTATGGAGTAGCCTGAATCCGGAAACGGTGATCTACCAGGAATCGGCCCAACGTCCCGCTTATACCAGTGTTATCAATGGATATGCGACATACGTCCTTGATCAGATTGTCCCTGTTAGTGGAACAATTTATATCGGCTTCCAGCAAGTACTTGGAGATGGATTACACCTGGGCTACGACAGGAATACGGCTTCAAACTCAAGAATGTTTTACAATGTGGGTGCGGGCTGGATACAAACTGCCATCACTCCCGGTACATTCATGATGCGTCCGGTGATGGGCGATACCACGTTGTTTGTAGGAGTACCTGAAGAGAATCCGGACAACTATAATTTCACAGTTGCTCCAAACCCTGCTGATGGTATGGTGAATTTTATCTTCAGCAAATCGAATGGAAGTGAGCAGTTGGAGGTTTGGAGTGTGGATGGACGATTGGTGCATTCCTCTTCTCTCGTTACGCGTCTGGAAACAAATGCATTTTCTCCGGGTGTTTATATCGTTCGGGTACGCAATCAGCAAGCAATATTGGCACAACGCCGTTTAATAATTTCAAGATAATGATCGTTACAGGAGATGAGTTGGACGATACCTTGCCTGAGGGATCGGAAGAAGCGAGTGAGCAGGAGCAGGATGAATTATTCGAGCATTATCGGATTGTAGCAGATAAGAATCAATCGCTGCTGAGAGTCGATAAATTTCTCATCAACCGTTTACAGAATGTTTCCCGAAACCGCTTGCAGATAGCGGCAGAAGCAGGTTCCATTTTGGTCAATGGGAAAGCGGTGAAGTCGAGTTATAAGGTGAAGCCCGGGGATACAGTAACCGTTGTGCTTGCACATCCACCACGCGATATTGAATTGTATCCGGATGATGTTCCATTGGATATCGTATACGAAGATGATCAGCTCTTCGTCATTAACAAACAGGCCGGCTTAGTGGTTCACCCTGCTTACGGACATTATCGTGGTACCCTGGTCAACGGACTCGTGCATATCATGTATCCTGATCTCATCGACCAGCCGATAAAATCAGAATCTATTCGTCCGGGCCTGGTGCATCGCATCGATAAAAATACTTCGGGATTAGTGGTTGTTGGCAAGACAGAGCAGGCGATGACGCATCTCTCCAAACAATTTTTTGATCGTACCATTGAGCGGCTTTACTTAGCGCTGGTATGGGGTGATTTTTCGGAAGAGTCCGGAACCATCACCGGACATATCGGGCGAAGCTTAAAAGACAGAAAGGTCATGGATGTATTTCCTGATGGCACACATGGTAAACATGCCATCACTCATTTCAAAGTATTGGAACGATTTGGATACGTCACTCTCATCCAATGCAAACTCGAAACCGGGAGGACCCATCAGATAAGAGCCCATCTCAAACATATTGCCCATCCGCTCTTCAACGACGAAACCTACGGCGGCAACCGCGTCCTCAAGGGAACCGTTTTTACCAAGTACAAGCAATTCGTTGAAAATTGTTTTGAGATGATACCCCGCCATGCCCTCCATGCTAAGTCCCTCGGCTTTGAACACCCCACCACCGGCAAATTCATGTTCTTCGAAAGCATCCTCCCTCCCGATTTCCAATCCGTCATCGAAAAATGGAGAGCCTACGCGTCGCATCAGAAACTTACCATTGATCAGTAATTTTAATTGCGATCGAATTTCTCTTCACCAAGGAGGAATTAATGAATTGATGAGTTGATGAATTGATGAATGTTTTGAATGAAGGGTTGAATTTTGAAATAAATATAAAGTTATTGTTTTAAAAAAATTCCTCCGTGATTCTTCGTGCTCTTTGTGCCTTAGTGGTTAAAAAGAAAAAATCCTTCGATGACGATGATCTCTATGCACCTACAATTTGATAGTTTTCGACGAAACACTTTCCGCCTCAGTAATTAAATTCACAAAATAAACCCCATTCGCCACCGCATTCATCGAAATCTCTCCCGTCACATACCCTCCCGCAATCACCTCAATTTTTTTCTCGTACACCAACCTCCCTTCCATATCAAATAACCGCAAACTCCCCGTTCTGCCTTTGAGTTTGGAGGCGTTGACGTGAATCATATTCCATTCACTATTGTACCAGGCTGAAAAACACCTCCTGCTGCGGTACATTATCATCCACCCCACACTCAAGTATCACGGCGAGCCCACCCAGGCACCGAGTTGTAATCAGGATTGTTGGGAGGCAGTACGTGGGCACCAAGTAAAAACTAAAAGGCTGAAATCGAAGGAGGCGAGTGAATCGGGTTGGTTGATGCGAGAGGTTAGAGTTGATGGTGGTAACTTATCCGGGTAAGGCCAGGCGTAGTTTTCATCAAAGGTGGAAATATATATTTTATCGTCAGGTGCTTTAAGTATTGACCAAACACCCATATTCGGATCAGTAAAAACACCTACTGCGACTTTGGAGTTAACAATATTACTTGATGTTAAATCATATTGCCAAATGGTAGATGGCTGCGTGCTAAGTGAGGCTTCACAAACATATAAGAACCTTTCATTGGGTGAAAAGGCGCAGCTTGTCAATACCAATGGAAATGGTCCGGCTCCTTCCGGTTGAATTGCAGTAAAGGAAGTGATCTGACCGCTGCATCTGTCGAAATCGCAGAGTTGAATTAAGCCAGCTAGTGAAACCATTGCAAACTTATTTCCTTCAGAACTAAAAATCAAATGCCCACCATTTGTTGTATGATCTAATCCAGTATTTTGGTTAAATGGCCCTGAAATACCTGAAGGGTCTATTAAATAAAAAAAGTATGCGTTAGTGGGAGTCGTTGCATTTGGTGCAAACCATCGCTGAAAAATCAACCACCAACTCTACCATTCCCATGGCGAACAGCCATCAAGGCATCGAATGCAGGAAGATTATTTAACATTACATTTTTTTGGATGACAAGCGCTGTGTTTGCGGTGGAAAGTAAAGTCCATAAGGACCACTAGCGGTAACACCTGCTGAAAAAATATAAAGCAAGGAATCATTGCTTGGGTTTGGAATAATTATACGATCGTGATACCATCCTCCACCAACAACCCACTTCCATTGCTCATTACACTATCATATTTATTAACTAATACATTATTTAAGGGAAAAATATTGTTTAACAAAAGAAATACGAAATTAAACCACTACTATCCGAGATAGTGGATGAAGAGCCTCTCATCTTCATTACTGACTTGAAATTTGTAGGTTGACTAATGAAGTGAATTCCTGCACTATCCCGAACACCAAGGTATTAACTGGCGAATACCTTCCCACCCCCAACAACCGCAGTCATCAACAACAAAGCGCAAAAGAATTTTTTCATCACAATAAAATTACGGAAAAACATTGAAATAGCAGGCAAATAATAAAATTCTGATGGGCCGCAGATTTGTTAGGATTATTATGATTTGTTATGGTAAACCCTTGCGTACCCTGCGTATTCCTAGCGTCTTTGCGGTTAACCTAAGTCATTATCACCATTAAGACCCAAAGCCGGAAGCCGGAAGCAAAATTGCTATTGCTACCGCAATCTCTACTCATCTAAAATTTAATAATCTTAGACGAAACACTTTCAAAAGTGTAATTAGATAACTCTAAATCTTTCATGAAACGCTCTCTCCAACATCTCCCGATCCTCAGGATGGGCAATAGCAATTAACTCCTTTGCCCGTTGTCGCAGGTTTTTTCCGAAAAGGTAGGCAATACCATATTCCGTCACTACATAATGCACATGTGCTCTGGTCGTAACAACACCCGCCCCTTGTTTGAGGAAGGGGGTGATTCTCGGAATTCCCTTTCCGGTTCTCGAGGTAAGTGCGATGATGGGCTTCCCGCCTTTTGATAATGCTGCTCCACGCATAAAATCCATTTGTCCACCTACACCGGAAAACTGATAGGTGCCGATAGAGTCACTGCAGACTTGTCCGGTGAGATCAATTTCAATACAACTGTTGATAGCAACAACAGATGGATTTTCCCGGATTACTTTGGTTTCATTCACGTAGTCGATATCAAGGAAGGCGAAGGAAGGATTGTCATCGATATAACGGTACAACTTTTCGGAGCCGATGCAAAAGCCGGTGACGGTCTTTCCGGGATGTTTTCGTTTGTATTCATTGTTGATGGTACCATTTTCAATTAAGGGAATGATGCCATCTGAAAACATCTCGGTATGTACGCCCAGATTTTTATGATTGGTGAGTGCATGCAGTACAGCATCCGGAATACTACCAATCCCCATTTGTAAAGTGCTTTTATCTTCTATGAGTCCGGCAATATGATTACCGATCGCCTTTTCTTCCGGAGAGAGAACTTCCGCCATCTTTGACTCATGCAAGGGAGCTTCATGGAATACCATGGCGGCAAACCGCGAGACATGTACCATACCATCTCCATGTGTCCGGGGCATGCGCGGATTCACTTGTGCGATGATTTTTTTAGCGGTGTTGACAGCTGAACGCGCGATATCTACCGAAGTGCCGAGAGAGCAATAACCATGTTCGTCCGGAACGGATACATGTACAATTGCAACATCGATGGGTAAAATATTGTTTTTGAAAAGTTCGGGAATCTCACTCAGGAAAACCGGGACATAATCACCTCTCCCGTCATGAATTGCCTCACGAATCGGTGCTGAGACAAAGAGGGAATTGATTTTGAAATTACTTTTAAACTCAGGTCGGGCAGGAGCAAAATCTCCCAATACACTGATAAATACCAGTTCAACGTCTGAAAGATCAGAAGCTCTTTCTGTTAGTTTGTCTATTAAATAGGTAGGTGTGGCCGCACTGCCATGAATGAAGACACGTTGCCCGGATTGAATATGTCGAAGTGCAATTTCAGCGGAAGAATAGACAGGAGTAGGAGGGGTCATATTTTATAGGGAAGGAAACTAATGTTCCCGCCGCAAAAATAGGACTTAATTCACTCTGCAGACCCCGGTGAATGTTAGTTAAGAATTAAATTTTGTTCGAGCATCCCTGCTTTTCCATTGATGCTGATGTTGTAAATGCCTTTCTTTAAATCATCAAGCTGAAGCATCAGGTGTTCGTTTTCATTATTGATAACAATTGGAAACTGTTTCGCCAACCGTCCGGTAACATCATAGATGCGTATAAGATTTGAACCCGTTGGCACATTTCTCAACAATACATTTACAACACCATTCGTCATTCCGGGGTTTGGGAAAATAGTAAAACTGCTTTCGTTTGAAACTATTTCCTGTTGCCCTGATAATACCCTGTTCACCGGATTGGAGAGCATGGAGCAACCGGATGAAGTGGTAGCAACGATGGTATAGATACCGTTTTGCAAAGGTGTATAAATGGTGTCCGTTGCACCTGGAATTGGAACACCGTTGAGATACCATTGAATGGATACACCGGGGTAGCTCACGGCAAGACTATTTCCTACTGCATATACTTCAGGACCGGTTACAAATACATTTAAACTTTTAATACTTATACCATGAGCCGGACAAAAATTATCATCCATCCTGAATATAAATTGAAAGTTTCGTTGATATTGCAGACATCCATTATAAAAACCTGCATGTGCACAGGACGTTGGCCAGGTTAAACTTTCAGTTAACTGTTGTGGTGAGGAAAACGGGGTAGGATTGGAAAGTACTGCGCAGGGAGGAACTAAACAACCAGTCGTATAAGAAGTATCACCAAGACCTAATTCCATTCCCATAGCCTCTACCGTTATCACCTGAGGAGTCCCACCGGCTGCTACAGGTAGTAATTCGAAATCAGAAGCTGTGAAAGAATAAAAGAATGTGTCACCCGCCAATAGGGTAAAAGTTTCGACAGCAGGTGCAGGAGTCATATCAGGTGCTGTATTATAAACATTTGGTGAAGATGAGACTAAACAATTTGAAAGCAGTGCAATTTGTACTTCTCTGAAAATTTCAGCAACCAATTGTCCACATTTATAAGAAGAGACTTTTGTAACGGTCACAAAAGCACCCTGGGTATAAGATAAGAAGGAAATGATTCCCTGTGCAGTATCAAGGGTTGCGGGTATGTTTAGCGGATTTTGGGCAGTACCGGGCAAAGGAGACTGGAAGGAATATCCCGGAGAATAAGGGTAGGGAGTACCCGGAAACCCGTTTCCATCCAAAGGGACTCCCCAACTATAAGTAAGAGAATCAATATCGGGGTCAAACGCTGCATGATTATAACTCAATGGTGAATTGGTACATAATCCGATAGTAGGTGGTTCAGCAAAAGCCGGGGAGTTATCAAAACAGGGGCTCGTATTTTGACCTGAAAAAGGATACATGATCGCTCTTAAAGTAAACCATCCGCTTCCTGGGCTTAAATTGGCAATAACCGCGTTTCTGCAACAGTCGGTATAACTGAAATACCAACCGCCTGCAGGAGGAGTACCATTTAATTGAATGGGGGCTGATTCATAAATAAATTCTTCAACAGAATTGGCCAGTCCCATTGGAATTGAGCAACTTGCACATCCTATCCCTTGAGGCGAAATGTCAGTTTGGCTAATTAGTGAGCATAGAATAGAAGTTACCGGACTATTTGATTGAAGAATCATTCCACCGGGACCATTTACACCGTTACAGTCTCTGTATAGTTTTGCCTGAAAGATGAAAGCCCCGTTTCCATCACACCTCCAGGTGATCTCGCCACCCATTAAGTGACTGCCAAAAAGTATTGAAGGTAAACAAGTTAAAGTGATGGCAAAGAGTCTGAAGAGGTGTTTCATGTTTTTAAAATTTGAGGTTATCGGTGGTTAATGGTGTAAATGTTCAAAAAATGGCTGAACGTATTTTTTTTAAAATTAATGTTAAGTTTTTAACTGCTTGTCATAGAACCAGGATAAATCATAAGTAATTGAAATTAAGCGAGATTATTTTTTAATAGTATCGGTTTTACATGATTTTGGATGGCCTAGAAATAGCGTTAATCACTTGTTTCATAAATATTTTGAAAAACATCTTGCTTAAATCAATTTCTTGGTTAACTTTGCACTCCCTTTTTAGGGGTATAGTGTATCTAAATCACTGATCCAGAATCGTAAAAAATTAAGAATGCCAACAATTCAACAGTTAGTACGTAAGGGACGCGAGGCGCTGGTCGATAAAAGTAAATCACCTGCACTGACTTCTTGTCCGCAACGCCGCGGTGTTTGCACACGTGTGTACACCACTACTCCAAAGAAGCCGAATTCAGCGATGCGGAAGGTGGCTCGTGTACGTTTAACCAACAAATTCGAAGTGACTGCTTATATTCCGGGAGAAGGTCATAATCTTCAGGAAC
The DNA here is from genome assembly GCA_016713925.1 of Bacteroidota bacterium. Classification (NCBI taxonomy): domain Bacteria; kingdom Pseudomonadati; phylum Bacteroidota; species Bacteroidota bacterium. The sequence continues at coordinate 458,143 of JADJOH010000007.1, forward strand.
ATAGTATTGTAATGATTCGCGGCGGAAGGGTGAAAGATCTTCCGGGTGTTCGTTACCATATTATACGTAGGCGCTTTGGATACTTCCGGTGTAGATGGTCGTAACCAACGTCGTTCAAAATATGGAACCAAGCGTCCGAAACCGGGTGCTGCTCCTGCAACAAAAGGTAAAAAATAATTGAATTAATAATAAAGACTCAGACAATAGCATTCTGATCCATGAGGAAGACTAAACCAAAGAAGAGACCAATATTACCGGATCCAAAGTTCAACGATCCACTCGTAACACGTTTTGTGAACATGCTCATGTACTCCGGTAAAAAAGGTACAGGATTTAAATTGTTCTACGATGCGTTGGATAAAGTAGAAGCACGTACTAAAGAAAGCGGACTGGAGCAATGGCGCACAGCATTGAATAATGTAATGCCTGCTGTAGAAGTAAAAAGCCGTCGTGTAGGTGGTGCTACTTTCCAGATTCCTTCAGAAGTACGTCCTGATCGTAAAATATCAGTAGGTATCAAATGGATGATTCTTTATTCCCGTAAGCGTAACGAAAAGAGTATGGCGGATAAATTGGCCGGTGAAATTATCGCTGCTGCTAAAGGTGAAGGTGCTGCTGTGAAGAAGAAGGATGATACGCACCGTATGGCGGATGCAAATAAAGCTTTCTCACACTTTCGCGTTTAATAAATTAAGATAAAATTAAAGAGTAATATCATCAAGAGAAGATGTCACAGGAAGTAAAAGATTTAAGATTTGTGCGAAATATCGGAATCGCAGCGCATATCGATGCCGGTAAAACGACAACGACAGAGCGTATTTTGTATTATACCGGTGTTAATCACAAAATAGGAGAGGTGCATGATGGTGCTGCTACCATGGATTGGATGGTGCAGGAGCAGGAGCGTGGTATAACAATTACTTCTGCTGCAACAACCGCTTTCTGGACATACAGAAAAAACAATTACAAACTGAATATCATTGATACTCCCGGTCACGTGGATTTCACTGTTGAGGTGAATCGTTCTTTACGTGTATTGGATGGTCTGGTGTTTCTTTTTTCTTCAGTAGATGGTGTGGAGCCTCAGTCGGAGACGAACTGGCGCCTCGCCAATAACTATAATGTGACCCGTATTGGTTTTGTGAATAAAATGGATCGTGCCGGTGCTGACTTCCTGAACGTAGTACGTCAGGTGCGTGAAGTATTAGGTGGTAACGCACTTCCCCTTCAGTTGCCGATTGGTGCGGAAGAGACTTTTAAAGGTGTGGTTGATCTGGTGAACTTCCGTGGAATTGTATGGAATGAGCACGATCAGGGTATGACCTTTCAAGAGGTGCCTATTCCTGCAGATATGCTCGAAGAAGCCACTGAATACCGTGTGAAATTGCTGGAGGCTTGTGCTGAATTTGATGATAAGATCATGGAGAAGTATTTCGAAGATCCGGCATCAATTACAGAATCGGAGATTTTAACAGCTTTGCGTCAGGCTTGCGTTGCAAATAAAGTGGTGCCGATGCTTTGTGGTTCCGCTTTCAAGAACAAAGGTGTTCAAACGATGTTGGATTATGTGATGGAATTAATGCCATCACCAATGGATAAGAATAATATTACAGGAACGAATCCTGATACCGGTGAAGAGGTAACACGTCGTCCGGATGTAAAGGAGCCTTTTACTGCGCTTGCATTTAAAATCGCTACCGATCCTTTCGTAGGACGTCTCGCTTATTTCCGTTGCTATGCAGGTAAACTGGATGCGGGTTCGTATGTACTGAATACACGTTCAGGAAATAAAGAGCGTATCTCCCGTTTGTTCCAGATGCATGCCAACAAGCAAAACCAGATCCCTTCTATTGAAGCGGGTGATATCGGTGCTGCAGTTGGATTTAAAGATATTAAGACCGGAGATACCCTCTGCTCAGAAGATCATCCTATCGTACTCGAAGCCATGAATTTCCCGGAGCCGGTAATCGGACTCGCCATCGAGCCTAAAACGCAGGCCGACATGGATAAATTGGGTGTTGCTTTAGGTAAATTGGCGGAAGAAGATCCAACGTTCAGAGTGAAATCGGATGAAGATAGCGGACAAACTATCATCAGTGGTATGGGTGAATTACACCTGGAGATCATTGTTGATCGTCTGCGTCGTGAGTTTAAAGTAGAAGTGAACAAGGGTGCTCCTCAGGTGAACTATAAAGAAGCAATCACAGGTACTTACGAGCACCGTGAAGTATATAAGAAGCAAACAGGTGGTCGCGGTAAGTTCGCCGATATCAAGTTTTTCATTTCTCCTTCCGATGCGGATTTTGAGCCAACAGATAAAAATGGCGGATTACAATTCGTGAATGAAATTACAGGTGGTAATATTCCACGTGAATTTATCCCTGCAGTGGAGAAAGGATTCAGAGCAGCTATGGTGAATGGTGTTCTTGCCGGTTATCAGATGCAAACGATGAAGATTCGTCTGATAGATGGTTCTTATCACAACGTTGACTCCGATTCGCTCTCCTTTGAGATTTGTGCCCGTACTGCATTCCGTGAGTCATTGCCAAAAGCAAAACCAATCCTCCTCGAACCCATCATGAAGCTGGAAGTGATTACACCAGAGCAGAACATGGGTGATGTTGTAGGTGACCTTAACCGTCGCCGTGGACAAATGGAAGGAATGGATTCCCGTGCAGGTGCTCAGGTCGTGAAAGCGAAGGTGCCACTTTCGGAAATGTTTGGTTATGTAACTGCGTTGCGTACTATTACTTCCGGACGTGCTTCTTCTACCATGGAATTCTCTCATTTTGCTGAAGCACCCCGTGCTATCGCTGAAGAAGTGATTGCAAAAGCAAAAGGTAAAGCAGCAGCTGAAAAAGTTTAAGTCAACAAAAGAAAGTCACAACTTCGTTCTTATAAAATGAGCCAAAGAATCAGAATTAAATTAAAGTCTTACGATTTCAATCTCGTGGATAAATCTGCTGAGAAAATCGTAAAGACCGTGAAACCTACAGGTGCAATCGTCAGTGGTCCAATTCCACTGCCAACCGAAAAGAAAATTTACACGGTTCTTCGCTCCCCGCACGTTAACAAAAAGGCGCGCGAGCAGTTCCAGTTATGTTCTTACAAGCGTCTCCTGGACATCTACAGCTCAACAGCAAAAACAGTAGATGCCCTGATGAAACTTGAACTTCCCAGTGGAGTGGAAGTAGAAATCAAAGTTTAGGGATAACCGGAAGAGTACAACAACGTTCTTTACATCCTATCCGAATTAAAAAAAGAAAAAGCAGGTAAGTTCATCTTGCCTTGTAAACATATCATTATTTAGTCCAAAACAACTAAACCCTAGTTAAGATGGCGAGTATCATCGGAAAAAAAGTCGGCATGACCAGCATCTTCGATGCAGACGGGAAAAACATCCCCTGCACCGTAGTTGAAGCCGGCCCTTGTGTAGTAACTCAAGTGAAGACGGTCGAAAAAGACGGCTACAGTGCCGTTCAACTTGCCTTTGGCGAGAAGAAAGAAAAAATACGCCTCAGCCTATGCTGGGACATTTTAAGAAAGCAGGTACAACACCGAAGCGCAGGCTTTTGGAGTTCCGTGACTTTGAGCAGGAATTTCAAATCGGCGATTTGGTGAAGTGTGACCTGTTTCAGGAAGGCGACTTTTGTGATGTCGTAGGTACTTCTAAAGGTAAAGGTTTTCAGGGGGTTGTTAAACGTCACAATTTTGGTGGAGTTGGCGGACAAACCCACGGTCAGCATGATCGTCAGCGTGCTCCAGGTTCACTCGGTGCTTCTTCATGGCCTTCAAGGGTTATGAAAGGAATGCGCATGGGCGGCCATCAGGGAGATGAGCGCGTTAAATTGCAAAATCTTAAAATAGTAAGAGTTCTGCCGGAGCAAAATCTGCTGCTGATAAAAGGAGCAATCCCCGGTCATAAAGGTTCATTTGTAACGGTGACGAAATAATCATGGAAGTATCAGTTTATAATATCTCAGGTAAGGAAACAGGACGCAAGGCGTCTTTGAATGACCAGGTCTTTGGAGCTGTTCCGAATGACCACGCCATCTATCTTGATGTGAAGCAATTCCTCGCGAATAAGCGTCAGGGAACGCATAAATCTAAGGAACGCAATGAAGTTTCAGGTACTACGAAGAAGCTGAAGCGTCAGAAAGGTACCGGTGGTGCTCGTGCCGGATCTATGAAAAGCCCGGTGTTCGTTGGTGGAGGTCGTATTTTCGGACCACGTCCCCGCGATTATTCCTTCTCTCTTAATAAGAAGCTGAAGCGTTTGGCGCGTATTTCTGCACTTTCTCATAAGGCAAAAGGAAATAGTATTATGGTGCTTGAAGATTTCAATTTTGACCAGCCACGAACTAAACAAATGGCTGATTTGGTAAAAAATCTGCAGGTAGCCGATAAAAAACCCTTATTGGTTCTCCCTCAATCGAATAAAAATGTATATTTGTCGTCCCGAAATTTGGAGCGCAGTAAAGTCGTAACAGCCAGTGATTTAAATACTTACGATATTGTACACGCCACAAACATCATTGTAACGGAGAGCTCGCTTCCGGTGATCGAAAGCACATTGCTCAAGTAATAAACAGCCCGGTTGAAAAAAAGTCCGGTAAAACGGACAGACTTCCTGTCGGGTTGATCCTCTAAAATAAATTAAGTGCATAGGCACGATAAACCTATAGAGTAACATGGAAATTCTGAAGAAGCCAGTAGTAACAGAAAAAATGAACCGGATTACCGAGAAACAACCTCGATACGGTTTCATTGTGGATAGAAAATCGAACAAGCTGGAGATAAAAAAGGCTGTTGAAGCGATGTATGGTGTTAACGTAGAATCTGTTAATACTATGATTTATCGTGGTAAAACCAAGACACGCGGAACCAAAACAGGATTCGTTAGCGGTCAGCGCCCTAATATCAAAAAGGCAATCGTTACCCTTAAGAAAGGTGAATCAATTGATTTCTTCAGTAATATCTAATTAAGACAAGAGCAAAGAGCAATGGGTATTAAGAAAATACGTCCGATGACACCGGGTCAGCGCCACCTGACAAGGAACGACTATTCAGAGATTACAGCAAGTGAGCCTGAAAAGTCATTGATCGTTTCAATGAAGCGTAGTGGTGGTCGTAACAATACCGGTAAAATGACTATGCGCTATATGGGCGGTGGTCATCGTAAACTTTACCGTATCATAGATTTCAAGCGTGATAAATTCGATATCCCTGCAGTAGTAGAGACGATTGAATACGATCCAAACCGTACTTCTTTCATCGCTCTGGTAAAATATACCGATGGTGAGAAAAGATACATTATAGCGCCTAATGGAATTAAAGTAGGTCAGAACATTATTTCAGGACCAACTGCAGCACCGGAAGTAGGAAATGCAATGACATTGAAAGATGTGCCATTGGGTACAACTGTTCATAATATTGAATTGCGTCCGGGTCAGGGTGCAAAGATTGCCCGTAGCGCAGGATCATATGCGCAGCTGGCAGCTCGTGAAGACCGTTATGCGATTCTTAAAATGCCTTCAGGGGAAACCAGAAAAGTATTGGTGACCTGCATGGCAACCATAGGTTCAGTATCAAATGCTGATCACGATAAGCAAAGTAAAGGTAAAGCAGGAAGAAACCGTTGGATCGGTATTCGTCCAAGAGTACGCGGAGTAGCGATGAATCCTGTAGATCACCCGATGGGTGGTGGTGAAGGACGCGCCTCAGGTGGACATCCACGTTCACGTAAGGGCCTCATTGCAAAAGGTTATAAAACACGTAAAAAGAGCAATCCGACGAACAAGTACATTCTCGAACGTCGTAAGAAATAATTGTTAAAAGGATTCTGAAGAATATAAAACATGAGTCGTTCGCTTAAAAAAGGGCCCTTCATCGATTACAAGCTTGAGCAAAGAGTGCTTGAGATGAATGATGGCAAAAAGAAAGCTACTATTAAAACATGGTCGCGCAGATCGATGATATCACCTGATTTCGTTGGTAACACTTTCGCAGTACATAACGGGAATAAATTTATTCCGGTATACGTGACTGAGAATATGGTTGGACACAAACTCGGAGAATTTGCTCCCACCCGTACTTTCAGAGGGCATTCCGGTAACAAAGACAAAGGATCTAAATAATCATGGGAGCCAGAAAACGTAACGTCGCCACAGCGCGCAAAGCTGCACTCAAGAGTGTTGCATACGCTAAACTGAATGATTGTCCGACCTCACCTCGCAAGATGCGACTGGTAGCTGACATGATCCGTGGAAAAAGGGTAGACATGGCCTTGGCTATGCTTCGCCTGAGTACCAAGGAAGCAGCCGGAAGGTTGGAAAAACTATTGCTGTCGGCTTTGTCCAACTGGCAATTGAAAAATGAAAGCTTGAAAATAGAGGAGCAGGAACTAGTAGTGAAGTCAGTGAATGTTGACGCAGGACGTCAGTTGAAACGTCTTCGCCCGGCCCCGCAAGGACGCGGTCACCGTATCCGCAAGCGTTCAAACCATATTACACTTATAGTGGACAACAAAAACGCTTTTGTTGCTGCTGAAAATAATACTGCTAATTAAGCAAAGAAGAATGGGACAAAAAGCTAACCCGATTGGTAATCGTTTAGGTATCATCCGCGGATGGGATTCTAACTGGTATGGAGGAAGAAATTATGCCGACAGACTGGTGGAAGACGAAAAAATCCGCAAGTATCTTCTCGCCCGACTGGCAAAAGGCGGAGTATCGCGTATTGTTATCGAGCGTACATTGAAATTAATCACCGTAACTGTTCACACTGCACGTCCGGGTATTGTTATCGGAAAAGGCGGTGCTGAAGTAGATAAGTTGAAGGAAGAAGTAAAGAAGCTTACCAAGAAGGATGTTCAGATTAACATCTATGAAATCAAACGTCCGGAACTGGATGCACAGTTAGTAGCAGATGGTATCGCACGTCAGTTGGAAGCGAGGATTTCTTTCCGTCGTGCCATGAAGCAATCTGTTGCTTCTACCATGAGAATGGGTGCTGAAGGAATTAAAATTATTTGTGCAGGTCGCTTAGGTGGTGCAGAGATCGCACGTTCTGAGCAGTACAAAGAAGGACGTGTTCCATTGCATACTTTCCGTGCTGATATCGATTATGCCTTGTCAGAAGCATTAACAACTTACGGAATCATTGGAATTAAAGTTTGGATATGCAAAGGCGAAGTTTACGGAAAGCGTGACTTAGCTCCGAATATTGGAATAGCAAGCACACCAAAAGGCGGAAAAGAGCGCAGTGAGCGTTCTGATCGCAACGATCGCGGTGACAGAGGTGGTGACCGTGGCGGAAGAGGCGGACGTGGTGGTAGCGGAGGCGGCGGTGGTCGCGGTAAATCACCAAGAGGTTAATACTAATTTAAAGACGAATACTAGATAAAGTAGCTGAATCATGTTACAGCCTAAAAAAACCAAGTTCCGGAAACAACATATGATGGTTTCGAGTGGCAGTGCCACCAGAGGTACCTCATTGGCCTTCGGAACTTTTGGAATAAAATCACTGGAGACGTGTTGGATTACATCCCGTCAGATAGAAGCAGCTCGTGTAGCGGTAACCCGTTACATGAAACGTGAAGGACAGATTTGGATCCGCATATTCCCTGACAAACCTATCACCAGAAAGCCTTTAGAGGTACGTATGGGTAAAGGTAAAGGAGCCCCCGAATATTGGGTAGCCACCGTGAAACCCGGAACCGTCATCTTCGAAGCAGAAGGTGTACCAATGACCATTGCTAAGGAAGCTTTGCGTCTCGCAGCTCAAAAATTGCCGGTAACGACACGATTCGTTGTGCGTCCGGATTATCAAGAATAATATTAAATATTTGCCATGAAACAGTCCATCGTTAAGGACCTTACAACGGATGAAGTCCGTGAAAAGATGAGAGATGAGCGTGCCAGCTACACTAAGATGAAGATGGCGCATGCAGTATCTCCTGTCGAAAACCCTATGAAGCTTCGTGCTTCCCGTCGTGCGATTGCGCGTCTCGAAACCGAGCTTCGTAAACGTTTGACTCAAACCCCAGCTGCAGAAAAATAATCATGGAAGAAAGAGGTCTAAGAAAAGAGCGTATCGGTTTAGTGACCGGTACAAAAATGAATAAGTCGATCGTGGTTTCAGTAGAAGCCAGAGAGAAGCACCCGATGTATGGTAAGTTCATCAAGATCACCAAGAAGTTTATGGCGCATGATGAAAAGAACGAATGCGGAGTGGGTGATACAGTGAAAATAATGGAAACACGACCATTGAGTAAGCTGAAACGCTGGCGCATGGTTGAGATTATTGAAAAAGCGAAATAATCTGTATCCTTCCTGAAAGGGGAGAACACAATCCAGTAACGATATAAAATGATACAGCAAGAGTCAAGGCTCATAGTAGCCGATAACAGCGGTGCCAAAGAGGTACTTTGCATTCGTGTGCTTGGAGGAACAGGCAAACGCTATGCTTCCCTGGGTGATAAAATTGTAGTGACCGTAAAAAATGCACTTCCTTCCGGTAACGTGAAGAAAGGTACGGTATCAAAAGCCGTAGTAGTGCGAGTGAATAAAGAAGTACGTCGTGATGACGGATCCTACATTCGCTTCGATGATAATGCGGTAGTGTTATTGAATAACCAGGATGAATTACGTGGCACCCGTATTTTCGGACCCGTAGCACGTGAATTGCGTGAAAAACAATTTATGAAAATTGTATCCTTAGCCCCGGAGGTGCTCTAAGAAATGGAACGTAAAAAATAAACAACAGAAACTCCATGTCCGCAAAGGTGACCTCGTGAAGGTGATCAGTGGAGATTCAAAAGGTCAGCAAGGTAAAGTACTTGAAGTAATTCCTGCCGATCAGAGAGCGATCGTTGAAAAAGTGAATATGATCACCAAGCATACCCGCCCTAATGCGCAAAATTCGCAGGGAGGAATTATCAAGCAGGAAGCTCCTGTGCGTATTTCCAAACTGATGGTGATCGATCCGGCAACCGGAAAGCCCGGTAGAGTAGGCCGCCGTCTGGAAGATGGGAAACTCGTTCGTTATATAAAAACTAAGAAATAACAGGGGAGGGAAAAAGATATGAATTACGAACCACGCCTGAAAACGAAATACCGCACCGAGATGGTTAAATCTCTGCGTGATAAGTTTCAATATAAGAGTGTAATGCAGGTACCTCGTCTGACTAAAATTTGTATCAACCAGGGTCTGGGTGATGCAGTGTCAGATAAGAAGATTATTGAATCTGCTATCAGTGAAATGTCAACCATTACAGGACAAAAGGCAGTATCTACCAAGTCCCGTAAAGATATTTCGAACTTTAAATTGCGTGCCGGTGTTCCAATCGGTGCAAGAGTGACTTTGCGCGGCGACAGAATGTATGAATTCTTAGACAGACTGATTGCAGTTGCCTTGCCTCGTATCCGTGATTTCCGCGGTGTGAATGATAAAGGCTTTGATGGACGTGGGAATTATACACTCGGTGTCACTGAACAAATCATTTTCCCTGAAATCGACATTGACAAGGTGAATAAAATTCAAGGTATGGATATCACCTTCGTGACTACTGCAGAGAAAGACAACGAAGCCCTGGAATTATTAAAAGAATTTGGTATTCCTTTTAAGAATCAAACAAAATAATCTGACGAACGATGTCAAAAGAATCGATCAAAGCGCGTGAGTTAAAGCGCATCCGTATGGTAGAAAAGTATGCTGAAAAGCGGAAGGAGTTAAAGGCAGCCGGAGATGTTGTTGGCTTGCAAAAACTACCAAAGAATTCTTGCCCAGTACGTGTAAGAAACCGCTGTAAGCTTACCGGTCGTCCTCGTGGTTATATCCGTCAGTTCGGAATCTCCCGTGTGATGTTCAGAAAACTTGCACTGGAAGGAAAAATTGCCGGGGTAACAAAAGCAAGTTGGTAATCCTCACGTTTAATCATTATTTAAAAAGAATTAATTAGTCCATGTATACCGATCCAATAGCAGATTACTTAACCCGTATCAGAAATGCGGTAAAAGCAAATCACCGTGTAGTGGAAGTACCTGCATCGAACATGAAAAAGGAGATGACAAAGATCCTTTTCGATAAAGGTTTTATTTCAAATTATAAGTTTGAAGATTCGGATAATAAACAAGGTAATATCAAAATTGCTTTGAAATATAACGCCGTTACTAAACTGCCCGCTATCTCAGCCATCCGCCGGATTTCAAAACCCGGTCTGCGTAAGTATGTGAAAGCTGATCGTATTCCAAGAGTTATTAATGGTCTTGGTATTGCGATTGTTTCTACTTCTCACGGCTTGATGACCGATAAAGAAGCTCGTCAGATGAATGTTGGTGGAGAAGTCATCTGTTTCGTTTATTAATAGTTAAATAAATTACGACGATAAAATGTCACGCGTAGGAAAAAACCCGATCAATATACCCAGTGGGGTGCAGATTAATGTAAATGGCCGTGAGGTTTCTGTTAAAGGACCTAAAGGCACACTTACTCAGGATGTAGATGATGGAATCAGTGTTGCCATAGAAGGAACTCAGGTAGTACTGAGCCGTGCAACTGAACAAAAGCGTCATCGTGCCCTGCATGGTTTGTACCGTGCCCTCATCAACAATATGGTGGTGGGAGTTTCAACCGGATTTAAAGTAGAGCAAGAACTGGTGGGTGTAGGTTACCGTGCCACGAACCAGGGAAATATGCTGGATATGGTGTTGGGGTATTCTCATCACGTGGTATTCGAATTGCCTTCTGAAATTAAAGTGGCTACCCGTCAGGATAAAGGACAGAATCCGATCATCACCCTCGAAAGTCACGATAAGCAATTGTTAGGTCAGGTGGCTGCTAAAATTCGCTCCCTGAGAACTCCTGAACCATACAAAGGAAAAGGAATCAAGTTTGTGGGTGAACAATTACGCAGAAAAGCCGGTAAGTCCGCTTCTAAGAAATAATATTAATTAACCGAATAAGTACACGGTTTATCATTCAAGAACAAAAATTAATCCGCCGCTCTAAAATACGTCACCGTATTCGTAAAGCAATAAAAGGAACTGCTGAACGTCCACGACTTTCTGTGTTCCGTAGTAATAAAGCCATCTATGCACAGGTGATTGATGATGTGAAAGGTCTTACGATCGTAGCAGCTTCTTCACGTGAAAGTGGAGTGGATGTAAAAACAAATAAAGTAGATCAGGCGGTGACTGTCGGTAAAATTCTGGCAGAGAAAGCGAAGGCTGCGGGTATTTCTTCCGTAGTATTTGACCGTGGTGGTTACCTCTATCATGGACGAGTAAAAGCATTGGCTGATGGTGCCCGTGAAGCAGGATTACAATTTTAATACGAACAGATAGTTACGATATATCAAATGATTCAGAACAGTAAACGCGTTAAGTCAACCGATACAGAACTACACGATAAACTCGTGGCAGTAAATCGTGTTACCAAAGTGACCAAGGGCGGTCGCGCTTTTGGATTCGCTGCCATCGTGGTAGTTGGAGATGAAAAAGGTGTGGTAGGCCATGGACTTGGTAAAGCGAAAGAAGTAACCGACGCAGTGACGAAAGCCATTGACGACGCCAAGAAAAACCTGGTTCGTATTCCTTTGAGAAAAGGTACCGTGCCGCATGAACAGGATGGAAAGTTTGGTGGTGCACGTGTGTTCCTCAAGCCTGCCGCTCCCGGAACCGGAGTAATCGCCGGTGGTGCGATGCGTTCAGTGTTAGAGAGTGTAGGTATTACAGATGTATTGGCAAAATCGAAAGGTTCTTCCAATCCTCATAATGTGGTGAAAGCAACTATTGATGCATTATTGAAAATGCGCGATGCACGTGCTGTAGCACTACAAAGAAATGTTGATTTAAGTAAAGTATTTAACGGATAATTTCCACCAGTAGCACGCGAGTCATGGCAAAGTTTACAATCACACAGGTAAAGAGCGGAATCGACCGTTCAGAAGTTCAGAAACGTACGCTGAAAGCGCTCGGTCTGACCATGCATAAAACAATAGAAGTAGAAGCGACTCCTCAGATAAAAGGAATGGTAGCTAAAGTTCAGCACCTCGTTCGCGTAGTAGAGAATTAATTATCCATCTGAAAAAGAGAAACAATACAGATTATGGATTTGAGCAATCTTAAGCCGGCAAAAGGTTCAACGAAGAACCGGAAACGCATAGCACGTGGATCGGGTTCCGGTCATGGTGGTACTTCCACCCGTGGTCATAAAGGCGCTGGTTCACGCAGCGGTAACAGCCGAAAGATAGGTTTTGAAGGTGGTCAGATGCCCCTGCAACGCCCGTCTTCCTAAATTCGGTTTTAAAAATATTAACCGTGTAGAATACGCAGGCATCAACCTCGATACTCTTCAGCGTTTAGCCGAAGAACATAGTATCAGCAATTTTGATAAGCAGGTGTTCATCGAGCGCGGACTTATATCAAAAAATGAACTTGTTGAAAATTCTCGGTCGTGGCGAGTTAACAGCAAAAGTGGATGTAAAAGCGAATGCCTTCTCCGCTTCTGCAAAAGCCGCAATCGAAAAAGTGGGTGGTACAACAGCAACCCTCTAATAAGAGCTTATGAAGAACTTCATACAGACATTACAAAATATCTTTAAAATAGAGGACCTGCGTTCCAGGATCCTGAATACACTCTTGTTCCTGCTGGTGTATCGCCTCGCAGCACATGTGGTGTTGCCGGGTATTGATCCTACTCAGCTCGCAGGGTTACGTGCTCAGACAGAAGGCGGAATTTTAGGTCTGCTGGATGCTTTCTCCGGTGGTGCCTTCTCTCAGGCTTCTGTAGTAGCATTGGGAATTATGCCTTACATCTCTGCATCTATCGTGGTGCAGTTGTTGGGTATCGCGGTTCCTTACTTCCAGAAACTTCAAAAGGAAGGTGAAAGCGGAAGAAAGAAACTCAATCAGATTACACGTATTCTTACCGTTATCGTGGTGATTTTCCAGGCTCCGGGTTATTTAATTAATTTGAAAACTCAGGCTCCGGGTGCAATTATCGCGTATTCCAATCCTGAAATTATCTCTCCGGCATTCTTCATGTTTACCTCTACTTTGATTATTGTGGCGGGTACATTGTTTATCATGTGGCTGGGTGAGCGTATCACTGAAAAAGGTATTGGAAACGGTATTTCATTGATCATTATGACCGGTATTATTGCACGACTTCCCTTCGCATTGCGTGATGAATTCTTATCACGACTGAATGATCAGGGTGGTGGTCTGGTAATATTCCTGATTGAAATGGTGGCATTGTTTGCTGTTGTGGTCTCTGTGATACTTCTCGTTCAAGGCACCCGAAAGATTCCGGTGCAGTTTGCAAAGAAGATTGTTGGAAATAAACAATACGGTGGAGTGCGTCAATATATTCCTCTCAAAGTAAATGCAGCAGGTGTAATGCCGATCGTATTTGCTCAGGCGATTATGTTTATTCCCGCTTATGTGGCGCAGTTCTTCCCGGAATCCGCTTCATGGCAAGGCTTTGCATCTAATATTACTGACTTCACATCTCCGCTTTACAATATTGTATTTGCGGTGCTGATTATACTCTTCACGTATTTCTATACGGCTATCGCTGTCAATCCAAGTCAGATGGCAGATGATATGAAGAAAAATGGTGGATTTATTCCCGGCGTTAAACCCGGACGTAAAACATCTGAATTTATCGATGACGTGATGTCAAAGATTACTTTACCCGGGTCCTTCTTCCTGGCGTTTGTGGCGATCATGCCCACGTTTGCGAATCTGGCCGGTGTAAATTCAAATTTCGCTCAATTCTATGGTGGTACTTCCCTGCTGATTCTCGTCGGTGTTGTACTGGATACCTTACAGCAAATAGAAAGTCATCTGCTCATGCGTCATTACGACGGGTTGATGAAGTCCGGCCGGATTAAAGGTCGTTCTGCTGCGATAGGTGCCACAGCCTAGTTTGAGTTAAAGGGGATAAGATGAGCGGAAGTACAATAGTGTACAAAACACAAGAGCAGATTGAGCTTATCCGAAAGAGTTCTTTACTTGTTGGCAAGACATTGGCAGAAGTTGCACGCCACCTCAAACCTGGAATAACCACCCTTGAGCTGGATACCATCGCTGAGAAATTCATCCTCGCAAATGGTGCTGTTCCTACCTTTAAAAATTATCATGGATACAAGCATACGCTTTGTATTTCGGTAAATGAAGAAGTAGTGCATGGCATTCCGGGAAAAAGAGTGATCAATGATGGAGATGTAGTTTCAATTGATTGTGGCGCATTCATGAATGGCTTCCACGGAGATTCGGCTTATACCTTTCCCGTTGGAGTAGTGAGTGAAGAAGTGCTTCGTCTACTCAGAGTAACCAAAACTTCCTTGTACAAAGGAATTGCGAAAGCGAGAAACGGTAACCGGGTAGGTGATATCAGTGCTGCAATACAGCAATATGCAGAAGATGCAGGATATGGTGTCGTGAGAGAATTGGTGGGACATGGAGTAGGTGCAGAACTGCACGAAAAACCTGAAGTCGCCAATTACGGGAAGAAAGGTTCTGGCCCTTTGCTTAAAGCGGGGATGACTATCGCAATTGAGCCCATGATCAATATGGGAACAAGGCAAATCCGGCAACTGAGTGACGGGTGGACAATCACCACTGGGACAAGAAACCGGCAGCACACTTCGAGCATACCATCGCCATTACAGAAGGAGAACCTGATATCCTGAGTTCATTCAATGACATTGAACTTGCCATCGCAGAAAATAGTTACATAACAGAAAAAATAGCAACACTCGCCTGATCTAATGTCGAAACAACCGGCCATCGAACAAGACGGTACGATTACAGAAGCCCTCTCTAACGCGACATTCCGTGTGGAGTTGGAGAACGGACATGAAATCATCGCGCATATCTCCGGAAAAATGAGAATGCATTACATTAAAATTCTTCCGGGTGATAAGGTGAAAGTAGAGATGTCGCCATATGATCTTACCAAAGGACGAATAACGTACCGCTATAAATAAACCTTCAACGGGAAAAATATTAAAATGAAAGTTCGCCCATCTCTCAAAAAGCGCAGCGCAGAATGTAAAATTGTGCGTAGAAAAGGCCGCTTGTATGTGATCAACAAAAAGAATCCACGCTTTAAAATGCGTCAGGGATAATCTTTATTAATTTAACAATAGAAATTACGTCAGATAATGGCTCGTATATCTGGTATTGATTTACCAAAAAATAAAAGAGGTGAGATAGGTCTCACTTACATCTTTGGCATAGGAAAGACCTCTGCTCAGAAGATCCTGACTGAAGCCAATGTAAATTGGAATAAGAAAGTTCATGAATGGGATGATGATGATCTGAATAAGATCCGCTCTATCATCAATGAGTCCTTCAAAGTAGAAGGTGCTCTTCGTTCAGAAACGCAGTTGAACATTAAACGCCTGATGGATATCGGCAGTTACCGTGGTATCCGTCATCGTGTAGGTTTGCCTGTTCGCGGTCAGCGTACTAAGAACAATTGTCGCACTCGTAAGGGTAAGCGTAAGACAGTTGCGAACAAAAAGAAAGTAACTAAATAATTTAACAGATTAATACATCCGTTCTGAACAATGGCTAAACAAACTAAAGCCGTAAAGAAGAGAGTAGTAAAAGTGGAAGCAGCCGGCGAGGCCCACATCAATGCTACTTTCAATAATATTATTATCAGCCTTACCAATACTACCGGTCAGGTGATCTCCTGGGCTTCTGCAGGTAAAATGGGTTTTCGTGGTTCTAAAAAGAACACGCCCTATGCTGCCCAGTTGGCCGCTGCTGACTGTACTAAAGTAGCCTACGAGGCAGGACTGCGTAAAGTAAAGGTTTTTGTAAAAGGACCCGGTTCAGGTCGTGAATCTGCCATTCGTACGATTCATAACTCAGGTGTTGAGGTAACTGAAATAGTAGATATCACACCAATTCCTCACAATGGCTGCCGTCCTCCAAAGCGTCGCCGCATTTAATCATTAGCATAAATAGAAAAGTCTAAATAATACAATGGCAAGATACATAGGCCCCAAGACCAGAATCTCCCGTAAGTTTCGCGAGCCGATATATGGTCCTGATAAAAATTTCGAAAAGCGCAGTTATCCTCCGGGGCAACATGGCAACAGTAAGAAACGTGCAAAGGTTTCTGAGTACTCTACTCAATTGATGGAGAAGCAAAAGGTGAAGTACATGTACGGCATCCTCGAGCGCCAGTTCGCTAAAATTTTCGACCGTGCTTCCCGCATGGAAGGAATAACAGGGGAGAATCTTTTAAAATTGATCGAATCACGCCTGGATAATGTAGTGTATCGTTTAGGATTGGCTGCGAGCCGTTCCGGTGCACGTCAGTTGGTATCTCACCGCCACGTTACAGTGAATGGTAAATTAGTGAATATTCCTTCTTATACATTGCGCGCAGGTGATGTCATCGCAGTTCGTGAGAAATCTAAATCTCTCGAGACTATCAATGATGCACTGGCCTCAAGAATGGGTAAATACAGTTGGTTGGAGTGGGATGGAAGTAAGATGGCCGGAAAGTTCATTAATCCTCCTGCCCGTGAAGAACTGACTGAGAATATTAAAGAGCAACTCATCGTCGAGTTATACTCTAAGTAATTCCTGATGGAAGGGGTTGCGGTACCCTCAACAACTGCACTTACAATAATTGAATATTAGAAACTATAAACACAAAGAAGACACATGGCGATATTAGCTTTTCAGCGACCGGACAAAGTGATTATGAATCATTCGACCGAAACATTTGGTCAGTTCGAATTCCGTCCACTCGAGCCCGGGTATGGAATTACGGTCGGAAATGCATTGCGCAGGATACTGCTCAGTTCGTTAGAAGGCTTTGCCATCACTTCCGTGAAATTATCCGGAGTTGATCACGAGTTCTCTACGATTAAGGGTGTTATTGAAGATGTAACTGAAATAATTCTTAACCTGAAGCAGGTGAGATTTAAGCAGCAGATAGAAGGTACCGATTCTGAACAGGTACATGTGATGATCAATGGTAAGGCAACTTTCACAGCAGGTGATATCGCAAAACATACCACGGCCTTTCAGGTGTTGAATCCGGAGTTCGTGATTTGCAATATGGATCCTTCAGTGAAGTTACAGATGGATATTACGATCGATAAAGGTCGCGGTTATGTTCCTTCTGAGGAAAATAAAACCAATGCGGCACCTATCGGAACTATATTTCTGGATGCGATCTATACGCCTATCCGAAATGTAAAATATTTCATAGAGAACTATCGTGTAGAACAGAAAACTGACTATGAGAAATTAGTAGTGGAAATTACCTCCGACGGTTCTGTTCATCCAAAAGATGCATTGAAAGATGCAGCTGAAATCCTGATTCATCATTTTATGTTGTTTAGTGATGAAAAGATCACTCTTGAGTCAAAACCAAAGCAGGTGACTGAAGAGTTGGATGAGACTACGCTGCACATGCGTCAGATGTTAAAGACGAAATTGGTGGATATGGACCTTAGTGTTCGTGCATTGAACTGCCTGAAAGCAGCTGATGTGGAAACACTCGGTGACCTGGTGAGCTTCACCAAAGCGGATCTCCTTAAGTTTCGCAACTTCGGTAAAAAATCATTGACAGAATTAGAAGAACTTGTTCGTAGTAAGAACCTGAGCTTCGGTATGAATATCGCTAAGTACGGTATTGATAAGGATTAATTAAATTAAAATTTAACGCGTTCAGCGAACGATTATATTAACACGAATACAAAATGCGTCACGGTAAAAGAATAACCACCTCGGTCGTAAAGAGGCACATAGATACTCCCTCTTGAGTAACCTTGCAATATCATTAATTACACATAAGCGAATCTTCACTACTGTTGCCAAAGCAAAAGCCTTGCGCACATATGTGGAGCCATTGCTCACGAAATCAAAGGATGATTCTACCCATTCTCGTCGTGTAGTGTTTTCCTATCTCCAAAGTAAGGATGCCGTAACGGAATTGTTCCGCGAGGTGAGTCAGAAGATTGCTGATCGTCCGGGTGGATATACCCGTATCATTAAAGTAGGTAACCGTCCCGGTGATGCTGCTGAAATGGCGATGATTGAATTGGTTGATTTCAATGCTAACCTCCAGAAGGAAAAAGGTGGCAAGAAAGCTGCAGCCAAAACAACCCGTCGTAGTCGTGCAAAGAAAACAACTGCAAAAGCAGGCGGTACAGATGAAGCAAAAGGCGATACTGCTGAATAGTATTCATTCAATCTATAAAAAGAGAGAGGCGAACAATTTGTTCGCCTCTCTCTTTTTATAGATATTCTTTCTAACTTACTTAACATCGCTGGGAGGAACTCACTGTTAACCGGGGGGGGGGGCCCCCCCCCCCCGGGGGGGGGGGGGGGGGGGGGCGGGGGGGGGGGGGGGGGGCGCGGTACGGAGGAGCTCGCTGCTCACCGGAGGAACGCCTTACGGGAGGACGCTCCCTTCACTCGCTGGATGGACCCCTCGCTTCGCTCACTTGGAGGAACGTCGCTTCGCTCACCGGGAGGTTCTCTCTGGGAGGATCGTTCCTCGCGGAGGAGCGCCGGGGACTGGGAGGATAATTCGCTGCGCTCACTTGGAACAAACCTTAAACCTCAAACTTTAACCTTAAACTTTAAACCTTAAACCTCAAACTTTAACCTTAAACTTTAAACCTTAAACCTTTAACCTTAAACTTTAAACCTTAAACCTTAAACTTTAAACTTTAAACCTTAAACTCTTTTTTACTGAATGACAAATCTTTTCGTCACCAAAGCTTTTCCATCATTGATACGTAAGAAGTAAATTCCCGAAGGTTGATTGGTATAATCAAGAGGAAGAGTGTATTGCTCGGAATCAGAATTGATATCAATTTTATCAATTATAGTCCCGAGGATATTAACAATCTCAAGATTGTAATTAGAGTTAGCCTTTCCTAATAGTTCAAGACTGAAAATGCCGGAGTTTGGATTGGGAACTATGTTTAAGTCGAAGCTGAGTTCACCATCGGGAAGTTCAATGCCGTCCTCTTCACGGAGTGATGAGGTGGTGAATTGTTTTAATGAGCCCCAGCCGGAAACAAAATTACCAGAACTGTCGCACTTTGCTTTTACTTGCCAATCATACGAGGTGCCGGCTAATAAATTGTTTAACTGATAAGCATTGGTTTTGCCCGAGTTGACAATGGTCCAGGTTAAAACAGAAGATTTACGGTACCTCACCTGATGAGTGTTTACACAGCTGCCTTTTTTCCAGGTGAGTTTTGCAGCCGTAGCGGTGATATTTCGCGCTTGACGGTTGCCTGGAGCGGAACAAGTGGTGGATTCGTTGCAGTTTTGAATTAACGTTACAGCGTTGTCATTCGACAATAAACTTTGCATAGCGTACCAGGATGTGCAATTGTTTTTCAATCGATAATCAAAATAAGGAAGCAGATATTTTGTAACGAGTGATTGTTGAACCGTGCGACTAATGGTAGGTCCGGGTGAACAAGTTGATTCTCCAAATGAACAATTGAAATTAGAATTGGCAAACTGACAATGACTTCCGCCAATTAGATTGATGAAACTCTTGCAATCCGCACCGGCGCTATTGTAAATTAACTGACTATGTTGTCCGGCAGGAGTCACGCAGTCATTGCCACCCGCGAAAACCAATGTTGGGATAGTAATGTTCTGTGCTGCCGAGGATGCTGCAGGATTGGTTTCGGCGGGCGCTAAGCCTACGACAGTGGTTATAGCTGAATTGTATTGGATAGCAAGAAAAGATGCGCCTCCGCCCATGGAATGCCCCATTACAGCAGATTTGGCGGAAACTTTATTAAAGAACAAGTTCCCGGAGCTGCTACCCGAATTACGCAAAGCGGTCACAACAAAAGCCAGATCCTTTCCGAAATTAGTATGGTTGGGTAGAATTCCACCTTCCGTTTTGGGTAATGCAACAATATATCCTGCCGGAACCAATGCTGACCAGATATTTTGGTAAGCTGACACGGTCATCACGAAACCATGACCGAAAACAATTACCGGAAACTTTTCTCCATTGCTGCCTGCAACAGAAGAGTTGCTGCCAGGTGAAACGGCCGGATAGTATATGTCGGTTTCTATGGCTCTGTTCCCACGTGAAGGATCAGTAAAGGTAACAGTGGTGTTTCCGATGGCAAAGGGCTGTGCTTGCAGGAAATGAGAACAGCTCAGTAATGCGATAATTAGTAGGAGTCTTTTCATTTTATTCGATGTATATAATCTCTTAACAGTTGGAGAGAGATTTTGTTTGATTCTCCATCTCTGTAGACCGGGTAGGTCCGGAATTAAATGGGTTTAATCCCTATGTAATCCATAATAAGCAATATACAACAAACAAAGTTGCAAAATAGAAATATTTCTTAATTTTCATCTTTAATCAGGGCCATGAATGAACTAAAACCACTTATCGACAAGAAAATTCTACTCGAGAAGTACCCCGGGAAAGGGGGCTGGACATATGGACGGATTCCGGAAATTAAAAAAGGCAAAGACACCCCATTTGGTTGGGTGAAAGTGCGCGGTTCAATTGATGGGTATGAAATTAAAAAATATCATTTAATGCCGATGGGGAATGGAATGCTGTTTATTCCGGTGAAAGCATCTATTCGCAAAGCAATAAATAAAGGCGCGGGTGATTATGTCCATATCGTTCTTTACCCAGACCATGAGCCATTGGATATTCCGGAGGAGATGCTTCTTTGTTTGGAGGATGAACCGGAGGCACTTCAATTTTACAATACACTGTCGGATAGCGAAAAAAAATATTACATCGACTGGGTGTATTCAGCAAAAAAAGAAGAAACAAAAATCAATAGATTGGCCGCAACAGTAAATCGGTTGGCTCAAAAATTAAAACGCTTCGATCCGGGAAAAGTGTAGGATAATAGGATGTAATTTGCCTGTAAAAAGATAGGATCTCGCAATGTCTGAAATAACCATTTTACTACAACAAATATCAAAAAAAGCCCTTCCATTTAAGAAGAGCTTTCGTAATCCGTACTTAATTAATCGTCTCTGAAAATTCGTATATTTCGTAATTCGTAATTCGTATATTTCGTATTTCGTATTTCGTATTTCGTATTCTTATTTTACGCGCTCCACATAAGCTCCCGTCCGCGTATCAACTTTCACCTTATCTCCTTCATTTACAAAAAGGGGTACGTTAACAGTAGCACCATTGTCAAGTGTAGCCGGTTTCAAAGTGTTAGTAGCTGTATCGCCTTTTAATCCGGGTTCACAATAGCTGATAACCAATTCCACAAATGTGGGTGGTTCAGCGAGAATAACATTATCACCTTCAAATGATACTTTCACTTCCATACCTTCTTTAAGGAAAACAAATGAGTCACCAAACAACTCCTTAGGAACAGGAACTTGTTCGAAGTTTTCCTTATCCATACAGACAAGAAAATCTGCATCGTTGTAGAGAAACTCCATCAGTTTATATTCAACACGGGCAATTTCTACTTCTTCGCCTGAACGAAAACGGTTTTCTACGGTTTTGCCTGTTTTAAGATTTTTCATCTTACCCTGATAAAAGGCACGTAAATTCCCCGGAGTACGGTGTTGCCATTCTATGATCTGACAGAGTTCGCCGTTGTAGCGTAATACGGTACCAACGGATACATCGCCTGTATTTGCCATCTTGATTTTTGTTAAATGTTTAAATGAATACTGTAGTTCAAATTCTTTTTAATAAAGAAGGCAGAGTAGATAACCCTGCCTTTCTTTTTTATTTCATCATCGATTAACCTTCTGCTACTTCGAAGTTCAACTTAGCGCGGATGTCGCGGTGAACAATAACTTCAGCAGTATAATTTCCGGTTTTCTTGATATGTTCTTCAGGCATTACCACTTGCTTCTTGTCGATAGCATAACCCATTGATTTGAGTTTATCGACGAGTTGCTGAGAAGTAACAGATCCGAAGAGTTTGCCATTTTCACCCACCTTGGCTCCAATAGAAAGTGTAACACCTTCAAGGGCTGCAGCCAGTTTATCGGCATCCATGCGGAGCTTGCCGATCTTGTGGGCACGCTGTTTTACTACTTCAGCGTGAATCTTTTTGTTGGTATCGTTGGCAATTACTGCATATCCGTTAGGGATAAGATAATTGCGACCATAACCGTTACGCACTTTTACGATATCGTCAGCGTAACCAAGGTTTTTTACGTCCTGTTTGAGAATGATTTCCATGGCTTAGCTTATTTTAGTAAATCGGTTACGTAAGGCATCAAGGCGAGGTGACGTGCACGCTTTACTGCTTGTCCAACCTTACGTTGAAACTTCAGTGAAGTTCCTGTAAGACGACGTGGCAGTAATTTACCTTGTTCATTTACAAATTTGGTGAGGAAGGTGGCATCTTTATAATCGATGTACTTAATGCCCATCTTCTTGAAACGGCAGTATTTTTTCTTTTGTACCTCCACTGCCGGGGGATTCAGGAATCGGATGTTGCCCGATGCATTTGCTGTTGTCGACATGTTTTGGTGGTTTAGTTAACTGCTTCTTCTTGTTTCTTTTGGGTTGCGTTTTTGCGTTTTCTCTCATTGTAAGCTACCGCATGTTTGTCAAGAGCAATAGTGAGGAAACGCATAATACGCTCATCCCGCTTGTATTCGACTTCAATCTTCGCTACCAGAGTAGGTTCAGCTTGAAATTCAAATAAAAAGTAGAACCCTGTGTTCTTCTTTTGAATCGGGTAAGCCAGTTTGCGTAATCCCCAATTGTTCTCGTGAACAATTATGGCACCGCTGTCGGTGAGGAATTTACGATACTTTGCAACCGCTTCATCTACTTGCTCCTGAAGCAATACAGGAGTAAGGACGATTACGGTTTCATAGGTTTTTTTCATTGTAACTGGTTTTTTCCATTTAAGGACTGCAAAAGTATGAAAAATTGGTGGAGTTGACAAGCCGAATTTAATATTTTTATTTGATGAAATGATTTATTAATCAGGTGTTTAGGTGCCTACTTTGCTTATTTGACCTTGATTTTAAAAATTCCACTTGCAAAAGTCAGGTTGTTTTTGTGGACGATTGTTTTCTTATAAAACGCTTTAAAATAATATTCTCGTTTTAAGATAATATTGATAATCAATTCTTTAAAAACATGGTGGTTGCTGGCAAATATTTTCTTGTGAAATGGAAGTTTTCATGACTTTTTACATAGGGTACATCCATGAATATAAATTGATTTAATAAATTATTAAAAGTATAAAATAAGTCTTGCATTGAATGGAATAAACTCCTACATTTACTTGCTATCCTGGCAAATGCTATGAAAATATTTCTAATAGAAAAACATCTGTTAAACGTGATGCAAAGAAAAATACTGTTTTATAGTTAAAAGCTTTCCTGTGTAGTTTTTCACCCGCAATGGGGATAGACTCATGAATTGCTTTTCATTAAATTGTTTAAATTAAGTTGCTATTGAGCAACCACTAAATTCAATCAAACCTAAAACCTTATATTTTATGAAAAACGAAAACCGAAATGTTTGTTATAAATCGTTCCAGTCTTCCATCTGCAAATTTCTTCTAACAATTATATTATGTGGATTATCTAGCTTACAATCTAATGCACAGTCCTTCACTCGATCAACATTTAACGATTCGTTTAGTCCTATCTCTCTGGGAAGCGGAGCCATTGAATCCACAGCCACAGGGGATAATGCAAATCAAACCAATATACCGATTGGATTTAATTTTGCTTATGGAGATAGTATTTTTTCAAATCTCGGACTTAGTACAAACGGATTGATTTGGTTTGATGCAATTGCTCCGCTTGCAACAGTAGGTAATGTCAATCTGGTTACAACAGGTGCACCAAATCAAAGTCTTGCTCCCTGGTGTAATAATTTAATTGACGATGCTTCTTCAAGTATTCTTTATCAAACAGCAGGGGCACCGGGCAGTCAAACTTTTACCATTCAATACACCAATTATCCAACGTTTACAGGCATTCCCGGAAGTAATGTGAGAATGAATTGTCAGGTGATAATTTATGAAACGACGAATGTTGTTGAGTTCAAATATGGAGCTCTAACTGTGATTGGCGCTCAAGCTACCAGTGGTGGTGCGATGATCGGAATGGAATGGGGTACAGGTGGAGGTGGCAAGTTTATCGATGCAATTACGGGTTCTTCCATTGTGAGTCATCGTATGTTGAGTCCGCTTAGTGGTTGGCCCACGTACCATTTCAGATTTACTCCGGGAGCCCCAACAGCCATTGCCTCAGGAACCTACAATGTGGGCGTGGGACAAACTTACCCAAGTTTAACGTTGGCAATAGCAGATGTGAATCACAGAGGGATTTCAGGTGCTGTTACTTTAAATTTAACCGATCTTCAATACGATACTACGGCTTTAAATGGGAGTAACATATTTCCAATTTTCGTGGCAACTCCAAATTCAAGTGATACTAATAGATTGACAATTGCTAAAACAGGCGATCCGGCAACATTGGCTTATAGAGGGTCCAGTGTATCTGCTTCCGGAGCTGGATTCGGTACCGGTGTGGCTACTGCTGCCATCGGACATGCCAGTGAGCCGTTACTGGGAGTTTGTGCTTCTTACACTACCCTTAGGAATCTCAATCTAATTACTCACGGAGCTCCTCAGACTGTTGAAATCGGATTAGCTGTTTTTGAATTGTCTGGAAACAGAGGAGCCCAATATAATTATTTTGATAAAATATCTGTTAACTTAAACCGGGCTCATGGAAATGATGTTTATGGAATTGCTTCTTTTAGTACTATATCTACAGGTGGATTTGCCGGAACCAATTCTTATAATACCTATCGCGATTTAAATATAAAAGATTGTAATGTTGGTATTAGTATATCAGCTCCGAATAATGCAACAGGTCCGGCAGATGAAGGAAATAAAATAATATCATCTTCCTGCAATACTTTCAATTACATTGGTGATCCTAACACTCCGGATGACATCATCGGAGGAGGAAGCTTTGGCGTTTCAATAGCTGGTCAAAATGAATTTGTGGTTCGCAATTGTGTTATTCAAAATATTACAGGCACTAGTTCGCTTGGGGATGTAGATGGAATTGTGGTGGTAAGTTCATATGGGGCAAATGAAATCAGCAATAATATCATTCGAAATTTGCGTCGAAGCAGTACTACAATACAATCAAATCATTTTGTTTCAGGAATCAGGATTAACTGGAATAATCAAACCATGACGTATAAAATATTTAACAACAGTATTAGCAAGTTATTGACTTCTTATACTGCTGCATCAACTACAGTTACAGCTATCATTGGAATTTATTATCAAGATAGCGGCGCTGGTAATGTAACCTCTGAAATTTTTAATAATAGTATTAGCTTGAATGGCAGCACTTTCCCGAATGCATCATCTACATGTTTATCAATTATCAATACCGGATTGAATTTTAGCATTAAAAATAATGTTTTTGCAAATTTTACTTCGGCTCAGACCGGTGTTGCTTTTCACAGTTGTTTTTACACGAATACTATTAATAGATATGGAAACGCTTTGTCTTTGTCAGATTACAATAACTATTATTTAGCAGATACTACAAATGGTAATTTGTTCCGTGCTACCACTGTGAATCATACCAGTTTGGCATCATGGCAAGCTGCAATGACTTTAAATCCAAATTCGGATATTAATTCGCAAGTTGCGAATCCCGGTTTTGTAAATAATGCTACTGATTTACATGGCACTTTGTCCTCTTCATCATTGGATGGCACAGGAACCACACCTCCCGGCTTTGCAGGGTTGGATATTGATTGTGAGCCCCGGAATTTCCCATATGATATCGGATTCGATGATTTTACAAATAATATGATCAGACTTGATCTTAAAGTTTTATTAGAAGGATATTATAATGGTAGTGGATTTTTGAATCCGGTTTTATTTAATTCCGGAGAGGATGTCAGCAATCAAATTTCTGATACAATTACAGTCGAATTAAGAAACCCGACCGCTCCTTATGCGGTTGCTGCCACCAAGTCGGTACTCCTAAAAACCGACGGAAATGCAATAGTTTATCTGCCATTAGCAATATCCGGAGGTAGTTATTATATAGTAGTTAAAGCCAGAAACACCATTGAAACATGGAGTAAATTGCCGGTTACCTTTGGTAGTTTAACTTCATATGAATTTAAAGAGAATTAAAGATGAAGCTATACCGGAACAGTGAATTGAAGTACTGTTCAGTTTTATAGGAAATTGACTCTTGAGGGAGTAGGAAAGAGGATGCTTAAAAGTAAAAGGTAATCCTTACTCATACCTCAATGCTTCTATAGGATCTAAATTAGAAGCTTTAATTGCCGGATATATTCCTGAGAGGAGGCCAACAATAAAACAAAGGCCTACGCCCAATCCAATCCAGTCCCAGGGAACTATAAATGCGCCTCCAACGGCCATTGAAATGAGATTGCCAATACTCACCCCTAGTATGATTCCGGTAAGTCCACCTAACTGACAAATAACAATTGCTTCAACCAGAAATTGTCGACGAATCGTCGATCTGGTGGCGCCTAATGATTTTCGGATGCCTATTTCCCGGGTTCGCTCCGTAACGGAAACCAGCATGATGTTCATTAATCCAATGGAAGCACCCAAGAGTGTGATGAAGCCAATAATAGTTGCAGCCATGGTAACATTACTTAAGGAGTCGATGACCATTCCCGCCAGACTGTCGCTTTGCGTGATTTCAAAACTATTGCCCTGTCCTGTCCGATCCTTCCTAATATTGCGCATTGCGCCAATTGCTTCTCCGGTAGCCGGCTCCAGATCGGTGGTCTGGTTTAACTTTACGGTGATAGAGTAGGTGGTATTATCAGTAGCAAAATCCTGCTTCACGTTTAACAAAGGCACCAGACAAATTTTATCTCCTCCAAAGCCCATACTGGAACCTTTTTCCGCCAAAGTGCCAATTACTCTGTACTTCGCCGCTCCAACACTCACAATTTGATCTATCGCCGATGTTTTCGGGAAGAGCTTATCTACGAGCTCCTTTCCTAAAATGCAGGAATGTACTCCGTTTTCAAGGTCATGAGTAGTGAAATTACGCCCTGCGGTCAAGATGTAACCGGAAACATTGATATATTCAGCATCCACTCCCATTACCGTGATGTTTGGATTGGATTTGACGCCATTGAATTTTATTACTCCAACGGGAGTAGCCATAGCTGAAACGGAAACTATAGAAGGATAATTGAAATTCTTTGCAAAATCCGTAGCCTGATAGTAGGTGATTTTGGCATGCTTCTTTGCGCGCTTCGATTTTCCACCCATATGGATGTTCATCCCGGAATTTCTAATGGTAAAGGAATTTGAGCCCATACTCGAAAAACTATCATTAATAGACCCTTTTAATGCATCAATGGAGGTCAGAATTCCCACTAAAGCCATGATACCGAATGCAATAATGAGGATAGTCAGAACCGTACGGAGCATTTGGCTGCGTATCGCGGTAAGGGCTATTTTGACGTTTTCACGTATCGTCATTGGTCAAAAGTATTGAGGAAAAGCGGATTTCTGTTACAATTGTGAAGAAGTGGTTAAAATTCGTTGTGAAATGTGGAATTAGGTACCTATATTTGTAATATTGCGTTTAAGAACAAATTAAAACAGATATATATCAATGAAAAAAATCTTCATCGCAGCAGCCTTCATGGCATTCTGCTCTGCCGGTTCTGTATTAGCTCAGGCTCCTGCAACCGGTACTTCAACTTCAATTAGTGTTGAAAAAGCAGACGAAACTCAAGCTGACACTAAGAAAGAAACTAAAGCGGCTTCTTGCTGTTCAAAAAAATCAGCTTCAAAATCTTCTTGCGCTGATGCCGGTAAAACAGCTAAAAAATCCTCTTGCTGCCAAAAAGCAGGTCATACTGATGCCAAAGCAGAAGGTACTGAGTAAAAAGCAAAAACTAACTAATTCTTCAAAGAATTTGGTCAATAGCCTCCGGTTTCCGGGGGCTATTTCATTTTATTTAAGCTGTAGAATTTATTACTGTCTAAAATTTTAGCTTCCGGCTTCCGGCTTCCGGCTACCAGCTTCCGGCTACCGGCTACAGGCTTCCAGCTACCGGCTACCGGCTTCCAGCTTCCAGCTACCGGCTACATGCTACTTGCTATTTGCTATTTGCTTAAGATTAAATTGACGGCTGTAAAATTATCACATTCTTAAAAATTTAAATTGTCAATATAAAATCCATTCCATCGAGGCTTAGCGATCAAATCATTCAATACATCTGGTCTTCGCGATCCACTCATTAAACACATCGCTTGGCTATCCACTCATTCAACACATCGCATGGCGATCCATTCATTCAACACATTTTCAAATTTTCAAATTTTCAAATTTTCAAATTTTCAAATCGACAATTCGTCAACTCCCCAGGTGTTCCAAAATCTCTTCCAGCCGTCTGATAGTAATCACCGGAAGTTCATGACATTTTTCGATTCCCGGAGCGAAATGAACCGCGGTCATACCTGCATTTAAAGCACCAAAAACATCTGTTTGATAAGTATCCCCTATCATCATGCAATCGGAAATGTTTGCCGCTCCCGCTTGCTTTACGGCATGCGTAAAAATTTTCGGGTCGGGTTTATGAACCCCAACTTCCTCCGATATAAAAACAGTATCAAAATATTTATCCAATCCGGAGGCTTTTAGTTTTATATGCTGAGCTTCTTTGAATCCATTGGTGATGATACTAAGGTGATAGCGTCCATGTAATTGGTCAAGCAATTCAAGTGCGCCCGGTATCAGATGTTTTTTATTGGGAGTACGCTCAACGAAATGATCCGCTATTTGATGTGCGACTTTTGTGTCATGAATTTCAAAATCCTGTAAGGTGTTCAGGAAACGATGAACACGTACTGCATCCTTTCCAACTTTGTTCTCAGCATACAAACCCCATAAACGTTCGTTATGATTTTTATAACAACTATGAAATTGCTCGAAATCGGGAATCCCTTTCTCTTCGAGTTGTTGATCGATGAAAATTTCTCTCAGACTTTCTTCAGCGTTTCGGTCAGTATCCCACAAGGTATGGTCGAGATCAAAGAATATATGGCTATGTTTTTTCATGGTATGACCTGTTCCTGTAAATCTTTTACGGTGGCTACGTGGTACAACTCAAAGGCCATTGTCATAGTGACGGACCAAAGCATTAAAGAGATGAACATATATAAAAAGATTTTCTTTCTGTTTGATTCAAGACTATTGGCGACAATCGTTCCGATCGGAATTGAAAGTATAACCGGTGTAATGATGGCAATTCCGGTTAGACCGTATTTTTTCCAGACTTTAACAATCCGCCTGTTGCGTTTGGTGAAAATACGCCTTTTATACTCTTCTTTTGCAATATACTCGTACTTAATTTCTATGTCTCCGTCAATATCCGCGACCGGAGTGGAGAAGGGTTGTGGTTTAGAAAAATGTTTTCTGACTTTATTCACGATCCAGTGCTCGAGTGTAAAAAATGGCTGAGAAAGATAAGTAAATATGATGACCGCCAGCATTCCACCAATAACACTGTAGAGCACCGTTTCCAGATTTGAAACATCATAACGTTTATCATAGTACGCAAATGGAGGTCCCGCCACAAATTTTACGCTGCTCAGTAATATAACCTGTATTATTTTCCAGAGTTCTCCCATCTACAACTTTTAATGAATTGCAAAATTACTCGTTATGAAAGGATAATTCCCGCTTAAAGTTTGAATAGTTATTGCATTCAGATAAAATTCCATTTCATTTTTTAAGATAGAATGGAGAAAACCAGACGAGAAATCCGATCAGTAGTTATGTAATAAAATTTTGTATTACTGTTTTTCTCCGTAGGCAAGGTCGCCGGCATCTCCTAGTCCGGGAACTATATAGGCCTGTGCCGTCAATTCTTCGTCAATGGCTCCTATCCAGAGATCTACCTCTTCCGGCATATTTTTCTTAATAAATTCAATTCCCTGTGAGCTGGCCAACGCCGCAACAATATGCGTGTGGCGTGGTTTACCATACTCAAGAATGGCTTTAAATGTAGTGACAAGAGAAGCCCCTGTTGCCAGCATCGGATCTGCCAGAATTAATATTCTTCCTTCAAGTGAAGGACTACTGACATATTCCAGGCGAATATCAAAACTACCATCTTTATGATGTTTTCTGTAGGCACTGATAAAGGCATTGTCGGCGTGATCAAAGTAGTTTAAAACGCCCTGATGCAAGGGAAGGCCCGCACGAAGTATTGTACCTACTACAGGTTGTTCTGAGGGCAATGAAATATTTGCAATGCCTAGTGGAGTAGTGACCTCCTGATTAGCGTATGGGAGCTTTCGACTGATTTCCATGGCAGCAATTTCACCGATCCGCTCAAGGTTTCTTCTGAAGCGCATACGGTCATTCTGAACTTCTACATTCCGGAGTTCTGCGATAAACTGATTGATGATGGAATTGCCTTCACTAAGTAGATGTACCATGTTTTTTTAGATGTATAACCCCCCGTTTATATGAATGACTTGCCCCGTTGTAAAGGAGGCATCTGTACTGCACAAATATACTACAGCTGCAGCAAGTTCTGACGCATGTCCCAAACGTCCTGCAGGAGTTTGCTTTTGTAAATCTTTACGAATGTCATCTTCAACTGAACTGATCATGCCGGCATCAAAATATCCGGGAGCAATACAGTTTACCGTTATACCGAAGCGTGATAACTCAACCGCTTGTGCCCGTGTCAGCCCTTCCAGTGCAGCTTTTGAAGCAGCATAGGCAGAAGTTCCGGCTAATGGCCGATGTGCAACTACCGAGGAAATGTAGAGTATTCTCCCCGCATTCTTCTCCCGCATCATCGGAATACAATATTTACTGACCATCCATGCCGCGGTAGTGTTGATAGCGAAAACCTCCTGCCATTGGTCTGTACTTTGCTTCCAACTGAGTCCACTGAAAGGGATACCTGCATTATTGATTAATATATCTATCGGTCCCAGTTGCTGACGAATCTGATTTGCCATGGATTCAATCGCCGCTTCATTACGCAAATCAGCCTCTACAAGTATATGTTCTCCGTTTAAAGCCGGAAGACTCTTTCTCAATGCTTCTGCTTTGTCTTCATTCTTAAAATAGTGAAGTGCCAAGCGGTAGCCTTCCATTGCCAACTTTGCAGCAATAGCACTTCCTAAACCTCCTGAAGCACCTGTAATTAAGGCAAGCCTTGTCATAATTTAACTTTTGATCCAGCGTAATGCTGTGGGTAGCCGGTTAATTTTAAGTCGTAAATATAGGCAATCAACGCTTCCGAAACTATAATAGAAACGGGCAACAGAAGTAACAGATGATCCGCCAAAATCCAGGGTGATATCTTGTCCGGCATGATACTGAATGAGTTGGTCAAAAAGAAAATGCATTGCACCCTGCTTTTTTCCTTTCTCGCTCGAAAAACCTTTGAGGTAAAGGAGCTGTGTTTTCGTCTTAATGAAAAAAGCTCCCGCATGAATTTCTCCTGATGGATCTTGTACAGCCCAACAATAGGTAGTAGTGTTTTTAGCAGCCGAAATCATGAGATTTTTTAAAGTGCTATAGTCCGCTTCTTTGAATTCTTCCCGCAATGCTTTTTGATGCGTATAAAATAAATCTACAACGGCTTCGGGTTGAAAGTTGTGTTTTAAAGTATAACCCGACTTGCTTGCTTTTTTCAAATTGCGAACTAGATTTTCATTATATCCTTTTTGGATCTGCGAATAATCTGTGCGCAGGGATAATTGCTGGTAAATTTTATGTTCCGGAATAATCCCTTCCGGCAGTTGTTGATGAGCGGTGTGAAGACAAAAGTCCAGGTATTTATAAGGAGAAGGTATGGCAGAAAGAAATGCGGCTTGTTTGTAAAAATCGGTTTTGCTTTTTGCAATTAAACCAAAGTGTCGTGTGAAAAAGGGTTGATAGATATAGTCAATACCAAATTTGCTGCGGTGGGCAAATGGAAAAACCGCTGAGTAATTATCTTCCACCAATGCAGACCATAAAGGACAACAAGCATCAAGGTACCAGGTATAGAAAAATGCCTGACCATCCGGACTTTGTTCAACGCAGTCATTCCAGAGTTGATCGTTGATTTCTTTTCGATTGAGGATACGGATCATTTTCCCGTTTTTGTTTGATGGGAGAAAGTGCAAATCGGATGTGTTGATTTTACCTCACTGACGAACTTCTCCAGTGCCTTTAATCCATATCGGGTGAGTGATTTAGGATGACCAATGATGACCATGTCTTCCTTTTTAGTACGTAAATGTTGCCGGAAGGATCTCTTCAGAAGACTTGCATTGTAACCATCGATGGAAACTGTATTATTGGTCCATCGCGTAAGAAGGTTGAATCGCTGGCCGGGAGCCGGTATCGGTATTCCGTCACCTAAAGGTTTATGCTCATAGGGATTTAAACGCCCCAGAAGGAATAGTCGCCAGTAAAATAAAGGAGAGTTATGAATTGAACTAATTGCAATTTCTGTGAAAGCACCCTCTTCATTTTCTATCAGTGGATCAGTTTGGAACCTCCATCTGCTTTTCAAGGGAGCTCCTCTGAAATCATAATTGTATTGGACCGATTCAAAATATCCATTCGCAAATACACTGCTATCTATTCGAATGCCCGCGTCAAAAAGTGGTTGCACGAGTCGCTCGAAGGGCTGAATACACCATCCTCCCGCACGAAAAGCGGTAATCTGCGGATTGAATTGGGCAAGCCGGTTTTTGTACCTGAAAATAATTTCTCTGATTGAAGCATCATCAAAATCGGAAAGTTTGTATCGATCTACATTGCAAATCCACTTATCGCCATTATAGAAGCTGTCTTCCCAATGTGGATGAATATGCAGTTGAAGGTCGTGTCCGTTATTTTGGAGCTTTTGAAGCTGGGAGCATAACAAGGTGTGATCTTTCTCCAGATGCGGATGTTTTATCATTTCATTTTCCAAACGAAGAAGAAAACCAATATCCACAAAGTGACAAAGTTTGATACCCTGTCGTTCGGCCATTTCCGTTAACATTTCAGTAGGACCCGTAATACATTTCTCCACACTGCCCGTGCGGTCACCAAAGTATAACTCGTAATCAAGAGTGATAAATATGCGCATCAGGAATGTTGTTTATTGTTGCCGTAGGGTGTATACATCGTTACTCCGCGCTCGTTAAATTGTTTGATCATAACTTCCAGCATCAAAGCAGCATCTATCAGCATGGCCTCAGCCTCTCCTATCTTACCGTTAAGCAAAACGAGCTCTTTCTCAAAGATCGGTTTCAGTG
The DNA here is from genome assembly GCA_016713925.1 of Bacteroidota bacterium. Taxonomy (NCBI): domain Bacteria; kingdom Pseudomonadati; phylum Bacteroidota; species Bacteroidota bacterium. The sequence continues at coordinate 491,444 of JADJOH010000007.1, forward strand.
CATCGCAATTTCTTTTTACTGACCATGCGGGGTTATGAACTTTGGTATGCATCGTTCTTTGCTCTCCATAATTATCAATCATCGTCACTTGGAATATTTTTTTATCATAAACAGGATAGGGGAATTCAACGGCGTCTTCCAGGCAGTGCAAACTTGTGCCCGCTCCGTTTAGCGTGGTGCCCAACATAAGAATTTTCCCTTTTTTTTCTGCCAGTTTTCTGAAAGGTGATTTTTCATTGTAAGGTGTAAGTTGCCCGAAGTGGGTGGAGGTGTAGAATTCTGCAAGAGGACCTTGTGCACAAACGGGATCAGTAGGGTGCAAGCTGCGTATTACTCCCGGCATTTTTCGGAAAGTTTCAGTGATTAAGCCCATAGCCGATGGAGTTAGTCGCAAGTCAAAAACAGCTCCGCTTTCAAGATATTCTTTGTTTCTGCCAATCGCTGGAAATGAAGGCATGAGTAAGGTGCCTTCCTTTCCGACTGCTTCACGTAAAGCTGCAATGACAGCACTTGCGCCACCCTTTACAAATCCAATTTTACTCAGGCTACTATGTACTAATACCGAATCGCCGTTGCTGAGACCAAGATTTTTTAATTGAGTGGTTATTTCAGAAAGGGAGATTCCTCCATACTGCTCCTGTTTTTTGAGTGACCTTCTTCTCAGTGCCTTCTTAATACGTTTCGCTGATTCCAGCCACGACTCCGGACTGAACCTTAATACCAACTGACGTAATTTTAAATTCATAAAGTATGAAGTGTTTTTACGGGAACGTCCTTCATGGCGTAGATGACGATATCTTCATATACATCCCGCCATCCTTTCCATTCCTCTTTATCGTTAACACTTTGATTATGCCACAAGGTGACGAAAGTCCCGTTAACCGCCTTTACTTCGTCTATTAGTGTTTTTGCTCTGTGAATTGCTTCCTGGGGACTCAGTTTCATATAATCCTTCATGGTCCCATCCATCAGCATAAACGGAATCAATTTTAATTTCGTGCCTACATCCAGATCCAGGTCATAAAAATTGAAACAACTGCATATACTGGCCCGGAATCCGATTTCTGAAGCATAGCCCATTGAATAATCCTCCTTAATATCAAATTCAAGCAGGTTGCGATAGGTGTTGGGGAAAGTAACTTTCAGGAAATGTTGTCTGCTTTTAACCACTTCGCTTTTTAAAACTTTACTCAACCTTCGGACTTCTTTTCTTAACTGATCCTTGTTAACATTGCTGTAATAGGAGGGGTGAACTCCAACTTCCGCATAATCAGCGATAGATTTTATCAGGGACTGAAAATTGCGATTCCCTTCTACAGGAATGTTCTTGTCGTATTCGCCATAATCACCAACCAGGAAGAAATAGATTTGCTTCAGGTGATATTTTCGGGCAATCTCCAATTGCCATTCATAAGTGTCATATGGATCTTTTTCCAGACCGAGTAATACTTTTAATCGTTCACCAATTTTTCTAAAATTTAAGGTGAAAAGTCCTAAGGCTATAGATCCAAAATGCCGAACCATCCCCTTTTCTCTGTAAGCAAAAGCAGAGTCGATATCGAAAGTGGAGATATAACGATAATGAGTATCCGAAAAAACAAGTTCAGGGAAGCGTTGTTTAAGTATATGTTTTAGTTCTAATGCCCAAATATTCACCAGTGGTTTGTCCAGGAATCCTTTTTGATAGGCCAAACTCTGCTGCGGGCTGAAGCGCATATGTTCATCTTTAATATGCGGAAGATATTCTTCGTAGCGGCTTACCAGATAAAAACTGGCGGCAAACAGATCAAAAGGTACGAGATATTTAGGATGGGTTCCAAAAAAAGCAGGCATACCTTTCCATTCAAAAACATTGATTTGCTGATCTTCAATTCCTTTTTCGAATAACAATCGGGTTGCAAAGAAGAAGGGTTCATCGCCAATAGCGTGATCACCGTAACTCATCCTCGGACCTTCGTGTTTTTTAAATACTTCAGGGTCCATAGTCGTGGTGTACGCTAACCCAAGGAGATCCGTTAATAGTAGGTCGAAAATATATTTCAACCGGGGAGATTTTTTAGACGTATAGACCAGCAGGCGATTTGTCATGGATAATTAGACCTCTGATTTTGATCATTAATGCATGACCAAATCAAAGCGTTCCTTCATCTGCAAAACTATAAAAACTTGACCCTGCAATGATGATATGATCAAGAATGGATATTTCAAGCAATTTCCCGCCCTCTTTCAGCTTTCGGGTAAGTTGAATATCACTTTCACTGGGCTTAGGGTTTGCGCTGGGATGGTTGTGACTGAGGATGATGCCACTCGCCCTTATCTGTAAGGCTTCATGAAAGATCATCTTTGGGTCTACAACTGTTCCACTTATCCCTCCCTTGCTTATCGGTCGGATGTCCAACACATGATTGGCCCGGTTAAGGAGAATAATCCAGAATTCTTCATGGGGAAGGTCGCGTAATTGGGGCTCCAGCATATTTACTGCATCCAGACTACAGCTAATATTTTCTTTTTTTCGGGCTTCAACCGATCGACATCTTCTCCCCAATTCCATTGCAGCAACGAGTGTTATGGCTTTTACCGGACCGATTCCTTTTGTCTTAGCCAGATGTTGATATCCGGCTTTTGCCAGTTCAGGTAAGTCGTTATTGCAATAGGCAAGAACTTGCCGTGCTAAATCAATAGCCGTTTGTTCTGCAGTTCCATTTCGGAGAAGAATAGCGATCAACTCGGCATCGCTTAATGCAGAAGAACCGAGTTGTTGCATCTTTTCTCTCGGTCGATCTGCCAATGACCACTCCTTGATTGTGATGTTTTTCATAAAGAGAACAGGGACGTAGCACTAAATAATTCACCCCTGACCGGGCAAAAATAAAAACGCCTCCCCAAAGGAAGGCGTTTGCAATCGTTTAAATACGAGTATGTTTATGCCAGACTGTTCACGTGCTTCTGGATACTGGACTTCAGGTTAGCCGCTTTATTCTTGTGAATAACGTTTTTCTTCGCAAGACGGTCTAACATCGCGCTTAACTCAGGAACTAAAGTAGCTGCTGTGCTCTTGTCCTTTGTACCGCGAAGTTCTTTCAGCAGGTTACGGGTGGTCTTAGCTTGATAGCGGTTACGGACTCTTTTAGAGTCATTTGAACGGATGCGCTTTTCGGCTGATTTGTGATTTGCCATTAGAATTTCAATGTTTAATACTAATTAATTCAGTTCACTCTTTACTTCCCACTTTCTACAGTGAGTTTACTGATTTGGTAGCCCGTACGGGAATCGAACCCGTGTTTCCTCCGTGAAAGGGAGATGTCCTAGACCCCTAGACGAACGGGCCATAGGGGATGTTTCTTACGAAACGGAGCGCAAAATTAGCGCAATATTTGGAATAGGCAAGCCTTAAATGCTTTTTTTCCAATTAGATTTCTCTGTTTGGGTCAAATTGTTCCAAATAATCAGCTACTCTCCTGATAAAACTGCCACCCAAACTGCCATCTACCACTCTATGGTCATAACTCATGGATAAGAACATCATATGACGGATACCAATTGTGTCACCCTGAGGTGTTTCAATAACTGCAGGTTTTTTGCGAATCGCTCCTACGGCCATAATAGCTACCTGTGGTTGATTAATAATAGGAGTCCCCATCACGTTTCCAAAACTGCCCACATTGGTCATGGTGTATGTACCACCCTGAATTTCATCAGGTTGTAATTTATTTTGACGTGCACGGTTTGCTAAATCATTCACAGCCTTTGTCAAACCGATCAGATTCATCCGATCTGCATTTTTAATTACAGGGACAATAAGATTTCCGGAAGGGAGAGCTGTGGCCATTCCAATATTGATGTTCTTTTTGACCAGAATACGGGTTCCTTCCACACTTACATTGATCATAGGGAAGTCCTTGATGGTCTTCACAATTGCTTCAATGAAGACGGGTGTATAGGTGATTTTTTCTCCTTCTCTTTTCTCAAATGATTTTTTAATCCGCTCTCTCCACATGACGATATTGGTCACATCTGCTTCCACATAAGAGGTTACATGGGGAGAAGTTTGCTTGCTCATCACCATATGATCGGCAATAAGTTTCCGCATGCGGTCCATTTCAATAATTTCTACATCTCCGGAGAGGGAAGTAGATGGTTTGGTTGCCGGAAGGGGTGCAGGTTCTGCTACGCGTGTAGTTTGAGGAGGCGGTACAGGAGTTGGTGCAGGAGCAGCTATAACTTGCGGAATCTGACCATTCTTTTTCAATTCAACAAAGCCTAGAATATCTTTTTTAGTCACCCTTCCTTCTGCACCTGTGCCGGGAATATTATCCAGTTCACTTTGGCTGATACCTTCTGTACCTGCAATTGTTCTCACCAACGGCGAATAAAATCGATTCCCATTATTAATAGAGACAGCCGGGACAGCCGATGGGGTAGGTGTAAAAGGAACTGTTTCAACTACTTCCGATGTGATTTTTTGAGGGGCAGGAGTGGTTGGAGCAGGTGTAGCGAGCATTTGCCCATTCCCTGAAACTGATCCATTAGATCCTTCTGTTGAAATAATTGCGATGGCAGTTCCTACCTGAACAACATCGCCTTCATTAAAAAGCCTCTTGGTAAGGATGCCACCGGCTGTTGAAGGGACCTCAGAATCAACTTTGTCAGTAGCAATTTCTAATAAAGATTCATCGGCGTCTATACGATCCCCTTCGTTTTTAAGCCATTTGATTATCGTCGCTTCGTGAACACTTTCACCCATTTTGGGCATTTTCAGTTCTACCTGTGCCATAGATTTTTAATTCTTCGGGTTCTACCTTTTAAGATCGGACGAAGTTAGGAATTATTAGCCTCATCAGGCGTTTTCTACGCTTCAGAATTCAAATCTATATCCGTTACAATAGGAAATATGGTTAATCGTCATTACCCTTGCAATGTCAACGACCTCAACTTATAACCTTCCGATGGCTACACAGGACGAAACCATTCTCAATGCGGTGAAGCAGTACCGCAAGAGATTGTATGATTTCATTCGTGTGCGCGTCAAGGAAAGTGCTGATGCTGAAGATATTTTACAAGATGTCTTCTATGAATTAACTTCCAGTTATCGTGTTTTACAACCTGTAGAACAAATGGCCGCCTGGCTTTTTCGGGTCGCACGCAATAAAATCACCGATAGATACCGAAAACATAAACCTTTGTTGTATGATGATATGCATCAGGGAAATTCGGAAGATGGTGAACCCAATTCCTTCCTGGAAGAATTGTTGGGAGCAGGTGATGATCCCGGATTTTTATCCAAAGACAATGAGTTAATCCGTGAAGCATTACTTAAAGCATTAGAAGAGCTTCCTTCCGAACAAAGAGATGTTTTTGTGCAACATGAATTGGATCAGCGAAGTTTCAAAGAAATTAGTGACGAAACAGGAGTACCGGTAAATACCCTTCTCTCCAGAAAACATTACGCAGTGAAATTCTTAAGAAAGAGATTAACTTCATTATATAAAGAATTGTTCGATGATATCGAATAGGAACTCTCGTCATTTTCATATCATCTGCGATGATATGATCTGACGAGATGGGAGGAGCGCTCGCTCCGACCTTAACCTTAAACCATGAAGCAGAATCGCGAAAAGCGATACGCTTCATGGGACCCCTTAAACTTTAAACCTTAAACATTCAACTATGAACTCTAATTTTATTCTCAAAGCTGTCGCAGGATTTATTGCGATGTTCTTAATCGTCGGTGTTGTGCTGATGTACTTATGGAATTGGTTAATGCCAGAATTATTCCAATGGCAAACGATTACCATATTTCAGGCATGGGGTTTATTGTTAATTGCTAAAATACTATTCGGTGGAGGTGGAGGACATTTTAAGAACAAATGGAAGGGAGCCTGGGGAGAACATATGAAACAAAAGTTGGAGGCAATGTCTCCTGATGAAAGGGAACGCTGTCGTCAACAATTAGAAGCACGTTGTGGGAAATGGAAGAAGGAAGCATGAAAATTATCTTTTTTTAAAAGTGGAAGTTTTATTTTTTTGCTGCTTTGGAAATTTTATATCTAGTATAGTATTTCATGATGATTCAAGTAATGATTTTATATTCTTTAACCAAAATGTGAGCGCTTCTAAATTCTAATTAACAGGAACTCTCATTATATTTTTTTGTAAATTCCTGATGATCTGACTTTTTTAAGCCATCCATTATTGGCAACATTAAACCGATAGCCTAGAATGAAGGTGCCGGAAATGAACGAGGGTTGAATATTGACTCCTTTACCTTTTATCCAATGCCGATCGTTGGTTCCGGTGACCAACAGGAAAAATCGTTCTGCATTGTAGCCCAAGGATACTCTGGTATCAAGTAGTAGAGTTGCATAATAGCCGGAAGTCCCTTTTTTATTCAGATAATGATAATGGCGTTGTTGAGCATGTAAGCTGGGAACGAATAATAAATTTGCAAAGAAACGCTTGAAAAAAACAAGTGTTCCTGTCAAGCCGGCTCCTACCCCGAAACCCGTATGCGAAAGACCTTTTATAGTACTTGAATTTCCGTATTCGTTTTGAAGCAATGCTGGAATCATGGAAGAGTCGGACATGATTCGTTCATTCATAAAATTAGCTGTTAACACTCCGGAAAAAGACGAGCGCAGTTGCCGGAAGCCACACGAGTAAACAGATTTGTAAGCGAATTTATTATGATTTGTGAAATAATAAATCTTGGCTTTAATGAGGTTGGCACTCATGCCCGACGATTTGAAATAGGGAGTCGTGTCATTAAATTGAGGGATATAATTTCCTGATGTCTCGTCGTAAAATCCTTTAAAGAACCGGTAACTGCCTTCAAATAAAATTTTGTTGGATCCAATCCCAAGGAAAAAATTGCTGTTTCGGGTATTGCCTTTCCTTTCGTTGAGCTTTTCCTTGGTTTTGAATAATAGCTTTAAAGCCAACTTGTCAAAATCTGCAATAAAGCCGATGGCATTGCGTGCTTCTGTATCGAAATTAATAGCAGTTGCAGAGCCAGTATCTGCACTTATGTCAATATTATAACTGCGCTCAGACACTACAAGCCCCAGACTCAATCTGTTCTTACAAGAAACGTAAAAAGTAGTATCCCAGTTCTCTTGTGCAAATGTTCTTGTGCTGAGGTTGAATAGTAACACAAAGGCAAACATTTTGTTAAACATGACGCAAAAGTATTCTAAAGAAAATTAGAAATGAATTTGTCCTTTTCTATTTAGTTGGTTAATAGAAATCTAAATCTAGCGCTTAATGAAATGTTATTTACTTCGGGCTACCGGCTATGGGCTATCACTACCTTTTACGCGTTATAGTAAGAGTAGCACCGCTCTGCATTGCGAGTTGTATTCTTCACAGGAAAATGAGCCTGGTGACTTTGTGCTAAGTATTTAGAGTATGAAGTATCAAACAATAGAATAGATGGATAAGTTGGATATTAATATTCAGGTTGCCACAAAACACTTAACCTTGGCAATAATAGATATTATCAACCCATCGCGAAGCTTCACGATTAAATTAGTTCTTATTCTCAGCATCCTTTTGACCTTCTTCTGTTTCGGTAGAATTCAATTTTTCCTGATTGTTGCGGTCTTCAATTCTTTTTTTAACCTGTGTTCTGCGTTGATCCTTCATGGCTTCATATTTCTCCAGTTGTTCAGGGTCAAGAATCGCTTTTACTTCGTTATCAAATGTTTGACGAGCTTCTAACGATTTTTCACGGTCACTGCTACGTTGTGCTTCAACTTTTAAAGCTGCAGCTTTTACTTTTGAAGTTTGATCGTCATTGAGTAAGAGTTTTGCTTTTAATAATTCTGTGCGTTTTTCAGCCCTTTGTTCAGGTGTTAACTGCTGCGCTGCTTGTCTTTTTTCCTGCGCTTCTGCATTGTTTACGAATGAAATTCCGAGTATGAATACGATCAGGCAAATTATGTTTTTCATAGTTATACGTTTAGTTTAAGATATCAAATATATGAATTAGTTTAATTGATTGTATGTTTTTTTTCTGAAGGGCCTTGGAAGTTTTTCTTATTCTGTCTTAGCATTTCTTTCAGACTCATTTTAACCAGATCTCCCATGCTTTTGCACTTCAGGAATACAGGGTTGTCGTAATACCGGCACAATTCATCTTTAAGCTGGTCCGTTTTCTCCGGTGTACTTATGGTATCCTGACTCATGCAGTCGAGGAGGTCTTTCAGCATCCTTTTCCCGGCTTTAATTCGTTTGGCGATGAGGGTTCGTTCCTCAAATTGATATTGATGAACAGTTTCGTGTGTCATCAGATCTATAGCAAGCTTTACAATAACATTATTCTCTTTGAAGTATTGTGGCATATATAAAGTCCTTCTTCCTTCATAACTCTGTTGGTCGAAGTCAATGGCACGGATGCGGTAATGCACTTCTTCAAAGTCGGGAGTGATGTCAACTACATAATTGTATGCCCGCATATCTCCCAGCAAACGAAGAAAGCATCGTTCATTAAATTTTACAAATTCTTTCGCCAGGCGTATGGCGTTAATTCCTTTTTTCTCCAGATGGTTTTTAATAAACATATCGCCTGGAATCCCTGCTATATGTTCTTCTACCAGGGTGTCATTACTTACAAAATAACTGATGCGGTTGGGTGATAAAATATGTTCCAGTTCCAATCCGTAAATTCGTGAGGCGTCTGCTTGCTTGATATAGAAATAATCAAAATTATCATTTAGATTATTCACGATTTTTATTCGAAAAGGTTTTGAGTTACCAAAGGTGCAATAATCCACACGTTCGACATATAAGTGTTCTATAACCGATAAATCTCCTCCCGTTTTTAGTTGAGCATATATATGCGTTAGTGCATTATTAATATACGCCATTTCTGAAGGTGGATAATATACACTTTCCCATAAAGTATCCTTTCCTGCGCGATCATAGTAGGGGAATGCTCCATTAAAGTGGAGAAGATCTTTATAATCTATTTCAGCTTGAAATTTTCTCCCATAACCTTTCAGATATTTCCGTAACAAAGGACTGATTGGGTAATTGGGCTTTTTTAAAGAAATATGGTCGTCATGCATAGGCTTCGGAGATGCACGAATGTACGAAAACGGTGTGGTATAGTTCTTCGATTTTATAATATTTCGAAATCACTTTTTCCGAATCAAACTCAGTCCGTCACGTATCGGTAGCATGGTTAGACTGACCCGGTCATCAGATCGAACTTTAGAATTGAATGCTGCAATGGACCTGGTCTCCAAATCCTGTTTTTCTGCCGGTTTTAATACATGGCCGCTCCATAAAACATTGTCGGCGATGATAATTCCGCCTGAACGAACTTTATCGATGATAAGATCATAATAGCGGATATATTCTTCTTTGTCAGCATCAATAAAAACGAGGTCAAAAGTGTTTGGAAGAAGTGGGATAATCTCCAGGGCGTTCCCGGTTTTTTGTATGATCTGAGAAGCCCATTTCGAGGCCGAAAAATACTTTTTGCTAAATGATTCCAGTTCATCGTTAATGTCGATGGTAATGAGTTTCCCATCCGGTTGGAGTCCTTCGCAAAGGCAAAGTGCTGAATAACCTGTATAGGTACCAATCTCTAAAATTGTTTTCGGCTGCAACATTTGGCTGAGCATCGCCAGAAATCTGCCCTGCAAATGTCCGCTGAGCATGCGTGGATTTAACACTTTCGCATAGGTGTCACGGTTCAGCTCCTGCAATAACACTGACTCGGGCGAACTCATTATTTCGCAATATTTCAGTATTTCTTCAGCTATAAATTCCATCAGGAACGCGGATTAAACGGATTAAATAGATTTTCGCAGATTTTTTTGGCCATTAATTTTTGTCACAATTTGAAATTTCCACTCTCTCACTCTCACACCCTCAAACACACACACACACACACACACACACACACACACACACACACTCTCTCTCTCTCTCTCTCTCTCTCTCTCTCTCGAATTTTCGTACATTCGTACATTCGTAAATTCGAACTTTCGTATTTCGTAAATTCGTACCCCTGAAGCAGAGAATAGAAAGATGAGAGGGCTCATCTTTCTATTCACGCTTCAGGGGATATTCGTAATTTCGTAACCCCCCCGATAAAGTTGTATGTATCAAAAAGTATTATTCCAACCGATTAAGTCCGGCTTTCGCTTTTTGATCTAAACTGTTTTGGTATTCATGATCCCGTAGCTCAAGTGTTTTCTTATACCATTCAATCGCTTTGGTTTTGTTGCCAAGGTCTTCATGAATTTGTGCGGTATGGAGACTTGCACTCGCCGCAAAATAAAACTTTTGACTAGCGCCATTTTGATAGGTGCTTTCATACAACTCTAAGGCTTTTTCTTTTTTCTCTTGCTTGTCAAAAATACGGGCCAGTCGATAGGTGTATTCTAATTGATTTCTTAGAGAAGGGAAAAGAGAGATGGGTTTACCGGCAAGTTCAGCTAAGGCGCGTTGATAGTAACCCCCATCAAAAAGAAGTCTTGATTTTAACAAGATGGTATTGGGTACTTCACCACTTTCCAGTTCTTTGATGGCGGCTTTGTCTTCGTCGGTAAGGTCTTCCCCTTTGGCAGCAATAGTGCATTTTGAGATGTAGTTTTTATATCCGGCCATGTCACCCTTTAATAGTCTTATCCATGCCAGTTTTTGCCAGGCTGATTTGACATAGGTGGTACCTCTGTAGTTTTGTAAATATTTTAAATAATACTTTTCAGCAGTAAAATCCATACTGAATAACCGTGCATTGGCTTCCATGAAATTCAGGTAATGAAGAGGTTGCCCTTCAGTTTCTGCAGGGCGCCTGGAAAGTAAGTCAATAACACTGTCGTTTTCCGCTGCTGCGAAATGAAAAATGCTCTTTGCAAATAAAAGTATAGGACGCTGATGGATATCTTTTACCGGATAGAATCTTTTTCGAATGACATCGTTGTCTTTTTCCTTGCCCAGATTGAGCTCCAGGAAGGTTAACATCACAATGGTTTCGTCTTTTAGATAATGTAATTCACTGTTACGGTAGCAGGCGTTTAATAATAACTTGAGTTCTCCAAGACCTTGTTTAATACTACCGCTCAATCCCAGCATATTCGCTATCCATTGGTAGTTTTTGGGAATGGTCCCCACTGCAGCATGAATTAATCCGAGTCCACGGAGATTCTGTTTGAAGTCGGGGTATTCTTTTTGATTTTCTTCGAGTAGTTTATAAGCTTTTCGTACATCATAGGCTGCAACAATAAACTCCTCAAAGCGCATTCGTGCAATGGCCAGTTGCAGATACATTTCGGCTATGCATAAACGTTGGTAAGGAGATTTGCCCTTGTGTTTTTCCAACAGGTCAATCCGCTCGCTGTTTCTGGCTTTAATTCCCTCCAGTTGTTTTTTGTCTTCGTCGATGAATGATTTAAGGAAGTCGATCTGGCTTTCAATATAGATGGGTAGTAAATTTTCCGGTCGTTCCTTTTTCTCCTGATTGCACAGCTTTGTTGCGCTTTCAAAATCAAGTCGAATGGCTTCAGCATAAGCTTGTTGGCAGTTTTCTGACCAAAAATAATCCGCCCTGACAGTTGTCACTGCCCCACAAATCAGTAGCATACTTAAAAATGTAATCCGGAATAGTTTCTTCATTTTTCTGCGGCGAAGATCAGAAAAGAAAGAGAATTAATTGAATGGAAACCGTTATTTTCACACTCGTAAATCTACTCCTATGCAACTTGTTTTGGCTGATGATCAATACCGTGACCATCTCCTTCCCTTTACATTTACCCGTCCCTGCGCTGATATCCGTTGTGGCATCCTGACGATTCGTCGTAAATGGGAAATCCTCTTGAATATTCCTTCCGGGACATCCGGTTCTCTGACACAGTTTTACTTGTCAGGTTCTTATCCTTTGGTAGCCGGAACAGAATGTCTGGTCATTAATGGAGCGTTGCTTCCTGATGAAAGTATTCTGCGTTTGATAACCGGGTTAAAATTGGACAGCAAATTGTCTGGAAGGATCGTTTACTGGCGGCTGTTCTATATAGAGATCAATTGGTTGGTCTGGATTATGTAAAGCCCGTCGAAAAATTGGAAACCGTGCATTATATCGGTTTGCCGGTATTAGTGCAGCATCCATGGGATATATTCTCCATGAATGAGGAGGCTATTCGATCTGATTTTCAATTGTTAAAAAAGGGAAGGAAGTCGGAATTGATCTCAGGTACCAACCAGACGTTTAAACCGGATGATATTTTTATAGAACCGGGTGCTAAAATTGAGTGCGCAATACTGAATGCTTCAACAGGTCCCATTTATATTGGAAAAGATGCGGAGGTGATGGAAGGCTGTATGATTCGGGGACCTTTTGCATTAGGGGATCAGGCGGTGCTGAAAATGGGTGCGAAGATTTACGGTGCTACCACGATTGGCCCGGGTTCGAAAGTTGGAGGAGAAGTGAGTAATTCGGTGATTTTTGGGAATAGTAACAAAGCGCATGATGGATTTTTGGGAAATAGTGTCATTGGTGAATGGTGCAATCTGGGCGCGGATTCAAATAATTCTAATCTAAAGAACAATTATTCGGAAGTACGGGTTTGGGATTATCCCGCCGGAGATTTTATCGGAACAGGACTGCAGTTTTGTGGTTTGTTTATGGGCGACCATAGCAAATGCAGTATCAATACCATGTTCAACACCGGGACTGTAGTGGGGGTGTTCGCGAATATTTTCGGTGCAGGATTCCCTTCAAAGTTTGTCCCGTCTTTTAGCTGGGGTGCAGATAAGGGTGGAGAAGTGTTCCTGATTGATAAAGCACTCGAACTCGCTGAAAAGGTAATGTCAAGAAGAAAGGTCACCCTGACAGAAGCTGATAAAAATATCCTCAGTCACCTCTATCTGTTGCAATTAAAACCAAAGGCCGAAGATTAAAAATCACAGTGGCAGTAAAATTTGTTTTTTCATTTAAAATTTTGGCTTCCGGCTACCGGCTTCCGGCTTCCGGCTTCCGGCTTCATCATTTTAGAATGAAAATTTCAATGTCAATTATTACTTACTTCTTTCAACCATCAAATACTATTTTCAAATAAAATTGCAACACGGAGTATACAGCCCAAATCCCCCAGCCCACAGCTGGCAGCCGGCAGCCGGTAGCCGGTAGCCGGTAGCCGGTAGCCCATTGGCACAATGATTGAATACGGCGGAGAATTATAAAAGATCAGATCTCCTGCCAATCTGACATAAAATTGAACCATGACATCACAATTTGATAATAACGATCTGCCTATTGGTCAGATGGCCATTAACGATGATGAGCCTGAATTGATTCCTCTTCTGACGAACGAGGACGAAGAATTAATGAATAATGAGCAGATACCGGAAGTAGTTTCGGTACTGCCACTTCGAAATACTGTGCTGTTTCCCGGAGTAGTGATTCCGATTACAGTAGGGCGCGATAAGTCCATAAAGCTGATAAAAGATGCTTATGCCAGTGACCGCATTATTGGTGTGGTTTCACAGAAAGATGTGAGCGTTGAAGATCCGAAGTTGACCGATCTGAACAGCATCGGTACCATCGCTCAGATTTTACGGATGCTTCGTATGCCCGATGGAAACACAACAGTGATCATTCAGGGTAAACGCCGGTTTAAAGTAGCAGACATTGTCCAGGATGAACCTTATCTGCGTGCAAAAGTGGAAGCCTTTTCTGATACTTCAAAAGTGATCAAGGACGAAGAGTTTACTGCCATTGTAGATTCACTGAAGGATATTTCCATGCAGATCATTCAGCAATCGCCGAATATTCCTACCGAAGCCAGTTTCGCCATTCGAAATATTGAGAGTCCTTCCTTCCTCATCAATTTCATCTCCTCCAATATGAATGCGGATGTAGAGAAGAAACAAATGCTGCTGGAGATGAACGACCTTAAGGATCGCGCGACCAAAGTGCTCGAACATCTCACTAAGGAATTGCAAATGCTGGAACTGAAGAATCAGATTCAGAGTAAAGTGAAAACGGACCTCGATAAGCAGCAGCGCGAGTATTTTTTAAATCAGCAGTTGAAAACTATTCAGGAAGAATTGGGCGGAAATACTCCTGACAAGGAGATCTCTGAAATGCGTGAACGGGGTCGTAATAAGAAATGGAGTAAGGCGGTAGAGGAAGTTTTTAATAAGGAGATGGATCGTCTGAATCGGATAAATCCCGCAGCCGCGGAGTATTCCGTGACGATGAATTATCTCGACCTGTTGCTTGAATTGCCATGGGAAGAGTATACTTCAGATAATTATGATCTGAAACGTGCCGAGAAAATCTTGAATCGTGATCATTTCGGCTTAGAGAAAGTAAAAAATCGTATTCTTGAATACCTGGCAGTCATTAAGCTGAAGAAGGATATGAAATCTCCTATCATGTGTCTGGTAGGTCCTCCCGGTGTTGGTAAAACCTCGCTGGGAAGATCGATTGCAGAAGCATTGGGACGTAAGTATGTTCGTATGTCGCTGGGTGGGCTAAGAGATGAAGCGGAGATTCGTGGTCATCGGAAAACCTATATCGGTGCAATGCCCGGACGGATTATTCAAAACCTTAAAAAAGCCAAATCATCCAATCCTGTTTTTATACTTGATGAAGTAGATAAGCTTACCAATGATTTTCATGGTGACCCAAGTTCTGCATTGCTGGAGGTCCTCGACCCTGAGCAGAATACAACTTTTTATGATAACTATGTGGAGATTGAATATGATCTTTCAAAAGTGTTATTTATTGCTACAGCCAATACCTTAAGCAGTATTCAACCTGCATTGCGTGATCGTCTCGAAATCATTGATATCAGCGGGTATACTCTTGAAGAAAAAGTGCATATCGCACAGCAGCATTTAGTGCAGAAACAGTTGGAAGCGCATGGTTTGAAGAATGGTCAGCTTGCTTTTCCGCCGCAGATGCTTAAGGTCATCATCGAGCAATATACATGGGAAAGTGGTGTTCGGACGCTGGAAAAATGTATTGCATCTGTAGTTAGATCTATCGCAAAAATGGTCGCTATGGATGAACATGCCCCTTCTAAAGTAACGGAAACGCATATACGCAAAGCATTGGGTGCTCCTCGTTTCCTCCCCGACAAGCTGATCAGTAATGATACTGCAGGAGTAGTGACAGGCCTCGCATGGAATTCGAACGGAGGAAGTATTCTGTTTATCGAAACATCACTCAGCAAGGGAACCGGGAAATTAACACTTACCGGTAATCTTGGTGATGTCATGAAAGAATCAGCCATGATTGCACTCGCTTTTTTAAAGGCACATGCAGATAGCTTTGGGATTGACCCCAAGACTTTTGAGCATTGGAATATACATGTTCACGTTCCTGAAGGTGCTATTCCTAAAGACGGACCTTCTGCCGGAATCACGATGTTGACGTCACTTGCTTCCGCATTTACGCAGCGGCGTGTGAAAAATAAATTGGCGATGACCGGTGAAATTACTTTGCGTGGAAGAGTTCTTCCTGTTGGCGGTATTAAGGAAAAAATTCTCGCTGCAAAACGGGCCGGTATAAAAGAAATTATTCTTTGTGCTGATAATGAAAAGGATATTCAGGAGATTAAGAAAGATTATATTAAGGACCTGACCTTTCACTATGTCGAGAATATGTCAGAAGTATTGGATGTCGCGTTAACTGCACAAAAAGTGAAGAATGCCATTTCATTCAATGGCAAGGAAAATGGCAAGGTTTCGGATAAATCAACTGCTACTAAGGTTTTGGAAAATGTGAAATCATCAAAAGTAAAATCAAAGAAAGTAGTTCGGAAAAAGTAAAGGAAATGTGTCTCAGGCCTCTTCCTTTAAGCGCTTGATACGGTCCTAACGTACTATTTACATTTGTCACATCCTGAATTGCCGGAATCTGAAACACTTCCTTTTAACCTGCTGAAAATATAAATTGCAGCTATTGTAACCAACACAATAACAATTACTTCTTGCATATTGCAAATATAAGGCTTACAAAAGCAAAAGCCCTACCTTTGCGGCAATATTTGCTCTATGTTATCTACTGCACCCCTTATCAGGTACAATCGGGAAGGACTTTCCGATGAAACTTTAATTGATCTTTATAAAGCGCTCATAAAACCCCGTATCATCGAGGAGAAGATGTTGGTGCTCCTCCGTCAGGGGAAGTTGGCGAAATGGTTCAGTGGAATAGGTCAGGAAGCTATTTCTGTTGGGACCGCCATGGCTTTGCATCGTGACGAGTATATTTTACCTATGCATCGAAATCTGGGTGTGTTCACGGTTCGAGGTATTCCTTTGAATCGCTTGTTTTCGCAGTTCGCAGGGAAGCCCGGTGGATTTACAAAAGGTCGCGATCGCTCCTTCCACATGGGTACTCAGGAATTTCATATTGTTGGAATGATTTCTCATTTAGGTCCACAGATGGGTGTCGCCGATGGCATTGCCTTGGGTAACCTGTTGAAAGCTAATCCTCATGTTACTGCTGTTTTTACAGGAGATGGAGCAACCAGCGAAGGCGATTTTCATGAGAGTATCAATGTGGCAGCTGTATGGGATCTGCCGGTTATTTTTATCATTGAAAACAATGGATATGGATTGAGTACTCCCAGCAGTGAGCAATTCCGTTGCAAGCAATTTATTGATAAAGCCATAGGATACGGAATGGAAGGCGTTCAGGTGGATGGAAATAATATACTTGAAGTTTATAACACCGTGAATCAACTTGCATCATCTATGCGGGAGAGACCTCGTCCGGTTTTATTAGAATGTATGACCTTCCGTATGAGAGGTCATGAAGAAGCTTCAGGAACTAAGTATGTTCCTCAGGAATTATTTGAGATGTGGGGGAAAAAGGACCCGATTCGCAATTATGAAGAGTTTCTTCTGAGTGAAGGGGTGATTGATGAGGACTTTGTTAAGATGGTCCGTGCAGCTATCAAGGAAGAAATTGAACTCGGACTTGAAATTTCATCTTCAGAAAAGGATATCGAGCCCAATGATGAAAGAGAATTGGCCGATAAGTATGCTCCTTCTTCTAAAGAAACGATTCAACCGGTTTCATCCACCAAAACAGAAAAGCGTTTTTTAGATGCCATCACAGATGCGATGAAGCAAGCGATGGAACGTCATCCCAATTTGGTTATCATGGGTCAGGATATCGCAGAGTACGGTGGTGCCTTTAAAGCGACACAGGGCTTTGTAGAGCAGTTTGGAAAGATGAGAGTTCGCAATACGCCACTCTGTGAATCAGCTATCGTAGGAACCGGATTGGGACTCAGTATCAATAACTGTAAGTCTATTGTGGAGATGCAGTTCGCCGATTTTGTGACCTGTGGATTTAATCAGATTGTAAATAATCTGGCGAAAACACATTACCGATGGGGACAACATGCGGATGTCGTGATTCGAATGCCTACCGGTGCAGGTGTCGGAGCAGGGCCTTTTCATTCGCAATCAACAGAAGCCTGGTTTTTTCACGTACCCGGACTAAAAATTGTTTACCCGGCTTTTCCTGATGATGCCAAAGGTTTGCTCGCCGCAGCTATAGAAGATCCAAATCCGGTAATGTACTTCGAACATAAAGCGTTGTATAGAAGTATTAGCGGAGAGGTGCATGATGATTACTTCACCACAGAAATTGGTAAAGCAAAAGTGGTGCGTGAAGGAAATGACCTCACTATTGTTACCTATGGTTTAGGCGTGCATTGGGCGATGGAAATACTGGATAAGCATAAACATATTTCTGCCGACCTGATTGATTTACTTACGTTGCTTCCCTGGGATGAAAAGACCGTACTGGATTCAGTAAAGAGAACAGGAAAAGTGTTGATGATGCATGAAGATACAATGACGGGAGGAATAGGAGGGGAGATAACGGCAAGGATAGCCGAAAAGTGTTTTCAATACCTTGATGCAGCCCCGGTAAGAATTGCAGCATTGGATACTGCTGTGCCTATGTCTAATGCTTTAGAATGGAATTTTTTACCGAAGCACCGCTTTGAACAGGCCCTGCTATCGCTGTCGGCTTATTAGAGTCAACAGGTAATAAATGCATCAGGCGCTCCAGAGCATTCTTGTTTTCAATGTTTTGTGTGGCATCTCGTAAAAACAATTTTTCTCTCTCAGTGAGATGCCAGCTTAATGATACGCGATCTTCTGTTTCCGGCATTTGGAAGATGACAACGTCCATCGGTACTTTCATCCAGCTTCTGGCATGTTGTAAATACCGGTCGAAACTATAATCTTGCATGATCAGGAAGTTGCCGGATACATTACGCATGGGGGTCATTAATTTTTCCACCAGCGATTTAATCGAGTTGTCTTCAACTTTCAGATGTTTGTACGTGTCCCGAATCTGCAGGAAAACGACACCTGATGTATTTTCGTCAATCCAATCACGAAAAGTGTGAAGGAACTGTATGGAATTCATGATACCGTAATTGTCGCGGATACCGGCATCCATTACCTCAATTGTTGGTGAACTTGGAAGTGAGATAGCCGGCATTACATATGGAAAGGCAGAATTCATTCGAAGTGCACTTGTCAGTTTTAGGTTGCCGGAATTGTTCTCTTTGAAAAATCTTCGGAACTCCACACCGTTAGCAGCAGGCTGAATACCCGATTCATTTAAATGATCGTTTTGCAGCAGGAAGGATACGGGTTGTGAGGAAATATGTAATGCGCGTCCATCGTTGATAATCGTTGGACTTATCACCAGCATCGGGATTTCTGCTGACTTTTCGGCCTGGTCATAATCACTCAAACGTCTGTTTAATACATTCCCGGTATTCTCCAGAAGTTGTTCCTCCCATGCCCAGGCACGATCCTTCGTATAAAAATAGGATCCATCTTTAAACTGCTGGTTGTTGAGGAAGATATCTGCAACAGTCGCACTGAAGACGAGTGAATTCAGCAAATCCTTACCCATATTTTTAAGGTAGCGGTTGTTGATGTCCTGATCCGCGCGCATTAGAGAATCACGGTGGTTGAGAAATAGTTCGCGGTAATAACATAGACTGATCATTCCGCCTGAAGATCCTGTAGCGAATGCCGTATGATGTAATAATTCTCCTCCGTAAACACTATCTATTAGCTGGAGACTTCTAAATGTAAAAACGCAGGATCTTAATCCGCCACCGCTAACATTCAGTAAAACTATTTTTGGTTTCTCTACACCCCTTTCGGCCCATCTTGCTTTCCATTTTTCAAGTATGGCAATGGTGTTTCGTTTATCATGCGTGAGTAAACTATCATTTACCTGTCCTTCGAGTGATTCGCGATTATAGGCCGGGGTCGATTTAGTATAATCAATTCCATAGGCCTTTGTACGCGGATTAAAAAGTTCAAATTGCGAAAGGAAATTAAGAAATAAAAAGACGAGGATCAATGCAGTATTCGCCCAGGATCGCAACCAGTAACGAAAGACACCACTCAACATAATAAACATCGTGAGCAATAAAATGACACTGGCTCCTGCAGGAATTTTAAAAAATGGAAAATCCCGGAATAATCCCAACATAATAAACGTAGCAAATACCACGATCTCCACCACCGCTGCATTCACATGGTTCTGTTTGAACACCTGTTCCAGCATATAGCGTTTGTAATGTCGTGTGTCCCGCACAATTTTAAATTTGGCAGGAAATACCATGTAGGTATCTACTCTCCAGGTGTTTTTTCTGGGTATTCCGGTTAAGGGACGAACAATGGGGCTTTCATCTTTATCCGCATGCGTAATTCCGAAAAGCTTATAAATATCTTTATTCGTCATCATGAAGTAACGAAGTGTGACCAGAATCACCAGCATGATGCCAAAGAGAAATACTAAAATACTAAGCAAAACTTCTCCCACTGACTTCAACTGATTGACGGATTGAAATTGAAAAATCATGATGCAATAAACCAATATGAAGAGTCCGGGGATGATGCAATTATTGTGTGCATATTTTACAAAGGTTCTTGAAAGCGTTGCCAGAAAAGGAAACCGGAAACTATTCAGTATAAAACTTGAAATATTGAAAGCCATGATGAAGGCCCCCAGACTTAATCCCATAATAAAGAAAGCCCTTAAGCCCACATGACCCATGTATTCCGGATCAAGGAAGAGGTAAGGAATTCCAAATCGGGATGCGATCGATTCCGTAATAAACCCAAACAGTAATAACCAGAATAACATGATCACCTGGTTCTTCTTAAAATGCAGAATCACCAGTTGTACCGGAAAGGAATAAAATAATCGGGAAGCGTACCGGTAAAGGTTCATAGTTTGTAGTCGACCTGA
Organism: Bacteroidota bacterium; assembly: GCA_016713925.1. Taxonomy (NCBI): domain Bacteria; kingdom Pseudomonadati; phylum Bacteroidota; species Bacteroidota bacterium. The sequence goes on from JADJOH010000007.1 coordinate 511,704, forward strand.
CTAAAGTATACGCTTAGAACGAGAAAATGTTGGAATTAATATCAAATCTTTACAGCAATTATTAACCAATAAATTCCAGAAATGCCCACACAAAAGGAGTGCTCAGAAAGAGGGCGTCAAATCGGTCTAATAATCCACCGTGACCCGGTAAAATGGATCCGGAATCCTTCACATGGAGGCTACGTTTGAGCAATGATTCCACCAGGTCTCCCAAGGTGCCTGTAACAATAATAATCAACCCGATGATCATCCAATGTAACCAGGGGAGTTGTGGCTGGTAGATACTCAGCAAATGCGCCACACCTAGAGTACTTAAACCTCCACCTATACTTCCTTCCCATGATTTCTTAGGAGATATTCTTTCAAATAAACGATGCTTGCCAAATAAGTTTCCAAATACATAGGCAAAACTATCACTGCTCCAAAGCAAAAGGAAATAGCCCAGTAGTATTCCACGATCATAATCTCCGCTAAATACAGAGAACTTCATCAGGAGGGCGAAGGGCAAAACGGTGTAGAGGATGCCAAGCAGTGTGAATCCTATATTACTGAATGGATTTGCTTTTTTTCGGTATAATTCAACAATGAATATCGTGGAGAGTAAAGGGAAAATCAGTACTTCCCATTTATATGCTGTTGACCAATAAGAACGCAATGCGATCAGAAGGTATAAAAGAAAACCGCAAACCATTCCGAACTTGCGGTTGATCTCCGGACCATCATTCTGTATCAGTGAGTAAAATTCGTTAAGACTGAGCAATGCAGCCAGTAAAAACAGAAGTACAAATGGAACCGGACCCCACCAGATAGCAGCTACAATACTTCCTGTGAAAACAGAGCCGGTTAAAATACGTTGCCAGAAATTATTCACAACAAGTTGTTTTCCGTAAGAATCATTTGTGCCCGTGTTAACTGATCCTCTTCCACATATAACTCAATCTCCCCAAAAATGTAGGAGGAATCTTTCTTGTTAATTTTAAAAGAATGAATCCCTTCCTCATCGAGATAAGAAATCGCAGCTTCCACCTCTAAGGGTTTGGTGCTTGCAAACAGGAGTGCAAAGCCGGGTTCTGAGTGATTAGATTTCCCTGTCATCAATGACGAAGACATAAACTTGTTTGGGACCATGAGCTCCGATGATTGCCTTTCCTTCAATGTCAGCAGTACGACCGGGGCCGGTGATGATGTTGATAGAAGAAGGGAGCTTGGGATATTTATAACGAATCCAACTGATAGCATCTTTCAGATCCTGTGTGATCTGACTGGATTTGCCAAGGATAATATGAATAGGAGTATAGGCCGGTGCATTTCTGGATTGCACTTTAGAAGAGATCACTATGCTTCCTGTTCTGGCAATCATGCATTCGCAAGTACTAACGGCCACGTCAATGATGTCAGTATGGTCAGTGCTGATATGATGAGGTAGTTCACATTCTGTTAAGAGGTTACTCAGGCCATCCTCTACACAAACAATGTTCTTCCACTTGTATTGCGCGCCTAGATTCACCAACGCTTCCATGAACTCCAATTCGTTTTCAATCAGGAAAAATTTTGCTCCTGCCGCTTCTGCTTTTTCAGCAAATACAAGTAGCAAGTCTTCATCTGTAGTTTTGTAAACGTTGCTATCGAAGGAAACTTTGGGATAGGGGTTGTCCGTCTTCGCCAGAAGAGCTGTACGGATTTTTTTCAGTACTTTTTCCCGGTTAGTACTCTAGTCCATTGTTTAAACAGTTTCAGTAGTACTTCCTGTTGTAGCAATATTCTCCTCTGCAGGAGTTGGCGATGGCGGAGTACTTATCGTACTTCCATTGGAGGGAAGGGCATTTACGAGTTTATCGTTGTCCTCTTTATCCCAGATTCGTTTTCCGAAAATTTTCTCCAGATCTTCCTTGTAGATGACCTCTTTTTCTAATAATCGTGTTGCCAATGCATCCAATTTAGACTTGTTCGCCCGAAGTAAATCAACAGTCCGAACATAAGCTTCGTCAATCATTTTCTTAACTTCTGAATCTATCAATTCAGCCGTCTTTTCACTGTATGGTTTGGTAAAAGAATAGTCAGCATTTCCTGAAGAATCATAGTAACTGATATTGCCCAACTCTTCATTAAGTCCGAAAACTGCTACAGTAGCATACGCCTGTTTGGTAATTTTTTCCAGATCGCTCAAAGCACCTGTTGAAATGGAACCAAAAGTTACTGCTTCCGCAGCACGTCCACCCAGAGCAGCACAAATTTCATCCATGATTTGCTCCTTGGTGGTAATTTGTCTTTCTTCAGGCAGATACCATGCCGCTCCCAGGGAGTTACCTCTGGGAACAATAGTGACTTTTACCAATGGAGCAGTATGTTGGAGCAACCAGCTGACCGCAGCATGTCCTGATTCATGATAGGCGATCACTTTCTTTTCATGAACGGAGATGATTTTATTTTTCTTCTCCAGTCCACCCACGATACGATCTACGGCATCCAGAAAATCCTGATGGCCAATAGATGTTTTATTATGTCGTGCCGCGATCAAAGCTGCTTCATTACATAAGTTGGCAATATCTGCACCGGAGAATCCCGGAGTTTGCTTGGCCAGGAAATCAAGATCCAGACCCGGATCCAGTTTCAGTGGTTTTGCATGTACTTTAAATATTTCCTTCCTACCATTCAGATCAGGAAGCTCAACATAGATCTGTCTGTCGAAACGCCCCGGACGAAGCAATGCCCTATCCAAAATATCAGCACGGTTGGTTGCTGCTAAAATGATGACACCTGAATTGGATCCAAATCCATCCATCTCTGTCAACAACTGATTCAAAGTACTCTCCCGCTCATCATTGGCGCTAAAAGAAGGTTGTTTTCCCCTTGCTCTTCCAATGGCGTCTATCTCATCAATAAAAATAATACTGGGCGCTTTCTCCTTCGCCTGACGGAAAAGGTCACGCACACGACTGGCGCCCACTCCCACAAACATCTCCACGAAATCAGAACCTGACAGCGAAAAGAAAGGAACTTGTGCTTCACCGGCAACGGCCTTCGCCAAAAGTGTTTTACCTGTTCCCGGAGGGCCTACTAAGAGTGCGCCTCTTGGAATTTTACCTCCCAGTTGGGTGTATTTCTTAGGAGTTTTAAGGAAATCAACAATTTCCATCACCTCTATTTTGGCTTCTTCCAGACCGGCAACGTCATTAAATGTAACTTTTACATGTAAATCCTTATCGAATAAAGTGGCCTTCGATTTTCCAATATTAAAAATCTGACTTCCTCCAGGCCCGGAGCCCATCCTCCGCATAAAAAACATATATATTCCGATCAGAAGTATAAAGGGGAAAATCCAGCTCAATACATCCCAGTAGCTACGATCATTATTGTTGTAAATAATATTTACCCGATTTGCTTCAGGCAGATCCTTTTGTACATCATCAAGATCTTTCTTGAAACTACCTACATCCCCGATGGTAAAAGCGAAATGCGGACCTTCATTCAGACCGTTCCCGAAAGCTTTTTTAGCGACTGTTTTAAACTCGGGCTTTGCGAGACTTGTCTTTTTAATAAAGACATTAACAACTTCCTTATTGACCACTACTACTTTATCAACATCTCCCCTCCTGATCCACGTAGAAAATTGAGACCATGTCGCTTCTCTGGCGTGATTACCAAAGTCGAATGAGTTAATAATAATGATAACAAATAGCACTAATGCATAAATCCAGTATAGATTGAAGTTGAATCGAGGCGGTTTCGGTTTAGTGAAATTACTGCCTGTTTTATTTTTTTCTTCTTTTTGCGATTGCTCAGACATCTTATGTTTTCTGTTCAAATAATGTTTGGGTAATTAAGCTTAAACACTTGAAGTTAAGATTAGTTACCTGATATGTTTCTTATTTCGGCATCAGCCCACAACTTTTCAATTCCATAATAGTCACGTTGTTCCGGTTGAAAGATATGCACGATTACGGTGATATAGTCGATTAAGACCCACTGTGCATTGTTTTTTTCCTTCAATATGTGCCGGAAAATCTCCACATTCTCTTTCTACAACTTCCTCCACCGACCTGCTCAAAGCCTCTACTTGAGTGGAAGAATCACCCTGGCAAACAATAAAGAAATCAGTTACCGCCCCGCTTAAACCTCTTAAATCCATCAGTACAATTTCCTTCCCTTTTTTCTCAAGCAAACCTTTGATGATAGCCTCTGATAAAAGATCTACTGCGTTTTTCTCTAATTTCAGGGCTACCCTGGCACTTTTTACCATTCTTTATGAATTCCTGTACTTGGTGCCACAAAATTACTCAATTTTACGCCCGATATGAACCTGATCCTACTTACTTCTGTTGATTCTACTAACAATTATTTACAAGAACTCTCTGAAAAGGGTCTGGCTGAAGAGGGAACTATTGTCCTTAGTCTGGAGCAAAGCAAGGGTAAAGGACAGAGAGGAAGTGACTGGGAAAGCAAGCCGGGCTTTGGCCTGTACGTTTCTATTTTGTTAAAACCCAAGAATTGGACTGTTGAAAAGCAGTACATTTTGAATAAAGCCGTGGCAGTTGGTGTAGCCTGGTATATCGACTCAAAGACTGACAAAGATGTTCGCATTAAATGGCCTAATGATATCCTGATAGCAGAAAAGAAGGTTGCCGGGATACTAATCGAGAATGTCATTCGCGGCGAAATAGTATCGTCGGTGATCGCGGGAATAGGCATCAATCTGAACCAAAATGATTTTACAAGAGAGTTTGAAACACCTGCAACCTCTCTGAAAATCGTTACCGGAAAGAATTTTGATCCGGAAACGGAAGCAGTAGAATTATTCAGGGAAGTTTGGAAGGCATACAATCAGATTATAGCCGGGGAGTCAGAAACGATGGAAGAGCATTACAGTCATTATTTATTTAAGAGGGGAGAACGGGCTCTTTTTATAAAAGGAGAAGGGTTGTTTTACGGGGTTTTAAAATCGGTTGATTCCAGTGGTGCTGCCCTCATCGAAGAAAATGGCAGGACCATCAGAGCAACTCACCCCGGAACCCGCTTTTATTTAAGGGATAAACGTTTCAGGAATTAGTCATTGACTGATATTTCCTGACCAATAAATTCAGAAAATTAGCCAAAGGTTTCTCCGCCATCATCTTAAGGAAAGGGTTGAGGTCTGCATCAAAAAATAGCTGTAAATCAGCATTTTGTGAATCCAGCTCTTCGATCTTACAGATAAGCTTCAAATCAAAAGGTGCCTTTTCATGCTTGGTCATTACCACCTCTGAATTTGGCGTCTTACTTTCATATTTTAAGCCCAGTGTAGCCATTCCTTTAATGGTGAACTTGCAGGTTTCCCCTTCCGTTACAAATCCTTCAACTTGTTCCGGCATTAAGGAACCTATATTTGAGAAGCTGCTTAAAAAGGTAAATACTTCAGCTGCCGATTTATTGATTTTAACTTTTTCAGATTCGATGCGTGTCATAATAATTCAAGAATTGTTAATTATTAAGCGAAGGTAGACAATAAAAAATAGGCTACTTGCTACCGGCTTCGGCTACCGGCTTCGGGCTACCGGCTTATAGCAATACACTATATTCGGACAATAGCTGACAACCTGAACCTTAACCATAACCCTTAAACTTTAAACCTTGAACCTTGAACCTTGAACCTTGAACTTTAAACCATGAAGCAGAATCGCGAAAAGCGATACGCTTCATGGGACCCCTTAAACTTTTAAATTCCTTTCCACTTTTCGGGATTTTTTCTCCAGGCTTCGAGTGCAGGGAGGTCGGCTTTTCTGACATATCCGCTTTGGATGGCTTGTTGCAAAAGGTGGTCGTAATTACTTAAAGAATACACGGGGCAGGCGGCTTTTCTAAAATTTTCGTTGGCTATATCAAAGCCGTAGGTGAAAATGGAGACAAGTCCTTTTACTAAAACATTATTCGATCTTAATTCATGAACGGCTTTCAGACTGCTCCCTCCGGTGGAGATCAAATCTTCAATAACCACAGCCGATTGATTGGCCTGAACTTCTCCTTCTATGGTATTTTGTCGGCCATGATCCTTAGCCGATGAACGGATGTAAACAAAGGGAAGACCCATCGCTTCTGCCACTAAAACCCCTGGTGCAATGGCTGCTGTGGCCACACCGGCAATTAAATCCGGTCGCCCAAATTTGCTTTCGATGAGCTTAACCAGCTCTTGTCGAATGAAAGTTCTGACACGCGGATAAGACAGGGCTACTCGGTTATCGCAGTAAATGGGTGATTTCCAGCCCGAAGCCCAAGTGAACGGTTGTTCGGGCTGAAGTTTAATCGCTTTGATTTGAAGCAGGAATTCGGCTATTTTTGAAGCGGTTTCATCCATGATTACAAACCTACAGCATTCGATTGAAAATACCAATCTTTTAAATAAACCTTCCTGCTTCTATGTATAATGTATATATCAATGAACGGTTACTTCGCTTTGTTAGTGTGCACGATCTTTTAGGTTCAGCCGATATGGTGCTGAAGCTGACCGGGGATGAATCCAAAAGCAATCTAAGGGTATTGATTGACGCTTTTGAACAGAATCTACTTACCGAAACAATGGTCTTGCAATCGGCGAATATTGATAAAACATGGAAGACATTCAAATCGCTTTATACGGTGATGCATGCTGCCGGAGGTGTTGTGATCAATGAAAATCATCAACTGTTGATGATTTTTAGAAATGGGAAATGGGATTTACCAAAAGGTAAGATTGAAGCGGGTGAAGAAGCAGATGCAGCGGCAATCCGAGAAGTGTATGAAGAATGCGGAATTGGAATGCTTAAATTATCAAAGCAAATTGTAACTACTTTTCATACCTACCCTTATAAAGAAAGTAAAGTCCTTAAAAAGACGTATTGGTTTTTGATGAGCACAAAGGATACTGCCACTCCGGTCCCTCAATATGAAGAGAATATTCTCGATGTTCAGTGGATGAATAAAACGGAAATTAAAAAGGCTCTGTTAAATAGTTATGCCTCTATCGCGAGACTTCTTCAGGAGCAGGTACTCGAACCTGAACATGGATTGTTGGGATAGATTTCTCGCAGTTGTAAATCAACCTTAATGAACTTTCTTTTTCGAACCAAACATCCTTTATAACATTACCGTGTAGCCGTGTTTCATGAAACGCGACAACATTGCATAAGATTATTCATTTTTAATGGTGATAACCCCTTTCCGTTCAAATGAATTGAATCACACTATTCTTTTTATCAACCGAAGATTATGAGTGTATTTACGTAACTCATTATTGAAAATTCCATGGTGGTCAATGCTGTCAACCCGAACTTGTCCGGAGGAATGAATGATTTTGTTTTTGGCAACAAGAATTCCAACATGAGTAATGCGACCTTCTTCATTGTCAAAAAAGGCAAGATCTCCGGCTTGAGTTTCATCGAGAAGGTGCACAGCTTGTCCCTGCTCTGATTGCATCCATGCATCACGCTTTAAAGTGATTCCACATAACTTATAAGCCATTTGCGTCAATCCGGAACAGTCGATACCAAATGGACTTCTGCCACCCCAGAGATAAGGCGCATTGAGATACATGTAGGCATTTTCAACTACCATTTTTCCGATGGCCATTACATCCGATTGCCGGGCATTTCCTTCAAAGCTATAATTGGTAGTTCCAATTCTGCAGTTTCCGGATCGAAACCAGGGTAAGTCGCTGCCGAGTAAAATAGAGGTAATGCTTTGGTGATTGATAAGAATCTGAACAAGGTCATAACTCAGAAAGACTCTGCTCTTTTGTAATTCATTAAATTCCGTCAGTGATAAAGGATAATATTGTGATTTCTGAATCCATCCTTCGTAGTCGTCAAAATTCAAATGTACTTTTATCCAATCCTGTTGTTGTTCCAGTATTGTAAACGTTTCACCAAAGAGTATCTGCGTTACCTGTTCACTACGATGCGAAGCTTCCGCACGGACAGGAATAAGACTTAAAGGGCAGATACCGTAGCTCATATTTTATTCAGCCTTCTACTCAATATAGAGGCAGAAAGTTTTATTACATCCTTTCAATAACAATTGCTGAAGCACCGCCACCGCCGTTGCATATACCGGCCGCTCCAATTTTCGCGTTGTTTTGCTTCAGAACATTAATTAAAGTGACTAGTATTCTTGCTCCGGAACATCCGAGTGGGTGACCTATGGAAACAGCTCCACCGTTCACATTCACTTTTTCGGGATTCAGTTTCATCTCTTTGTTGTTGGCAAGAGCCACTACGGAGAAGGCTTCATTGATTTCAAAGTACTCTACATCACTCATCTTCAATCCTGCTTTTTCAACTGCTTTCGGTAATGCCTTTGACGGTGTTGTCGTGAACCATTCCGGAGCTTGTTGTGCATCTGCGAATCCGCGAATTTTTGCAAGAGGTTTAATTCCTAATTCATCGGCTTTCTCCTTACTCATCAACACCACCGCAGCGGCACCATCGTTCAATGTGCTGGCATTGGCTGCGGTTACACTTCCGTCTTTCACAAACACGGGGCGTAGCGAAGGGATTTTATTAAAATCCACTTTTTTATATTCTTCATCCTCAGAAACAACAATAGGATCTTTGCCTTTTTGTGGAATGCTCACCGGTACAATTTCATCTTTAAAAAGACCTTTTGCCCATGCTGCCTGTGAACGTTTGTAGGATTCAATAGCATAAGCATCCTGTTCTTCACGGCTGATGTTACATTCCGTCGCACAAAGTTCGGCGGCATTGCCCATATGATAATCTTTGTAAACATCCCATAAACCATCTTTCACTAAGCCATCAATCATTTGTGCATGACCTAAACGATAGCCGTTGCGGGCTTTATCGAGGTAATAGGGAACTGCACTCATGTTTTCCATTCCACCGGCAACCACCACATCATTATCTCCCAGCATGATACTTTGTGCCCCCAGCATAATGGCTTTCATGCCTGAAGCGCAAACTTTATTCACAGTGGTGCCGGGTACATTCGTTGGAATTCCTGAGAAAATGGAAGCCTGAGTAACAGGAGCCTGACCAACATTGGCCTGTAAAACATTGCCCATATACACCTCATTCACTTGCTCCGGTTTTACGCCGGCACGTTCCAGTGCGGCCTTGATTGCGGTTGCTCCAAGTTGAGTGGCCGGAACTCCGGATAATACTCCGCTAAAACTTCCAATAGGGGTACGCACAGCGGATACAATATAGACTTCTTTCATGATTTTTATTTGAGAGTGCAAAATTAGTTAAAAGATAGCATGCTGAAATTCCAATAAATAATGATCTCCTAACAAATTGTATTATAGTTGAATAAGATAGCTAGAAATAACGTTTCAGTACTTTTTACATGAAAGGAGGCCTCACAGAAGATTCAACTCTATCTGTGAGGCCTGGAGATGTTTTTCGCAAGGTGTTAACCAAAGGCTTTTTAAACCACAATGTTCCTAATAGGAATATGATCTTGAAAAGTCAGGCTTAAAAGCGTATGCAAGAATTTCTTTAATAGCATTCCACCCCAACTTTAGTTTGTGTTACTGCGCAACAGCTTTGAATAATTCAAAATGCATGGATCAATAAATCAGAACTTTCGAAGTGAGGACATTTTTTAGCGAAGAAATTTTAATAAAGTAATATCCTTTTGCGAAGTGTTCTGCTATAATTGTAGAACGATTTCCGTTGAATTCGCTTTTATGAATTAATCTTCCTAATGCATCGGTTATTTCTATCTGAGTATTTTCATCTGTGCATTCATTGCAGAACACAATCAATTGTTGGTCCGTTCCATTATAGGTATACCCAATACCAGACTTGTTATTGCGCTGCAAAGCGATAATATTTGAATAGGCGAAGCTGCCATCGAAATCAGTTTGCTTCAGACGATAATAACTTATTCCGACGTCAGGCTTAATATCTTTATAAAGATATTGTTTAATGGTAGTTGAATTACCCGCACCATCAACGGTTCCGATGAATTCAAAATGAGTACCGTTTAGAGATTTTCGAGTGTGAAGTAGTCATTGTTGGTTTCTGTTGCTGTTACCAACTGCAATAAATTGTGGGTGTACAGTGCTTCTCCGGAGAAGGAGATGAGATCTATCGGCAATGAATTACCGAGAAGAATAATAGTCGCAGAGTCTTTGCAACCATTTGCATCAACAATGCGAACCATATATGTTCCCACTGGTTTACATGGAAATTCATTGCTGTTTTGATAGGGATCATTATTTATATTGTACTGATAAACGGACATGCCACCCGTCTGACCAACTATAATTGTATCTCCGCAAATTGATGGAGAGGAAGTAACAGAAATAATGGGTCCAGGTACCCGACCAACAATAATATTAGTAGTATTCAGACAGTTTTTAGTGTCTTTTACAGTAATCGTGTAAGGCCCGGGGGCGAGATTTGTAAATACAGGACTGCTTTGATAAGTAACACCGTTTTTACTGTATTGCAATGCACCTGTTCCGCCGGAACCTGTTGCAGTTATTGTTCCATCATTAGCGAAACAAGAGGATAGGGTGGAAGAAGTGCTAATGTTTGGCCCTGCCAGATTCGCAACATTGACATTCAATGTACGCATACATTGATTAGCATCACGAACTGTTAGTGTATAGGTGCCGGCTGCAACTAAAGTAAACGAAGTTGAAGCCTGGAATACTGTCCCATTTAAGCTGTATTGCAAGGGAGCAATTCCTCCTGTTGCTGCAGCCACTAAACTGCCATTGCTTAGTCCGCAACTTGAATTTGTTATAGTTGCAGTTAATGTTTGAGGAATATTGGGTGCAGTAATTTGAATCCCCTTCGTATGAATGCATCCATTATTATCTTTTACATAAACGGTATAATTGCCTGCGGTTAAACCGGAAAAAAGATTGGCAGCCTGATAAGTTGTTCCGTTTAATGAATACTGATAAGGAGGAGTACCACCAGTTGCTGTTGAAGTAATGGTACCGTTTGAATTCAGGCATGTTGCCGCAGTAAAAGCAAGATTTTGTGAAGGAGCTTGTAGATTGCCAACAGATATTCCTGTAGTGTTTATACATCCGTTCACGTCCTTTATAGTAATGGTATAAGATCCGGCTGCTAATCCGGTGAATTGATTTGCGCTTTGAAATGTTGTTCCATTCATGCTATATTGATAAGGTGTTACTCCGCTAGCTCCGTTCGCGATAATTGCTCCACTGTTATTGTTACATGTTGCCGAAATAGTAAATCCGGTAACCGTAGGTGCAGGAACAGCTGAAACTGTTACTGAAGTATTGGTAATGCAGGCTCCGGCATCTCCTGTTCTTACAGTATATGTTCCCGGTACGAGTCCGGTAAAGATATTGCTGCTTTGGAAGACGGTCCCATTAATACTGTATTGGAGAGGAGCGGTACCTCCTGTTGCATTTACAGTAATACTCCCGGATCCACCGCCGCAGGCTGAAGCCGTACTCACTGCAGTCACTGCTGGTGCGCCTGTGTTGCCAACCGTAACGGAAGCTGCATTTATACATCCCGTTGCATCTTTTACAGAGACAAGATAGGCTCCTGAAGCAAGTCCGGTGAAAACTCCTGAAGATTGATAAGAGACGCCATTAATACTGTATGTTAATGCGCCTGAACCTCCGGACCCCACAGCAGAGATAGTTCCATTACTTAATCCACACGTTCCACTCGTTTGTGAGGCAACTATAGCCGGGCCATTTAGTGAAGGTACAACGATAGTTTGGGTGGTAATGCATCCGCCTGGTATAATCGGAGGTCCAATGTCAAAACTTTCATCATCCGCCATCAGCAAGGTATATGTGCCAGGGGCAAGTCCTGTGAAAGTATACGTCGGATCAAAAGTTAACCATGGTCCACCCATACCGGTGATGCTGGCGTGATAGGGAGTCTTGGGTCCAATCCCTGTCAATTGAATGGAACCATTTGAGGTATTGCAGAGTGTTCCGGTAACCACCGCAGAAGCGGTAGAATTTACACCTATACCTATAGTCGCCATAATGGTGTATGTGCATCCTGCAGCGTTCTTTGCAGTGACATAGTATATACCCGGATTAAGATTTAAAAAGAGCTGTGTTTGATTGGCAACAAAGGGTCCGAAGTTTAAACTGAAAGTGCAACCGGCACAATTTGCACCGTTTACGCGTGGATTAGTGATTTTTCCCAGACTTGTATTACAGGGGTAGGCGTCATCTGCTTTTACTGTAAATGTGTTAATGGGAGTACCTGTAACAGTGTTCGTAATTACGACTGTTGTTGTACCAATGCAATTCAACGCATCCTTTACATAAACCGTGTATGTTCCCGGTGCAACATTGATGAATGTATTTCCGGCTTGATAAGTGGATCCATTGATGCTGTATTGTAAGGGAGCAACCCCACCTGTACCGTTGGCAACGATGGCACCGTTATTCACGCCACATGACGCATTGGAAGCTGAGGCAATGATGGAGGGGCCTTGAACAATAGAAATAGATGTTGTGGCAGTTACAATACATCCATTGGCGTCTTTAACATAAACGGTATAAGTTCCTCCTGCAAGACCGGTAAATACTGCTGAACTCTGATAGATTGTACCATTTATACTGTATTGAAGGGGTGCTATTCCACCGGTGCCGGTTAGTGAAATACTTCCATTGTTTGCAAAACAGGCGCTGGAAGTGTTAGCCACTTGAATACTCAGTCCTGAAATATTATTCAAAAACGTAGTACTTGTTGCAGTGCATCCGTTTGCATCTTTGATTATAACTGTGTAAGACCCAACACCCAATCCGGAGAATGTATTTCCGACCTGATAAGTTGTTCCATTGTTTATACTGTAGGTGTATGGCAAAGTACCGGAGGATCCATTTACAGTAACTACTCCATTGGTTTGATTGCAACCGGCTGGTGTGGTCGAAGTGGTGAGTGTTGGTCCGGCTAATGCAGTAACAATAACTATCGTTGCTCCCATGCACCCACCTGCATCTCTGACATATAACGTATAACTTCCCGGAGCGAGTCCGTTAAACAAAGTACTTGCCTGAAAATTTATCGCGTTAAGGCTGTATTGCAATGCTCCTGCACCTCCCGTCCCACTCGCTGTGATGGTACCTGTGTTTGCAGCACAGGAAGAAGCCACTGATGTCCCCGTTACAGTCGGTCCTCCTGTAGAGCCAATCGTTGCTGTAGCATTGGTTATACAGTTGTTTGCATCTTTAACATACACACTATAGCTGCCAGCCACTAATCCGGTAAATACATTTCCTGACTGATAGGTGCTACCGTTAATACTATATTGCAGTGGTGGCACACCCCCTGTTGAATTAGCCGTAATGCTTCCATTTGAATTATTGCAGGAAGCCGTAACCGCCGTTGCTGTTAAAGTTGGCCCTGCAGAATTTGCAATAATTGCACTTGTTGTGCTCAGGCACCCATTGGCATCGCGAATGGTTACGGTGTAACTTGCAGCAGGCAAACCGGTAAATGTATTTCCCGGCTGATAGGTATTTGCATTGAGACTGTATTCCAGAGGTGCCGCACCACCGGTTGCAATTACAGTAATACTGCCATTGCTGCTGTTGCAGAAAGTAGCTGCAGGAATGGCAGTGGCAGAGGGTCCGGCACTGTTTAATATTTGAACGCTTGTTACATTCGAACAGCCTGTGGCATCTTTAATGGTGAGCGTGTACATACCCGCAGCCACGCCGGGAAAAAGATTGCCAGTCTGGAAAGTGGAACCGTTTATACTATACGTTAAAGGTGCAACACCACCTGCTCCAATGGCAGTAATTGAACCGGTGCTGCTTCCACAAATAGCATCGGTTTTTGTAAAGGCAACAGATGGCCCATTTGAATTAATGATGTTTATTGGTAATGTATTGCTGCAATTGTTAGCGTCTTGCACGGTGATCGTATACAAACCCGCAGCTAGTCCGGTGAAAGAATTTGAAGGTTGGAACGTGACGCCATTCGTACTGTAGGTGTAGGGTGCAACTCCACCGGCGGCGGTGATAGTTACAGATCCATTATTTGTACCGCAACTGGTGTTTGTTATTAAAGGCACAATTGCTGGTCCCGGTAATGTGAAATTTGTTGTTGTTACAACACCACTGCATGCTTGATTGATGGTTGCTTTTACTGTGTAATTTACATTCGGACTTAAGCCGGAAAAGATGCCCGTTGTATTGCTGGAGATTTGGGTAGTACCATTAAATAATACATAGGTAATAGTTGCCCCTGCAGGTGGAGTTGGCGTCAATGAACTGCTTGCGGTTAATGTTCCGCAGCTGGAAGTTACATTTAAAGTAAACGAAGCATTGGTACACCCGTAGGAGGTAAGATCAAATGCCCCAACAAATCCTTTCCCGGAAGCATACAGGGTTTTTTGAGTTTCAAAGAAAGCGAGGTCGTATACAGCACTTGTTGTGAATCCCGGAATCAGAATGTCAGGTTTAGAGGCATCATCAAAAGTAGAACCGTTAAAGAAATACACTTTTATTGTTCCGTTGGGAAAACCAACAAATATGTTATTGCATTCATCTGCGATAATACCTCCGCTCATAAGCAAAGTATTTCCTGTAACGGATAGTGGTGTACCCACTCCTGCCCCGTTGCTTTGTTGAAGGCTTTCAAATTTTTACCATCCCAATAGAAGAGATAAGATGAGTTAATGGCGAAAACATTACTGGAATTGTCTATCTCCGGTCCAGTTAAATAAGGGCGGTTGGCAATTTCCTGAATCGCAACAAAACCTGATGCAGTACTCCACGCAACAGATGCGCCACTGTAGGGGGGATTATTTTTGTATATTTTGTTGGATAGAGAGGGTGTTCCATATAATGAACCGTATATCGTGTATAGCGCATTTGTAACGGGGTCAATAATTACATCTGATATATCCTGAGCCCAGCCTCCGCTTCCGTATGGAATTCCGGTCACATTGACCGAAGAAATTGCTGTAGCGGGTGGGGAAATAATGCCAAAATTGATGTTCGAATTGGTTCCTCCTCCGGCAATTAATAACTGTGGAGTTCCGCTGTTGCAGCTCCAGTACATTTTCCAGTTTTCGAGAAAACTTCCATTGGCAGTGGAGATGTAGTTGTCGTAAACACCTGTAGTGTTAATTCTTATTACACGATGTCCACCGGATGGAGCAAATCCTTGTCCAAGGTAGATATGTCCGGTGTTTTTATCAACTACCCAACCGCCGTAATAGGTTCCAAACGTCCATGACGGAATGGTCAATGTTCCACTGAATGTCCAGAGTAAGGTTCCTGTTGGATCATATTTTGCAAGTTTATAACTGGATCCATTCCCGCCTCCGGTTACATAAACATTTCCTGCATAATCAAAGTCAACATCTTTCGCTAAACCTGCATTTACACCAATACCTGTTAAATTCGTAGTTCCTGAAACAAAAGGGTCGATGATGATACCTCTTGACTTGTCATAATTTTCCGGTAGTTTAAAGCGAATTGTACGATTGGAAATTTCAAACGAAGTAAGAATTGGAGCAACGTTTCTTGAATTGGATGATATCTCATCACCATAATAGGAAACCGGAATGGATTCAATAGTTTTTCCTGCAGCTGATTTTAAGACTAAGTTTCCGTTTTTGTCAATATGGAGTCTTTTCAAATCTCCACCAATCCGCATTTTAACTTTTTGCAAATCAGCATTCGGCTTGACAATTAAGCTGTATTCGTATCCGTCATTTTTGCCATCTTCAAAGTGGTAAACAAGATCAATTCCCTCATATAAGTTTTTGTAAGTAATCTTGCTGAAAGCTTTTGCTTTCCCATCCGATAGGCCATAGGTGTGGTATTCATTGGAAGGTTGTTCAGCAATAAATTCTACATCTTTATTAGCATCTGCCCATGTAATCGTAATTGACTTGTCGCTTATATTCAACTCTTCAATTTCTTCTTCTTTCTTCTTATGCTTTTTCTTGTGCTCCTCAATTTCCTTTTCTGCTAAAGTGGGTCCGGAAAGTTTTCTGTGTAAATAGATCACCCCCTTTTCTGTAAACAGGACCGGGATTCCAAATCCTTCGTAAGCATAAATAATTTTCCCCATTTCCGGTTGTTCATTGTAAAATTCACCGTACTGACCAATGTTTTCAATGAATCCGCGCGATATTCCATAGATATCTTTATTTTCCCCTTTGACATATTCTGAAACAGTTGATGGTGGCAGGTAAGAGGTTTGCGCTTTAATTTCCCCGCAAAATAAAGTAAGGAGAAAGGTTAAAAGGTGATAACTGAATTTAATAATTATTGTTGAGAAGAGATGTTTCATTTTTCAATCTGTTGTTGTAGCGGAAACGTGAGTTTTACTACGATTTTTAAGCTCTTGAATTAAGGGAAATGGAGATGGAATAATACGTTTGACCCTATTTTCTAATATAGGTTATGAAACAAGAATCATCATAACTTATAGCTGTTATGAGCAAGTTGATTTTAAAAGGATCAAATACTTTTTAAAAATTAAATTTTCGGTGGATGGAAAACGCCGATCGTTTTTTGATTAGGCAATGTCAGGTCATTTTCAAAACAAAATTCAGTTATGAGGCTGTGCGTGTTAATAGACACTCTGCAAAGTTCAACTAAAAAAATAGTTTCACTGTATGAATTACCATTTACCTTGTGGCGCAAAGGAAGGCGGTTGTGATTTTCGGAATCTGACCTTTCGTGATCAGTATTTCCATAATGTAAAATAAGGAAATCGTAAAAACTCAGTTCTGAAGTGGAGTGCATTTTGTGAAATTTATAATGCGCTATGAGTTCAACTATTTCATTGGTTTTAGAAAGAAGGTTGCCCGGAACCAGACTCTGTGCAAAGAGATATACAGAAAGGAATATGGTTGCCAACGCTTTCACAATGTGAAGGTACAAAAATTGTTCGATTTTGTTATTTTTTTTTGATGGATGGAGATACTGAATAGTTGAGTGGGGTGTATCACGAGTTGAACCGGATTAAAGCTTTGTTGTTTTTATTTCTATGTTCGTTATTTAACACGAATAATTTCAACTTTTTCTCTGATTTTGAATGTTATCTTTTGTTTTTCATCTTTTCAACCAAGACGGATGGTAATTAGAATTGCTTTTATTTTAGATCTATGATTTAAATCATGTTACCCCAATTCCATTATTTAGGTGTAACAAGCGATTTTATATAATCACAATCTGAGGTTTTCAAAAATTGATGATCAATTTTAGTCAAGGCGCAGTTTTGATGTTAATTTGAATTTTAAATACAAGACTTCCGGTTTTTGTAGCAGCGGGTTTCTCGTCTTAGTTTGCAAGTTTGAAATTCCAAGCAATTATCCTTTATCATCTACGATTATTACTTAAAATGTCGCGGGTCATTAGTAGAGATGTTTTTCTACTATTCAACTGATTCCCAATCAAACAACCGTACTTTTTTCGTATCTTTGCGCCATGAATACATTCCAAGACCTGGGCCTTGACGCTCGATTATTGAAAGGCGTTGAAGCTCTAGGGTTTACAACTCCTACTCCCATACAATTACAAGCCATTCCTGCCCTGTTGGAGGGCAACCGCGACCTGGTGGGACTCGCACAAACGGGAACCGGTAAAACTGCTGCCTTCGGACTCCCGCTTTTGCATTTAATTGATATCCAAAAAAATTATCCTCAGGCACTCGTTCTTGCACCTACACGTGAATTATGTGTGCAGATTTATAATGATCTCCTGAATTTTTCTAAAGAGATGAAAGGTTTCGATGCGGTTCCTGTTTATGGTGGAGCCAGTATCATGGACCAGATTCGAAAAATTAAAAAAGGAGTGCATGTCGTTGTGGCTACCCCGGGTCGTTTGATTGATCTGATCAACCGTAAAGCGCTTGATTTGGGTAAAGTGAAAATTCTGGTGCTGGATGAAGCAGATGAGATGTTGAACATGGGGTTCAAGGAGGATATTGATTTTATTCTTGAAAACACACCTGCAGAAAGAAATACCTGGTTGTTCAGTGCTACGATGCCCCGTGAGGTGCGTGAGATTGCAAAGAATTATATGACGGATCCTTTTGAGATCACCACAGAGTCGCGGCAAAAGGGAAATGAAAATATTGAACATTGCTATGCAGTTGTTCGCGCGAAAGATCGTTATGCTGCTTTAAAACGTTTTGTTGATGCGAATGTCGAAATTTTCGGAATTGTTTTTTGCCGTACTAAATTGGAGACTCAGGATGTAGCGGAACATCTGATGCGTGATGGATACAATGCCGATTCACTTCATGGAGACTTGAGTCAGGCACAGCGTGATAAAGTAATGGGTCGTTACCGTGATCGTTCACTTCAATTACTGGTGGCAACAGATGTAGCTGCGCGTGGTATTGATGTGCAGGACGTCACTCACGTGATACACTACAATCTTCCGGATGAACTGGAAAATTATATGCATAGAAGCGGTCGTACTGCAAGAGCAGGTAAGACCGGAATGTCATTGGCTATTGTTCATTCGAAAGATATTAATCGTATTCGTCAGATTGAAAGATCTACCGGACGAACTTTCAAGCAACTTCAGGTGCCAAACGGAATGGAGGTGTGCGAAAAGCAATTGCTGAAGCTGGTCAAACGTATTCACGATGTGGAAGTGAATGAGAAGGAGATTGAACCCTATCTGGAGTCCATTTACAACGAGTTGAGAGATCTGGACAGAGATGCCTTGATTCATCGTTTTGTATCGATCGAATTTAATCGCTTCCTTGATTATTATAAAAATGCCCCTGACCTGAATGCTGATGTGCGTGCAACGAGAGGGGAGAGTGGAGGTGGAAGAGCTTATGGCGATAAACATAGTCGTATGTTTGTTAGTATTGGTTCTAAGGATGGTCTGGATAAAGGAAAATTATTGAGATTTATATGTGATACCACCGGCGAAAAAGGTGCTGTTTTCGGAAGAATTGATGTGCAGGGAGTGTATTCATTTGTAGATGTTGAACCGGAAAGATTAGATGCTGTAATGAAGGGGCTCAATGGTTCTATGTTTCATGATAGAAAAGTACGTACTGAAATCAGTGAGAGTAAGCCATCCGGTGGAGGAAGAAGATTTGAAGCAGGCGGTGGCAGAAGGTCCGAAGGCGGTGGAAGCAGAAGATCAGATGGTGGAGGACGAAGTGAAGGACCGAATAGAGAACGGTCGTTTGAGCGAAAAAGAGAAATGTCTGGCGAAGGAAAAAGGAAAAAGCTTACACTGGACGTGATCCATGGAAGGACGATAAACCCGGTAAGAAAAGGCCGGCTCCTGAAAAAGCAAAGTGCAGGCGGCTCAAGCCGGAAGGATAAGTTCAAATCTCGCTGGTAAGAAAACACACCTGCTATCGCTTTATCCGTTCATCAAACCTGTCTCCTGACATGGAGATCATCAACACATCAACAAAACAAAGCATATACTTCCAATCTTCAAATTTTCAAATCTTCAAATCTTCAAATCTTCAAATCATCAATTCATCAATTCATCAATTCATCAATTGACTAAATGCATCAGAGTATTTTAATCATTGACTTCGGGTCTCAGTTCACGCAGTTGATTGCAAGACGTGTTCGCGAGTTGAATGTGTATTGCGAGATTCATCCATTTAATCACCTTCCTGAAATGAATGAGGGCGTTCGAGGGGTGATCCTGAGTGGAGGTCCGGCTTCGGTCCGCGAAGAAAATGCTCCCCTTATTGACACCCTTTCCCTGAGAGGCAAGTATCCTGTTCTCGGGGTGTGTTACGGCGCTCAATTGATGGCACTGCAGGGTGGTGGTAAAGTTCAACCTTCTAAAACACGCGAATACGGTAGGGCAATGCTTACTGTAAAAAATCGTAGTGATGTTTTTATGAATCACGTTGCTGAGGAATCTCAGGTGTGGATGTCGCATTCTGATTCTATTACTGAGGTAGCAGAAAATTTTAAAGTGATTGCGAGTACGCATGATGTGCCTGTTGCCGCTTATCATGTAGAAGGTGAAAAAACATATGGGTTGCAATTTCATCCGGAAGTGGTGCATAGCGTGGAAGGAAAGAATTTCCTGAAGAATTTTGTGTACAACATTTGTGGATGTGCCGGCGACTGGACACCGGGTTCTTTTATCGATGAAACGGTTGAAGCGTTGAAGAAACAGATCGGTGATGATCAGGTGATCTTAGGATTAAGTGGAGGTGTGGATTCAGGAGTGGCCGCCATGTTATTGCATCGTGCTATAGGAAAAAATTTGCATTGCGTTTTTGTTAACAATGGATTGCTTCGAAAAAATGAATACGAGCAAGTGTTAGACACCTATCAGCATTTCGGATTGAATATTCATGGTGTAGATGCCGGTAAAGAGTTCTATAAGGAACTCAAAGGGGTGAGCGATCCTGAACAGAAAAGGAAAATTATTGGTCGTGTCTTTATTGAGACATTTGATGCAAAAGCACATGAGATTAAGGACGTGAAATGGTTGGCTCAGGGGACAATTTATCCCGATGTGATTGAGTCGGTTTCTGTGAAAGGTCCTTCTGCAACAATTAAGTCCCATCATAACGTTGGTGGATTACCGGAAAAGATGAAACTAAAAGTAGTGGAACCTTTGCGCAGTCTCTTTAAAGACGAGGTCCGGTTGGTAGGTAAAGCCCTGGGTATGCCGGCAGATCTGCTTAACCGTCATCCCTTTCCCGGTCCTGGTTTAGGTATCCGTATTTTAGGGGATGTCACTGAAGAGAAGGTGAGAATTATTCAGGAAGTGGATGCCATTTATATTGATGGATTAAAGAGTGCCGGTCTTTATGATAAAGTGTGGCAGGCTGGTTCTATCTTCCTTCCGATCAACTCGGTGGGTGTGATGGGGGATGAACGAACGTATGAACATGTGGTGGCGCTTCGTGCGGTAAGTTCTACTGATGGCATGACTGCCGATTGGTGTCATCTCCCTTATGAGTTTCTGAGTAAAGTGTCAAATGACATTATCAATAAAGTAAAAGGTGTTAACAGGGTGGTGTATGATATCAGCTCGAAACCTCCTGCTACTATTGAATGGGAATAATGAAAGCGAAATCAATATTTTTATTTTTTATAGTAGGTCTATCCTTTTTTTGGATGTCTTGTGGTACATCTAAAAAAAGCACAGCGCCCGTAATTTCAGGAAGTGCTAATGTTCCTGTTAAAAGAGATTCTTTAGTGGTTGCAAAGGACACGACTCCAACTATTATCCCGTCCATTCATAAATTAACCATTGCATTAGTATTGCCCCTGCAAATTGATGCTCATTTTAAAAATGATACCAATCCGGATGGATCACCACTTATTTTACCGGAAGCATTGCAAGCTTTGAATTTTCTGGAAGGGGCGAAACTTGCACAAGCAGATTTGAAAAATGATTTAGTTAATATTGAATTTAAAATTATTGATACAGGTTTTGACTCCCTGTCTACTGTGAAAACGTTGCAGACAGAGTCTTTGAAAGGAGTAGATGCGGTGATATCCCTCTTGTCGCCCAACTTTAACGGTGTATCAGCAGCATGTTCAGATCGTTTAAGGAAACCCTTTTATTTTTTCTATGGAAGTAATACTCAGGTTTTGGAAAATCATCCGTGGATGCGTTTAGCAAGTCCCAGTAATAATACTCAAATCAGGCAGACAGCTATTTTTATGGCTGAAAAGTATCCTGCATCTAATTTCATCATTGTTTCGAGAGAGCAACGTCGGGAGAATGATATTGCTGCATTGTTCGCCTCGGTTATTGATAGTATAAGAGGAAAGTCGAGCGGCACAGTGATAAATTACAAATCAGATGGCTGGTCACTGTTAAAGAGCAAGTTACTGAAGAATAAGAGAAATTTAATTATTATTCCTACTTCAGATGAATCTTTTTTATCATCCATCCTCAATAAAATAAGTGAAGTTAAAACCGATTATTCCTTTATGTTATGCGGCATGCCCGGTTGGGAAACATTTAACTCGATAGATCCCCGATTAATGAAAGAATTAGATGCTGTTTTTTTTAATGGGATGTATGCGGATATTTCATCTCCTTCCGTCAATGCTTTCAGGAAAAAATTTATCAGCGAGTATCATGCGGATCCTTTGATTCAGGCTTATATGGCCTACGATCAAATTTCTTTTATTGCATCTCAGGAGTTTCGTACCGGTGGTAAAAAGCTCGCTTATTCAAATTTCTTATATCATTCCAATGGTTCGGAACACTTATCGCCGGTTTGTGATGCTTGTGGATTTGAAAGGAAATCAGTCAACATTATTAAATTTGATGACTATAAGTTTGTGTTGCTGAAATAAGCCGAGGGTGAAAATTTACTCCTCCAGATAAATATCCAAAAGCCCTTCAGGCATATCAACATGAAACTCCTTTGCTTCACGGTCAATCTTTACGATGAGTTTATCGTGAATGGGAAATAATACTTTATGATCGTTGTAAAGAAACTCAAGCACCGGTTGTTCTCCCCGGTCATATACAGTGGTGACAGGACCCAGTTCACCTTTGGTTTTATCACATATTTTAAACCCGATGATTTCATGAAAATAGAATTTTTTCCCACGAAGTTTAGGTAGCATTTCTATGGGCAAAAAAAGTTTGTATTTTAAATAATTTTCTGCCGTACTCATGTCTTCTATTCCCTGAAGATGCAGGTAGGCTGACCGTTCCTTTTCTTTGATCGAGACCTTTGTGACATTGTATTCTTTTAAAACTTCATCAACCTCAACATAAACCACTTTGAGGCTTTTATAACGGCCAGGGCTATCCGTATCCATGGCAACCAGAAAATCACCTTTAACGCCATGTGTACGAATTATTGTACCAAATAGAAAGTGTTGCGGATGTTCATTCATAAACCGGAATTGAGAGATGTAAATATAAGAAGGCTGCCACTCTTAAGCGACAGCCTTCCCGGAATTTTATTTTAAAACTATGCTTCTGCAGGTGCTTCACCTTCGGCTGCAGGTGCTTCACCTTCAGCTGCCGGAGCTTCTTCTGCAGCAGGAGTAGCAGCCAATACGGCTTCTGCTTCCTTGCGCTTACGGGCTTCCAGACGGGCTTCATTCACTTTTGCTTCCTGAGCAAGGCGTGATGTATGCGATTTTGAACTGTTGTCGGCAAGCGTCTTTTTCTTGTTTTCGATCTTGTTGATTTTCTCTTGCTCCCAGGCGACGAATTTTGCATCTGCTTGTTCCTGGGTAAGGTTGCCCTTGGCAACTCCTTTGTTTAAGTGTACACGGTACAGAACACCTTTGTAACTTAGGATAGCACGGGTCGTGTCAGTAGGCTGAGCTCCTTTCATCATCCAATCTGCTGCTTTCTCAGTATCAATACTGATAGTTGCAGGATTAGTAATCGGGTTATAAGAACCGATTCTCTCGATGAAACGTCCATCTCTCGGAGCACGACCATCTGCCACCACAATATGGAAGAAAGGCTTACCCTTCTTTCCATGACGTTGTAATCTGATTTTTGTTGGCATAATTTATTGTTGTTGTTTTATTCTCCCTTCATTCTCCGCATGAGGGGCCGCAAAGATGCAAAATATTTCCGTTCTGACAAGTCTGATATGATTAAATAGATTGAAAATCAGTGATTTGAAATTTTGTATTCACTTAATTTCATTTGAATTCACCTGAAATGGTTCTAATAACCGAAGTACAGGATAACGTAAATGACTGGGCTCCTTCCAGTTAGATCGTTCGAAGATCCAACTCAGCATCGCCCACGAACTTCTGGAAAATTCAGGGTCAGCCGACTTCTTCTTCTCAAATTCAGTTTTTAATTCAAGATTCTGATTCAGAATACCAGCAGCTTCATCTTCAAATAGATAGTCTGAAAACCATTCTTTTTGTTGTAAGATTTCATCAAAGAAATTCCAGGCGAAGAAAGCATCCGGTGCCTGAGGTTCTAATGTGTCAATGATATAGCGGTTGGCCGGCTGGTTGCATGAAATAACATAGTCACCGGCAAAACATTGAATGCGCTGGGTATCGGAATCCACTTTTACATCGCTGTGCAGATAATGCCCTTCATATGGTTTTTTAACTGTAGTGTAATCCCGGATATAGTAAACAGCAGCCTCAATGACCGTATCTCTTTTTAGACGGTCCATTTCAATTCCATTATATTTTAATCTCTCAATAACTTCTTTCCATGCTTGAGGAAGAAGGTAAGCAGGAGGCCGTGTTATCTCCAGGGAAGTTTTGAAGGTATTGTAATAGGGAATGTATTTTGAATACGGACGACTCCGGTCGAAGTTTAAACGATCGAGACCGGTGACCGGACTTGTAGAAAGTGTGGTGGAATATCCCCTAAAAAGCAAGCTGTCTTTTTGTGTACTGTCAATGCTCCAAAGCAAGGGGAAAATTTGCTGATTTTTTATGAAGTCGTTGGCTTCCTTGCGGGACTTTTGAATAACACTACCGTATTTACTACAGGTGTTGAGGGCGACTTTCAAAAACTGATAGGTAACATCTACCCGCTCTGGAAAAGGCTTCAGCATATGCGTTTCAGTTACGAAGGGGAAAGCATTAAAAAGGGTACTGTATCCTGATGCAAAACGAGGGTATTCCAAAAAACCTTCCATTCCTTCTTCCGGACTCTTTCCCCAAACATTCACATAGGGCGACATAGGCTGGCCGGACTTCTCCATTTCAGAGTAAAGGGTGGGGAGAATATTTTGCTGCATGACTTTACTGATGATAGGGTGAAGCTTGTCTTTTTGCGAATCGATTAACGTCATCACATATTGATAATCTGCCCCGTCTGTAACATGTGTGTCGATGAAGACATCCGGATCCCAGGCTTGATAGAGCAGGGTGAAGCTTTTGGCATTTTCAGAATCGCATTTGATAAAATCCCTGTTGAGATCAAGATTCCTGTAATTACCTCTGAAACCAACTTCTTTAGGACCATTTTGTCCGGCGCGGAAAAAGTTTGATTTTATCTCAGCCCCCTCAATGTTGTAAACAGGAATTATTGCCAGAACTACTTTTGCAGGTAATTTTTCCGTTCCGTCTAATATAAATTTTGACAACCTGATGCAGGCATTGATTCCATCCGGTTCACCCGGGTGAATGCCATTGTTGATTAACAAAACGGTATACCCCATTTTTCGCAGGGCATCCCGGTCAAAAATCTTTTCAGGACTTATTACAAACAAATGCAAAGGCTTGCCATTATCAGTTTTTCCATACTCCATGAGCTTTGCCTGAGGATAATTTTTGTCCAACTCTTTAAAAAAAAGAATGGTCTCACTGTAGGTGGCAGATACATTGCTTTTGTATTTGTTCCAGATCTCCTGTGCGTTCACCGATAAAGGCAATGCATGAATCAATAACGTTAAGTAGAATAAGATGTATTTCATATAGTTCTGCAAAGATGTAAGAAATTCACATTTATTGATCTGACAACCCTTTTTTTCTGCCCTATCATTGCTATGTATTCAAACCGATTAATTAATTAAATCCTGTTGCCTATGATCTGAATAAAGAAAAAAAACTACAAGATCTCATGAAAGGTCCTTCGTTGACGGAGGACCTTTTCTATTGCATAATATTGGTATGAAGTGAGTATACAGGAGTAACACTTCTATGATGTGAAATAGAAAAGTAGTATTCAAAAAAATGCATAAAAAAACAGGGAGTTCTGTTCGAATCCCTGTTTTATGTAGCAACTACATTAAGATTATTGCTTGATGAAGGATTGGCGAGTGCCTATGCCTTGATCGTTTATTGATTCTAAAATATATAGACCGGAGGATAAATTAGATAGATTCATCACCCCATTAGTGTTTCCAATAGTATTCGTTAATTGAAGTTGCCCCATTGAATTGTAAATTCTGATGATTTCAATTTGATCAACGCTGTTGATAAACAGTTGATCAAACACAGGGTTCGGATAAATTTTCACAATAGACTCAGCAGCATCTATACCAAATCTGCTCGCAGAAGAATTGTATTTGACAAACCAGAAATCATTATTTCCATTATTATTTCCAACATTACCGTCATCCGATTGTGAAGCACCTGCTACAGCAAATCCTCCATCGTTAGTAGTGACTATACTGTAAGCGCGGTCATCATCACTTCCACCTGAAGTTTCTGCCCATTGGAAAGCCCCGTTCGAACTAATTTTTACTATCAGGAAGTCATCTCCTCCGGAATTGTTGGGAACCTGGTTCGATGCAGACTCCGTCTCTCCGGCAATCAGGAAACCACCATCAGGAGTTTGGCGAATGGATCTTGCATCATCGGCAGTTCCACCACCATAATTCCTGGACCACACTATTCCTCCAACTCCATTGATTCGGATTACCCAAAAATCAGCCCCGCCTTTGTTTCCGGGAACGTCACCGTTGTTACTGATGGCTGTTCCTGCAATAACAAAGTTTCCAGTGCTCGTCTGTTGAATAGAAGCAGCTTCATCATAATCTGTTCCTCCAAAGGTTTTTGCCCATTTGATATCACCATTCCCTTTAAGTCTTACCACCCAATAATCAGATCCACCTTTATTATTACTGACATTGTTATCATTTGAAGTAGTTGAACCGGCAACAATAATGTCTCCTGCACTTGTTTGCTGTAAACCGGAGGCAATCTCATCAGAGGATCCGCCATAGTTTCTGCACCAGCGGAGATTTCCGGCTGAATTCACGCGGGCTACAAGAAAATCATAGCCCCCTTTGTTATTGTTCAGTTGTTGGTCATCCGATTTTGTACCACCGGCAAGAATGTATCCGCCATCTGAGTGCTGCCAAACACTTCGTGCCTCATCATCATCAGAACCACCTATGTTTTTCCACCAGGTTTTTATACCGCTGGCGTTAATTTTCAGAAGGAATATGTCAAATCCACCCCGGTTATTGATGACATCGCCACTCGTTGAGTTGGAAGTACCGGTAACGATATAGCCGCCATCACTAGTTTGTTGGGCAGCGAATGCCCTGTCATCCCCTGTACCACCAAAAGTTTTTCTCCAGGTAATGGTTCCATTTGGATTTGTTTTCACAATCCATACATCATCTCCGCTGATGGGATTCAATACATCGCCGTTATTGGAATTGGTCGTACCAACGAGTAAGTATCCCCCGTCTGAGGTTTGTAACATGCAGTTAATCTGTTCGTTGTTTGTTCCACCGAAGTTTCTTTCAAATTGGATGGTAGGTTGTGCATTGGCTATTTGACAACCGATTGTAAAACCGGATAATAGCAGTAGTTTTTTAAACATGGATTTGTTTTGTTTTTAAAATATGATGAATTTGATTAAAGTATCTTATTAGAACAACAGGTGTAGGCACTAATGGTTAAAAAGAAATGGAAATTAAAACGAAATAAGTCAGGATGGATGCAAAGCTTTGATATTAAGAGTTTTAAGATAGATGGATAGGGAAGTGTAAAAAGGTGTTTAAAACTATCTGCTTGTTCAATTTGAATGGGTTAAGATATCCGGGCAGGAAATCAATCTTTCCCTTTTTAACTTTGGGGTTCAAATGACAAAATTTTCCCACTTACACGTCCATACGCAGTTCTCGCTGCTTGATGGAGCCGCAGATATTTCTAAACTGTATAAAAAAGCAGTGGAGGATAAAATGCCTGCATTGGCTATCACTGATCATGGAAATATGTTCGGGGCTTTCAAATTTGTAGCCGAAGCCTCAAAGTACAATACAAAGGAAAATCCGGACACCATTAAGCCCATTGTGGGTTGCGAATTTTATATGGTTGAGTCTCGCCACAAGCAACAGTTTACACGAGATGAACGGGATGTCAGGTATCATCAATTATTACTGGCAAAGAATGCAGAGGGCTATAGTAATCTTATCAAACTTTGTTCTCTTGGATATATTGAAGGTTTATATGGAAAGTATCCTCGTGTTGATAAGGAACTTTTATTGCAGCATTATAAAGGACTGATTGCTACCACTTGTTGCTTGGGCGCCATAGTTCCAAAGACAATCATTAAAAAGGAGAAGCTGCAGCTGAGGAAGAATTTAAATGGTGGCTGGATATTTTCGGAGAGGATTATTATATCGAATTGCAACGTCATGATATTCCGGAGCAGAAGAAAGTAAATGAAGTACTTCTTGGTTTCGCAAAGAAGTACAATGTAAAGATGATTGCTTCAAATGATTCGCACTATGTGAATCAGGATGATTATAATGCTCATGATATTTTGCTATGCATCAACACCGGTGAGAAGCAAAGTACGCCAACGATGAAGGAATTCGCCGATGATGATATGTCGACGAGAGGAAAGCGTTTTGCCTTTTATAATGATCAGTTTTATTTCAAGACGACAAAGGAGATGTCAGCACTTTTTTCTGATATTCCCGAAGCCATTGATAACACGAATGAAATTGTAGGCAAAATTGAAACGTTGCGTTTGAAGCAGGATATTCTTTTGCCAAATTTCCAGGTGCCTGCTGAGTTTACATCACAGGATGAATACCTGCATCATCTCACTTATACCGGTGCGTTGCAACGGTATGGACAAATTACTCCTGAAATTGAAGAACGCCTTAATTTCGAGTTGTTCACGATTAAGACAATGGGTTTTGCCGGTTACTTTTTGATTGTAGCAGATTTCATCAGGGCCGGTCGTGATATCGGTGTTTTTATAGGTCCGGGAAGGGGATCAGCGGCCGGTTCTGCGGTTGCCTATTGTACCGGGATTACCAATATAGATCCGATTAAGTATAAATTGCTGTTTGAGCGTTTTTTGAATCCGGATAGAAAGAGTATGCCTGATATTGATACAGATTTTGATGACGATGGTCGTCAGAAAGTGATTGATTATGTCGTGCAGAAATACGGCCGGAATCAGGTGGCGCAAATTGTTACTTATGGAACGATGGCGGCAAAGATGAGTATTAAGGATGTTGCCCGCGTATTAGATCTTCCATTACCTGATTCAAATGCTCTCGCAAAATTAGTTCCTGAACGTCCGGGAATTGAATTGAATCGTGTGTTGAAAGCACCGATAGATGGAGAAAAAAGTCTGAAAGAGAAAGAAGGTTTGAACAGCGATGAGATTGAACAGGTTAAGCAATTGCGTGAGATATTAAACGGAAAGGATATTCGTTCTCAGGTGCTGCATGAAGCCATGGTGCTGGAAGGTTCAGTCCGGAATACAGGTATTCATGCCGCGGGAATTATCATCGCCCCTAAAGATCTGAAGGAAATTATTCCTGTGGCCACCTCTAAGGAAACAGAATTGTTAATTACACAGTTTGATGGTCGTGTGATTGAAGACGCAGGTGTAATCAAAATGGATTTTCTGGGTTTGAAAACGCTTACCATTATTAAAGATGCTTTGGAGTTAATTCATCAGAATCATGGTGTGCAAATTGATATTGATAAAATTCCACTCGATGATCCATTGACATTTGAATTGTATCAGAAGGGCGAAACGAATGGAACTTTTCAGTTTGAGTCCCTGGGAATGCAGAAGTATCTCAAAGATCTGAAGCCGGATAAACTCGAGGATTTGATCGCGATGAATGCGTTGTTTCGTCCGGGACCTCTGGCATATATTCCCAATTTCATAGCGCGTAAACACGGTCGCGAAGCGGTGGTATACGATTTACCGGCAATGGAGGAGTATCTGGAAGAAACCTACGGTATCACCGTTTATCAGGAGCAGGTAATGCTATTGTCCCAGAAACTGGCAGGCTTTTCTAAAGGAGAAGCGGATACACTGCGAAAGGCAATGGGTAAAAAGCAGAAGGATATCCTTGATAAAATGAAGGGTAAGTTCATGGAGGGTTGTGAGAAGAACGGTCATGATTTAAAAATTTGTGATAAAGTCTGGAAAGATTGGGAATCGTTCGCATCTTACGCCTTTAATAAATCACATTCCACTTGCTATGCTTTTGTTGCTTTTCAAACTTCTTACCTGAAAGCACATTATCCGGGTGAGTACATGTCTTCTGTACTAACCCATAATCTCGGTCAGTTAGAGAAGGTAACTTTCTTTATGGAAGAGTGCAGACGAATGGGTGTACCCGTCCTCGGTCCGGATATCAATGAGTCGCAGTATAATTTCAGTGTAAATAAATCAGGGCAAATCCGGTTTGGATTAGGTGCAGTAAAAGGAGTGGGGGAGCAGGCGATTATTTCGGTTATCCGTGAACGTGAGTTGGATGGACCTTTTAAATCCGTTTTTGACCTTACGCAAAGGGTTTCAGGAAAAGCAGTGAATAAACGTTGTCTGGAAAGTCTGGCACAAGCCGGTGCACTTGATTGTTTCGAAGGCGTTCATCGTGCGCAATATTTCTACATCGATCCTAGAGATGGAATAAATGGATTGGAAAAGGCGGTACGGTTTGGAAATGCAGCAACTCTACAGGCCAACAGTCAGCAACAAAGCTTGTTCGGTGATTCCTTGGTAGAAGAAATTACGCAGCCGGCTTTATCAAAATGTGAGCCCTGGAGTAAGCTGGAAGCCTTAGGAAAGGAAAAGGAGGTCATCGGCTTTTATATTTCCGGGCATCCGCTCGATGATTTCAAGTTTGAAATAAAAAACTTTTGCTCCCATACGATTGATGATTTGATAACGGGTGAAGGGCTGAAACTGTTGCGGGGACGTGATATTGCTTTTGCGGGAATCATCACCTTGGTGAATCATCGTATGAGTAAAGCAGGAAAGCCCTTTGGAAGTTTCACCATTGAAGATCTTAGTGGAAGTATGGAAATTGCCCTGTTTGGCGAAGATTATGGCAAGTTGAAGCAATATCTGGAGCCGGAGAGCCTGGTTTTCATTAAAGCGAAAGTGCAGAACCGCTTTAAGAAGGAAGATGAATTTGAATTGAAGCCCTATGCGATGCATTATCTCACGGATATAGGTGACAAGATGTCAAAGGAACTGGTGGTTCATATGAAACTAATACATCTGAACGCGTCAATAGGTAGTGCATTACAGGACTTACTCAGTCAGCATCAGGGTGGTACGCCGGTTCGATTCAAAATATATGATGACGAGAAAAGGTGGCAGTTACCCTTTCATAGTAAGTCTATAAAAGTGAAGATCAATAATCCGCTGATTGAGCAAATCGTTAAAATCACGAATGGTGATGTCACACTTCAGTGACAGAATGGCAGAATCAGGAGAAGGAACAATATTTGTCAATACAAACGTTCAATAAATAAAAAAAATAAAATCATGGCATTAGAATTAACAGATCAGAACTTTGACGAACTAGTTCTGAAATCAGACAAACCGGTATTAGTGGATTTCTGGGCAGAGTGGTGTGGACCTTGCAGAATGGTAGGACCATTTGTTGAAGAAATCGCAAAGGAATACGAAGGTAAAGCAGTGGTTGGTAAATTAAATGTTGACCATAATCCTAATATTTCTATGCAGTTTGGTATTCGCAATATACCGGCATTATTATTCTTCAAAGGCGGACAAGTGGTAGATAAGCAA
This sequence comes from Bacteroidota bacterium, assembly GCA_016713925.1. NCBI lineage: Bacteria > Pseudomonadati > Bacteroidota > Bacteroidota bacterium. The sequence continues at coordinate 543,052 of JADJOH010000007.1, forward strand.
GTGGGTGCGGCACCTAAATCTGTATTGGCAGGAAAGCTTGATGCGCAGATGTAAAAGCCAATCATTAAATTAAAAAGGAGTTTTGAATTGAATAAATAAAAGTGCGTTGATGGTTTGAGCGATTCGTAGCCGGTCATGTTCTTGCAATGTGCAACAGAATGTTGTTCTTTGCGTTTAAGACAAGACCGGTTACAATCATTTTATAGAGATGGCAATAAATCCCCAGGAATACCAACAAGTTACTCATCTCGAGTTAATCGCTCGTCAAGTGGTGGAAGGTTTTATTACCGGGCTACATAAAAGTCCATTCCATGGATTTTCGGTGGAATTTGCTGAACACAGGATTTATAATACCGGTGAACCCACACGACATATCGATTGGAAGTTATACGGCCGGACTGACAAACTTTTTACCAAGCGATATGAAGAAGAAACCAATCTGCGTTGTCAGTTAGTGGTGGATAATTCAGCATCAATGCATTTTCCTGAATTTGATAAAAGGCATCCCGAAATCCTTAATAAAATCACCTTTTCATCTCATTGTGCAGCAGCAATTATACAGTTACTAAAAATGCAACGCGATGCTGCCGGATTAAGTATTTTTTCCGACAAAGTCGAAGTAAGTACAGCAGCAAGAAGTAGCAGCGTTCATCATAAATTGCTTATTCATAAACTGGAGGAAGCCATTGCATCCAAAGGCAGTACTTCTACAGCTCTGGCCAATGCCTTGCATCAGATAGCAGAGAATATCCATAAACGTTCACTTGTAATCATTTTTAGCGATATGTTCGAGAATAATTCCGATGCGAAAGAATTGTTCAGTGCATTGCAGCATTTACGTTACAATAAACACGAAGTAATACTTTTTCATGTCGTTGATAAACGACTGGAGTTGGATTTTAATTTTGAGAATCGACCCTATCAGTTTATTGATGTGGAAAGCGGGCAGGAAGTAAAAGTCCATGCCGCACAAGTACGTGAGGCCTATCTTAAGAGTATGGATGCTTTTAGAAAGGAATTGACTCTGAAATGTGCTCAATACCGCATCGATTTTGTCGAGGCTGATGTAAATAAGGGCTACAAGCAAGTGCTGATGCCTTATTTGCAAAAAGAGGAAAGATGTTTTAGTCTTCCTATAACCCATTCTATAACCGCGATAAATGTAGCAGCAGCCGCGAGAACCGTAGCCGCGATAACCGTAGGCGCGTTACATGTAACGCGCCTACTGTTATCGCAAAACAGCATTCGATCATGTAACACGGCTACTGTTATCGCAAAAACAACATTCGATCATGTAACGCGGCTACATTTCTCTCAATAACAGCATTCGATCATGTAACGCGGCCACTTGTTGAGAAAATCAGTTTTTATTAGGATTTTAAAGAACATTTAAAGCTCTTAAAGTTATTTTTAAGAATCAGGTTTGATAGTGCACCTTCAGTATTGATCAGATTTAATAGATTTACTCCTTCAAATCAATCATCTTGCTGAATCTGTACCGACAGTCGTTTTCGAATTTGCAGCGTAATATCTGGATTCTCGCTATTGTAATGTTCATCAATAGGAGTGGTTCAATGGTATTGCTTTTCACATCGCTGTACATGACCAATGTATTGCACTTTTCAATTGGTAATGCCGGCACAGTAATGAGTCTGTATGGAATAGGAAGTGTGTTAGGTAGCTATGCCGGCGGATGGCTGACCGACAGAAAGAACTATTTTGACATCATGGTATTGTCGCTTATTGTAAGTGGATTGGTTTTACTTAATTTATTATGGGTTACATCAATAGTTGGATTAGGTATCGTTATCTTTTTATATGCATTTGCGGCTGATATGTTCCGGCCGGCCAATTCAAAAGCAATTGCGGTATATAGCGATAGCAGTAATCGAACCAGATCAGTTTCATTGGTCAGATTGGCGGTCAATTTGGGATTTACTGTGGGGCCCGCTGCAGGTGGGTTTATTGCGATGTATCTTGGATATAAATGGTTGTTTGTTATTGATGCCGTCACCACGTTTGGTGCAGCTGTACTGCTTTATGTCTATTTGCCAAGAAAGGAATCTCCACATTCCAGCCAATCCTCCGAAGTGTTAAATGATTCCAGTACATCTGCGTATAGGGATCGCCGTTATTTACTTTTCATTTTCCTTGTGGCCTTATACGGGACGTGTTTCTTCCAGATATTCGCCAGTATTCCCCAGTATTTCAGTAAAATTTGTCATTACAATGAAGATGTTATCGGACTGTTAATGGCTCTTAATGGGCTACTGGTCGTATTAATAGAAATGCCACTGATTTTAAAACTGGAAAAAAGTAAGAAGATATTTCATTTTATCATAGTGGGGACATTCCTTTTACCGCTTTGCTTTTTAATGCTGCAGTATGGAAAAGGATGGATGATATGGGCCATATTTTATACAGTAACCATAACCTTATCAGAGATTTTCACAATGCCATTTATGATGAACTATGCGTTGTCCAGACCTCCAAAGGAACGACAAGGTCAGTATTCTGCATTGTATTCTATTTCATTTGGTATTGCCAATATTGCTGCACCCGTCATCGGGTTGGGAATAGCCAATCAATATGGATTTGATAGCATGTTTTCCCTACTCATCGCATTGAGCACGCTAACCGGAATTGGTTTTATCGGTTTAGCCAGAAGGGAGGCGATTGGAAAAGGATAGTCAGTTTTTCAGGCTCTTTTTTTTGCTTTTTCCTGTGCGGAAATTTGCTCGAAAACATCGTTTCTCACAAAGAGTCTTTTGAACATGTCCGTGGAGTGTGCAATTTTGTATCCGTTGTCGAGTAGTAATTCGGATGATTTTTTTATCCTCTTTAAATAATCAAGACCTTTACAATGGTATACTTCATCATATTCTACCAAAATTATCTTGATGTCGAGTTTGTCTTCAACAATTGTTTCTATCACTTTATATTCAGCACCTTCAATTTCGAGTTTTAACAGATCAATAGAGGTATGGCCTTGAGACTTCATGATATTCGACAACCTGTCAACGGGTACTTCAATATATTCGCCATGTTCCTTGAAGAGTTCTATAGAATGAGATACATAGTAGTCTCCAATGTTTGGTTTGTAAAATTTAATCATAGTGGCCTCAGTCCACACACCCAGTTCAATGAATTTCAATTTTGAAAGCTGATCCTTTTTGATGCGATAAGTAAACTTGGTCTCTAAATTATTCAGTGATAAACTTTCGTGATTTTCTATTTTACTTTTCAAAAGATTAAAATGATTGATGCCCTCAGGTGCAGGATCAAGGATGACCACATCGCAACCGAAATGGTGCACCAATTCAGTGTCGAAGGAAATGTCTTCTCCGGCACCCACGCAATAGCATAAAGAAGAGGAGTTAAGGAAATTTTCAGGAATAAAATATCCATGAACTTTTGTTCCTAGTTGAATGATATCCCTTAAAGGAGTAAGATTAGACTTCGGATGGATTTTTAAAATTCTCTTGGTCAGATTTTTAATCGTTGCATTTCTATTGGGTTTGATTAAGCCGTTGCGATCCTCCTACGAAAATTTGGGCTTTTGGTTGTGGTTTTAGAGGATTTGCTGAATATTTTTAAGCGTAGCACAAAGCTATCTAATTTATGAATTTACCCAAATAATTGATATTCTAATCTTTGGGTAATTATATTGAACGGATGGTGTTGAAAATTAATTATATGTACCATCGGCAAGGAGTTCAGAGATGAATAATATATTCCAGCTATTGAAACCAATCACCTAATGGTAAGGTTCAATCATGGAGCTTTTAATGTCTTTGTAAATTTAAAACGATTATGCTGTTGATAGCTTTTGAAAGGGAGGAATGTCGGACTTAACAATTATTTAATACCTTTAGACCACAAACAATTAAACCTCCTTCCTTGTGATAAAAAAATTACAGAAAATTGTATTCCTGGTGGTATTATTATGTGGTTCTGACATAAAGGCACAGGTTATAATTAATGAATATTCCGCATCGAATCTTACACAATTTGTTGATAATCACTCTGATTATGAAGATTGGATCGAGTTGTACAACACGGCTCCATTTCCTATGCCGTTGGGTGGATTCCATCTGAGTGATGATTCTACCAATATTTTAAAATACACCATCCCTGCAGCTGTGGTCGTACCTGCCAACGGTTTTGTGAGGTTTTGGTGCTCCGGCCGTGATAATTATTCAACCAATAATTATCATACAAATTTCAGATTGACACAAACTAAGAACAGTAAGGAACAAATTGTTTTTTCAGATCCGACCGGAATAGTGTTAGACAGTTTATCCTTAAATAAAACACAAGTTGGACATTCCCGCGGAAGAACTACAGATGGGGCCGGTACCTGGAGTATTTTTACGAATCCCTCACCGAATACTTCCAATAACTTTTCTACTCCTTATTCAAGATATGCTGACAAACCGGATTTTTCCGTTGGAGCAGGTTTTTATCCTCCTCCGATTATTGTAATTCTGACGAATACAGAGCCCGGTAGTACCATGAGGTATACTACGGATGGATCTTTGCCAACCCTTACTTCACCTATATGCAGTACCGGTGTTTTAATCTCTACTACCTCAGTACTGAAAGCAATTACCTGGAGTCCTGACCCCAATGTTTTGCCCAGCTTTGTGGAGTATCAGACCTATTTTATGAATGTAAGTCATACGCTTCCGATTATATCCATCGCTGCTTCTCAACTAACTACTCTGGCCAACGGCAGTGGATCACTTGAGCCCAAAGGAACTTTTGAGTATTTCGATACAGCTGGTGTGCGGAAGGCGAATACCTATGGAGAATTCAATCGCCATGGACAGGATTCATGGGTTTTGAGTCAGAGAAGTCTGGATTTTATTTCCCGTGACGAAATGGGCTATAACCATAGCATCGAGGAAAAATTGTTTGAATATTCCCCCAGAGAAAATTTCCAACGCATCATTTTACGTGCTGCAGGAGATGATAACTATCCGGCTGATCACCGACAAGCCAATCTCGGAAGCGCGCACGTTCGCGATGCCTATATTCATATGCTGGCAAAAAAGGGAGGGATGAATCTGGATGTAAGGAATGCTGAAAAGGCAATTGTCTATCTCAATGGAGCCTATTGGGGAGTGTATGATATCAGAGAAAATCCGGACGAACACGATTATACCGAATATTATTACGGGCAGGATAAATACAACCTGCAATACATCGAGACATGGGGAAATACCTGGGCAGAGTATGGCGGACCAACCGCTCTTTCTGACTGGGCAGCATTGTATAGTTATATCATGACGAACAGTATGGCCAATGCTGCTAATTATAATTATGTAAATAACCTTTATGATGGTACCAGCCTTGTGGATTATGTGATTGCGAATGCCATGACCGTTTGCTCCGACTGGCTCAATTACAACACCGGTTGGTGGAGAGGAATGGATTCAACAGGTACACATCGACGTTGGGGGTATATACTTTGGGACAATGATGCAACCTTTGGACATTATATTAATTATACAGGTATTCCTAACACTAGCGCCTACGCAGATATTTGTGATCCCGAAGGACTGACCACAACAAATTCTGATCCGGAAGGACATATACAGGTGTTAAACCGACTCCGGCAAAATCCGGATTTTAATCAGTTTTATATTTCCAGAATTATTGATTTATGGAATACCGTTTTCAGTTGTGATAATATGATCGGACAATTAGATAGCATCGTTGCTAAACTGGATCCTGAAATGTCAGCTCATGCCAATCGTTGGAATGGCACTTATGCAGAATGGTTATTAAATGTCGACACCTTGCGAACATTTATTTTAAATCGTTGTAATAATCTTGCTACCGGAATAAACAGTTGCTATAATCTTAATGGTCCTTATGAAATTACACTAACCGCTGACCCCATCAGTGCAGGAGGAATTAAATTTAATACACTGGTACATGATTCATTACCTTGGAAAGGTAATTATTTTGGAGGGATGCTGAATATATTGGAGGCATTACCGGATACGCCCTATCAATTTATAAACTGGTCCTCCGGTTCACAGGTGTTTTTACCGAATGACAGTGCTGTTATTTCCAGAGTGAATTTCACTTCTAGTGATACCTATCCCTGAATACAGGAAAACTCAATGAAGGTGTGTACATCTTGAAGTTTAGAGCGGGAAATACACAGAAGTCTTTTAAACTGGTGTATACAGGAAGATAAGTTTGTAGGCGGAGATGCCTAAAGGAGACGAAGCACAACAAGCGTGTTCTTCTTTTTAGGAAAAACAAGGTGATGTAAATACTTACAAATCTCTCCAGTCCCTGCTAAGCGGAGAAATCCGTGTAGCGGGAACAGTACCGATTTGCAATAAGAAATTCCCTCTCAACGGATATTTTGTTGCTGAACTGATACTAATGGAATACAGTCCCGGGGATAACTTCAGACTATCAGCTTCCGCGTGTAAACGGATGAGTGCATATTCTTTCACATTCATTTCGTCGTTATTATCATTTTCGCCAAGTAAAATAAATTCCGGTTTCGTTTCTGATTGAGATAGGTCTGTACGTGAAAATTGTTTTTTCGACCGGCTGATCTTAAGGACCGGATCAAAGCCTTTTTCCTTGTAATCGCAGCTATCCGAATAATCAGCAGTAACGATATGTCCACGATTAGGGCTCACGAGTTCAGGAATAGGGGAGAGCACCCGTAATCCAATCTCCTGCACACTGTCTTCCAGAAAAAAATACATCACATAGGCTTCCTTTTTTTCCTCCCTGACCAGGAAGTCATTATTGTCATTAATACATTCAAAATAAAACAATGTATTTTCATAAGGAATGCTTCTGGCGTTCATTCCCGTTTTTTTATTTCCACCGGATCCGAAAGGTTCAAGACGCTGCGCCCATGATGTTTGATTTAGGAGAATTAAGATAGCGATTAAGCGGGTGACTCTTGTATGCATGGAGTAGGAGTGGGAGTAAAATGTAAAGATAAATGGTTTTCATAAAGGTGGGATGAACTTTGAGTGCCGCTTCATATCGTAAAAGAAATCAAATGTTACCTGGTAAACTATAAGCCGGTAATTTAATTATACAAAACTCTTCCAGTATTATCCGAGTGATCATGGATTCCGGATATGTATAAATATACAAAAATGGAATGGGATTCCGGATATGTATAAATATACAAAAATGGAATGGGATAGCAGAACCGCTTTCTCCTGAACTCCGGATTTTTGACTTTTGCGGATACAGGGTTATTACTTAGTAATAGATATGCGGCCATTGGCTGTAGATGTTGTAAACATAATACATGATAAAATATATTTAAAAGAAATGAGCCGCCAATTGGCGACTCATTGTTTTAAGCGGTCCGGACAGGATTATGATCCATTTCATTATATGTGGCGACCAGAATATACGTGGAATTTCATTGCAAACTGATCACAACAGGATTACTAATTTCATTCAAGTATGAGTTTTTGCGTGTAAATATGTTGTCCATCAGAAATGTAAACAAAGTAAATTCCAGACTTTAAATATTCTGTGCTCAATGTCACCTTTTTACCATTAAGCACATCAGTATATACAACTTCGCCTATCTGGTTATAAATATTAAGTCGGGCATTCACCAATTCCGCTGGTGTTTCAACGGTGATTTGATAACTTGCGGGGTTAGGATAAATATATAAATTACCAATGAGATTTGGCTGTTCAGTCAAGCCGGTTGAAGTAGATCCTATAAAAACAGTCTTGTAGAAGGTTGTGGAAGTTATGTTAAATGAACAATTTATTGTTATTCCAATTACATTATTTCCAGCAATTTGATAATTATAAGACTCCGTGAACTGATTCATGAGTGGACCATCTTGAAACACCCATGTAACAGTAAGAATATTATTTATTGTATCGTCCAGAATATCCTTAATATAATACTCAAAATATTGACCAAAACAAGTATCAACCACGGCTGTTTGAAGCGTATCAACAATAGGGTCACAACCCGTAACAAAGGATGATACAAGATTGTCCGTATGTATTTCGGTAGTAGGAAAAGTCCGTTCACCTCCAACCAACCCAATTCCAAAGGCATAATAAGCATCTTGAACTACCTGAATTAAACCGGCGGAGTCTCTTATTGAACGTATTTGGATACAATTATTAAAACCTCCAAAAGTGGCACTTGTGCTAATCACAGTATCTGTATTGTTATATACTCCATTTGACTGCGTTAGAGAATATCCGGCTGTAAGAAAATTATTTGAGAACCAGATCGCTGGAGTAGGTAGTATAATTGCAGAATCTAAAATTGGATATTCTTCCGAATAAGCCCCAAACAGAATTTCTCCGTTCACATCTTGTTTCAACCAAACTAATTTAAAGGTATGCGGAGGGAATGAACTACTACCTGTAGAATACTCAGTTCCCTTCTCCAGATAATATAATTCACCTCCGATAGAGTCTGTCTGAATAAAAGTATGACGTGTTATTCTTTCTGCCCACCCCGCAGGAGGTAAGCCAGCGGGTGTGTATAACACAGTCTCATTGTTAACACATAGTGGCAAGTAATAATCAGATGCGGTTTGCGCAATTGATACGCAGGTCAGAAAACTTAATAATGTAATTGTAGTTATCTTTTTCATTTTTACTTCTTTTTATAACCTTAATTATAATTTTTAACCTTGTTTTAAGTGTTTCAATTCGAATAGATTTAATTATATATTTCAATTAGAATCAATTCAATATTCCAGTTAAACCTAGTTACCGACCCATACGAAATAGCTACTTGATTTTTTATACTTCAATTTCGGCATACAAATGTAATTTCCGACCTTATATTAAATTATGACATAAATCTAATTTACCTTTAACAATTGTTTAAGATCTGTCTGACTTATGTCAACCAGATAACCGATGCTGTTATAGATTTCAATCGGGCTTGGTTTTTTATTCGTGATAAGCGTAAATACTGCCACCCATTATTGGTGAAATTAGTTCGACTTTGATAACATAAAAACAAAATCCCTAACGCAGGTTTTGATCAAACCGGGACGATATATTTTTATATAATTTCATTAACAGGAATTCCGTCTAAATTGCCCCTCGTTTCGCTTGAAATTGCCCACCACAATTATGGAGCACAATTTACCTTCTAATATGTAGTACTATTCCGAAAAAATGTTGGCGGAATGAATCTATAACCTAAATTAACGAAAATTGTCGTATGCTGTCAAATAGGCGGCTACGACCCGGATCTATAGCTTAAGACTTTGAAAAATATGGCAGGGAAACTTTTTAATAAATATGGAAAGTTTGATTCAGCACAGTCTCCAAAATAAAAAAAGAAAAATCAAGTGGCTAAAGGACAACCTGCCAAATCTGAATTATAAAAGTTCACATTTATGAATCTACTTTCAATCAATTGTTTTCTTTTCAACCAATTCACTGCATAAAAAAAGGGTCTCTGCGTACACAGAAACCCTTTTTTTTGTCAGTGATATTGTCAATGTTCTCAGCTAAATTATTGATTATTATTGATAAGAGCGGTCCGGACATCTCGTCATTTAGTCAAACCTTCGGTTTGCCATTTGACGAGATGACAGGCATTTGTTCTACCGACTTTTTTAAAAGTAGTTTTATAGATTTCCGGTTTAACCTTTTGAGTTGTTTTTCTCTGAATAAGGCATCCGTTTTTGATGATGATTCTTCTAAATAGACCATCTCCCAAGGCCCTTTACCGGCAGTAAAACGCGATAAATTATTGTTGTGCTCAAAAAGTCTTTTCTCAGGATGCTGAGTTATCCCTTTGTAAAAAATGTCCAGCCTTTGGCTGTAGATGATGTAAACGTAATGCATGATAAAACATATTTAAATGAAAAGAGTCGCCAATTGGCGACTCTTTGTTTGTAAGCGGTCCGGACGGGACTTATATCGTATTAATTAACAGTACTTTGTGAGGAATTCAGGTAACTCGTTTTTTTATTCGGGCTATTATTTTTGAATCCTTCGGGTTATTCGGGTTAATATCCAGTTATTGCACAAGAATTATTTAAAATACTGAAATATTCCGTTGGTTTAACATTCTATTAGCTGTTTTTACAGTTGCTTGGAACTGTATCGGATCATATAATAATGATCTTCTTTCTAGTATTTTTTTGGTTTTTTCTCTTAATAAAATGTCTCTAGCTTGTTCAATATCTTCATCTATTGAATTTTTACTTGCTATCTTAATCAATACAACTAAAAATTCGAGGCAAAAAAGTAATGCAGTAAACAAAATATAAACGGCTAACATAAATCTATCTTCACTGATTAAATCAAACATAGCTTTAATTCTTAGAAGAAATGCATCACCATTAAAATTTGCCTCTGCCTTCGCTATTGCGAGGTTTTTTATGCTATCCTTTTCTAATGATAGAATTTGTAGTTTGTTGTTTTCGATATTATAATCAGATTCAAGTTTTTCGGCAACTTCCATCTTTAAAAGTGCAATTTTTCCAACTAGTTTTTGACGACTGCCACCAGTTCCATCTGCCTCAGCTTTTGCATCTTGCAATGCATTTTTCCAATCGTTTGTTTTTTGATTCACAACTAATTGTTGCGCTTCGATTGCTTTATTATATTCCATTTCTATATGATTGGCCGCACTATCAATATTTATTTTTTCATATTGAGCAATCTTATTGTCAATATCATTCTTAAAAACTACTTCATCAAAACCTATTGCGCCTAATGAAGCAATAATAAAACCTAATGCAATTCTAAACCAAAAGATGAGACGACTTCCATTTGACATTATTATTGCTCTTTCTACTAAAAAAATAATTAATGATGCAATTAACCCACTAAATATAGCTACAACAGTATTTCCATTTAGTACGTGGCTCACAATGAAGTAACAGTTAATAAACCATAGGATCACAGGAACCATTAGACAGTTAGCGTACAATGCAATTTTTCTTTTACTTCCCGGTTGATACAAGGCTGTATAACGCGGATTTTCTCCAATCAATAAACTATAGTATTTATCCATTTTTTTACTTATTTAAATATGTTTAATCGAATTAAGTAGTTTCTCACTTTCAATATAGTCTGAAAGACCCCTTGTAAAACCTTGATGATAATTATAAATTGCATTCATGACCCAACCATCTTCTTCGATTGATAAGCATTTCTGCCTTTCTAAATTGTCAGTAACCTCAATTAATTTCTGCAATGTGTTTTGTAATTTCTGCAATACCAGCGGAGATATTGAACCGACATCAGTAATTAAATTTTCTAACTGTAGTCGTGTTTCTACTTTTTCCTGAATTTCAATGTCAATAAGAAGTCTGAATTCAGCTTCTATTTTACTTTTTCCTAACTTAAGTTGATCAGAAGAGTGATACTCAAACCCTTCATAAACTCCAATAGCTTGATAGTTTCGATTCAAAAATTGATTTAATCTACTTTGTTTTGGCTCATTTTTGCTACTCATTAATGGTTCTTCTGCATCTACAAATAAATCGATATCCGGAGCGGAATTTATAGTCGAAGAATTAGAGATATCCACAGTTTCTTGCACAGTAGAATTTTGCTGGATTTTGGATTTGTTCTTGCCAAATAGTTTTGAGATGATGTTCATTTTATGTTTTAAATAGTAAATATTGGTATTTGATATTTTAAATGGCCATTCTTATGGCAGTTATCGCATAGAGTAATTAAATACTTATCACTATATTTCCAAGGAAGCTGAAATTTGCCTATGGATTTTAATACATGATACTGGCGATGATGAACATGGAGTATACTTGAAGCACCACATGCCCTACATTTATTACAATCTCTTAAGAGAATTTGTCTTCTCCGTTTCTTCCATTGTGGAAGTAATAATAATTGTCCGTAATTTAATTCCAATAGGTTAGTACTATGCTGCATAACTATGGTTTTTGCTCAGCCTTTCTGATTTTACTCTTATATTTTTGAATGGATCCGCACTTCTATAACATGTAATAACCTGATTTGAATTACCAGCTACAATAACAACGATATTTTTCAATTGTTCTTTTTGCTTTATCAAGGAATCCGGAATATTCTTTTCTCCTAAAATGAAATATATAAGTCCTTGCTTGTATATATTTTCACCGTATTCCAGTGCTATTGCAATTTTTTGTTTGTTAAAACCGCGCTGACACGCCCTTTTAAATGAATGTTTTGTATGTTCAAACTTAAACTCTATGGGAGTGGGACTTTTGTCTGCATTTACTTTAAATGCTATCTGAAGATGGTTGGTTGTTTTCATATACTTTTTGCTTATATCCTTTTAATATTTATAGAAAACTAGATAATAGGTAACCAAAGATTTTTTACTAATTCTCTAATACAACATCTAATCTCTATTTATTAATAGAATACTAGTAAAAGGTAACCAAAGTCATATTGAACTGATATACAATAAGATGCAAGAAAACTTCTTTAAGTGATTTCATAAACATCGATGTATATGATACAATAAACACATATGACTTTATTTACTTGTTTTTCTTTTTTATGTTTGCAACGTATTGATTAATTGACTTTAATACTTTATTAGATGAATAGAGTCAACCCTTGTGCGGAGTTTGCTAGTTTGAGTGATGTTCAGTTATTGGAGATAATGCTTACCAATGAAAAAGCACATTCATGCATATATTTAAAGCACAAATCATATTGTATTAGTTTTATGAGGAGTAAGGGATCATCAGAAAGTGATGCTCTTGATATTTACCAGGATGCTACTATTGTATTATATGAAAAAATTCAAAGCGCAGGATTTATACTTTCTTGTTCTCTACAGACATATTTAAATTCAATATGCTTTAATCAATTACTCTGTAGAAATACAAGTAGTAACAATAAAAAAATTGAACTTAAGGATAAAATCGATGAAAATGTAAAAAACTGATTTGTAGAAAATTATGAATTGATTAATGAAAAAATAAACATTGTGCTAAGTGCTTTAAATAATCTAAAAAGCAATGGTGATAAATGTTATGAACGATTAAATTTATTTTATTATCATAAACTTAAAAATGAAGAAATAGCTATAAGATTAGGTCTAAAAGATGCTACGACTGTAAAGAATTTAATAAATAGATGTCGAGTAAAATTAAAAGAAATTATTGGCATTAAATGAACATTGAACCAAGTGAAGTAGAAAAAATAAATTCTTATTTTCTTGCTCGTATTGAGAGTGATAATTTGAATTTGGATGTAAATCTCACTATGAAATTTACAGTTTTTGTTATTGAAGAGATTGAAATTAATTCAAATAGCGAAAATATTTTACTAACAATTGAATTATTTTCTACAGACAAGATTCGAAGTTTAATTGAGCAGTTTAAATCGGAAAATGAATTTGATAATTTAGTGTTAAATTCATTCCAGAAAGAAAAAGAAATCAACTTAAAAACAATCTCATTCAATTGGAAATGGAATGGAATGAGATCAATCTTGACGAAGCTATCACAAGTGCATTCCAATTAAGAAAACGGCATGAGTTAAAAAAGAAATTACAAACTCTTGAAATTGAATTGGGATCTAAAGCAGGCATTGTGATTGCGTTGCGACCATATTTCAAAGCAATGGCTATTGCTGCTTCCATAGTTCTTGTTTTTATTGTGTGGCAACCGCAAAATATGTCAAACGAAAAACTGTTTGCTGAATATTCGAATAACATTGACAATAGCATCATTGGTGATTTTACTGAAGCAGAAATTGTAAAAGAGCAATTGGGTGTCCGCGGAGAGGAATACTATTTCAAAAATTTTACAATTGATGAATCTTTGCAATTAGAGCAAGCCATAACATTAATAAGAAAGAAGGAATTTGAAAAAGCTGAGAGAATATTCAGTGAATTTAAAATTGAAAAAGAAAAAAATCCAGGACTCTCATTATTTCTTGCAATAGCACAGTTAAACAGTGGTAACGCGGAGAAGGCAAAAGAAAATTTAGAATATCTTCTTTTTTTGCCTTCGTTTGGATTTACTGATGAAGTTAAGTTACATTTAGCTTTTGCATATTTAAAACTGGATAATCGAGATAAGGCTAAGGTATTATTAAATGAATTGATTTCCTCCAAAAGCAAATTTGCTGACGAAGCTAAACAAACTTTAAAAAGATTACGCTGGTTTTAAAGATTTAAATGGCGGACTTATTTGAACTATTTATGGAATTATCAATATGAAAAACACAAAGTTTATTGATACAGTTTTCTTTCTTTCTATAGTCCTGATTCTTATATACATTGTCTTAAATTTAATTCATTTATCATGGACATTTACAGATCCGGAGGGTTTTTGGGGATTCTCTTATTTTCTGGGTGTATTGAGTGGACTTATCTTTACTATTGTACTTTTTGCAGCATTTATATTTTTTTTGGTATTTGGATTTAGATTCTTGTTTTCAGATTTTCCTAAAAATATCACTTTGAAAAATATTTTAAAACCATTGGGATTACTTTTACTATTAGTTCTTGTTTTAGTTATTAATATGTTGCAAGGGCCTGGTATTTCATTGTATATAAATAAAAAATTAGCTGATCGATATAGTTATATAGAAAAGACTGAAAAGTTTTTTGATGAAGGTAAATTTGTTGAAGCATTAGAGTATTCAAAAAATGGTTATGAGAAGTATGGAGTAGTTTCAATTCCTTCCCGATTTTTTATTTTGTCGTGGTGCTTTTATAATTCTGAATTTGGGATTAAGCGTGAACTTACTAAACAGTATTCAACAACTATAAACTATGCATATTGCCTTTTTCAAAACTCAATTGATTTGGATTTATCTGAAAAGCTTTTCAAGGACGCAATAGTACTTGCAGGAAACCCCATGTTTGGTGAATCAGAGGATTATTTAATATTTCCTTACTTAGCCTTAGCTGATTTGTATATTAATAGAGGAGATTATTTATTAGGTGAAAAATATTTCAATTTATTACTTGAACTTAGCAGTAAATCTTCAGCAGAAGATATTTATTATTTTGTTCATCACAAGAGACATTTGCATCTTATTACATGCAGGTGGGTAATTTTAATAAAGCTAAAGAATTAAGAGAAAATAATGTAAGCCTGTGGGAAGAAAAAGCGAATAAGCCTAAGTCAATTCTTTATTTGTCATTTCTATTATTTGCTACAAGTAGCGAAATAATATCTGGAAATTTTGATAAAGCGGAAGAATATTTAGTTAAGGCAAAACCATTAGCAGAAAAAAGGAATGAAAAATCTATCTACTTAGTTTATCTTTTACTGAAAGGTCACTATTGTAATCAAGCCGCAATAATTGGTAACGGTAATAAGGAATTAATTGATTCAAGTTGGTTTGATAGAATCAATTCTTTTTTTATAGAGAAAAGTAGTTTAAACGAGGTATTTAAACGCGAGGCAGAGAAGTGTTTTATTGAATATGTGGAAACTGAAAAAAGTTCTAATGGAGATGAAAGTTTAAGGTATGCCAAAGCATTATATGCATTGGCAAATTTTTATATAACACATGGAATGCATAAAGAAGCAATCATGCACTTGCATAAAGCAAAGTTGATTTGTGAAAAATATAAAGCTAACGCCATTAACTTATATTACTCTGTTATATCGGCATTGTCAATTTCAGAGTTTGCATTAAATGGATATGAGCATGTTAAAAAGAATCTGGATGCTCTGGAGAAATATCATTTCAACAAACAAATTGCCAATTATGCTTTTTTAACGGAAAAAGAGAAAGAAGCCTATAAAAACATAATTGACAGGAATATCACTGCTATTAACTCGATTTACATAGCTGCTACTTCTAATGAAACCAGAATAAAATTGTATAATAATATTATTGCTACTAAAGAGATCGCATTATATGCCACTGAAAATACGAGAAATTTCCTTGAAAAAATGAATGACTCATTAAAGCAAGAATATTATGAAGTCATAAAGCAAAGAGATAGTTTGGAAACTGCAAAAAATGTTGCGTTTAATAGCAATTCAAAAGGTGGAAATGAAATTTTACTTAGAGAGAAGAAAGTTCAAACTAAAATAAATTCCTTGCCTGGAATTATTCCTTTTGATCCCACGGCAATTAAATTTACAAATATCAGTACTGCGTTAAAAAAAAATGAAGTAGCGATTGAGTTTATTCACTGCATAATTGAGAATTCCGAACAATATTTTGCTTTACTAATAAAAAATGATTCGCAGGCACCTGAATTAATTCCTCTTTTTGAGGAATCTGTGTTGAGAAAAATTCTAAATCAGCCCGGAAACGCTGAAGCCAAAATAAATAATATTTATAGTAAAAATATTGACAGTTTATACTCATTAATTTGGAAACCAATTGAGAAAAATCTTTTTAACATTGACAAGGCTTATATTTCGGTCAGTGGAATATTATATGGCATTTCTTTCCCCGCTTTACTAGATGGCAATAAAATTGATGCAGTTCTATTAGGTAGTACTAGACAGATCGGAATGAAATCAGATGATAAAAGGCAGATTTATTCCCCTGCGATATTGTTTGGAGGCTTAAATTATGGGCAAGGTGGACATCCTAATAGATCGGCAAGTGGGAAAGCAAATTTTTCCGAGCTTCGATATACCATTAATGAGGTTACTAGTATTAAAAATATGCTAGACTCAAAGCATTCAGATATAAAAGTGACTCTTTTTACGAAGGATTCAGGAAATGAAGAATCTTTTCGTCAACTTCAAAGCTTGCAGCCTTCTTTGATTCACCTTGCAACTCATGGATATTATTATCCAACGAGGAATATCAACTTATCTAATTTTGATGTGGGAATAAACTCAGAAACGAATCTAGATCCAATGATAAGGAGTGGTATTGTGTTTTCAGGTGCTAATAATGCGTCAAGTGCGTATTCTGAAAATGATGGATTTTTAACTGCACAGGAAATCGCTCGATTGAATTTTTCAAACCTTGATCTTGTAGTTTTATCTGCTTGTGAAACAGGTTTAGGCGAGATAAATGGAAGTGAGGGAGTATTTGGGTTGCAAAGAGCATTTAAATTGGCTGGTGCTAGAAGCCTTCTTATGAGCTTATGGAGTGTTCCTGATAAGCAAACAGCTGAATTAATGAGCCTCTTTTATAGTAATTACTTACAAGGAATATCAAAATCACGGGCTTTGAAAAATGCGCAAGTTGATATGAGAAAAAAATATAAGAATCCATTTTATTGGGGCGGTTTTATTTTACTTGAAAGATGAGTATTTGCCTGATTCACTTATCGTAGAAGGTGATTTGCCTATAATTATGGCAATTTCCATTTATTTGGTACTATTTCGCAGTAATGCTTCTATCTGATACCCTTGTTCCTGGCTGAGTTGATTTTAGTTTTTAGACATAGACACACCAAAGATTGCGCATCTCAGCCAAATTTTCGCCCTAGACCCCTCAAAAGGTCAAGGTGTGAAAATATTTATCTTTGGAATTGCACTTATGATTTGAACACGACAATTGTTAAATAACAAAGAAAAATTAATTACATTTGATAAAAGTATCACTTTAAATTAAATGCAAATTGGTGTAATTCGGTTTGAAGACAAAAAAGCAATAAAATTTAACACCATAATATCATTCATTAAATAAATTCTAATAGATATTAATAGCCAATTTTATGGATTATTCACAACTGCTACAAATGGATGAGTGGCAAAATAAAAGAAAGGAAATTCTAGAAAGGGATAATTACAGTTGTACAGCAACAGGATGTTCCAAGAAAGAAAAGCTAGACAATAAGTTTCAAATATCTTCGGTATATACATTCGATGAATTCCTAAAAAGGAAAAGGTGTAATTGATTTTAGAATAGATAACATGAAGAAAGTTATGCTTTTAAAAACTGCTAAAAATGAAATTGAAATACAGTTATTAGTCCCTATTCCAGTAAATCCGAATTTGGATAAAATTAGAATTTATTTAGTGAAAATACCTATTAGTATATTTGTTTCTATGAAATATTTTGCCGATTATAATTTTCAATCTTCCTTGGCTAAAATGAATGTGCACCACAAAAAGTACATTCTAGGAAATAAACCTTGGGAATATAACTTAGAAGATTTAGTTACTTTATGTGAAGGATGTCACAAAAGTATCCATGCAACAACAATTATCCCTATTTATTCTAAAAATGGAATTAATATTGACTCAGCTAGAACTTGTTCTCGTTGTGGTGGCGGTGGGTATTTACCAGAATATAGCTATTACAAAGATGGTATTTGTTTTGAATGTCATGGTGAAGGTGTAGATAATTCAAATTTATAAAATTAATTTTATGTTAGATTTTTAAAGATTCTGGACAATGTTGACCCCCTATTCCGGCGAAGCTGACCCCTATGGTAAGCTTAGATTACGAAGGAATAAAAGAACGATGGGATTAATAATATAAAGATGCATTTTGTCAGTTTAAGTGTATAGCTTTTGCGCTTTTTATAATAATTTTACAATTAACCCTATTGCAACTATACATCCTAATCCAATTAAAATAAGAAATACAATATGTAATTTCTTAATTAATTTATTTTGATTAAATTGAATTACAAGTTTCTCATCGATTTCTTCAAGGCGTTTAGGAATATCATATTCCGTGATTTCGCGAAATGGCGCGCAGGGAAAGTTCAAACACACAATCCTCTCCTTACCCTTCGCTTCCGCTCAGGGTGTCACAGGCTAGCCCGTGATTAATCCCTTACGCAACGCACCGAAAAACCGATGCTCTTATCGTAGTTGCTAGGGAATACACCGTCATCGTCGAAGTACAGGGTGCGGTACCAGGCATTGGGGGGGGTAGAGTCCTGTGTAGAAGACCACCAGTGGCCGCCGCTGCCAATGTAGGAGTATGACCCAAAGTTGTTCCTGTAGCCGCCCGGAAGGCCTGAGAAGCCGCTGCTGTTGGTGGCTCCATCATTGGGAGGTGTCCACAAGTTGGATACTGCTTTCATTTTGCCACCGGCTACAGCACTACCCCCCAGGAAATTTGCCAGGGTAGTCCATTCCGCATCGCTCGGCACATGCCAGCCCACAGGGCATAAACCCCTGGGGTCAGCTACCGCGTACCAGTTGTAGAGTTTGCCATAGATGCTGTCGTTGGTTGTGGTATTGTTGTAGATGGCATACGCGCCGCTGGTTGTGTTTTGCCAAGTGGTATTGCTAAGGTTGGTAGGAATAGGGTCGCCATTGCGGTATTTGCTCACGCGCAGGTTTTTGCTCATCCATACCTGGGTACCAATCACCACGGTATCGTAAGCATTGCCATCAATGTCTAAAGGAGGATTCAGTGTTGTAAAACTAAGCTCATTGCCGTAGGCTGTACCCACCGTGTTTGTAGCGTAGGCACGCACATAAAACTTTGTGTTGATGCTCAGGCCACTTATGTTAGACGTGAAGCTGCCCGTACCACTGCCATTGATGGTTTTAGTGGCCAAAGCCACAGTAGGGCTGGGTGAGGTACTCCAACACACTCCGCGGGATATAACTGCAGAGCCGCCATCGCTGCTGATAGTTCCGCCGCTAATTGCAGTAGTACCCGTTATAGTGCTAACCGCCGAAGTACTAATCGTGGGGAACTGAGATACACCCGAAAAGTTCCAATAGGTGTTAGGGCCAAATACCACCGGCTGTTTGCTCCATGTTTCAACGCTGCTGCGGTGCTTTACAACGATGAAATAGTTTTGCCCAATCACGGTGCCCGGCAATGATGCTACAGCGATACCGTTAGAACGCAGCAGAACCCTTCCGGTCCATGCGATTGTATATGGAGCTGTGGGCTGCGCCAGTTGCAGGGTGATACTATCGGAATGCTGGGCGTTGCCGCTCAGGCCACTGTTCACCAATGGTAATTCCATAAAGCCACCACCCACGTACAGACCTTGAAGATACAACTTTACCGTAAGGTCGGGGCTAGAAAAAAGATAGGTAAAGCTTAGGCTGGTTTGGTATTCGCAACCATTGCTACTAAATAGTTGTATTGGTCCGCTGACGGTATTTACAGGCACCGTGGCCGTAATAAGCGTATCTCCACTGATTGTGAATGATGCTGCGTTTACCCCGTTGAACTTTAACTGCGTGATGCCGGCTAAACCGCTACCCCACAAAGCCACCGGATACCCGGCACTGTTCTGTGCGGGTGAGATGGATGTTATAATCACAGCAGCAGTTTGCTGCAAAACGGCACTTTGCGTACTGGCGCAACCGTTAGCATCAGTGACGGTGAGGGTATACGTGCCCGCGGCAAGATTGCTGATACCGGAAGCAGTGGCGCCGTTGCTCCATAAATACGTATAGGGCGTAGCACCTCCGCTCACACTGGAGCTAATGCTACCATTAGTTGCCCCATGGCAAATAACGGATCCGGGTGAGAGCGTAACAGAAGGGAAATTATTGCCCAGACTAACGGTTGCAGTAGCCGAAACAGTACAGCCCGCTGCATCCGTTACGGTGACTGTATAGGATCCTGCTGTTAGCTGGCTTATGGCGGAGGTTGAGCTGCCATTGCTCCAGAAATAGGTGTAAGGAGCTATACCTCCGCTCGTTGATGGATTAATTGCACCGTTTGTTGCAGCAGGACAGGATGTTGGCGATATTGTAAGCGAAACATTCAGAGCCGCACTCTGCGTTACCGTATAAATGCCGTTCTCCGTACAACTACCGGAGGTAACCGTAACGGTGTAAGTACCTGCCGTAAGTCCGGAGATATCCTTGGTGGTAGCCCCGTTAGACCAGAGGTAGGTGTTGCCACTTACCGTGATACCACTTGAGGCGGAAGCCCAAGCCGAGGTGATGGTTATCCATGTACGCAGTGTGCTATATACACCGGTACTTCGGTTATAGTCACCGTTAGCCTTCAGCGAGTAAAACCCAAGTACTTCAGTAGCGAGAAAGGAGCTGCTTTTGAGTCGTCCCCCGCTATAACGGTCGTTCACCGGCAGGTGGAAACCCAGGCTGGTATCCGCCATGGCTGCATCGCCAATGCCGGAGCCAAAAAAAATGGCATCCACCGGTACAGTATTAGAATCAATTAGTGCAACGGGCAAGTTAAACACGGCAACACCATCGGCTATTCCGCCGCCATTGCCCAGCACTCCTGTAGCACCCGTAAAGGCCCCGCCGATACCGCCATCGCCGGCTTCGGTAGAAGTATTTTTCTGTCGTAGTCGTACACCGGTGGGATCCATGGATGTTCCACCCACATAAACCACATCACCCGGCTGCACCGTACTGGTATTGATCTGAAAGGCATAGGTGGAATTTCGCGGCGGAGGAGAAGGCATATTGCCTTCCACCCAGCCTTTACTGGTGGCAGTTCCGTTGTTTGAGAAAATGACAGTATAGGGCGTTTGCGCGAAATTAATGGAACGGGTGGCAATCAGCTCCACCCACTCCTTCGGCGAATCCGCCAAGGGCGGATCGGTATGCATTTCGGAGATGAGCAGGCCGGGATTGCTAACGTAGGCCGTATCGCCACTCACCGATAGGGTAATCGCACCTGTAGCGCCGTTAGTACAGGCCACCGGTGTAATCGTAGCTGAAAGCGTTGGACATTGAGCTTTAGATTGATGCAGTGGAAAGAGAGCAAGCAGAACAATAAGGATATAATTATAGTTCATAATAAATAAATTTAAAACTGTCAACCTATTTTAGGACGATTCACTCTACCAAACATACAACAACAAACTTTAAAACGCAAACTTCAACCGGAGCTATTAGGATAGCGTAGTGATTTGTTAAGAACTAATGCAATTGTCACAGATTTAGAGCAGAAAGAATTTAATCGAATCAGATGTTAATCACTTGAGAAAACAAAAAGTAACTTTTTCAGTTTTCAACTACTTTTTATGACATGTTGGTTCACTTCCTACCCAAACAATGACTGACCAATGTAGCCCGTGAAACCCGAACAGATCGGATATAAGAAAGCCGGTTGGGCTGCTTTAAGTAACCCCATTTTCGAACAGTATAAAAATAGAGAAAATAGAGGTACTTACATGCCTATTTGGTTACGTTTTGAAACCGAAAGCGTAAGTCAATGGAGTAACCCATTACAACAGCGCCTGCATGGTAGATCCGGAATAGTGGTTCTGCGAAATCAGGTTCGATCCTGGGCTCCTCGGTGCATCTTGCCTACTGCCGGTATCGTCAGATACGTATTGGTTGACAGATGTGCTTCCAGATAGTGAAACGGCTTCCTCCGGAAAGTACGGCGCCTTGTAGAGATATACCTCCGTAAGCTCACCTAGGGTCAAGGCTGTTTTCTCCAAGTTTTCCCAAAAAAAGTTCGAACTGGGGAACCTTAGGTATATCAAATGTTCGTGAGTTCGAACTTTTTTTGGGAAAATTTGGGAGAAACGGCCAATTTGTACCAAGAAATTAACCTTGAACTTCATTCAGCCCAAAATTCGGCTTTTTCAGTTCCAGTTGTTTCAATCACCGGTTCTACAGATTTTGGAGTGTTCCGGTACATAACCGGCTCCACCTCGATTCAAATGTCCGTTCTGGAGACACGTGTGCCCAATACTCAGAAATGGGGTGGGTTTTCGGGTGGGAGTTATTCTACTGGGATAATTATTTGAAGCAATAATATTCAAAAAAAACTAAGACTTGGTCAAGCCAATTCTTTTTGGAGCGACTTGTTACTCAAAGAACAATTCAGTTGGAGAAACCACTCCAATTTCTAAATTGGTCAATAGCTATTTTCATGAATAACGGTATGTGTTTTTAGTGGAGAATGATATCTTTTCGATGAGTGGGTATTTTGCAACTTTATCCAAAGTCTGAGTCTCTATTTCATATCCGCTGTTAGAATATTTGCAAGTAGAGGAATCTGTTCAATAAAGCAAGTATGTGATTACTTCAACACCTTGTATTTTTAATGTGTAATAGTTCATGTGGCCCGCACATCGCTTTTCAAGTATTCCGGGTCCGAACTCCTGAATGAAATCTGGTTGAAGATTTGCATATTTTTTCAAGATGCCATATGACCAAAATTGGTTTAATTTACCCACTAATAACTGATAAATTTTATTTTCAGGTTTTGTAATGTTGAGTAAAACTAGCTGAAAGTCCATGGTATCTCTTGTATAAAAAACAATATTTCGTTGTCGTTCTGTCTGTCCGCTTGTGTATAATGATTTCCGGATTGAAGGTTGAAGAGATAATGCCAATTCGGAGGAAGGAAACCGAAATGAATTTTGATTTATATAGTAGGTAGAAGACAAACGGTCTAAATTATATTGTGCATTGATATCGCCCCCCTTTGCAAGCTCCGCTAATAGTTTTGTATCACTTTTACTGATAAAATCAATCAGCGCACGAGTATATAAAATTAAATTAGTAGAATCATCATTATTAATAGCTTTTTCCTCTATATCATCAAGCAACCTGTTAGCTGCCCTTGAGTTTCCCAACAATGATTTTAAAACAGCACCATTTATTTGAGCTGGGTAGTAATCCGGATCCAGGTCGGCGGCTTCTTTGAAATGGCGAGCAGCTAACTTAAAAAGCTCTAACATTTTAATGGAGTCATCTGGTGTCAAATTACGTGTATTCTCTCCTGCGCGACTAGATGGATCCAGTAGGAAGGGAAATATTAAATTCCGCCATGGTGCTTCCGATAGCTGCAAGCCTTGCATTGCATAACAAACACCAAGATTGTTTTTGATTTCACGAGAACCGAACTTGTTATTTATTATGTGTTTATATAGCGTAGTTGCTGGTTCGTATTCTTGGTTCAATAATAGAATATTCGCAATATTGAATATGTTATTCAGGGCTTCCATCCTAACTTTTGCTAGTTTCGCCATTCCACAGCGTGAGTTGAGGCTTGGATAACGTGCAATGCTGTCAGGGATGTTATATCCCTTGTAAATGGATCTTATTAATTTATCGACAGTATTAAGTGAAAAACCGGCCATTTTGGAATAGTAGCAGGCAAACTCATCCGCCTCTAATTCATGTGTGATTGTACTGTCGATAGCCTTTTTCGCGTAGGTTAGCTGTTCTCCCAAATCGACACTGGCATAGGCGGTTGATGCCTCGTTCAGAAAGTTGTGGTTGTTGTACCAATGCCCCAATTCATGGCACAGAATAAATGCAATACCATCTAGTGAATCTGCACCCATGTCCCGACAGATACGATAAGCCTTTAGTTCGAAGTAAATTTCATTTTTACCACCAGGTATATAAGACGCAACGTGGCTTTCTTCTTTCACTATAACCACTTCTGGCACCTGTTTGCTGGTTACACCAATCGCATTGATCAACCTTTCAAATACTGAAGCTACGACAATTTTCTCTTGTTGCCCGCATACTTTGAAAGGGAGTACGAAAAATAAAATAAATGCAAAAAAAATAGCTTGCCTTTTCATTTCCACTCTTCAGGAGGCATTTGTTCCTCTAGTAATATTGATATTTCCTTCGGTATTATTTTCTCTACTTGCATTTTGCGAATTTCTAAGTAGTGAATAACCTTTTCCGTTTCATCGTTTCTGCTATCTTTAGAAAATCCTATCGGTTCCGCTTCAATTAAATCGTTCATACTGTATAGGCATTTGAAGATTTTTTCATTATGAAACAACAAGCCAGCTCCATGTCGCTTGCCGTCTTTCCAAATACCAGCATAAAAACTATTGTCAACCCAAGAGTAAATGCCATAACCTTCCGGTTTACCTGCATCCATCATGCCTTCATAACTGCTGCCATCCGATCTTTTTATATAAGAATAATCTGTCGCGCAATCCCCGATTTTACAATTATCAGAACGCACAGTTATAGGCTCTATAAAGATCAATTCGTAAACTCGATTTATAAAGTCAGCATATTTAATCCAAAAGAATCCTTTCTCACCGTAGCCGGTACCCCATGAGTTCATTACTTCAAATGCCCCTCCAAAACGTGTATCAGAAAATCCAATTAAACACATGGCATGTCCCCCCATCATCTCTTCGTCAGTGCTAGGCTTCCAGAGCCCACCAACAAGTGGGTTCCCTTTCCCATTCCCCATCATTGATCGGGTCGTTTCCATTCCAAATGGAAGTGGAACACCATTCGCTAAGAAAGATTTGATCACCTTGATTTTTTCAGGTATTGAATTAACCTTGTCCAAATCCACAGCATAAATCTCATTTGGTACAAATGGTGCAGAATACGCATCATTATGATCAAATACCGACTCATTGCAGTCTAAAGATATAGGTGGCATAATAATCCTTTTACATCCGTATTTTAGCATCTGTTCAAGAGCGATAGGAAAAAATACTCCCTCATCGCAGCTATTCGTACTCTCTGTTTTGGCCAAAGCATAGGTAAATACTGGATCAAAAGCGACCATATCCTTCATGAACTTATTTGTGATATTAAAAGCTTGGTTATATGTTATAGACATGGCAGCGTAAGCTAATGCCCAGCCAACACAGGAATTGCCTTCCTGGGCACTAGGTGTCGGAGCCCATTTTCGTAGGCTGTAGGAAGCAGGTAATTTGCCAACAAATCCCATTGAATTAATAGGATCATGCAATATTTTTTGCGTTTTGTTTTTGTCATAGCGATAGCCCTGCGCGTTGACAAGTACATTACTCATCAGAATAGCTGAGATTGTAAAAAATCTCAATAACCAGTAGTATATAGTTCTTTTCATTGAAGGTGTTTTTTCAGATAGCCTTGATCGGATTGATTTAAAGGTGTAAGTTGATGCTCGATACTGTCATTCAACAAATAGTAAATTGTATCATCTAAATATATGTAATACCCCGGTTGTAGTTCAATTGCCGCATCATCGATGTCAAGATTAGATATATTGTACAAGCGGATTTTCTGCCTTTTTCCAGTGAAGAGGCTTAATGTTTTTGTTGTTAATACGTAAGTGTTTTGGTTTTCTAATGAAGAATAAGTTGATCGTTTAGTATAAATGGTTGTTAATAATTTTTTGATTGTTAGCCGCGAAACCGAAGCCTGATGTTGAAAAAGAAAATGCATTCACAGTCAATTCCGTCTTTGCAACCAAATCGCTGTTAAGCCTTTCAATCCAATACTCTTGATGAATTTCCTGCTTTGTTATTGCCGTTGGGTTCGGAGTGCTTTTAGAAATGGAATTGTTATTAGTTGTTGTATCAGTTGGAGATTTTCTTCCGCAAAACTGTTCTTCGAAGTTGATTTTTGATGAATCTGAAAATACACAATGACACTACTGATTAAAACTATTGTCAATATAGCAGCTATTGAATATACATACCGAATTTTGGGTTTTACTGCTGTTTTTTGCTTAGAATAATGTTTCGCTGAGGCTGCAGCATAAGTCATTTGACTATATTCTTCAAACTCTAATTCGTAATCATTGTTAATTTCAACTATCCGCTGTTTGAGTTCTTCACGCTCCATTCGCCTTATTGCTTCTGCCAGTTCCTTTTGAAGCTTTAGCTCATCAGCAAGTAAAGGGTCGGAGGTTAGAAGCCTTTCGAATGCAAGGCGCTCTTCCGGATCGAGATGATTATTAAGGTAATCACTTATTAAGTGTTCCTGGTTATGTGGATCGGTGCTTTCAGTTGAATCAACCATGTAGTTCTCTTAATTGCTTGTGACAGCGTGAACTTTTCATTTTTAACGCATCAACTGAACGGCAACTACTAATCTTTATTTCTTCAAATTTTTTCCTTAACCAGTAACGTTCCTTAAGTATTTGTCTGCACACCTCATCGAGACGTTCAATCAGTCTCTTTAGTTGTTCGTAACGTTCTTCCTTTAAATAATAATTTTCAAGATCATCTTCTAGATCGAATCCATTTTCAGTTGGAAATGGAGTCATTACTCTTCTTTTACGAAGTTCATTGTACCATTTATATTTTCCAACAGCAAAAAGGAAAGTGCTCAATTTTGTATCTGAATTCAATTTAAAGCGATTGTCCTTGATTTTTTCAAAAACAGCAATGATTGTTTCCTGAATGATGTCATCTGCTTCAATTTTAGAACCGTTATTGTTGGTCACATATCTGGTAATCTCCCCTTTACAAAGAAGGAATAAATGTTTAACAAAATACCCATCGCCATTCTGAATGCCGAGTATGATATCCTGATCGCTGAGTTTTTTCTGATCTATTGCCTAAAGTGAGCCGCATTTATGCTGTAAAGATATGATATAGGACATTTCGGTATGTGAGTTGTGTTAAGCCCGTGAATGTTTCAATTTGGTTGAAGAAATTATTGTGTTATATTCATTAATGCCTTCAAAGCCTAAAAAGTAACAGTTTGACCCTATACTTAATAGTTTGTTAATCAAGCTTTTATTTGGATCAATTGAATACTATTTCAACTTAACCAAAAAAGGTAGAAAAAATAGCTAATTAGCGTATCAGCACAAACCCCGCCCATTTTTCGGGATTATCGGGGTAATTATTGCGCATATTAGTTTGAGCCCCGCAAAAGATTTCACCGGGTCTTTGGTAATTGCCAAGTCGCTGTAGAAGGTGGTCATTAGCTGCATGGTCTCTTTGTCTGGCACTGACCACAAACTTACAATCAATTGTTCCACACCGGCCAGTTTAAAGCCCCGTTGCAAACCGAACACACCTTCACTGCCTTCAATCTTACCAAGTCCCGTTTCGCAGGCTGATAATACTACAAGTTTTGTTTGACTCAGGTCAAGTGCAGATACTTCTGCTGCCGTCAGGATGCCATCATCTCCAGTTTTCTGCAGCATCTCCGCCTGCTTGCCTGTCCAGCTTAGATTAGCGCCGGCAAACATCAATCCGCAGCGTAGCATGGGATCCTCAGCGGCTTTGTACTGCTGTTGCTGATTATTCGCTGTCATCATCATCATGCCTTTGCCGTCTTTGTGCTTTTCATCCTTGTCGGGGAAGGCAAAGCCATGCGTAGCTATATGGATGATGGAGGGGCTTCCGGTATCCGAAAGTATTTTAAATGCTGTTTCCGTAGCTAAAATGCCTGTGCTCAGGCTGGTCGTCCATTGCAAGTTTTTAAATAGCGGAGCGATACTTTCCACCTCTGCTTTAGTCCCTGGAAGATAACTCATGGCACCACGGGTGCTTTCGCGTTGTAGCGTATTGGACAGCAGAAAATCTTCGTTGCTTTCTTCTTTTTTTTGGTTGCTGCTATCGGGTTGTACATCGTATTGTATACCACCAAACAAAGCGATGCTTCCTTCCAGGTTTTTGGTCTTGATCAAGGTGCTATCGGCCAGATAACGTGTTGTACTGAGGCGATGCAAAGTAAACTGATCTATCAGGTAGGTACATCCCGCTGTATCGTTGCTACACAGTGCATGAAAAGGAACCGATGATAAGCGGCCGTCAGGGCTATAGTAGACGGTAGTAACTCCTTTTAAAAGTGTGTCCAGCGGTTGCCATACCAATTTGTAGAGTTTGGGAAGGTTACTACTAATTTTCGTGAATGGAAGTTCTTTCTCCGCACAAAGTTTTACAAGATGAGGGTATTCATATCCTTTACGAATTACTTGAGCCATGTACTTATAACAGGTGTCCTGATAGTCGTAATAACGAGTAAACTCAATTGCAGCTTCGTCAACTTGTAAGCTTTGTTGCACATCTGTCCATCTTAATTCAAAACGATGTTTAAGGGAAGCATATTCACCAATCTCTGAAACTAAAATTTTATCAATAGAGTCCGCCTTATTTATTAAGTTATTTTTTATAGAATCATGTACTCCAGTCTTGAATTCAAAATTAACTAGCCTTTGGCGAAGTTGAAACAGTTCTTTATAATTTTGTTGGACTAAATTATTATTTGACGATCGGATAGCTTGTTGAAAGCCAAGATTATCATCAAGAACAAGACTTTTGGCAATTAGGGCACTGTTATATGAAAGATAAGATGTTGGCAAACTAAATTTATATGCTACCGATGAAAAGTAAACAAATCGATCAAAATAAACTTCATTCATTTTCCAAAACAATTTTTTTGAGTCAGAAGAAAGCCATGCAAAATTTGCAACAATATTAGAATTAATATTGTTCAGTAGCTGATTATAAAAAAAATGTGAAGAATCAATATTAACCAATTCAGCATAGATTGCACCAAGGTTGTTTAAACACCGTAAATAGTCGGGATGTCTAGAACATGACA
Source organism: Bacteroidota bacterium (assembly GCA_016713925.1). Lineage (NCBI taxonomy): Bacteria > Pseudomonadati > Bacteroidota > Bacteroidota bacterium. The sequence continues at coordinate 572,145 of JADJOH010000007.1, forward strand.
GATCAGATTTATAGCCTTCTAAATTACAATAAAAGGCTTTTATTATCGAAAATGCTTTGTTGTGATAATCAAGAGCAAGCATTAAATTTCCCATGGAACGATTTGTTTCAGCTAAATTGTTGTAGCATAATGCTACATCAGGGTGGGTGCTTCCTAATAAATCCTGTTTAATTTTTAAGGAAGCCTCATGGCAATTTATAGCATTATCAAACTCAAATATTGATGCATAAATAAAGCCTAAATTATTTATGCAAGTAGCTAGTTCTAAAGAATGATATCCTGGATATTTCTTGTAAATATCTATAGCTTTTTTTGATATTCTATAGCAAGTTTGTATTCTTTTTTTCTTTCATGAGTCATTGCGAGATTATTCAAACACACAGCTGCATGATGATTATCTTTGCCATAATATAAACGATATAACTCCAACGCATTTTCGTAATAACGAACGGCCATTTCATCATTTCCTATATTTGAATAGGCTGTCCCAAGATTATTTTTGACTAAAGCCCAATCAGCTTTTTTCTTAAAAGGCAAACCGGAAAGAATACGTTCAGATTTTTCGTAATAGTAAATTGATTTTTGAAAGTCACCTTTCCTGCCATAAACATATGCTATATTATTATATGCAATAGCTGTAGCTGATTGATTTTCCCCAACTTTTTCTATATAGATATTTAAGGTTTTTGTGTATAGGGATATAGCCTCCTGAAATCTACCCAAATCAGAATATACCGTTGCAATATTATTCAATTCAAGAGCCGTAGCAGGATGACCTTCTCCATAGTTTAAATTCTTAATTCCAAGTGCCTTTTCATAATAGTATAATGCACTATCAAGGCTTCCGGCTTCATGAAATAGACTCCCACGATTGTTGTAAGCTTGTGCTAAACGAGGGTGCGTCTCAAAAAATAGGTGACAATCAATTTCAAGTGAAATTAACTGAGACTGTAACGCCCTGTCAAAATCACCTTTGCTTTTGTAATATTGAGCAAGGTTATTTTGTGCAATAGAGTAATCTACTGTAGTAGTTAATTTGAGATAATTATAAATTTCAATAGCTTCTTCAATTATACTAATCGCATCATCTAACTTGCCCATTCCAAATTTTATGCTACCCAAACAGGTTAATCCGTCAGCCATTTCTTTGCTTGACTTTCCAAAATAATTTTGACGAATAATGTTGGACATATTTGCATAATTAATTGCATTTGTGTAATCTCCCATATCCGCAAATAGTAAAGATATATTGCTTAAGCATGTTAAACAATTTATATTATTTTTACCATTAATTTCTTCACATATTTTTAGCGACTCTTCCATATGATATTTGGCTTTTTTAAACTCAAATAACTTGTTGTATGTTGTCGCAATATTGTTATGCAAAACGCTTGTTTTTTCATGCTTAATACCGTAAATTTCTATTGTTAATTCAAGCGCTTCAATTAGGTTAATTATTGATTTGTTATAATCACCCTCCTCTTCGTAAATGGCATCTAATGACTTCAAGATATATAAAAGTTCTTTTTTGCTATTCTTCTTGTCTTTTCTGTAATGTATTAACGCTGATGTTAATTCCTTTTCTGCGCTTGTAAGATCTTTTATTGTCAAATATGAATAAGCAAGATGTTCGTGAGCGCCTGCTAATTCACGAATATCATCAAAATGAGTTTTGTTATAAATAGAAATTAATTCTTTCTGATAATTAATTGATAAAGAGTCTTGATTTAAAGTATTGTAAATTAGAATTATTTTTCTTGTTGTGAGAATTGCATAAATGCTTGTATCACCTAGAACATTTTGAAATATCAAGAGTTGTTCTTTATAGCATAGTATTGCTTTGTCAAAGATGCCTAGTTTTTCATAAATGTCGGCTTGAAATCCTAAGTATATAGCATATATTGTATCCTTATTTACTTCATTGCTAATTTCTCGAAACTGTTTTACTAATAGTGAAATAGGTTTTAATGCGGCTTCATAATCTTGTTTGCTTGTTGCTTCTAAATATTCTCTCCAAACAATTTCAGTTTGCTTGACTTGACCATAGGATGTCGTATTAGTTAGCACATTTAAAATACAAATGCTGATAATTGTAATTAAGTAATTTGCGTTGTTAATTGTTCTGATAATAATTGAGAATATTTTCATAAATTCTGTTAAAATAGTAGCATATATTTTTCTCACCTCACCAGCACAAACCCCGCCCATTTTTCGGGATTATCTGGATAATTATTGCGCATTTTAGTTTGAGCCCTGGCAAAAGATTTCACCGGGTCTTTGGTAATTGCCAAGTCGCTGTAGAAAGTGGTCATTAGCTGCATAGTCTCTTTGTCTGGCACTGACCACAAACTTACAATCAATTGCTCCACACCGGCCAGTTTAAAGCCCCGTTGCAAACCGAACACACCTTCACTGCCTTCAATCTTACCAAGTCCCGTTTCGCAGGCTGATAATACTACAAGTTTTGTTTGACTCAGATCAAGTGCAGATACTTCTGCTGCCGTCAGGATGCCATCATCTCCAGTTTTCTGCAGCATCTCCGCCTGCTTGCCTGTCCAGCTTAGATTAGCGCCGGCAAACATCAATCCGCAGCGTAGCATGGGATCCTCAGCGGCTTTGTACTGCTGTTGCTGATTGTTCGCTGTCATCATCATCATGCCTTTGCCCTCTTTGTGCTTTTCATCCTTGTCGGGGAAGGCAAAGCCATGCGTAGCTATATGGATGATGGAGGGGCTTCGGGTATCCGAAAGTATTTTAAATGCTGTTTCCGTAGCCAAAGTGCCTGTGCTCAGGTTGGTCGTCCAAAGTAGATTTTTAAATAGCGGAGCGATACCTTCCACCTCTGCTTTAGTCCCTGGAAGATAACTCATGGCACCACGGGTGCTTTCGCGTTGTAGCGTATTGGACAGCAGAAAATCTTCGTTGCTTTCTTCTTTTTTACGGTTAGTGCTATCGGGTAGTACATCGTATTGTATACCACCAAACAAAGCGATGCTTCCTTCCAGGTTTTTGGTCTTGATCAAGGTGCTATCGGCCAGATAACGCGTTGTACTGAGGCGATGCAAAGTAAACTGATCTATCAGGTAGGTACATCCCGCTGTATCGTTGCTACACAGTGCATGAAATGGAACCGATGATAAGCGGCCGTCAGGGCTATAGTAGACGGTAGTAATTCCTTTTAAAAGTGTGTCCAGCGGTTGCCATACCAATTTATAGAGTTTTGGAAGATTACTACTAATGTTCGTGAATGGAAGATCTTTCTCCGCACAAAGATATACAAGGCGTGGGTATTCATATCCTTTACGAATTACTTGAGCCATATACTTATAGCAAGTGTCCTTATCATCATAGTAACGAGCAAACTCGATGGCAGCATCGTTATCTTGCAAGCCTTGCTGCACATCTGTCCAACACAACTCAAAGTAACGTTTCAATGCTGCATATTCACCGACCTGTCCAACTAAAATTTTATCCAATGAATCTGCTTCGGAACGTAGGGCATCTAGCTGTACTTTGGTAGTACTGCCCATACTCTCCAAATTGATAATTATTCTCCGAAGGTTGCCCAACTCTGTGTAGTTCTTCTGCAAAATTGTATCTTTTAATTGTTGAATAGCATGCTGAAAAACCACGAGTGTTGTCAAGTAATATTCCCTTTGAGGTAAGAGAAATGTTGTATGAAAGAATGGATGCAGATGGTTGGCTGGAATATACTGAGATTGAAAAAGACGGTAGCAGACTGTAAATATATTCTTTATGCTGCCAGAACAATTTCTTTGCTGCATCTGAAAGCCAGTTAAAGTTTGAAAGGAGATTTCTCTTATTAATTTCTAAAACTTGCTTGAAGCAGAAGGCTGCGGATTGGTAATCACTCATTTTAGAATAAACTATTCCAAGATTACTTAAATTTACCTCGTATTCTGGATGTTGTTCGCCAAATACATTCTTTCTAATTTCGAGTGCCTTTCTTACACAACCCTCCGCAGAAGTGTAATCGGCCATGTCCATATACAATCCTCCAAGATTATCAAGACAAATAGCATGGTCAGGATGTTCATTACCATTTACTCTCTTAGTATTTTCACAAGCCATAGTTAAAAAGAAATCCGCCAATTTATGTTCCCCCATTTTACTGTATAGCACTCCAAGATTATTAAGAGTGATATTAATGTAAGGATGATCTTCACGTAAAGCTTTTTTACGAATAACCAAGGCCTGTTTTAAAAAAGACTCTGCAGTTTTGTAATCTTCCATTTCTATGAGAAAAGCACCTACATTATTTAGACTCATAGCATAATCAACATGTTCTTCTCCTAGAACATTTCTACGTATAATAATAGCTTGTTTGTAACAGATTTCTGCTGATAAGTAGTCGCCTATGTTTAAGTATAGCCCACCAAGGTTATTTAAAATTGTAGCATTGGCTATATGTTCCTTGCCGACTAATTTCTGTATGATCTCTAGCGCCATTTTTAAATATTTCATGGCCGAATCGTAGTTTCCTATGATCGAGTACAGGAGGCCAATGTTGTTCAGACTCGCAGCATAATCCGGATGTTCTTTCCCTAAAACATTTTTGCGAATATCTAAAGCTTTTAAGTAATAGGTCTCTGCAGAATTGTAGGCACCTATTTTTTCATATTGAACTCCAAGTTCATTTAAACTAATTGCGTAGTCTGGATGCTCTTCACCAAGCAAATTTTTTCTATAACTTAATATTACTATCTGATATTCTATTGAATGCTCAAAATCATCAATTTGCTCATAAATATCAGCTACTACAATTAAAAATCTTAAGTATTCAGTACTATCTGTAATAGTATTAAGGGGCAACGCATCAAGCAGTTTCGTATAGTAAGCTATTGCTTCCTTAGAATTTTCTGAGGTTACATACATCAAGGCAATATTTTCAAGGCCCAAGCGGTAATCTGAACTCTCAACACCATAAACTATTTTTTTAATCTGTAGCTCCTTAAGGTAATAATAAATAGCCGAATCAATTTCACCTGCCCTATAAAATGCGTTGCCTTTTTGCTTCAAATTATCAGCACTCGATTTTAAAATTTCAGTTTGAGACTGTCCCGCAACTATTGACGGACTTGAAATAATTATAAATAAAAAACAATTCTTAGATTCATTTTAAATTATATTTTTCTCACCGCACAAGTACAAACCCCGCCCATTTTTCGGGATTATCGAGATAATTATTGAGCATTTTAGTTTGAGCCATGGCAAAAGATTTCACCGTGTCTTTGGTAATTGCCAAGTCGCTGTAGAAAGTGGTCATTAGCTGCATGGTCTCTTTGTCTGGCACTGACCACAAACTTACAATCAATTGCTTTACACCTGCCAGTTTAAAGCCCCGTTGCAAACCGAATACACCTTCACTGCCTTCAATCTTACCAAGTCCTGTTTCGCAGGCTGATAATACTACAAGTTTTGTTTGACTAAGGTCAAGTGCAGATACTTCTGCTGCCGTCAGGATGCCATCATCTCCAGTTTTCTGCAGCATCTCGGCCTGCTCGCCTATCCAGCTTAGATTAGCACCGGCAAACATCAATTCGCAGCGTAGACTATTTGCATAATCCGGATGTAATATTCGATTTTGTTTTTCTAAACATTGCTTTGACAAATTGTAGTAAATCAAAGAAGAATCAGCGTCTAAAAAGCAATTTCCAATATATCTAAATGAGACTGCATATCGGAGGCTTGTATCACCTTCTTGTTCAAATTCCATTTGTTTCATGGCTTTGGTTATTGACAAGGCCACATTTAAATTACCATCCATTTTCAGTGAATCGTACTTCGATTTCAGAACATCATAAGAATCTTGTGCTTGAATATTTAATGAGGCCAGTAGAAAAATTATTGCAGCAATTTGGCTTGTCCTTAATTGCATTAAAATTATGTATTTCAACATATAGTTTTTATTTAAGGCCTCAATTGAGGTCCTTGATTTGCAGGTAAAGTTAGATTTAATTTGTAGTATTTGAAAAGTATTTTGCAGATTGTTTTGTATTAGATTTTGTTCTAAAAAGAATTGCAAATTTGCTGAGATAAAGTTGGACGCTTTAAGGCCTTCAATTTTGAAGTTGCCCTTCAGTATTTGAATCGAGCTCTTGCTGCAATTCCTGATAAGGCATTTCCAATTAATTGTAAAAACCTTTACTTCTGCCTAAATTAGATACTATGCTGACGAAAAATATGTATTTGGAAATTAAGCATGCCTTCGCAAAGAACAATTACGCATTACCTCGCTTTTTAGAAGGAAACTTTGCTTTGGCTGATGTTATCATCAAGCTAGCTATAAAAGCCACTAAAGAAAGGGCGCTGTCAATTTTGAAAATCACAGAAGAGCTGATTAGGAAGTAGCCTCTGACTGTGGCCGTGAGGTTCATTTAATGCATCAATTACTGCTTGCTGTCCTGCCCAGCAATGATCTGGTTTCATTTTGATTCCAAAGGCTAGTTGATAGGCCTTTACATGTAGATCAAGAATTTGAAATTTACCGCAATTTATATGCAGCGCTCATTCCGAAAAAGCCTGGAATGGGCAGAAAATAATCCCTTAAAGTAATTTATATTACTTAATTTCAAGTTATTATGAAATATTAATGATTTGCTATGTTACTTTTTAAAGTAGTCCGCCATAAAGGATGAAAATACAACAACAGGGAAGCCGAAAACTGAACTAGAGTAGGCAAAAAGGAAAAACCATAATCAATATGAAAAAGCTCATTGCTATCGCAGCGCTCCTTATCTCTAATGCTGTAGTACATGCACAGACCTGGAACACAAACTCCATCGGGGTGGATTCTTATTACAACAATTCAGGAACTTATGTGGACGGATATTATCGTACCAGTTCCAACAATACTAATTGGGATAATTACTCAACACAAGGTAACATTAATTGGAATACAGGAACTGAAGGTACTCGTGCCCGTGATTATTCTTTAGATGCCTGGAATTATGGAAGCGGACAAACTATTTATACCGGGCCTCGCGGTGGACAATATTACTACAACTCAAACGGAAACAAGGTATATGTTCCTAAACGATAATTTTTTCTGTTAATCTTTTCAATTTTTTAAGAGGGCTGTCTCAAATTAGGAGACAGCCTTTCTAATTTTCAACTAAAATTATCTAGCGAGATTATAAAACTTTCAATGGATCAGTGCTTAGAATTAATACCACCGAATTCACTGATTTTAGAAACGGATTTTCCGAAATTTGCCATATAAAATAAAATTTATGGCAAAATTTTAGCCAAGGGGGAGATTAGCAATCGAAAATTTCCTCAGCTGAGGCAAGATTTATTTGTAATACAACCTTTGATGCCGTCAAATTCATTAATGTTATTCAAGAAATCATAGATGCTGCCAGCCGACGAGCCAAGGTTAATGCACAACGTATAAGAGATATGCCATTCAAATTCACAAAAGTTGGTCAAATTGCAATAAAAAAATGAGTATTTTGACTAACATACATTCTATTTTTGACTAAGGAATTAACCATTTTAAACCACAAATCCCTGTAAATACTTGATTTACAGGGATTTTTTTGCGGTCCGGACGGGACTTATATATATTTGATATACAGTGAAATACAGGTATTTAAGGTTAATAGAATTCTGCTTCGGGCTAACTTTTTTGGATATTCTGGTTATTCAGGTTAACAGCATTATTAATCATAAAATTCTTTCAAGCAAGCCTGACATTAACATATATGGAAGCATTATTCCAAAGTCTCTAATGCACTGACAGCCGCCTGATGATAAGGATGTAAAGAATTGTCTTTAATTTGTCTTAATAACTGCTTTGCCTTAACTTTCTTGTTCTGCATCCATAAGGCAAATGCAAGTCTGTATTCGGCATCATTCTTAAATACGGATGGTACCTCAGTTTGCAGCACGAACTCAAACTGCTTTTCTGCCTTGGAAGGATGGCCGGATTTTAGAAACAATACCCCCAGATAATACTGGACTGTATCGTTTTGAGGTGAATTCCATCTTAACTCTTCAAGCAAAGCCAAAGCCTTATCAGTATCTCCGGTCTTATAATAACTCATAGCATTATCAAGAAGGGTTTTTGATCCTGTATTCATCGTTACCGGCAATCCGGGATCTTCTACATATACTTGCTGTATCGCGTCCATTTGCCTTCCAGTATTAATAAAATAAACGACAGATGCTGCGAGGATAAAAAGTAATAACACTGCTGCCACCCTTGAATAACTTCCCCACCTGCCTCTGATAGTCACTTGTGTTAAGTCCAATTCTACATCCGCCTTTTTCATCTCCTTACGCAAAGCTTCAGTTGGCTCACTGCGAATGCCATCTACGATAGCATTATATAATCTGAACTCGGAGAGAAAGTCAGGATCAGTCTCCAATAGATTTCTTACTAGAAGGTTTTGTTCTTCCAATAGGCGCCCTTCCATATAGGCTTCTATCAATTCTAGATTATTTAACGGCTCTTTTTCCAATTCAGAACAATACTAACATTCTTATTTTATTTGCGATAAGGCGGGCGAGTTTTTTCATTACCTCGTACTTCTTCTTTTTAGCCACATCGGCGTTCTTGTAGCCCATTTTCTCAGCGATTACAGACATGGGCAGTTTCTCAATATAATAGAATCGCAGAATCTGCTGTTCATTTTCCCCCAATAATGACAAGTATTTTCTCACCATTTCATGGTTGTGCTGATCCTCTTCCTTTTTAGCCATCTCATCATGGATTTGATCTGATAGCTTAATATCCATTGAAGACGAAAAGGTAACCAGGCGTTTGTTTTTTTTGATGAGATTAAGTAAGTGATTCTTTCCGATAGCCCACAAATAGGTCTTGAAGTTGGAGGTAAGTGATACTACCTTTCCTGAACGGATATTCTGGAAAAGTCCGATCATCGCTTCCTGGAAAACGTCCTTGGCTTCTTCTTCAGAACAGGAAAAATTCCGCACCGCCCAGCGCAGGAATTCATTCCGGTATTTATTATAGCAGGATAGTATCGGACTATGATTGCCTGCCCGGATTTTTTCCAGATCTTCCGCTTCCACCAATCACAAAATTTTTAAAGTCATATTTTTTTTAAAAAATCGGTTACCTGTTCTGTACCATGTTTATTAAAGGACAAATAATATCAAACCACCAACGGGAGCATTTAGCAGTAGAAAACCGAGAAAGCTCCTATGCCCAAAATTAACCAAACTATTGATATGAAACAAATCTTAACAAGTTTACTGCTGGCAATCGGGATGATGAATAGCAGCTACGCCCAAAATGGTTGGGTACAGAAGCAAAATGGTCCGGCTAAAAACCGGGCTGGATCATTCGTAATAGGCAATTATGCATATTATGGAGCCGGAAATAATACTTACGGGAGCGCTGAAACAAATACATGGTTCCGTTATGACCCGCAAAATGATTCGTGGACACAGATTGCTTCCATGCCTCAGGGGATGCAGGCACTGGAGACCTTCAGCATAAACGGCAAAGGATATGCAGGGGTGGGATGGTTCAGCGGATATTCTACGAACCTCTTTTACGAGTATGATCCTGTAATTAACCAATGGACCGCCAAAGCCTCCTATCCGACAAATACGGTTCACGATGCAGGTTCATTTGAACTTAATGGCGAAGGATATATTTGCGGAGGTGCGGTACCGTATAGCAATGCCGTACAGGCCATCTCTTATAAATTTAACCCTGGCTTCAATAGTTGGAGTGCTATTTCGCCCTTGCCAACTGGTTTGCGTAACGGAGTGGGATTTGTGGTGAATAACAAACCCTATGTAATTAACGGTGAAACTCCATCCGGAACACCATTCACTTCAGGCTTTCGGTATGATTCAGGACCAAATACATGGGCACCGATCAATGTTCCCGGAGGGTTTACCCTACGCTATAACATTGCATCAAGGGATTCCGAGGCTTTCATTATTAAAATTCCATATGGCCCTTTTGGGAATAATAATTTCGAATTCTGGAATTACAATGACAATACCCAGACATGGACTCAACTTCCCGACCGTCCATTTTCCGACGCTGCAACTGCATTTGTCAATATCAACAGCCGTTTATTTGCATTTCTTCCGAATGGCCAGGTATGGGAATATACCGGCGATATTTCCTCTCCAGAGTTCAGCCAAGCCTGTGATACCGCGACATTTCCTAGTAATTTCCAAAGCGGTTACGGAAGGTGCGTTAGAACAAATGACGGGAATATTGTCACGGTTGGTAACATCAATATGTTGAACAACTGGGTCAACGGGGATATCGTTCTGAATAAATACGACCCCAACCTCAACCTTCTCTGGAGCCGTGTTTTTTTACCCCGGTGGCGCACATGATATTGCTGGTGGTGTCATTGCCACTTCGGATGGCGGCTATCTCATTAACGGAGCCTTCGGGAAAAGCAATGCACCAGGAGTATTTTCTGCAGGTTATATTATTAAAACGGATTCACTGGGAAATCAGCAATGGGTTCAGACCCTCACGGGACAATCTTTTGGAGATAATTACGGCAGCATTGCCGTTGAAAATTCGAACGGTGAATTCATCTGCTATGGGCATGTACAATACCACCCGGGTTGCTCCAGCTATGCCACCCGCATTACAAAACTTTCGTCGAACGGAAACATCGTCTGGTCTTATTGCCTCCAGATAAACCCCGATTGGACAGGAGGGATTGACAAGTTGGCGGGTGTCGACAATTATGTGTCGGTATTTAATGATCAAACCAACGGTACGATTTTCCTTCGTAAATGGGATGATAACGGTCAGCAGTCAGCCATTACTTCTTATAAATTCAATAATGCTTTTAGCACAACAGGTAGTATCTCCACTGCTAAAAATGCGGGTTTTTTCATCTTCGGAAATTATGATACCACTGGTGGAAAGAAGAATGCTTATATCGCTTACTTTGATAATAGCATGAATCTGCTGTGGGAAAAGTCCTATAGCAAATCGACAACTTCGACCTTCCAGCGTGTAACACAAGATAGCGCTAGCAATATCTATTGCACTGGCGGAATTTATGCCAGTAACCAGATCTTCGATTTACTTGCTGTTAAATTTGATCCTAACGGAAATCTGATCGGATCCGGAAGATTTGGTACCAACCCCGACGCCGATCTCGGCAACGGCATAGCCTTACTAGACAACGGCGATATAGTCTGTTCGGGCAGTACTGGTACTACGGCCCTTATTGTGAAATTCTGTGGACTTGGCTGCGGCAACGGGCAATCGCAGGCGTATTACAGTGATGCCGATGGTGACGGCTATGGGGATGTCCTTCTGGGATATTATTGCCAGGCGGTTCCCAACTCCTCCTTACTGGACGGAGACTGCAATGACACTGACCCGAATATCAACCCGGATGCAAGTGAAATCTGCAACGGAATTGATGATAACTGCGATGGCGCTACGGACGAGGGGCTAGCTCCCCTCGTGGCTCCTATTGCCGGGCAGTCTGTGCAATGTATCAGCCTTGGCTTCGGGGCCACGACTTTCTCGGTACCGCCCGTCAACGGTGCCCTCAACTATAACTGGATTCTACCTCCAGATGTGTCAGTGTTGAATGGACAAGGAACTAATACCCTTACCATCTATTGGAATCTTCCACAGGCGCATGACGGAATTACAGGACCACTGAGATTGGTAGTGACCAATAATTGCGGACAAACAGAGGTAAGCGTTGATCTTCATTTACAGATATCCGTACCTGTTAGGCCTTCCTCTATCTCTGGCCCCAGCAAGCTCTGTCCTGGCGAACAAGCAACTTTTTCTGTACTATCGGTCGCGCGTTGCCGTTTATATAACTGGACACTTCCCACAGGCATGACCCTTTTATCCGGGGCAGGCACCAATATCATAACGGTGGGCATTGACGCTTCATATACAGGAGGTGCCATCAGCCTGACCGCAAACAACGCCTGCGGGACCAGTCCTTCGCGTACAAAAAACCTATTCCTGAACAATCCTGTGATAGCGGGTGTCGTAACGGGACCATCTAGCGGCCTCTGTGAACAATCAGGTATTGCTTACATACTTTCATCGGTACCCGGTGCGACAAGTTATCAATGGACAGTGCCCCAGGGAGCAAGTATCGTCAGCGGTCAGGGGAGCAATAGCATTACTGTTGATTTCGGACCTTCCTTCACCAGTGGGGCGCTCTATGTCATCGCAAATAATAACTGTGGATACTCTTCTGCGCGAACGCTAAGCCTGCAGGCGGCCCCTTCCAAACCGGGCGTGATTACAGGGCTTCAGCAGATCTGTCCCGGACAAGTTCAGGTTCCCTATTCCATCCAGACCGTCAGTAATACTAATACCTACAATTGGTCATTGCTTGCCGGCCTTGGTAACATTGCTAGTGGTCAGGGAACGAAAAATATAACAATCAACTATAATTATGTCAACACTACCGGACAGCAAATGAGTGTAACAGCTTCCAATAATTGCGGCACCTCCATAGCATCCGTTTTAAACGGCATCATTATACAACCTTCCAATTGTAACCGGAATGAAATCTCGCAACAACTGGAAGGTTTTTACCTGTATCCTAATCCTTCCACAAGCATCTTGTTCCTTGGAGGTAACACTAAAGATCCTGTGTTATACAAAATTTTCGACATGACCGGTCAAATCGTGGCGAGCGGAAATACTTCCATGGAAATTAATATATCAGGTCTGGCAGCAGGAATGTATCTGTGTGAAATTAGAGATGCACAGGGAAACATTTTATTATTAGACCGAATGGAAGTACAACGTTAATCCTTTTTTTCAGTTGCAATGTCGGGGTAGTTATTGCTTCCCCGGTTCTTTCACAGGCGCACCCTATCGGTGTGCCTGCTTTTTTTATACCATGCAATCGACACTGCCAGTACCAATAGGCCCACCAGCATATACACTACAACGGGAATTTGTGATTTACGCGCGGGAATAACAATGTTGTTCTTGCCTGTCACAATCAATCCCGCCCAGTAATAAGGATTGGAAAGTTCCGGGTTGGCGCAATTTCGGAGATACTCCAGTTGCGTCCGTCGCAAGGCAAGGCAGGGCTTGATCCCATCCGACAATTCTTTAAAAAATGCCTTGGCCAGAATTGCGCTGGTCTTATCATCAACATCCCATAGTGTGGATAACGTAACTCCACTACCGGTATACAAAAAGGCTTTCGAAAAATTAATAGTCCCTTCCCCATATTCCATACTGCCTTCACCTGTACTGCAGGCAATAAGGCTCACCAGATTATATTGCTTTTTAAGTCGAAATAATGAATCCATACTCAGACCTTCCGTCCCAAGAGAATCATCGCCAATCAGCAGATGACTTTTCAATATATTTGCCTTGTCCATAAAAGCATGGGTGCCCAGGTGAAGGATTCCCTGCGGACCATTAAAAATTTCCTTCACGGCACCCTCTGCGGCGGAAGCGGTGAAGAAGGTACCTTCATATTCCTCCGCCATCTCTTTCATCAAGGTGTTAGCAAAAGGTAGTTTCGCAAAGCTTGACAGCGAGGGACTAATCCCCAGGAGGGAATGATCGGATACGATTTTTACATTGAAAGAATGCACATAATCACTAGCAGAAAGGATGTTGCCTATTTCATACTTATGCAGTAGGTAATTCAATTCACCAAAGTTACTACCGGGAAGGGATAGCCGCATAGTTAGGCCGGCCACCGGTAATCCATTAAAATAGTCGCTCATGGACAACAAAAGTTTCCGAGGCTTAACGGCCCCGCTATCTAAGATTTGGCTGAAAATACATGTATAGAGGGCATTTGCCTTTTTATCGTACAAATCCGGATCCCTGTTTATCATGGCTGCCTTCAGGTCTTTCATGTATATGGGAAGGCTGTCGGACTGCAGTGTTTCGAAGGCAAAGGCTTTGTCTTTGGTTACAGCAAGCATGCAACGGTGGCTGATATTACACAGGTAGTACATGTCAGGCTCTAGCTTCTGTTGCAATGTGCTGATCGAAACCGGCTCAAAGACATTCTGGTCGGTAGCACCCGACTGATAAAGCAATTTCCTCCTTAGCGAATTACGGGACTTCTCGGCGATAAGAAACATCATATCTAGATACACCCTTTTCTGATCCATCCGGTAAAGCAATTGGTACGTATTGTTTACTTGCTCAAACATGTTAATGGCATAAATATTCAGCAGCCGGTTAGAGAACTCCGATTCCAGTTCTTGAATAGCCTGGTCCCAGAGGTACAACATTGGATGTGCTAGCGCCCCGGCCCTTAACAGATAGCTCCTATTACCGCTTTCATAATGTGCCCTCTGAAGCGCTCCTGTTTTCTGATACAAAATGCTTAATAAATCATACTTGTTTTTACACGCTTTGATTTCAGCCAGATTGAGACTATCCCCCTTATAAATATGAACTCCCAGTGCCTCTATGGCTCTGTCGTAACATGAAAATTTCTGCTCCCTCTCCTGTGGATTGTTCCTGTACTCATTCAAAAGGCCCATTACATAATAAAGTGTACTCAACTCCGGATGTACCTCTCCGAAATAGTGATGATAGATTTGTGCGACAGTTTTGTAATACCGCATCCCCTCTTTATACGGTTCCTCACGATCGGCCTCGTTCAGACTATTATTAAGTACAATGTCAGTATAAGTATTACCAATATTACGCAGAATATTTCCTGAGAAGGCATTCTCATGGCCATGATAAGCTGCTGCAAAATCCAGTGCCTTCAAAAAAAGCTGGCGCGCCTTTTCCGTGGCTTTATTGAAACCCATTTCCTGACTCCGCTTCCTTACTTTAAAAGCATAAGCATATGTTTCCAGGATCTGGTAGACAGGATAAATCCGACCGTCCATCTTATTCTCTTCCACGATCCCCCAGGCTTTTTCAGCATAATACAAAGCAGAATCAATGTTCATCATGAAATTATGATAGCGTGCTAACCGGGATAAGGACAATGCAGTATTAAATGATCTCTGCCCATCAAGGACAGTCCTTATCGCAAAGACCTTTCTATAGTGCTTCAGGGCGATGTTAGCGTCGGAAAGGTTCATGTAATAATCACCCATTGTAGCATGATAGTCGGCGTAAAGCGGATTAATTTCCTGATCGCTTTTACTTATCCAAGATCTACAGGCATCCAATTGCTCTTTAGCAGTAATGAAATCCCCGTTGAGTAGGGCCAGCTCTGCTCTTTTATTAAGGGCAGCCACAATGGTAGCAGAGTCTTTTTTCTGAATAGACATTCTGATGATTTCGCTAAAAAGTGCGTCTGCTTCTTTAAGACGTGAAAATCTGAAGCACTGATTGGCACGATTTAAGGCAGATTGATCAGTTCCTGCATCTGATCGATAGAAAAGAAAAAGAAACACAATTGCCAATAAATAGCATCTCAGGCAAGTCCTGAACCGGGAACACATAGAGTAAGGCCTTCCGACAAATTTAAAAGAATTGGATATGCTGACAAGAGTCAAATGGTTATTAATAGAGTAGGGGAGGAGAATATTACGCAATTCGTACTAGTCTGGTTAAATTCGGTTCAAAACCTTAAATTATCTACATTTTACTATCATACTAAAGGAGGCCCATACTTTTGGACCTCCTTCTGTTTTAGAATCTTAAACCTTACTTGCTAGGAGGCGCATTGTCTCTTCCTTTTCCTGATGGTTTACCAGTTGTGCTTGGCTTTCCGCCATTACCTTTTGCCATTTTATTTAGTATTAAGTGTTATGTCATTATTGACAACTCAAAACTACAATGACTATTTATTGAGTATTTTTAAAAGGAACGAAAGTCTATTTTTTGGAACGAAATGATTTTATCCAAATTACCCTTTCTAAGTACGATTTCCTTCAGATACTCCTTCCCACCAACTGGAATGTCCTCAAGGTAGGTGGCGGATTGGTTACTAATATTTAAACGTAATTTGCCCCCGTCCAAATCGTAATACAACAAATTTACAGCAGCTGATCTCGAAATTTTGCACAGTAAAACTTTTGGTTTTTCATACTTTTCGATAAAACTTTCTATACTACCTGTATAAGTTAAACAGTTCGATTCATACTTTTCACCTTCTATACTTTTCTGAATTGAACGAAACCAAACATACTTGGTTTTCTTGTCCGTTAGAATACAAATGATATCAATAATTTTAATTTCGAATGTACAAGACCTTGATCTAAGGCTTGTCGTATGGAATACTTGTGAAGGAGGATTTAAGAGTATTAAATAATTGCCTTGAATCTTTTGGATAATATCCCATTGGTGACCCGATGAGTTCAAATTTTCAATCTCTTTCTGTAACTCTATAATAATTTTTTGTAGAATTTTGTTTTGCCTTGCTAAGTTAATCACAATATTTGTTTAATATTTTACTACCTATATCTGTTTAAAAAATTCTTAAAGACAAAATTTGTTGTTGAAATTGACGTTGCATCAAACAATTATTTTAATCAATTAGAATTATAATCATATATGGTGAAATGAAATTCGATCCGTTCCAATTTTTTGTACTTTTATTGGCTCACAACGAAAGGACTTTCCTTCATTAAATGGCTTTACAATCAAAAAAGTATCTTGACCAAAATCACTTGATAGGGAGTCGCATTTTTCATATGAAACATTGTGCAAATGATAGGTCAAGAAAACCGAATACAAGTACCTTTTTGACCAGTCATCATATGAAATACTTTTTAGCTCCCAACTAGTATCACCTTTAAAATTTAGTAAGTCAATTCTATGGTGGTAATCATCAAATCTATATTCACTATGAGCAAATGCGTTTCTTACTGAAGAATGATACCCTTTTGTAATAGTTTCTGCAATAGACAATTTCTTCTTCTTAAAAACATCTCGAATCTCATTTCTAATAAATTCATGTTTTGTCCAATCAGGCACAGTTACTGTCCATAAATAATCACCTCCAGAAGCACCTGTTGCGAGCTTGAATAGTTTTTTAAGAAAATATCTTGATTCCCAAATATGGGAATAGATCATTAGCTCAATATGGAAACGAAATTCATCATCTTCAATTTGATTGATGCCAGTAGGAAATCTATATTCATTTTGTTGGAATTTCATTAAAAAATCCAATCTATGCCCATCATTAATAATGTCCGTTTTATTATCAATTACATATGGGTCAGGATAAGTATCAAGTAATTCCGGTTTAAATTCACCTTCTGCAAGAAGTAAAATGTAAATGTGCTGCCTGCATGTTTTAAAAAGAAAGTCATATAATTCAACTACAGAATCATAGACTTCTTTATCAATTGAATCAAAATCAGCTCTTTTAATCATCCTTTACATGTAAGTGCCCCCGAAATCCGGACAATTTAAAATTAGCGGAAAATTCAAAATTGACTTCCTCTGACCTCCATACCCTGTCGAGAAATAGCCGGATTTTTCAGCTGAAACAAAATATCTGAGTGAAGAAACATTTACATTTTCGAAAATAAAGGAGCCATATTGATTTGTTACACCTGTAACGTCACCTCCTCCTAATTTGACTCCTGATAAATCAGCACCCTGTTCATCCGCTGTAAGCACCACTAAATCGACCTGCACCTCTCTAATCGATAAACCTGAATTTTGAACATCATTGTCATCACTCTTTTTACAGGACTGAATTAAAAAGACAGCCAGGATTATATGCACCATTGAAATTCTTCCACTACTGATATCAAATTCCATATAAATGGAATGAAACTATCAGTTTCCTGCCTTAATAAATTTTTCATATATATACACATTTCTTGTAGTGAGTTGTAAAGTATAAATACCATTAACAAGATCTGCGGTATTCAGCAAACAGCTTCTTATCCGCTGGTTGGGTGTTTGCACGGCGACTACTCTTCCTATCCCATCCAATACTTTGATTTCCCTTATCAAAACCTGTTTATCGAATAACAGGTTTAACAGTTCGTCAACAGGATTCGGATATAACAACATTTTAAAATTTCCCGATGTGGCATCCATCAATGAAGCCGATACTCCGTAAGGTATTTGAAACGTAGTGGGATTAATCGTAACGGGTGTGCCGATGCTGTCGTTGGCCGCCATCACCGTGCCAGTGAACACCAGGTTGGTATCAGGATAGTTCAATGTTGGGTAGGTATTCAGTCTTACTTTGCATAGCAATCCATTCCCATTAATCGCTGGGTTGTTGTAGCGGGTCATGCCCACACTCACCACCCCGTTAGCCACATATTCAATACTCAGGAAATCCTGCGCAGGAACACCGAAGATCGTTCCACCATAATCGAAAGTGGTGTTCTGCAAATCGAACACATTCGTATCAACAGTGATATCAAACGATATACCATATAGATTATCCAATGTACCACCGGTGTTGGTCAGATTCACCTGCAACTCTACTTGTTGAGGCAGCTGACTTGTATTCACATATCCGGGTGTGGGTATCAGCGTAAGGTTGCCCGTGGCCGATATCCGCTGGAAACCGCTTCCATCCAGACTATCCAACGGTGATACAAAGGGATGTATCTTGCCTATGTTGAAGCCTACAGAGGTTTGATCTGCGTTGTTGATGATGCCATCTCCGTTGCCATCGGCAAATACCTTAAAGGCATCACTGTTGGGACTGGAGGTATTGAAGCCCCACAGCGATGCCGGTTGTGCAACCCACTGCAGATTTGCATTGGGACGTATGGGACCTGTGTTGTTGTAGAAGATACCTATCTTCAACAGATCCGATGTATTAACCGTTTTGTTGTTATCCAAATCCCCGGGCCATACATTTATCTGACTAGAGTAGTTGAAGCAGCTTGGCCCTTGGTTCACGAGCCCAACCGGTGTCCCAGAAGTAGCATTGGTGATGGAGAGATTGTCGACAAAAAAACAAACCTGACTGCCCGACAAACTGGAAGGGATATTGTTGGGTTTGAAGAAAAACGTATACAAGGTTCCTGTTCCCGAGTACCCCGGTACAGCACCAATCTTCGATATCCCGAAATCATATCCGTAGGTGCCGGATGAAACTGGTGGTGTGGAAATAACCGCTGCTCCTGTTCCCAGAATCGTACCGGTCGTATAGCCTACATAAGTAAGGTTGGATGCCAATGCTCCGCTATAACGTAATCGCGCATAAGCCGCATAGATATCCGATGCACCAATTAACCTGACTTCAACTTTCAGCGTGTCGAATAAATTGAAACTATTGAGCCCCGTCGCACTCACCACCGAAATTGTTCCATTATTGGGAAGCGGGTTCACATTAACCTGCTGGCTTACCGTTTGCGTACATCCGTTGGTGTTTGTGAAAGTAACCGTATAATTGGTGGAATTTGTGGGATAAGCTATCGGATCCGCAACCGTGGTGGAACTCAGACCCACAGCGGGAGTCCAGAGAATATTTGGGTTAGCGGAATTAATAGAGCCACTTAAAAGCAGAGCGCTGGCATCGCCAAAGTTGATGGTGACCGGATTAGCACTGCCTCCGTCCGCCGTGATAATGGCGGAGGGGGTTGTGTAAACAGTAAGGAGTACCGCGTTGCTGGTGGCAGAACACGCATTGCTGTTGGTTACTACACACCTGTATTGATAATTATTCAGACCTGTAAGGTTTAGTATCTGTAACGTATTCGCGGTAGAGCCACTATAAATAGCCCCATTGGAACAGTTCACCCATGATCCACTGGATCCCATACGGTTCTGCCATTGATAAGTTAATCCTGTACCTGAAGCACTTAAAGTGAGGTTTGCAATTTGGTTGGGACAGACTGTAACGGAGGCGGGCTGAGTTACAATGGTTGGAATGTTGATAACAGTAAGCTGGGCGAAGTTCGAAGTTGCAGTTGATGGACATAAAGAAGAACCGACAATACATCTGAAATAGTAGTTGGAGAGGCCACTTGTATTTCCAATGACTAAGGCAGATGAATTTGAGCCAGAAATGGAATTTGTACCGCCATTAATAAGATTAATAAAACTACTTGTATTTACTCCATATTGCCACTGATATGTTAACCCACTGCCTGTTGCACCTAAAATAAATGTAGCACTCACCCCTGAACACATAGTTGAACTGATTGGTTGACTTTGTATAGTGGGAATTGTATAAACTGTCAAAACAGTAGTTGTACTTATTTCTGAAGAAAGCGAATTCGAAACTATACAACGAAATTCATACCCATCAAGACCTGAAGGATTACCAATAGATAAGGAGGTGGTAGTAACACCAGAAAAATTATTAATCCCGCCAGATAGAATATTTGAAAACTGAGTACCAGAAGGTGATTTACTTTGCCATTGATAGGATAACCCGACTCCAGAAGCTATTAGACTAAAGCTTACAGACGAATTGGGACAAGTTGACATGGTTATAGGAGCTTGAGTCGTTATGAAGGTTTCAAAGAACTTAACAAGAAAAGCGTCATTCATACCTGATTTAAAATTTTGATGCCCCCAGATGCAATGTTGGATGTACTATTAGTTGTTCCTCCCAAATAAATATTTCCGGAAGGATCGCTTCTAGTTGAAACAAAAACACTCATTACCAGTTCCTCCATAATATGTTCCCCATTGGCGTACTCCGTTATTGTTAAACTTAACTAAAAATGCATCTCCCCCCATATAAGTATTTTGATACCCCCCGAGGCAATTAATGAAGGACTACTACCACCAATTCCAGCTAAAAATACATTACCCAGTGCATCGGTGCAGGTTGAATAACCAAAATCGCCGTTTTGTCCTCCATAATAGGTTCCCCATTGACGCACTCCGTTACTGTTGAACTTAACTAAAAAAGCAGATTGAGAATTACCAGTAATTGTATTTTGATGTCCTCCTGCGGCAATGTTTGATGTACTGGTAGTATATCCAGCCAAGTACACATTCCCAACAAAGTCAGTGGTGGTTGAATATCCAATATCAGCACCAGAACCACCATAATATGTACCCCATTGGCGCACCCCATTGCTGTTGAACTTTACCAGATAAGCATCGCCCATATTAGGGCCACCAGCATATGTATTTTGATGCCCACCGGATGCAATGTTAGTAGTACTACCAGTTAATCCTGCCAGATACACATAACCCGAACTAACTGAAACTGATGAAAAAATTTCATCACTACTTCCCCCATAGTAAGTTCCCCAAAGACGCACGCCAAAACTATTAAACTTTACTAAAAATGCATCTGCTGTTCCGCCACCAAAAGTGTTCTGATGCCCTCCTGATGCAATTGCATTTGGGCTAACAGTATGACCTGCTAGATAAACATTCCCTGAAACATCAGAGGCAGTTGAAAGGCCATAATCATTGCCACTACCTCCGTAATAGGTGCCCCACTGACGCACTCCGTTATTGCTGAATTTCACTAAAAAGGCGTCTGAATTCCCACCAGAAGTATTTTGATGTCCACCAGAAGCAATTCCATTAGAGATACAGCAAGTATTACCAGCTAAAAATATATTCCCCGAAGCATCGGAGGTGGTTGAAAGTCCTTCTTCATTACTAATCGCAGTTCCACCATAGTATGTTCCCCACTGGCGCACTCCAATGCTATCAAGTTTCACTAAAAAAGCATCAGTATTAGCTCCAAAGGTATTCTGGTGACCTCCAGATGCAATGGCTGATGTGCTTGAAGTTTTTCCGGCCAGATAAACATTTCTTAAAGCATCAGTGACGATTGAATTACAATAATCATCTCCTAGTCCCCCATAATAGGTTCCCCATACCCTTGTTACCGGATCAATCCGCATCGCCAGAGCAGGGTTAAAGTTGGGTATAAAGAAACTCACTTTGTTATTGTCATCAATTTGCCAAAAAGCCTGTAAGCGCTCATCACTCTGATACACCTTCAACTCCCCCTCCTGAATTTCGCCAAAAGGGGTTTTCATGATCAGATGGCCATCCTTGCTGATACTCAAGTCTGCACCTTTGATTTCCATCTGTATCTGGCTGTAGTCCCCACCCGGGGAAACAAGATAATCCGTTTCTAATAATCCTTCCGTTCCGTAGTAGTGGATATCGATTCCATTCCAAACGTTTTTCAAAGTGACATGCTCGTATTGCTTTACGAAGAGAGCAGTATCTGCTCCATCCGGAACATTGTAATAGTTGTTATAGCCATCCAATGCTTTACCCCGCTCAATGTCAAAATCAGGATTGTGGGATATCCAGTGCGCATCCACCCGGTAGGTGCTGATCTGATCAGGCACTTGTCTTTTTTCTTTTCCAGGCATACCAGCATGACCGTCCTCTTCGCGCCAGCTATCTACCCTGCTAAGCTGGAAGCTAACACCGTTGTTTTTGATGTAGTAGTGCATACCCGCCTGACTACCGTAAAAAAGCACATCCGGTCGCGGCTTCCAGTGCTGGTCCTTCATCTGGCCTTTATTCTCTTCGAAAATGGCGGCTGGCTTACTTAGTTCATTGCTAAAGTTATTCTTTACAGTTGATTGTGCTTTTGCGTTAATGCTAATAATCAATAGCGCAAGAATTGATAAATTAAGCTTCATAATCAATAATTATTTATTCATAAAAATAATGAATTTTAAAGAAATACAAAATGATATCAAGATGTTTATTTGAACCTTCTCTTGATAGAACTTTTCTGAACCATTATTTCGAATACGTAATATGATGTTTAAGTTCCTATTTAATATACTGGCGACATCACAAAATTATAACCAACTAAGTGGTCTATTTTATATGTGCTAAGTTGTGAATCCAAAACTCCGAAAAGCATTGAAAAATAGCTTCATCGGAAACTGTTTAGACCTGTACCTCCGCTCATAGTGCTAACCACGCAATAAATTACATCTGGTGCCGAATTGCCGGAAAATGAACGTAACCCGGAAAGTACGTTGGAATCATGAAGCCGGCTCAATGTTTTGTATTCTGTCACGGTACTGAAAGCAGTTGTATTTTGGTTTTGACAAGAAGAATTGTTATTACTCTTAAAACCAGTCATTTGCCTATATGTCATTTCCAATTCATCCCAAAAAAAGTTCGAACTGGGGTACATTAGGTATAACTGAGGCAATTTTTCATCAATTGTTTCCTTTTCACAATTCTGTAAATCTCGTAAATTGCTTGATAATGAAGCAATTTCAAGGAAAATGGGATTCACCGAAAAAGTTCGAAGTGCATGATTTTCCGATATGTACGCTAAGCCATTCGGAAACACTAATTTTTGAATTCTAACTTTGCCTTCAAAATTTGATATTTCCCACATTTTCAAAAGATTACAAGCTAATTCAAGCGCAGAATCCAGCAGTTTTTCAAAGTTCGAAGTGTCTTTCCCGAATTTCTTAAGCTCCGCTTCAATAGTTTGTATTTTCTGAAGATGACCGGATGAAACCTTTTGAAACAATTCCGGAGTGATGTTTCCGGTGGCCAGATTATATTCCATTTTCTCAAGGTCATTCTTCAAACGGGTTAATTCATCTTTCATCGGTTTTAATCTTTCCCCATCAGCCTTGTGAAGCGTCCAATACGTTTCTGCGAGTTTATTTTTAATTACAGGTATTAATTCCTTATCGAGAGTATAGGAGGAAAGTAATGCTTTAAACAGCTCCAGGAGCTTCTTTTCGCTCAGATTGAGGCAACAGCCTTTATTCGGGCATTTGTAGTATAGATATGATTTTTGAAGATAAGCCGTGAATGGTCTTCCACATTTACCGCATTTTACTGAGGCTTTAAATGGCATCTTTTCGGCATGACTAACCTTCTTATAACCCTGTTTGTTTTCGCTAAGGACACCGTTTACTGCAAGAAATACTTCTTCTGAAATCAGCTGTTCATGCTTTCCACGTATGATTTCTCCATCATCTAGCAAGGAATGAGTGATGAACCCACAGTAAAAAGGATTCCGGAATATTCTTGATAACAAAGGTGGAGTCAGTTTTAATCCCATTGGGATCAATCGCTGTATGATGGCTTCATGCGTCAGGTTTTCATTGAACTTCCATAGGAAAGCCTGTTTAATTAATTTCCCCAATGGACCGATAAAACATTGTGGTTTATCATGGTCGTGCTGCTTTTACCTGAAACATAATCCTTGATATACCCAATCGTTGGCTTACCAATCCATTCGCCTTTACGTAATTTCTTCTTTTGTCCTTCAATGATTCGGTCCCTCCTCTGTTCATTTTCCATCTCAGCAAACATGAGATACAAATTCTGTGAGAGACGGCCACTAGGAGTTTGGTCATCTACACTTTGTGTGGCAGCATGAACCTTAATACCCTTTTTCCTCAATGATTTCAGAAGACCGATATCTCCGGACCGTGTGAACCTGTCATAAGAATAAACAACAATGTTTCCAATATGATTCTTATAGCAAAACTGAAGCATTTCCTTGAAAACAATTCGGTCATCTGTAGTTGCAGATTCTTTCGCATTAAAAGTCTTAATGAGGTCGAATTTATTCTGCTTACATAAATTCACGCAAACGTTATCCTGCCAATCCAGGCTATCTTGTTGTTCTGTCGAACATCGGTTATAAATGACTGCCCGATTGTTTTCAATTGTTTTGTCCTCTGAGCATTTAATCGCAAATTTCTGTAACCATTCAGGTAAATTGCTTTCTTTGTTATTATTATCCATGACTTTTAATCATAAATAGTTGCAAATTTTTCAGGATCCGTGATCCTGATCAACATCACCCACATGTAGCTTATGCAATAGCAGGCAGAGTTCCTTTAAGCTCTCGGAAATCTTGCACAATTCTTCATCAGTGCAGTTCTTGTAACCGGTTAGTGACTTCAGCATTTCAATAGTTACTTTCGGTTCATTTAATACTCCTTTATTATGTTCGCTTGCATTCATAGCCTGATAAATATTATTTTTAACTAACTCGGTTTTATAATTTATAATTTATAATTTCGTCTCGATAGTGAAACAATCATTTCGTTCAACTATTGATGATATGTCGAAAGCTAAACCATCCAAAAAAGTAAAATCCCACGGTGGTGCGCGTGCCAAATCGGGCCGAAAACCGGTGACCGATAAAAAAGTTGGTTTTACAATCTATGTGGAACAATCGATACTGAATGCCAATGGTGATATGGATGAGACAAGGCGTGATTGTTATGAATTCCTGAAGAAACGTGCTCAGGAAAAATCTGGAGGTGAGTAAACAGACTCCGCCTTTAAAATATTATTTCCTGATTTGCATGGAATAATCAATCATTCTTATCGAATGATTGATTCACCACCATCACCATTTTTCAATTCAACTTTTCTGTAGTAAATCAACCTGATTCGCTTTTCCACCATGATATAATAGTCAATTTGAATCCCATCGTATTCGAATCTGCATTTATAGAAAATGGCCTTAGTGGAAAACAAATCCAGATATGCTTCAGATAGATCATCTCTTTTGTTTAGATGGGATTCAAAATCGGTACGATCAATAAAAACAGCATCCTTTCCCTTAATTAGCTCTTCTATTCTGTCCTTGATGAACAAATAAATTGGACCGGATCCTTCCTCTTCGTGAATAGGGAAATACTCAGGAAAAAAATAAGTTACTCTATAAAGAAGTTTTCGGTACTTATGCTCCACTTTAGTTTTCATTGGTAGTATCCTCCTCCAGAAGAGGCAGGTTCAATGCCTCAATTCCTTTAACTGATGATCCCGCAATAGCGCGAAATGAACCAAACATTTCTGAAGTACATTGACCTACCAGCTCAATCGCTTTTTCGCGTTCCTTCCAGAGGCGTGTCATAGCTCTCTTCTCCTGATCCAGGTTAGTTTTCAATCGTGTAAAACTTTCAACAATGGTCCGGATTTGCAGCGTGAACTCTGGTCCCGTGAGATAGTCATACAGATTGCTCATTTTATCGGATTTATTTTCCCCGGAAGTCTTTAGTTCGTGATATCGCAATAAAGAATCGCGAAGCACAAACAACAACTGCTGAACTTCCTTGAAACTGCAAACCCAAACACCATCGCGTAAACC
This sequence comes from Bacteroidota bacterium, assembly GCA_016713925.1. NCBI lineage: Bacteria > Pseudomonadati > Bacteroidota > Bacteroidota bacterium. The sequence continues at coordinate 598,061 of JADJOH010000007.1, forward strand.
GAAATGGGGCATATCAGCAGGCATGGCTTCTGTAACCAGTACCGCAATATCGGCTTTGTGATTACGCTGATCCTCCTTGAGCTTCTGAATCCAGTTGTTGCTAAAGTTCTTGGTTCGCTTTATTTCTAAGGCAATCGTCCCCGCATCTTTTTGCAGTGTTGTACGGACACCCATCAATAAATCAGCACCGTTTGTGCCTTTTGAAATTTCCGTAATACAATCATCCGGGTACTTTCTGCGAAGGTCATTTTCCAGCTCCAGCTCTGCCACTTCACCCTGCAGTTGCATTGAGCCCTGATCGGCTTTTTGCTGTGCTTCCGTCAACTGTTTCTTTAATTGCTGTATGATATTTTCCTTTTCGGCAATTTTCAGATTTGACCGGGCTTCTGTTTCCTGCACTAGTTTGAGACGCGCGTCCTCTAACTGCTTGTTTAATTTTTCTTCCGACTCCAGCTCAATTTTTTCACGTAGTTCGTCCTTTTCGCGGGCTAACTTCAGAAATTCTGCTTTTATCCGGTTAAGTTCCCTTGCTTCTCCAATTTTTTCTTTGAGCTGCTCCTGTAAGGATTCTAATTCACCGGATTTCTCAACGTTAATCTGATCCCGCAATCTCTTTTCTAGCACCATCTTTTCCTTAGACAGCTTCTCACTCACACCCTTTTCAATGGTCAGCTGAATATCGGTTCGCAGTCTTTCAAGATCCATCCGTTCTTTGGATATCTGTGCATTCTTTTGCTCAAACTCCTTCTCCGCTTCAAAATGTAGTTGATGATAGAGCACCTTGTTTACATTAATATCAATGCCGCATTTGGGACATCTGATGTTACTGGTTTCCTGATTCATGTTATTTGTTTATAAGGATTATTAGGACATTGAAACGGTTAGTTTTTACTGATGAAAATGGGAATGGCCGGATGTAAATCCATTCCAAGGTGATTGAAGCAGATCATTTCAGAAATATTCCGGGCAATGTCCTTCGGGGTGGCATCCCTTTCCAGGAATGCACCCCCATAAACTTCCGGCTCCTGTGCATAAGGAGTGAAAATGTGCATGAACTGCTCACCATCGATACCAAAGAATATGATTATAGACGAAAGCAGGCATACTCGCTTGTCTGCGCCCTGATGAGTTATTCCCTTTGCAGTGGACCTCCAGACATCTGGAAATGCTTTCGGCAATGCATTGACAATGCACTCAAAAACAGGGTAAATATTAACGGGATCTTCCTCTGAACTGAAGATATGGTTATCATCCTCTAATACTTTAAAGCATTCATTTTTTTTCTGCTTACGGAGGTGTCCTGCCAGTTTTCTTAATCTTTCCGGCTGAAAGATTAGCGGTTTGTTTACTTTTTCAATCATTTTTTGAAGGATTTAGTAGTTACATTTGAATGTGTTTCTGTGTTTGTAGGGCAAAAGTATAATTAAATCTTGATAAAACATTATGTTTTATCAAGATTTAATTGTATATCGGTATTTATATTTATGATTATCAGTACAATAAAATTCATTGGTTTTTATACGTTTTTACATTTTAAGCATTTGTTTCCCTATTCCGGCTGAAATCGAGGAGGTCATTCTGCTTTAAACGGAATTGAGAAATTTGGGTCATATCATTTTTCAATACATATGCACCCTTAGCTAGAATGCGCGATTTCAAAACAGGTCATACCGTTCAATCGAATTGTTTATATTAGCCAATAGTTGACAAGTCAAAAGAAAGACGATGGAAAGCCAGTTTGGTGAGAAGATACGAGCACTCAGGGAGCAACAGCATTTGTATTTGCGGCAGGTAGCACCATTGCTGGAAATGGACACGGCTCAGCTGAGTAAAATCGAAAAGGGGGTTCGGCAACTCAAGCGGGAACAAATACCTATTATTGCCCAAATTCTTAAAGTCGATGAGGATGAATTGCTGACCCTTTGGCTATCAGACCAGATTTATGCAGTGGTGAAGGATGAGAAACTGGCCAATGAAGCCATGCAGGTAACGGAAGACAAGATCAAATTTAAAAAGCGAAAGAAGTAATATCAATGAGCATCTATTCTATACAGGACATAATGCAATCTACTGACCGATATAAGCTATACACCCTTATGTGCAATCAGGATGGGCTGGTGGATTGTATTTCATGGTTACATGCAAAGAAGATTCACACCATTAATGTTGGCAAAGAGTTGGCTGCATTTATTGACGGTCTTGATGATTTCAGCTACCTGAATATTGACGTGTTCGATTACGCTAAAAAATTGCTGGATAAGCATAAGGCGAAGATCAATAACACCGGGAATGATGTGGTAGCTGTTTACAACCTGGGCATTCTGTTGGAGCCTGCACTTGAATTAAACGCAGCGCAATTGCTAAAAGAGTTTTCAAAAACAGCAGCACTCATCATTATTTGGGAAAATCAATCCGACATACCAGACCGCTTACATTGGTCAACTCAACAAAACAACATTTTTCTTGACTTTACTGAAACGCCATTAAAAAAACTGCAGTATGCAATATAAAGAGCTGATACAATTTGAACCGATCACCACCGTGGTGAAGTTGGTAAATGCCGGTGAACTGTCGGTTGCAGAAAGCCTGGTGAAAACATTTGTCTTCTCCAAGAAAATGCAGGAGGACCTGCGAGAAATCATCATCAAAAACCTCGCTACCGAGCCAACCTATGAAACAAAAGGTATTCAGGTAGTTGGTAGTTATGGTACGGGTAAATCTCACTTGATGTCATTGGTTTCGGCTATTGCTGAAAACGCAGATTTGTTGAAGCAGCTGCAGAATGAGGATGTAAAGAAAGATTTCAAAGCAATTGCAGGCAAATACAAAGTGCTCAGGTTTGAAATAGGAACCGACAAGCCCCTAAAGGATATTGTCTTTGCTCAGATTGAACGTTACCTGAAAAAGGAAGGAATAGACTTCAAATTCGATGATGATTCACACTTCAGTTGGAAAGAATTGATTCAGCAGATGATGGCGGAGTTTGAGTCAAAGTTCCCTAAGCATCATTTTCTGATTGTGATTGATGAGTTGCTGGAATACCTGAAAGGACGAAAACCCAATGAATTGCACAATGATTTGATGCTGCTTCGTCAACTCGGAGAGGCATGTGATAATTCCCGTTTCAAACTGATGTTTGGCGTACAGGAGTTGTTGTATCGTTCACCCGAGTTTCAGTTTCAGGCCGACATGCTCAACAAGATTGAAGACCGCTATGCAGACCTCATCATCACCAAAGAGGATGTGTCATTTGTAGTGAAGGAACGATTGCTAAAAAAAGACCTGCACCAAAAAGCGAAGATCAGAGAACACCTTTTGAAGTTTGCCCACCTGTTTGAAGGTATCAACACTAACCCTAATGAGTTTATTGACCTCTTCCCGGTACACCCAAACTATGTAAGCTATTTCGAGAAGATCAAGCACGGCAAAAGCCAGCGGGAGATACTGAAAGTGCTCTCAGTTAAGTTTGAAGACATTCTGGAAAAGAAGTGCCCACCAACAATCCCGGACTAATTACCTACGATACTTACTGGCCTGATTTGGCCAGCAACCCGGCTATGTTGGCCATTCCTGATATCCGTATCGTACGTGATAAAGTAGATATTATTTCAGGAAGAGTTGCTAATCACTTTACAGGTGCAAGAGCTAACCGAAAAGACATTGCCCAAAGCATTGCCCAGGCATTGGCCATTCGCATTCTTTGTGATGATTTGGATAAACGTAACGGTGCCAATGCACATAGCTTGAAAGAGGATTTATGCGTTACCATTCCCAATGTGGATGAACCGGAATTGTTATTGGCTACTATTGACAGTACAGCCAAGCAATTGGTTACAGCCACCGCAGGGCAGTATGTGGACCAGGATACCGTCAGTGCCGATTTCTACATCCGCACAGAGGGTGGCATCAATATCCCTCAATTGATTCGTGATTATGCAGATGAAGTCATCAAGAAGGATACTGACCAGGCTGACCAATACTATTTCGACTTTCTGCAATTCGTGTTGGAGGTTCAACAAGACTCTTACCGTTCCGGTTTTAAAATTTGGCAACACTCCCTGGAATGGATTGATAAGAAAAGCTTCCGTTTGGGCTATATCTTCTTTGGTAATCCCAACCAACGTAGCACTACAGAACCTATACAGCAATACTATATTTTCTTCTGCCCGCTGTTCAATGCCATCAACCGTAATGATGAAAACGATGAAGTGTATTTTGATGTAGCAGGTTTATCAGATGAGTTCAAAGATACCATCTGTCTTTACGGTGCAGCCAAGGCAAAACATGCCTCTGCACCTACCAATCAGAAGCAATTATTCAGTAGCCAAATTGATGAATACCAACGAAAAGCCATTGCATTATTCGACAAGGAGTATGCAGATAAGACTAAGGTGATTTACAAAGGCGAAAGCAAAACACTGAAATCATTTCCGCTGCCTGGGGAAGGCTCAACCAAGGAAATGATCTTTCGCAGTGTAGCAGCCAAAGTGCTGAATAAAGCATTCAACGATAAGTTCCCGCATTATCCTGCCTTTACCGACTTGCAATTCCCTTTGGCAAAAGACAACTATGCCGGCTCCATCACTGCAGCTTTACGGAAAGTCACGAATCCAGGACAGCCGAATAGAAATGGAGAAGCAATACTCAGTGGTCTTGGCTTGTGGAGTGGACAAACCATTGTAACAGATAACAGCAAGTATGCCGAGAGCATCAAAAAGAAAATGAAGGAAGCCGGTGAAGGTGCAGTACTCAATAGGTCCGACATCATCTGGGCTCACTATGCACCGGCCAATCTGTGGTACTCTGTTGATTACAACATCGATTACCAATTGGAGTTTATTGTGTTAGCAGCATTGGCTTACAAAGGCGATATTGAAATCAACTGGTCAGGCAGCAAGAATCTTTCTGCTACCAATATTGAAACGGTTTTAAGCCTGAATGAAGAGGACTATTTCACCTTCCAGCATATAAAGCAACCGCAAGGCATTCCGGTTAAGCACCTGAAAGCACTATTTACTTATTTGGGCTTGCCCGATTACACTTCCGAACTGGAGAAGCCGGAAACCATCAGCAAGATTATTACCGAAGCAAAGACCAAGGCGGAACGTGTGGTGAAAACCAAAGCCATTGTGGTGCAGGGCTTGAAGTGCAGAAATGTTCCGCTGCTGAGTGATGAAGACAGTGCCAAAATGAAAACAGAGCTGGATGCATTGGGAACAATGCTTGATGGCATCCAATCTTACAACTCCTATGGTAAACTCAAAGCTTTCAAATACACCGAGGACGATCTGAACTCAGCCTTTAAAGCTTTACTACATTGCGACCTGGTGGATAAGCTGAAAGAAAAAGCCGAGAAGTTTGAACGATTGGTAGGCTACATCTATACAGCTCAATCCTATGTGGTGGAAGCGGAGAAGCCATTGTATGATGAAATGAAAACAGCCATTGAAAGCCTTCCTGCAGTGGTTGCCTCCTCAAAGGATGCAGATGTCAAGAAGTATGAAGCGCTGCTCAATTCATTGATTGATCGTTATGCGGATTACTATCTGCAACAATACACCCGTTGCCGCTTATCGAAGCAGGACGACTTGGCCAAAGTGAGAATACTGGGCAGTGAGAAAAAACGTATTTGCGACATCATTAAAGATGTGGAGATCATCACATCCACCGAATACAGCAACTGGATCAACAGCATTACTTCGCTAAGAGAAGCAGATGCATCCCTCACCAAACCCAATGTCCTAGCTGAGCCTTACCACGATTTTAATCCCCGTGAGTATTATGGAAAATCTACTTTCAATATTCATCAGCTCGAAGAGCAGTTGGATGGCATTGTAGAAAAATGGACCACTGCCATGCGATCGGTGTTCAAAGACCCATCGGTGCAGGAAAACATGGACATTCTGAAAGCGGCTGACCGCCAACTGGTGGAAGATTTCAGAACCGGCAAGGTGGAACTCACTGCCGATAATGCTACCAAACTGAGAAACCTGATTACACAGTTTGCTCAAGGGATTGATAAGGTAGAAATTACCATTGAGGATATACGCAAGCAATTGAGTAAGCCACTTACACCACAGGAAGCCATTGATACTCTTACCAGCTACATCGACAACCTGTGTGCCGGTAAGGAAAGAAACAAGGTTCGTATAATCATTAAATAATTTAACAATGGAATTGATAGATTTTCTTCAGGAAATACGTAGGCAAAATATTGTTGTAAGAGACAGAGTAACTGTTATTACGGAGGGTAATGAAATTATTGGTTCACTTATTCCATACACACTTATTATTTCTCGTGATGGACAATCATTGTCTAATATCATCCATGAACGGGATGGCCAATTAGTGATAATAGTTAAAACCATACCTGATGGAATGGGACCAGATGGGTACTCCTATACTGATTTCAGATATCCTTACAATTACTAAAGAAAACTAACATGTCGAAAGTCATTTGTTTAGGTAAGGAGTTTAACAGCGAAGAAGAACGCAGGGAATACTTCCGCAATGAACTGCGAGCAAAACTTCCGGAGCTGAAGAAGATTGAAGGCTTTCCCATTGGGGAAGATGAAGACATCATTAACCTGAGTGACCCGCCTTACTATACCGCCTGCCCCAACCCCTGGCTGAATGATTTTATTGCCGAATGGGAAAAGGAGAAAGAAAGCATACCGGGTAGGCATAAGGATTTTCATGTGGATGAGCCTTATGCCGGTGATGTTAGTGAAGGGAAGAATAATGCCATTTACAATGCTCATAGCTATCATACGAAAGTGCCACATCCTGCAATCATGAGGTACATTCTCCACTACACTCAACCTGGCGATATTGTCTTAGATGGCTTTGCGGGCACTGGTATGACTGGAGTTGCGGCACAAACATGTGAGCAACCTGAAAATAGCACCAAGTACACAATAGAAAAAGAGTTTAAGGAAACTGGAGGTAAACTGTTGTGGGGAGGTAGACCAGTAATAACGAATGATCTATCAACTATTGCAAGTTTTATAGATTATAATCTAAATAATGAATTCGATTATTTTGAATTTGAAGATGCGGCTAAAAAGTTATTAGATGAAACTAAAAAGAGTATGGGTGGATATATGAAACACAACATGATGGAAAGGCAAAAGGAGAAATCATTTTTAACGTAATCTCAGATATTATTAGCTGTATTAACTGCGGAAAAGACTTTTCATATTGGAAATCAGCAGTTGACCTTAAGAAGAATGAAGTCAAAAAAGATTACAAATGCTCTCACTGCAATGTAGTTCAGAATAATAATAATTCAGTTCCATCATTAAAGACAATTTATGACAGGACATACAATGAAACTAGGCAGATACCAAAAAGTGAAGTTGTATTAGTGAATTATAAGGTAGGAAAGAAGCGATTTCAGAGGTCACCTAATGAATATGATTTGCAACGAATTGAAAGGGTCGAAAACTTTGACATTGAATTTTCAATCCCAAAGAATCTTATGTTCTTCAAGGGAGAAGCTTGGGGTGATACCTACAGAGCCGGGTATCACATTGGAATCAAGTATTGGTCAGATTTTTTCACTAAATCCAACATGATAATCTTATCATGTATTTATAATAAGATTATTGATTCGAGCTACGATGAAAGAATTAGAAAAGCATTGCTTTTCTGGTTTACTGCTTCTCAGTCACGGCTACACAAAATGAATAGATACTCACCTCAGCATTCTCGCCATGTTGGTCCTATGGCTAATACATATTATATAAGTCCTACTCCTGCTGAGATTTCTCCATTCTATTTTATGGATGATAAGATCAAGGCACTTAAGTATGTTTTCAGAGGTACTCGAAAGGCAGTTAATATGGTCGGTTCTGCAAATAATTTGTTTCTAAATGATAACTCAATTGATTACATCTTTACTGACCCCCCATTTGGAGCTAATATAATGTACTCAGAGCTGAATTTTCTCTGGGAGAGTTGGCTAAGTTGCACACGAACAACAAAGAAGAAGCAATTGAATCAAAGGCACAAGGTAAATCGACTTTAGTTTATCAGAATATAATGACTGACTGCTTTAAAGAGTTTTATAGAGTATTAAAACCTGGAAAGTGGATGACTGTGGAATTTAGTAATACAAGTGCTGCAATTTGGAATGGCATTCAGACAGCTTTACAGCGTGCAGGATTTATCATCTCCTCTGTTGCAGCCTTAAATAAAGGGAGGGGTGGTATGCAAGCAATAATTGGTGTTGTTGCTGTTAATCAAGATTTAGTAATCAGTTGCTATAAGCCATCGTCTGAGTTTGAATCTAAATTTAATTCAATAAGTAGCGATGTTGTGGTTTGGGATTTCATTAATGAGCATTTAAATCACTTACCTGCACACATTAAAAAGGATTCTAAGACAGCTTCAATAATTGAAAGGAGCCCAAAGATTCTTTATGATCGACTTATTACCTTCTATTTAATGAGAGGTTTGCCTGTTCCCATTGATGCTAAAGATTTTCAAGACGGACTGAAACAACGCTTTGTAGAAAGGGATGGCATGTATTTCACGGCTGAACAGGCTGCCGAGTATGATGAGAAAAAAGCAAAGGCACCGCAGTTTGTGCAGTTGGCGCTTATCGTTACGAATGAGTCAGATGCCATTGAATGGCTAAAAGACCGGTTACGCAAGCAAGCCCAGAAATACCAGGACATCATGCCTGATTTTCGTATTGCAACCCAATCACTCCGCAAAGGAGATACGTTACCGGAGTTGCAGGACATCCTCAACGAAAACTTCATTCAGGAACCGGATGGCCGCTGGCGTACACCAGACCCCAACGAAGCCAAAGACCGGGAGGCCCTGCGTACCAAGGTACTGTTGAAAGAGTTTAATGGCTATGCAACTGCTATCAGTCGGCACGGGCCAAAAACTCAAAAGAGTGCGGGTAAAGCCCTACGTGCCGGTTTCAAAAACTGCTGGGAGCAAAAGATTTCAAAACCATTGTTCCCCTCGGTGATATGATTCCGCAAAACATCCTGCTGGAAGACGAGCAGTTGCTGATGTATTACGATATAGCAAAAGACAGAGTGTAAAGGAGTTCCATAGAAAGAACCAGATGCCTTAAGCTTTGCGGCTACCTTAAACAGTTCTGAAGTGGATGTATATACCATCCCGCAGTATCAGCGTCCCTTATACGGAGCACGAAAACTACGAGGTGCTGTGGGAAGACCTTACGGATGCTTATGCAGAGTATCTTAAAGCATTACCCGGATTCTTTCTCTGCTTTCCTTCGTGAGTACACTCAGTTCATAGTGATTGTGGCAGACGATTATGGAAAAGCCTGGGACTTGTTCATTGGCTTAAACGGAAAAGGTGAGCCACTAAACCCTACCGATTTAGTGAAAGCTTATGTGTGTGGCAGGTCCGATATTGGTGAGCAGGCAGGGCAGATATGGGAGGAAAAAATATTGCCATTAAAGGGCGATTCAACAGCATATCTTTTGTTCCTTTCCCGATATAAAGCGAAGAAGTTTGTTACCGAGAATGCCTTATTCAAGGAGATTACCAAACTCTATCCAACTACTCTTACTACCCTAGATATTGCTGACAACAGTGAAATATTCCATTGGTTCTGGCATGTAGATATTGATAGCATTCCTAAGCATTTCTCAGATGGTTTAACTATCACTTCCGATGCAAGAAAGGCGTTACGTGTGCTGCGGGATTTGGGTCGCAGAGATTTTACTTCCTTGCTCTTTCAATATGCAGCTGCCTTTGGTAAGAAGGCCATTTTTGAAGAAGCATTACTGCGAATGCTGGCAGCTTATCAAATCAGGATGGCCATTTCAAGAAAGCGGTCAAGGGAAAGAAAGTTTGTGGGTTGGTTCAGTGGCGTTGATTTTTGCAAGCCGGAAGAAGGTGATTCTGAAAGCGAAACAGAAGCGTTGAAGCTACCTAAGCAACGGGTCAATGCGTTGATTGCAAGAACACTAAGGGCTGATGCACCTGATGATGCCACATTTGAAACGCTGGTAAAAATTGCAGGTTACCATGGTAACTATCCGGCTCGTATTATCTTGAGGCATCATGAAGAAGGTGAACGTGGTAACAGAAGCATTCTGGATTATCAGCTGGAACATCTGATGCCCCAAACCGGCACCGATTTTTGGTATGCTGAAGCAGGTGTAGTAGATGATGCCGGTGAGATTGATACGGATGCTTACAATGCGCTGGTCCATAACATCGGGAACCTCTTTGTGATTGATCCTGCCACCAACAATGAGGTGAAGAATTTTGAATACAGTGTAAAGAAGAGTTTCTACCAGGAGCATTTAAAGGATTGGTCCATTGCTCGTATAACTGCCGATCCGAAAACCGATTGGAAGAAACAAGACATTGAAACCAGAGCAGAAAAGATTGCAGAATGGGCTAAACAATATTGGGTATTATGATTTATCAGGGGAAAGAAATAGAAATACTATCCAGAAAATCGGTGTTTGGAAAACAAATAGCCGAGGTAAAGATATTGTCCACCGGAGAGGTAAAATCTGTTCCTTTTTCTGAGTTGTCGGATGAAAAGAAAGTTCCCACCGATGCAGAGATAGCATTCAAAGCAATAGCCGCTAAAATAAAAAGCGAGGTTTTTAAGCAAGCCATGCTTGCACCCATCGAGAGCAATATTGTGCCGCTGCCGCATCAGATTTTGGCTGTGGAAAAAGTGATGGCTGGGCAGTTCCTGCGTTTCCTGATTGCAGATGAGGTGGGTATGGGTAAAACCATTGAAACTGGCCTGGTGCTAAAAGAGTTGAAGTTGCGAGGCATTGCCAAACGCACCTTGATTGTAGTTCCCAAATCAGCCATGGGTCAATGGCAGCAGGAAATGAAGAAGCATTTCAATGAGCTGTTTCATATTTACGATACAGATTACATCAATACCGTGAGCCGCACATTTGCGAGGCTCGAAGTTGATAATGAAATCAACCTCTTCACCCAACACAATCAGATCATCGTTTCGATGGATGCCTTAAAGCCCATTGAAACACGGCAAGGATGGAACAAGCAAAAGGTAGAAGAATATAACCGATACAGGATACAAAGTGTACTGGAAGCAGAATTTGATTTACTGGTGATAGACGAGTGCCACAAAGTAGGTGGTAGCAGTACACAGGTAGGCCGCTTCCAAATGGCCGATGTGTTGTGCAATGCCATACCCAATGTGCTGTTGCTTTCAGCAACACCCCACAGAGGAAAGAGTGACCACTTCCGCAGGATACTGCAATTGCTGAATGCGGATGCATTTGCAGGGGAAGGCATGCCAACCATACCGGAATTGGAGCCTTATGTAGTTCGCACTGAAAAAAGACAGGCGATTGACTACAATGGCAAACCCCTTTTCAATAAACGGCACACGAAGAAGATTGAAGTTGTTTACAATGATGTCAGCCACCGCAAGCAAAAAGCCCTATACGATGCGGTAACCGAATATGTAGTGAGTGGGTTCAACCTGGCCCAGCAAACGAAGAATACTTCCTATGGTTTTGTAATGATTCTGTTCCAGCGGATGATGAGCAGTTCCACTCAGGCTATTTTGGATGCCATGCAAAAACGGGCAGATAGGCTCTCAGGTGAAAGGCAGGAAGTGAATAAGGAGAACATCATTAACAACATGGAAGAGTTTGGCTTTGAAGGCCAGATGGAGTTGGATTTTGAACAGAAGGTATTTTCATTGGTAGAAGAAGCGCAGGCCAATTACGATACAGAATTAAGCATACTGCAAGGTTTGATCAGGGATGCAAAAGACTGCCTGGATACAGAAACAGACGCCAAGGTAGAATTTCTTTTGAACAGATTACAGGAACTAAAAAGAGATGAACAGAACCCTGATTTGAAGTTTCTCATCTTCACCGAGTTCACCAGTACCCAGTTTATGCTGAAGAAGGTGCTGGAAGAAAAGGGTGGTTATATCTGTGAAGCCATCAATGGCTCAATGGATTTTGACCAACGGGTAAATGCACTCAAGCTATTTAAGGAAGGTGCTCAGATACTTATTTGTACAGATGCTGCCGGTGAATCACTCAATATGCAGTTTGCACACATCGTAATTAATTACGACATGCCCTGGACCCCAATGGTGCTGGAGCAAAGAATAGGTCGTGTGGATCGTATTGGTCAAAGTCATGAAGTAGTGGCTTTAAATATGATGCTCGATAACTCGGTGGACAAACGAGTGTATGAAGTGGTGGAAACCAAGCTCACCCAAATCATGAATGAATTGGGTATAGACAAGACCTCTGATGTATTGGACAGCACGTTAGAACGAGACCAGTTGAATCGCTTATATCTAACTTCTTTACTGAATCCTGCAAGGTTTGAGCAGGAGAGTAATAACTGGCTTGACGAAATAAAAGGTAAGCTGCGAGACTATAAAAGTACAGAAGGCGCTTTGCCCACTTTGGCATCGAAGGATATCAAAGTAGAAAAAGTGGATGCCATTAAGCACAGTCCGCTTCCAAAATGGTTGGAAGGTTTAACTAAAAACTACTTGCATACAAAAGGTATTGCTTACCACAATTTGATTGATGGTATCCGGTTCAAGTTTCCGGGTCACAAGGAAGGGATTTACACTTTTAATATCAGGGAAAGTGTAAACAATCCTATTCCGGAACCTGTCTCGCTGCAACATGAAATCATCCAAACAATCTTACGTGATGCAATACCATACACTGCCTCTCAGCCGATACCTAAAGTGAAAATCAAACAAGGTAACTCAACATCAGGCTTTTGGTCTTTGTGGCATTTGGAAGTGAAGAATCAGTTTGAAACCACCCAGGTCATTCAACCGGTATTCATATCATCAGAAGGCGAAAACTTTTCGGCATTTGCCCAAAGTGTATGGGATAAACTGATTCAGGAGAACGACTACTTCGATTGCGTTGGGGTAATGGCTGTTGATGATTCAAAAGCAGCATATGCCAATATCTCAGCTAAGGCTGAAGAATTGATGCAGCAGAAATATGAAGAATTTGAAAGCAGCATTTTACAGAACACGGAAAAGATAAAAGCCAATAAGGATAAGTCATTTGATTTTCAGGAAAAGCAAATGCACCGTATTGGAATTGAAAACATCAAACAATCAAGGTTAAACCGCCTGCACAAGGATAAAGAACAATGGGAAGAGACTTTTGAATCAGCCCGTCAAATTGTACCTTCTTTATCCTGCCTGCTCATGGTAAATATTGTCAATGAGTAATTGGGTTGATAAATATAAAAAGTTGGTGATATCCAGTCACAAACAGCACATCATTGTGGCTGATCAGGATAACCTATTCGATTATGCAGAACTGAAGTCGGCATTTGAAAATGAAGGCTATACTATTCTGACTTGTAAAACTGATTTAGCGGTACGCTTAGCGTTTGAATTGCAGGTACGAGATTCGGATACGAAGGCACTCATTATAGCACCTGCAGCATATCGTCCATTGCCGGATATTGAAACACAGGTTCACTTTAAATCCATCGGTCTGCCTCAGTTGTTTCCCAACCTTGATGCTAAAGCAATCAAGGGATTAAGCTTTAATGCACTTTGTTTGCTTTCCAACATCAAGCCCTATGAGGATTTAAGCCATGATAAGACGCTGAAATTCCTTTTGGAGAATTTGTATAACGTAGATTTTGATACACTGACGAACAACAAGGCAAAGGAAAGGATACTCAATGCACTCATCACGGTGTTTCTTGAAAAGAATGGCATCAATGAACCACTGACTAAGTTTCTCACCAATATTGCAAAACCTTATTTTCCAACATTGGTTTCACAGGTTTTAAGCAACGCCAGCCTGGTGAAGTTTATTCAGGAACAGTGGCAGGCGTTTGTGACAAACGGAGCTCATTGCTTGATTTCAAGGAGCTACTTTTGAATAAGAGTTTAGGTTATCTCTTCGCTTTTGAATATCTAAGCCCAATACAGGTAAGCCCTGATACTTATGATAAATTTCCTAAGCCGCTGAAGATTGGTGTGTATGTGGATGCAAACGGTCACAATGATAACGAACTGGAAGGCCTTATTGAATACCTGAAGCAGCAACTTGAAATAATTGAAGACATCGCTGATCAGTGGTTCAAAATCATACAAGTGCTGGCTAATGCCAAGTTAAGGTATTTATCATCCGCCAATGACGAATTGAAAACTGCCTATCAGAAAATTGAAAATGCTTTCAACATACGTTTCCAGCGTTTCATTGATAATACCTACGGAAGTTTATTTTCCCTGAGTGGTGTAAGAAAACCGGTAGTCGTTTCACGGATATTGGAACACATCAATGCAAAGCCTGCTAAAAAGAAAGCACTGCTGGTTATTGATGGAATGAACTACTGGCAATGGAATATTTTGAGCAAGGCATTAGCAGATGCCGGTATCCATTATTCATCAATGCATCTTTAGCGTATATACCCACCATTACAGCCTGGTCCAGGCAAGCCATTTTTAAGGGTGATAAGCCTGATTTATCAGCCGATAATTCCAAGGAAGCAAAACTATTTGAGGCCTATTGGATAAAGCAGGGTGTACAAGGGTATCAGATTGCCTACAAGAAGTTTAGTGTAAATGAACCATTAGAACTTTCAGATATTCCACAGGATATTACTACTCTTGGTTTGGTCTGCAATGATTTGGATGAAATCATGCATGGTTCAATCTTGGGTAACAGCCAGTTGAAAATGTCAACTGAGCAGTGGATTGCAAAATCAAACATAGTTGAAATCATTTTGTCATTACGTTCAAGAGGTTTTCAGGTGTACATCACTTCCGATCACGGAAACATAGAAGCCGCAGGCTTGAAGAATTTAACCATGAAAGACAAGGTAGGTGCATTAAGTCGTGGCAAACGCCATCTTCATTTTACCAATGAAACCTTATTGCAAAGTTTTATTGACCAGAATCCGGAAATAGAAGTGGGCAAAAAAGGTCTTTCTCTTTACCTAAGAAAACAAGAGGCATTTACAACCGAAAACAGCCAGGTTATAACGCATGGCGGTTCTCATATCTGGGAGGTTATAGTCCCATTCATCAGCATCAATGAGTAGTAAAGGAAAATATATAGGCGTGGAAAGTAGGGTCCAATATGAGGTATTGGAGGCCGCCATATATGATTACTTATCCAATGGCAAACTGGATAAAGAAAAATGCCTTTCTCATATCAAGCAATTTACCAAGGGTGAAAATCGGGCAGGTAAGATATTAAAACACATTAGCGTATTACTTGCAAAGAACGAAGGCATCATTAGTAAGTTTTCAAAGCAACTCGATGCCGGTGCATTTGCTCAACTCTCATCCGGAGAAAGAAAAGCTCTTGTGCTTTGCCTGTTTTGTAACAGCTTTCCAATCACCTATGATATTCTGATTGGTTTTGCTCAGGCTTTTAAAGTTCAGTCTATTGTGAGCAAGGAGGTAATCATTCACAAGATTGGTTCTGCTTATGGCAGCAACAGGGCGATGCATATTGCCGTAACAGAGATACTGCCTTTCTTAATCGAATGTGGAACTATCGAACGGGTTAAGGTCGGAATATATTCTACTGGTTCAAAGCTTAGTATTTCAAACAAGGTTATTTCAGAATTGATAGTATTTACAGACATAAAGTTGTCTGCATCAAAATCTATGTTGATAAATGAGTTGGGATATAAACCTTGGTATTCCTACTTTGAACTATCGAATATAACACCTACATCTTTCAATATTCTTTTGGCGAAGAAGGATAGTGCAGTCGGAAAGGGATATTTAACTATGAAAGGGTAACACAAAGTCACTATAAATAAAAGCAAAATGTAAAAAAAGAAACTTCGATAAATGACATAAATATTTTCAAATGAATCAGATTCAACTCAATATTATCCCATTCAAACCGGTAGTAGCTAACCAAACTTTTGCTTTCAATTGCGAGAACCAGAATGGGTTTGCTCCTTTCTATTGGAATAAGTTGATTGAATTGTTTCATGAAAGTACAGAATCCAAATTAGTCAACCAGTTCAGTAGTATAAATTTGAAAAATGTAAGCCTGCAGTACCTGCCCGTTACCATCAAGTACCCCGAAGTGGTGTCCGAAAAATTCGCATACTTGAGCCACCACAAACTACCCGACATTTATTAGTCAGGTGTTTACTGCTGAAGATATAAGAAATTTAGTTTTATACAACATTTAAATGAATTACCTTTTAGTTATATATTTCACATTGTCACTTAGATTCGTTTGCCTTTTTGCCAACTTATTCCAAATAATCATATTAAATAAAATAATTTGAAAGTAACTTATCCAATAATAAAAATTCCAAAAGCATTTTTAGATCTTAAAGATGACACCCCTCCTTTGCCTATGAGGCCAATTAAATTAACAATTAGAGGTGCAAAAGGATCGAATATTTTAATGCTATTATTATATGCTTAAAGATTTTATTAATACCATATTTGCTCTTACTTTTTGGATCAATGCTAGATCAAAAAGAATTAAATGAAGCGTTTTATTTATTCACATTCCTTACAGGCTTTGTTGGTTCGACTATTTATTTTATAATAAATTACTTTAACAGTATAATTATAAGAAAGCAGATCACCAAACATAATATAATTGCTTCTGAAGAATATGATTTAGAAACAAAAAAATACAAATTAGAATGTGAAAGAATTATGCATCGTGATAATGTAAAAAAATATAGAAAAAGCAAGTTAACTAAAATAAAATCTCTTGATCCCAGGGATAATTACTTTGATAATCGTACGATTGGGATCAGTGAAAAAAGTTTTTTTGATTATTTAAAAAAGATTTATCCGCTTGAAATTAAGAAAAATATTTTTGTTGGAGATTTTGAAAAACCTTTTCAATGCGATCTCGCATTTATAAAAGATAACATTCGCATTAATATAGAGATTGATGAACCTTAAGAAAGCCAATATGGTTATCCAATTCATGTAAGGGAAGTAGATGAAGAAACTAGAGATGATTTTAGGGATCAATATTTTCTAGATTCAAATTGGTTCGTCTTACGATTTACTGAACATCAAGTTGTAAAGCGACCAAATGATTGTGTTAAATTGATTGAAAGAATTTTTGTTGTATTTAGAATCCTTGAATGGGAGGTTTATACCATTCATATATTTGAGTGGTCTAATAATTAGTGAAAATTCATGGAATTACAATGAGGCTGTATTGCTTAAAGAAAGAAATATAGAGAAAGTTATTTGGGACTTGTTTTTAAATATAAAATAGATCGCACAAAAGATCCAGCTATTGAAATTGATACTATGACTGTGGGAAAGTTAAAACTGATAGGAAATTCATTGGCCTTCTTCGAATTTGATTATAAAGACAATATTTATAAAACTACTTCATTTGAATATTCTGAAAAGCAAATTGAGTTCGCATGCATAAAGTTTGCTTCTGAATATCCAATAAAAAATGAGGTGTATTTGTTTGGAACAGACAAAAAGACATTTGAATGGAGGGCGAATAATTTAGGATACAATCCTTATTATAATAAAATATATTACAGCAAGGAATTTTGCTACCAGGATTGACGCTGTCAACTGGGATAAATTATAACAGTGTATTTTGATCAAAAGAATATTGAAAAAAAAGTCATTAATATATTAGGCTGTCATACTAATAAAGTAAATTTTCAAGTATTCCTTTCATTAATCACCACCCGCTTCGCAAACTCATCAAACTTCACATTTGCCGAAGCCTTCACGTAGTTTAAAAAAGACTCTAGTTTGGTGTGCTGCGAAAACTGCATGATTAAATGAGCATCCATTTTTCGGTGGTAATAGAAATTGGTGCAGAAATTACGGCGGGCAGTATGCGATCCGATCAATTGATAGAAAGGAGTAGCAACCGGTTTCTGGTCTTTAGTTTTAATATTTAACCGGGTCTGAATAAAATCATCTTTAAATCCGGCTAATTCGCAAACACTCTGAATGTTCCGGTTGTAATGTTGGTTGGTAATTGCCTTAAACTTGAAGTTGTACTTTTTTAAAATCTCATAAACAAAATCCATGAGAGGAATCTCGGCCTTAATGCCTGTTTTATTCCGGGTAATGGAAATATAGTTGATCCGATAGCCATCAACATTTCTATTTTGAACATGGAAAGCCTGTGAGAGGTCACCGAATGTGAGGCCACCGGTATAGGAGGCCAGATAAAAGAGGTCACGCGTATACTCCAGATGTTTCTCACTTGCATCAAACTGCATATTGATGAGCAGCTGCAGCATTTCTTCTGTAAGGTAGGGGAAACTAACTTTTTCTTTGTTCTGCTGATAGACCAGGCTTTCCGTTTCAACTCCGGGTAATTGCAATTTATCTTCAATCTTAGCCCAACGCAGCACCGCTTTCATCCACTTCTTAAAGTTTGCATAATAATTAGCTGAAAAATCGTAGGTGTCCATCAGCCAATAAAAGAACTCAGCGGCTATGTCATCAGTCATATCACCAATGGTGATCTTCTCATTCCATAGCTTAAATTGGGCGGAAAGCTTCTGCTTGTAATCTCTAGCACCATCTTTTTTCAGCAATTGTCGCATTACTTTCTTGTCAGCTACATCGATGATATATTGATAAAAGGAACTGAATACCTATCATCCTGATGGATGAGATCGTTCTGAACATCGGGCTTACGAATTATAATAGGTTTCTGCGCTGTCGATGTCAATTCCTCAGGTGTATAATTCAAATTAGAAAAGAATTTTTCCATATCAACCACCTTTCCTTTGCTGTCAACAATAGAATAATTAAAATTCTTCATCTTGCTCATGACATCATTTAAAATATCCTTTACCGGGCGGGCATAATGGTCTTTCACTTGTTTTAGCAAAAGATTCTGCTCCGTAATCTTGCCTTCAATAAATCTCTTGATTTTATCCTCAGCATTGTATGGAAGTACTTGCGTTCATGGAGTCCGGCAATCCGTAAGTCGAATTGTTCATTGTTCAAATTCTCTTCTTCCTGTTCCAGATTTAATTCATTCAGCCAATCATTAATTGATTCTTCCAGTCTGATAAATTTCATTGCCAGTGCAGGATTCCTTGGAAGTCTCCTGAATGCATCCCATTCACCCTCGAGCAGACTTAGGCCGGTTGACTTTTCAACGGTAAGGTATTTTCCATTATACTTTGTACCTAAGCTAATAATCACCTGTATTGGCTTTGTGGCGCTAGAGACATGCTGAAGTTTGAAGTTTACCTTGAATGATTTCATGGCTATGCAATAACTTATAAAATTCGAATCAATATTAACCATAAATAGCCGGAAATGCAAGTTGATTAACCTGAACTAGCCTGAATAATTAGTGATTAAAGCGATATAGGACCCTTTCGGGTTAATAATTACAGAAATTCAGGCTAATATTTTTATGCCTACAGGATGCAAAAGTCCCTCAAGAAACACTAGAAATGAAACAATTAGACATAAAAAAAGGAGCAAATTGCTCCTTTTTTAAGCGGTCCGGACGGGACTCGAACCCGCGACCCCATGCGTGACAGGCATGTATTCTAACCAGCTGAACTACCGAACCGAACAAACAGAAATTCCCTGTTTGGGCTGCAAAGATAGATCAAAATACTACTGTTCCCAAAAATAGTTGATTTAACAATTAAAAGCATGATAGTCAGTATTTAGAGTAGCCTAAAAATACAGTTTCCATGAATTTCAAACAACTTGTTATTAAATTTTAAAACTAAAGTTGAGTCTCAACGTTGAAGGAGATAATTTTGACGCATGAACCTGATTTCATTGGCCATAAATAATGTTGTTGTGAACTTTAAAGCATACCTTTTTGCTTTAGGGTTTCCTGCTCTGATTCTGCTATTGACCTGGAAATTCGGGACTTATCTCGGCCTGGAGGATTTTGGAGAACTGACTCGTGATCCCAATACCATTTTAAAAGGCCATGTCTATACAGGAATGATTTCGAATGCCGGAATCTTTTTCTGGAGTGCTTCAGCCACTATTTGTTTGTTTACTTTTTTTTTCCTGCGAATTCTTAAAGGAGATAAAGTGAAAATGCGCCTGATGTTGTTTGCCGGATTATTGGCATTATTAATGGGGTTTGATGATGTTTTTCAGATGCATGAAAAAATGTTTAATGACTTTTTCTATATTCCGGAAAAACTCTTTTTTGTGGCGTATTTTATTTGTGTTGTAGTTATAGTTATTTCATGTTTTAAATTATTTATCCAAACCGATTTCACCATGTGGTTATTGGCGCTCGGTATGTTTTTTATTTCTTTACTTGTGGATAATAATTTTATCCCTGCCGATAAGCATCATGCTTTTTGGGAAGATTGTTTTAAGTTCACCGGAATTATAGTGTGGACAGTTTATTATTTACGTACTTCAATGAAGTTTATATTGGAAGAGAAGATTAATAATGATTCGGCTTACCGTAATAATTGAAAATTTAAAGGAATTGGGCAAATTTGGTCGTTATTTAAGTTTTAGTACAGTAGAATTGGATGCTATTGTTGCTTTACTAAACAAAGCAGGGGTAGTATCTATTTTTAAAGTTTTGAGAAATTCTGTTAGGTTGCATTATAAACTTTTATTAAAAGCTTTTATAATTATTGGGGTCTTTCTGTTTTTCGTTCTAATCATAGCACTTAAGTTTGGAATTGAACCCTCTGATATTACCCGCGATTATAGTGGAGTTTATCATCATGAACCCTGGGTCGGGGTGATCAGTTATTTGGGTATTTTTCTTTGGTGTGCTGCATTGGCCGTTTGCGGATTTACCTGGAGAATATTAAGAAAGATTAAAACAAAAGAGAAGTATAGTATTTTTTTCTTTTGGAGTGGTCTGATAACCCTTATTCTCACCCTGGATGATCAATTTATGTTGCATGAAATTGTGCTGCCGGAATATGTTGGAATTTCAGAAAAGCTATTTTATCTATTTTATCTTGCCCTAATAACCCTATATTCTTTTAAGTTTTTAGCCATTTTATTAAATCAAAATGTGGCATTAATATTCCTGGCTTATTTGTTATTTGCCGTTTCAATGACCTTTGATTTGTTTTTCGAAGGGGTGCCTTTCGATACGTATATCGAGGATTCAATGAAATTTACAGGAATAACCTTATGGGCTATTTATTTTATTAAATCTGCATATGGGGAACTCCAAACAGTGATCACTCCCGATAAATAGTTGCTTTAAATTCAATTTTTGCTCCTGTTCATCATAAAATCATGGACTAGAGCTCATTGCTTCATGATGAGTTCATCACTATGTATTTGCTTTGCACTTGTATAATCCCAAAGGATAAATCAAGGTTCATTCTTAATTCATAATAATAGATGAACTTTGGCTCATTCAAATCGTAAAACTCTTAAAAATCTAAACGCATGAAATATCTACTTTCTCTCTCTGTTTTCTTGCTTGCTCTGGTAAATCTTAGCATTGCTCAGGATCAAAAACAAGCAGTTGACAAGAATGCGGCTGAAATCACCTTCGAGAAGGAATTGCATGATTACGGAACAATTGAGTTTGGTGCAGATGGTGCCTATGCCTTTAAATTTACCAATACCGGGAATGAACCATTGGTAATTACCAGCAGTCAGGGGTCTTGCGGTTGTACAGTGCCAAAATGGCCCAAAGAACCTATTCTGAAGGGGCAATCAGCCTATATTAACGTGAACTATGATACCAAACGTCCCGGGCCTTTTACTAAAACAGTAACTGTGATGTCTAATGCGAAATCAGCATCTAAAGTTCTTACAATCAAAGGTGTAGTGAAGTCCCAAGAGCAATCGGAGGACTTAATGCCGGTAAGAAAGGACGGAGGAATGTCTCCCCTTGAAAATCAATCGAAATAAACTTAACTCAAAAAATAAATCATGAAAAAATTATTCCTTCTTGCCGCTTGTAGTCTATTACTCGTCGCAGGTTCTGTAAATGCCCAAAATGACAAAGTTATGGCTAAGCCTGTTGCCGCTCCTGCTGCTACTGATGCTCAAACTGCTGTCGATAACAAAAATGCTTCTGAAATGGTATTCGATGCCGAAGAATTTAACTTCGGTACGATTAAGCAAGGTGAATCAGTGACGCATGAGTTTTCATTTACCAATAACGGTAAGGAAGATATGATCATCACTAACGCTCAGGGTTCTTGCGGATGTACTGTTCCTCAATATCCTAAAGAGCCGATTAAAAAAGGTGCAACGGGTTCTATTAAAGTAACCTTCAATTCAGCCGGTAAAATGGGTATGCAGGATAAAACGGTAACCATTACTTCTAATGCTAAAAACAGTCCACGAATTCTTCACTTGAAAGGAACTGTTGAAGCTCCGGCTACACAGCCTGCAAACGCTGCTCCTCAAAAGTAATTCCAAGTAGAAAATAGCTTAAATTTGTAGTCCCGGTATTTTGCCGGGACTATTTATTTTATACCCATGCCGAAAATCTCTGATAAAGGGCTCCTGATGCCCCCAAGTCCTATTCGAAAATTAGTGCCATATGCCGAAGCGGCAAAAAAAAGAGGGGTCACAATTTTTCACTTAAATATAGGTCAACCTGACATTCATACCCCGGAGGTGATGATGAATGCCATACGTAATATTGATCTTAAAGTGGTGGAGTATAGCCACTCCGCCGGCATTGAATCGTACAGAAAAAAATTGGCAGGCTATTATAAAAGTTACAATATCAATGTGGATTGGACCGACATCATCATTACTACCGGTGGCTCTGAAGCGATCGAGATTGGAATGATGGCCTGTCTTAATCCCGGTGATGAAATCATTGTTCCGGAGCCGTACTATGCCAATTACAATGGATTCAGTACGCAGGCGAACGTGGTGGTAAAACCTATTCCTTCCAGTATAGAGACAGGATTCGCACTGCCACCAATCAGTGAGTTTGAAAAGGCAATTACGCCTAAAACCAAGGCGATTTTAATTTGTAATCCCAGCAATCCAACAGGGTATTTGTACAATCGTGAAGAACTGGAAATTCTAAAACAGATTGTTCTGAAGCATGATTTATTCCTTTTTGCAGACGAAGTATACAGGGAGTTTTGCTACGATGGTCGCGAATATGTATCCGTAATGCATTTGGATCAATTGGATCAAAATGTGGTGTTGATGGATAGTATTTCTAAACGCTACAGTGCTTGCGGTGCCCGAATCGGTGCTTTGGTATCTAAGAATAAAGAAGTAATGGCCGCAGCCCTTAAATTCGCACAGGCTCGCCTGAGTCCTCCTACATTTGGTCAGATTGCTGCAGAGGCCGCCATTGATACGCCTCAGGAATATTTTGAAGAAGTAAAGAAAGAATATGTGGCCCGACGTGATTATGTTGTGGAGACGTTAAATAAAATGGATGGTGTTTATTGTCCGAAACCCTCCGGTGCGTTTTATTGCATGGCTCAGCTTCCGGTAGATGATGCTGATAAATTTTGTCAATGGCTGTTGGAGTCTTTCGAGTACAACCATCAAACGGTCATGCTGGCTCCCGCAACCGGATTTTACTCTAGGCCGGAGTCCGGTAAACATCAGGTACGAATTGCCTATGTCCTAAAATTAGAGTCCTTGAAAAATGCGATGGATTGTCTTAGAGAAGCATTGAAGGTGTATCCCGGACGTATGGTGAAGACGGAAAACAACACATTGAATGCCTCTGCCTGAGGGAAATTTTTATATTCCTATGGTTTTAGTGACCAGATCGTTTAGGATTTATTTTTAAGTTCCTTCTTTTCAATACGTTATCGTTTTTTTTATGCCGCTTTTATTTTCAAGAGTCGTTTGTTAATATTTAAACTTCAGCGAGTCGTATTCACTGATTACTTGCAGATAGATTTGTGTGCTTAGTAAAGTTCCTTTCGACAAAAGATGCCACAGATAGATTTAGAGATTATACAGTATTCCGTATTGGGTTTATTATGTTTCGCAGCAGGTATACAGTTGTATTACCTCTTATTTGAGATGGCGGTGCCGGGCTTCCGAAAATCTTCCCTGTCCGCGAAGTCTTCATCGTTTAAACCTGTTTCTGTCATCATTTGTGCCCGGAATGAACTGAAAAACCTCCGTAACTTCCTCCCCATAATAATGGATCAGGATTACCCGGATTATCAAGTGGTGGTGGTGAACGACTGCTCCTGGGATGAGTCCGGAAAGTACCTGGATGAAATGGAGGATGCGTTCAAAAATCTTAAGATTGTAAATATCCGCGAGCAGGAAAAATACCAGCATGGTAAAAAATTTGCATTGACCTTGGGGATAAAAGCAGCCATTCACGAACATATCTTGCTGACTGATGCAGACTGTAGACCGGCCCACCGAAATTGGATCAGGCAAATGATGGCAGGATTTACAGATAAGAAGGAAATTGTGATTGGTTATGGCGCATATGATAAAGAGCCGGGACTTCTGAACAAGTGGATCCGTTTTGATACTGTTATGAATGCCTTGCTTTATCTCGGAAGAGCGATGAAGGGTAAAGCGTATATGGGTGTTGGAAGAAATATGGGGTATACCAAAAGTCTATTCTTCCGTAATAAAGGTTTCGCTAATCATTACCATATTATGTCAGGTGATGATGACCTTTTTATCAATGAAACTGCAACCCGCGATAACACTTCTGTAGTGATTGAACCTGAGTCATTTACATATTCAAAACCTAAGACTTCACTGGTCACCTGGATTTATCAGAAAAGAAGGCATATGAGTGCCGGATCGTACTATAAAAGCAGTGATCGGATTTTTGTAGGGAATTATTATTTCAGTCTTTTTCTGTTCTGGTTAATGTTAATTCTTGCAATTCTTGTGAAACTAAACTGGCAGATTGTCGTAGGAATAGTTGCTATACGTCTCACGATTCAAATGATAGTTTGCTGGAAAGGATATAAAAAACTTGCTGAATCGGATGTATTCCTGTTCATCCCGTTTTTCGATATTTTCAGCGCTTTTGCCTATCCATTAAGAAGTGCATCATTTGTCGGATAAGGCAATTAAAGATTATAAACTCGTTCGAAAGGCGGTGGACAATGGCGATCAGAAGGCTTATGCAGAATTGATGTCTCGTTATAAGGATTCGATTTACTATATGTTGCTGAAGATGGTAAATAATCGTGATGATGCTGAAGATTTGACCATTGAGGCTTTCGGAAAAGCTTTCCGCAATATTCGTCAGTATACTCCGGACTATGCTTTTAGTACATGGTTGTTTAAGATTGCAACGAATAACTGTATCGATTTTATCCGTAAGAAACGTAAACTGATGCTGAGTATCGATCGTGGTTTTGAGAATGAAGAAGGGCAGGATGTTTCACTTGAAGTGAGATCGGATGGTCCGGGCCCTGACGATGTGATGATGAAGAAGCAAAAGGTGATGATGATGAAGGATGTGGTGGATAAACTGAAGCCGCGCTACCGGAGATTGGTGGAGTTGAGATATTATCAGGAACTCTCCTATGAAGAAATTGCCGTGGAGTTAAATCTTCCTTTGGGAACTGTGAAAGCGCAATTGTTCCGTGCCAGGGAGTTCCTGTATCAGATCATGAAAAATTCCGAGTACGTTATCCATTAGACAGAACTCTATACTAACTTAGCCCCATGAATTCAAACATGGGGCTTTCTTTTTTATACGCAGATTATCTGAAGGGAATCAGTGAAGAACAAGAGCTGAAATTCAAGCACTTTAAAGAAGTATTTATTCCATGGAATGAACAAATCAATCTCATTTCCAGAAAAGATATCACCCATTTTGAAATCAGGCATGTATTGCATTCTCTTGCCATCGCTCGTTTTATTCAATTTAATCCCGGTGCAGTGGTACTTGATGTGGGGACCGGTGGTGGATTCCCCGGGATTCCTCTGGCCATCTATTTTCCTCAAACAAAGTTTATATTGACCGATTCTATTGAAAAAAAGATAAAAGCATTGCGGGATATGGTGGATATTCTGAAATTAGACAATGTTGAAGTGGTACGAAGTAGGGCTGAAGAAATGTCGCAAAATGTTGATTATGTGGTAAGTCGAGCAGTAGCACCCCTGCCCGAATTGGTGAATTGGACGAAAAAACTACTGGTCTCCGGTCAAAAGGGCTCTCTACCCAACGGTTGGGTGGTATTGAAAGGGGGTGATTTAACTGAAGAATTATTTGAGTTTAGAAAAGATGTTGAAATTCAAAAGATTAGCGATTGGTGGTCGGAAGATTTCTTCGAAACAAAGGCTGTAGTGTATCTGGCCAGACAAATCATTATTTAAATTTAAAATTTTCTTTTTGCCTGATTTACTTTTTTTCTATCTTTGCGCTCCCTTAGCGGATAATAAAATAGCAATATGAAAAGGACATTTCAACCCTCGTTACGTAAACGCAGAAACAAACATGGTTTCAGAAATCGTATGAGTTCAGCGAATGGTCGCAGGGTTCTTGCTGCGCGTAGAAAGAAAGGACGTAAAAAACTTACTGTCTCTGACGAGCGTAGCTGGAGAAAGTAGTCTGATCTCAAAATAGAATTTAAAGGCAACTCTTATGGGTTGCTTTTTTATTTTCATCCTCTTGTTAAAAGGGTAAAAAAGTGGGGAAGCGATCTCGTATTTTTTGAAGCGATGGAAACGACCGGATAGATTTGAAGTTTTAAACCCGGCAGACAAGCCATCCAAGATCGAAAACAACGTCCTGTCAAATCATAAAAGATTATTGCTGCAGGACGTAGGTCGGAAAATGTCAATCACTTTTAACGGTTTTCAATATAATCTCAGCTATTTCCTTCTTCTGCTGTAGTATATCATGTCCACACTCAAGGATGTGAATGTTTATATTTCCACTCATTTTTTTAGTAAAACGTATACCGGATTGTAAAGGAATGATGGTATCGTATTTTCCGAAAAGAAATTCTACCCTGATCGGTCTGCTCGCAAAATAATGATGTACCAAAGCAATGTTCGGCATGTATTTGCATAAAGCCAGCCAGGTATGATAAATGCGGTACCGGTCCTTTTCCGAATGTGTATTTAAGAGATAGAATTGCTCCACCTTCGAATTGATGAGGCCAATACGACGAAAGAAACGGATGAACGTAAACAGTAACCCCGGGTTTTTTACAACATACCTCCCTATCATTCTTCCTGCATACGTTCTCCCAACAAAGGACCTCATCCGGTTTTTCTTCATACCATCCGGCGCCAAAATAAAGAGCTCATAAATACGATGTGGTAATTGATGTACAAGTCCCAGAATAATCCTTCCCCCCTGGCTATACCCGATGAGCGAACACCTGACTTTTTCCTTTCCCAAAGGAGTTTTTCAATCATTTCAGCCATATGTCTTGGAGTAAACACCGGCATTTTTTTACGACTTTCCTGTGCATGAGGTCCATGATAGAAAAAGTCAAAAGCGATGATCGTGTACCGGTCTTTCAGGAAAATCTCCAGTGGTTGAAAATCTTCACCACTTCTCCCGAAACCATGAAAGGCAATGAGCAATTCGGGACCATGACCATATTCACGATAAGGAAGGGTGAATTCACTGCTTTTTAGAAATTGGTAAGCGGAAGAATTCTCCATCGTTACAAAATTAGCGTACTAAGAATAGCTTTCATTAATTATTAACAACTAACCCCATCTCCCTCTGATTCCCTACATTTGTGCTACCCTAAAACGGACGAGGTAAAATGACATTGTCAAGAGTCGGTGATCAGTACTTTTTAATCCCCCTTTTAAAGTTATTTACTTCATTTTCAGATATTTACCTTAGAGTAATGCAGGATTACTCCTCATACATTTATTCACCCTTTAATAAAGATAAAAGCAGATGCCTCGCGATCATTCTATAAAAACCGTTCTCATCATTGGAAGTGGCCCGATCATCATTGGTCAGGCTTGTGAATTTGATTATTCAGGAAGTCAGGCTTCACGCTCGTTGAAGGAAGAAGGGATTGAAGTGGTATTGATCAATTCGAATCCGGCAACTATCATGACGGATAAAGTGACTGCTGATCATATTTACCTCAAGCCATTAACAAAGAAGTCGATCAGTGAAATTCTTCAGAAGCATAAGATTGATGCAGTACTGCCAACTATGGGTGGACAAACTGCATTAAACCTTTGCATCGACTGTCAGAAAGCAGGGTTATGGGATAAATACAACGTTCGAATTATCGGAGTAGATATTGATGCGATTAAGACGACAGAAGATCGGGAACGTTTTCGCTTGCGCATGCTTGAATTAGGCGCAAAAGTGTGTAAGGGCAGAACAGCTACCTCTTTTCTTGATGGAAAAGAAATTGCACAGGAGATCGGTTTCCCATTGGTCATTCGTCCTTCTTTTACACTCGGTGGAACCGGTGGAGGATTTGTAGAAACAAAGGATGATTTTGATGCTGCTCTGAATTTTGGCTTGCATGCAAGTCCGGTACATGAAGTTCTCATTGAACAGAGTATCATGGGATGGAAGGAGTTTGAGCTGGAGCTGTTGAGAGATAGTATCGGAAACGTCATCATCATTTGTTCGATCGAAAATTTTGATCCGATGGGCATTCATACCGGAGATTCTATCACTGTTGCTCCTGCTATGACGTTGAGTGATCGTACCTATCAGCAACTGCGTGATCTGGCCATAAAGTGCATGAATGGTATCGGACAATTTGCCGGTGGATGTAATATTCAGTTTTCTGTGAATCCGAATGATGAAAATGAAATCATCGTCATCGAGATTAATCCGCGTGTATCCCGATCATCTGCACTGGCCTCCAAAGCCACCGGATATCCTATAGCGAAAATTGCTGCGAAGTTGGCCATCGGTTATAACCTGGATGAATTGCAGAACCAAATTACCAAGACGACTTCTGCTTTCTTCGAACCCACTATCGACTATGTCATCGTTAAAGTACCTCGTTGGAATTTCGATAAGTTCAAAGGAACAGATCGTCATTTAGGGCTGCAGATGAAGTCTGTTGGAGAAGCGATGGGTATAGGCAGAAGTTTCCAGGAAGCGCTGCAGAAGGCCTGTCAGTCATTGGAGATAAAGAGGAACGGACTTGGTGCAGATGGAAAAGAACTAACCAATCAGGAAGCTATTCTATCGAGTTTGAAAAATCCCAGCTGGAACAGACTCTTTCATATTTACGATGCTTTC
The DNA here is from genome assembly GCA_016713925.1 of Bacteroidota bacterium. NCBI lineage: Bacteria > Pseudomonadati > Bacteroidota > Bacteroidota bacterium. The sequence goes on from JADJOH010000007.1 coordinate 627,148, forward strand.
AAGATGGGAATTCCTTTTAAAACTATCCAGAAACTCACGCGCATCGATTCCTGGTTTTTAAATCAGATCGAAGAGTTGGTAGAGCTCGAAAAGGAAATTGAAAAGAATACCCTCGATACGATCTCCCGTGATTTAATGCTGGAAGCAAAGCAAAAGGGTTATGCCGACCGACAGGTAGCTCATCTGTTGCGTTGCCTCGAGAGTCAGGTACATAGCAAACGAAAGGACATGGGTATCCACAGAGTGTACAAACTCGTTGACACCTGTGCTGCCGAATTTGAAGCGAAAACTCCCTATTATTATTCCACTTTTGAGACCGAAAATGAATCCATTGCTTCCGATAAAAAGAAAGTAATCATCCTGGGATCAGGTCCCAATAGAATAGGGCAGGGTATAGAGTTTGATTATAGTTGCGTTCATGGTGTGTTGGCTGCGAAAGAATGCGGCTATGAAACCATCATGATCAATTGCAATCCGGAAACGGTTTCTACCGATTTTGATATTGCCGATAAGCTGTACTTCGAACCTGTTTTCTGGGAACATATTTATGATATCATTCTGCATGAAAAACCGGTGGGAGTGATTGTGCAATTGGGAGGACAAACAGCTTTGAAACTTGCAGAAAAGCTGGATAAGTATGGTATCAATATCATCGGTACCAGTTTTGCTTCTCTGGATCTCGCTGAAGATCGTGGTTCCTTCTCCAATCTCCTGAAAGATCTCGGCATTCCTTATCCTAAGTTTGGGGTGATAGAAGATGCTGATCAGGCGGTAGAGTTATCAAAAGATTTGGGCTTCCCGCTTCTTGTTCGTCCATCTTACGTACTCGGTGGACAAAGCATGAAGATTGTGATCAATGAACAGGAACTGGAAACACATGTGGTCAATATTCTGAAAGATATTCCCGGCAATAAGGTATTGTTGGATCATTTTCTCGAAAAAGCCATTGAAGCGGAAGCGGATGCCATTTGTGACGGAGAAGACGCCTATATCATCGGCATCATGGAGCATATTGAGCCGGCCGGTATTCACTCCGGCGACAGCAATGCCGTGTTACCACCTTTTGATTTGAGTGATCATGTTATCAAACAGATAGAAGACATCACCAGGAAGATCGCATTGGCTATGCATGTAAAAGGATTGATCAATATTCAGTTTGCGATAAAGGAGGAAGTGGTTTATGTGATAGAGGGCAACCCGAGAGCATCCCGTACCGTCCCGTTTATTGCCAAGGCCTATGATGAGCCCTATGTGAATTATGCCACCAAGATGATGCTTGGCGAAATGAAGGTGAAAGATTTTACTTTCAATCCCCGCAAAGAAGGATATGCAATTAAGATTCCTGTGTTTTCATTTGAAAAATTCAGGGATGTAAACAAGGAGCTCGGACCCGAGATGAAATCAACAGGCGAGGCCATTTATTTCATTGATGATCTGCAGGATGATTTCTTCCAGCAGGTATACAGTGAAAGAAATTTATATCTCTCGCGTTAAAATATTTTCGGGACTCAAACGAAGATTTATTTAGAAAGCCATGGCAGACTTCTTCTTCATTTTACTCATCATCTTTATTGTCTTCGGGGTGTTCCGTAGGTATATCTTCTTTTTCATCATGTCGGCCATTTCCAAAAAGCTGTTTAAGGAGATGAACAAGATGCAACAGCGGCAAACAGGATTTAATTCTCAACAGCAAACAAAGGTGAATACTGATGCTGAATCTCCAAAGAAAAAATCCTTTCGCGATAGTCAGGGAGAGTATGTGGATTACGAAGAGGTGAAAGACTAATTTTGCTACCGGCTACCAGCTTCCGGCTGCCAGCTTTTGGCTACCGGCTACCGGCTACCGGCTACCGGCTGAGAGTAGTCTACTTGCTTTCGAAATCATCTTTCAATTGATCTTTCCACGCTGCAAAAAGAACGTAATATATAGATGGTAACCCATCGTTGTTAGAATATTAACTACCGGTACTAATTACTATTTTTTTGTTGCTTATTTACTATTAACACTTCATTTTTCGCATTTGCATTTACCGGTCAACCTATATTTGCTGCGTTCCCATAAAAGCCGGTAGCTGGCAGCTGGAAGCCGGAAGCCAGGAGCACTTTGCAACCATCTATATTAGCTGCTATCCAAAAAAAAGCAGGTAGCCGGCAGCCGGCAGCCAAGAGCACTTTGCAACCATCAAATCTGAACATATGAAAAGCGATTTACAAATTAATCGCTATTTTCATCCTCTTGAAAAAGAAGGTAAAATTTAAAGCAAGTAAATGAATATGAAGCCATCCTTATTGAAAGTATTACAGCCACATCTCATAGCCATTGGTCTATTCTTAGTCATTTCAGTGATGTATTTCTCCCCTGTGCTTTCAGGAAAGGCGCTGGAACAGGGAGATATTGCACAATGGTTGGGTAGTTCTAAGGAGATTTCCGATTATAGGGAAGCTTATGGAAAGGAACCGCTTTGGATCAGTACCATGTTCAGTGGAATGCCGGCTTACCAGATTTCGGTTGTCTATGCATCCAATCTCATACAGTATGTGAATAAAGTACTTTGGTTGGGATTACCCGGTCCGGCGAATTTATTGTTCCTGGGGATGCTTTCTTTTTATTTATTGATGATTACACTCAAGTCCGATTATCGGATAGGCATAGCAGGTGCTATCGCTTATGCCTTTTGTTCTTTCCAGTTCGTGTCCATACATGCCGGACATAATACCAAGGTGCATGCCATTGCCTTGATCCCGCTCATCTTTGCCGGAGTGCTAATGGCTTACCGTGACCGTTGGTTATTAGGTGCAGCCATTACTTCACTCGCTTTGTCCTTACAGATTTATTCCAATCACCTTCAGATAACTTACTATGTAGCCATCACGATAGGTTTACTCATCGTGTTTGAGTTGGTAAGAGCGATACAGGAGAAAGCGATTCCAGGATTCTTTAAAGCCAGTGTTGCGTTGTTGTTTGCAGCCGGATTGGCCGTTTTACCGAATATAACTAATCTATGGCTGACGTATGAATACGGGAAATACTCCACGCGGAGTCAGTCAGAGTTAACAGAGAAAAAAGTGAGTACGGGTTTGGATAAAGATTATGCATTGGGATGGAGTTATGGTAAATTAGAATCGATGACACTGGTTATTCCGGGATTTGCAGGTGGTTCTTCCATGTATGAACTGGACAATAAGTCGGAAAGCTATAAGGCCATTGCTAGTCAAGCCGGTGATGCACAAGCACGTTCTTTCGTTAAGCAGGCACCGTTATATTGGGGTGATCAGCCCATGACTTCCGGTCCTGTGTATAATGGTGCGATTCCTTTCTTTCTCTTCGTACTTTCGATATTTCTCCTTAAGGGACCAATGAGATGGTGGATGGTGACTGGAGCAGTCTTATTCATGATGCTTTCCTGGGGTCGACATTTCCTGCCACTCACCGATATATTCTTCGATCACTTTCCCGCCTATAATAAATTTCGTTCTGTCGCAATGGCACTCGTCATTACCTCCTTCATGATTCCTTTGGCCGGCATGTTGGGATTGTCGAAGTTTTCGGACGGCAGTCTGGATAAAGTTAAATTGAAAAAATCATTGCTCTATGCTTTTTATATCAGTGGAGGACTTTGTTTATTATTTGTTCTTCTTCCCGGATTATTTTGTGACTTCTCCGGTGATTCGGATGAGCAACTGAAGCAATACGATTGGCTCCTGGTTGCACTAAAAGCGGATCGTGAGTCGATGTTGCGCATGGATGCTTTCAGATCGCTATTCTTTATAGCCGTTGCTTTTGGAATGTTGTATGCATTTCTTCAATCTAAAATTAAATTAACAGTGGTATTGCCTGTACTTTCTCTTTTGATACTGATTGATATGTGGGGAGTTGATAAGCGCTTTCTCAACGACGGACATTTTGCCTCTAAAGCGAAGGCAGAACAACCCTTCACCATGTCGGCTGCTGATCAGCAGATTTTGAGTGACAAGGGGTATTTCCGGGTGATGAACACTTCAGTGAGTACGTTCAATGACGCCAGCACTTCTTATTACCATCGTTCCATTGGAGGATATCACGGAGCAAAGCTGAAGCGTTATCAGGAGTTGGTCGAGTATCAGATCAGCAAGGGAAATATGAATGTGTTGAATATGCTCAATGCGAAGTACTTCATAGTACGTAATCCCCGGGATCAGTCACCGATGGCACAAATGAATCCCGGTGCACTGGGAGCAGCATGGGTGGTTAGTGACTGGAAAGTGGTGCAGAATGCGGATGAAGAGATGAAATTGCTGGATAGTATGGATACACGCACTATGGCGGTAATAGATACCCGTTATAGTGCCGAAATAAAAGATGCGGTGAAAGGATCAGACTCTACAGCCGTTGTGAAGCTGATCAGTAAGGATGGAAGAGTAGAACCCAATTACCTTGCCTACGAAGTGGAGGGAAGTAAGACGAATCTGATCGTGTTTTCTGAAATCCATTATCCGGCCGGTTGGAATGCCTACCTTGATGGCAAGCCGGTTCCACATGTACGTGCGAATTATGTATTGAGAGCGATGTCCGTTCCTGCGGGGAAACATAAAGTGGAGTTCAAGTTTGAACCGGAAGCATTTGTAACAGGAGAGAAAATTTCTCTCGCAGGTTCTATCATCTTACTCTTGCTGTTCGCCGGAATTTCTTTCGTAGAGATCAAGAAAAAGAGATAGCCACAATGGTATTGGAGAAGGTGCTGGTGATTACGTACTACTGGCCTCCCAGTGGAGGAGCAGGCGTACAACGCACCTTGAAGTTTGTAAAGTACTTTTTGAATTTCGGTCTATTGCCTGTGGTTCTCACTGTTGATCCTTCCAAAGCAAGTTATCCGGTAGTAGATGAGTCGTTGCTCAGCGATGTGCCAAAGGGAGTGAAAGTGATTACCACTAACAGTTTCGAACCGTTAAATATTCTATCGTCAATTGCAGGGAAGAAGAATGTCCCTTACGGTGGTTTTGCCAATGCGAATAAGGAATCGTTGACTCAAAAGGCACTGAGATGGATCAGGGGGAATTTTTTTATTCCTGATGCAAGAGTAGGGTGGGTTTCCTATGCGGTAAATGCTGCAAAAAAAATTATCAAAGAGGAAGGAATTACTTGTGTGTATATTTCCAGTCCTCCGCATTCCTCTCAATTGATCGGTTTAGAACTTCGGAAAACCTATCCCAATCTTTGTTGGATAGCTGATTTACGCGACCCCTGGACCGATATTTATTATTATAAAGATTTATTACACACTCCACTTGCCGCCCATAAAGATGCGCAGTTCGAACGAAATGTACTGGAGCAGGCTAATATTATTCTCGTAGTAAGTGATGCCATTAAGAGAAGCTTTCTCTTAAAGTCTGATTCCATCTCTGAACAAAAAATTCATGTAATACCCAATGGATATGATGAAGATGATTTCAAAGAAAAGATTGTAAGTGTTCCGGGTCAATTCGTAATTACATATGTAGGAACGATGGCAGATATTTATAAACCGGAAGTGTTTTTTAATGTGTTAAGTACTATCATTCGTCAATTTGCTGATTCAACCATTAAATTCAGATTTGTAGGTAATGCGCCCGTCTCTATCCGTAAAATGGCCATGGATGCAGGAGTGGAAGCACATTGTGAATGGATCGGACATGTGTCGCATGCAGCGGCGGTGCGCTATATGCAGGAAGCGAATATGCTCTTGCTGGTGATTCCTGACAGTGAAGGGGCGAAAGGAATTTTAACAGGAAAATTATTTGAATACTTAGGTGCACGTAATCCGATATTGGGAATTGGTCCGGCGGATGGAGATGCGGCTGCCATCTTGAATGAATGTGCAGCAGGAGTGATGCTGGAACGCTCCGAACAACAAAAATGTTGGATTTCCTTTCCGATCATATTAATACCTGGAAGAGTGGTGGGAATATTTATTCAGGTAATGAAAAAATATTGGATTATCGTCGTTCAGCACTTGCCCGTCAGGTTGCGCATTTACTGGGTGCAGAAATATTATAGAATGATATGTGTGGAATAGCCGGATTCATCGACCCTACTTTAAAAAACTCAGATAGAGCACCTCTGCTGGAGAGCATGCTTCATGCGATTGCTCACCGCGGACCTGATGCGCGTGGGAAATATTTTGAAGATGCGGTGGCACTCGGGCATAACCGGTTATCGATAATTGATTTGAGTGAGGACGGGAATCAACCCATGATCAGGAATGGGAATTATATTGTTTACAACGGAGAAGTCTATAACTATAGGGAGATACGTAAAACACTGGAAGCAGAAGGTGTGGTTTTTCATACGCAGTCGGACACAGAAGTAATTATGGCTACCTATGAGAAGTATGGCAAAGATTGTGTTCAGTATTTTGTTGGGATGTGGGCTTTCGCTTTATGGGACAGTAAACAGAAATTGTTATTCTGTTCCCGTGACCGATTTGGCATCAAACCTTTTTTTTACATTTTGGAAGGGGATAAATTTTATTTTGGATCGGAATACAAAGCGTTGTTTAAGAGTCCATGTTTTAAAAAGGAGATCAATGAATCGCAAGTATTAAGAGGGCTACAGTTAGGCTGGAATACGTATCACGATGAAACATATTATTCCTGTTTAAAAGCATTGCCTGCTGCGCATAATCTAATATTTAAAGCAGGACAACAAGTAGATATTCATTCCTATTGGAATATAGATCCGTCCAGGCAGAATCGAATGAATTGGGAGGAAACTATATCCCGGTTCAGAGCAGGTTTTATCGACAGTGTGCGTCTGCACATGCGCAGTGATGTGGAAGTAGGAGGATGTTTGAGCGGTGGTCTGGATAGTTCTGCCATTGCTTCGGTAATTGGTGAAGAATTTCCGGCAGCGGCCTTTAAAACATTTACCATTTATTACGAGGGGAAGAATGATGTAGATGAGCGCCCTTGGGTCAAAGAAGTGCTGAAAAAATATCCGCAATTCGAACCCTTTTATTTTACGCCCACCGATGATGATATCAGTAGTAATTTTGAAAAGGCACTCTATCATGCAGATGTACCTGTAGTAGGTTCTTCTCCCATTTCACAATACTTCCTGATGCAACTGGCTGCTAAGAATGGCATTAAGGTCGTGTTGGATGGACAGGGATCGGATGAAATAGCGGGGGGATACCTGCATTCTTTTTACCGGTTGATCGGAGGTTGTTTTTCATCGATGGAGCCCTTAAAAGGAATTGCTGAACTGAATGCGCATGCTTCATTGCAAAACTATTCGCTCTCAAAAAAATCAAATCTGCTTTTTAAAAGCATGCTTGCAGGATGGAAAAGTGAGCAGTCACTCTATGAGTTAGAATACAAACATTATTATCCATTTTTAGCAAAGCAGGATACCATTCCCTTTGCACTCGAAAAATTCGGAGGGAGCAGGTTGAACAACTTCTTGTACCATCTCACCTTCAACAGCAGCTTGCCCACACTATTGCAATTTGAAGATCGTAATTCCATGGCCTTTTCCATTGAGTCGCGTGTACCCTTCCTGGATCACCGTTTGGTAGAATTCATCTTCTCCTTACCCGACGAAGCAAAAATTCACAAAGGGGCCACCAAGCGTGTATTGAGAGAAGCCTTGCGGGGCATCCTGCCCGATCCCATCACCGACAGAAAAGACAAGAAAGGCTTTGTGACACCTGGCGAAGTCAAGTGGCTCCGAGGACCATTATCGTTCTTGCTTGACCAGCAATTTGGAGACATCAGCTTCCTGAACAAGGCAAAAGTACAATCACTCATTGATGCCTTCAAAAAGGGAGATAACAGCAATGCCAATCTCGTTTGGCGGGTAGCGGTTTTGAGGTGGTGGATGGGTGGGGGAGTTTGAAGTTTAATGTTCAATGTTTAATGTTTAATGTTTAAGGTTTAAGGTTCAAGGTTTAAAGTTTGAAAAAGTCCTTTTTTTCATTTACCTTTACTTTTACTTAGAATGTCTCATGAGAAAGCAACCACTTTTATTTATTTTACTTGTCACAGGATATTTTTTTCGCCTTGATGTTGCGTGGGCGCAAAATTTAATATTTGAAAAGCATTTTGGAGGGGGAGGAGACGATGGAATTTATGACCTTGTGGTTGATCAGAATAATGATATTTATGTTTTAGGTTGGTATTCCGGTCAGGTAGATTTGGATCCCGGTGCCGGAGTTGATTTGGCAAATGGCTTTGGAAACAGAGATATTTTCTTAACGAAGTATGATTCTAATGGAAGTTATTTATGAGGATTTGGAATGGGAGGTTCATTGCAGGATGAAGGTTCGTCATTAGCTATTGATTCATCCAATAATGTAGTCATGATCGGAAGATTTAGTGGTACTGTGGACTTTGATCCAAACCCCTCATTTTATATTGCCAGTAGCGCCGGTAGCCGAGATGTGTTTTTTGCAAAGTTTTCACCACAGGGATTGATGCTTTGGGTTAAAACATTTGGAGGAAATATATATGATGATGCAGAGGACGTGGTTGTTGATGAACTAAATTGTATTTATCTGGCGGGCAGTTTTCAAAGTACCGTTGATTTTAATCCGGATACTATGCTTACTATTTCCCGAACAAGTTTTGGTTTGGACGATTGCTACGTGGCAAAATTTGATTCGAACGGAGTGTTAATTTGGGTGAATACATTTGGAGGAGTTGGAAGTGATGATGTGGGTGCACTTCAATTAGATGGAAGAGGCGGAGTCTATTGTGCAGGTTATTATTCAGGTATAACAGATTTCGATGGCGGTGTTACTCAAAATTTAATGACTGCTGTTGGAAATTCAGATATTTTTTTATGCAAGTTTGATACTGCCGGAGCATTGCAGTGGGTGACCGGAACAGGAAGTGTTGGTTTTGATGCAGCATTTGGTATTGAAATTTACAGAGATAAAGTGTATTTAACCGGTGTGTTTTCACAAAGCATAGATTTTGATCCGGGATCCGGAGTGGATATGAAAACTTCATTTGGGGATATGGATGTTTTCATTGCTCAATATGACACCCTTGGAACCTATTTATGGGTGGAGCAATCCGGTAGTACAGGTGCTGATGTAGGTATGGATATTTCTATTGATGATAACTATAGAATAGTTGCAACTGGATTGTTTAGATCCACAAGTGTTTTTAATGGGGGGGGCAATTCCATTTCTTTGTCTGCTGCCGGTGATCGAGATATATATGTCTCTTTTATCGACTCATCGGGCTATTTGATAGAGGTGTTCCCGGTTTCAAGTATTGGAGTTGAAAATATTCGTACTGTCATTGCTACTAACAACTCTCAATTCTTTATATCAGGTTTTTATGGTGGAGTGACTGATTTTGATCCGGATAGTGGTGCATCAACGAGTACAGTTTGCATGGGGATTACAGATGCATTTTTTGCAAAGTATGGGTTTTATAGTTGCGATAGTCTTACTTCGGTCGGAGCAATTTCAGGTGCGAGCATCGTTTGTGAAGGGGATACAATGATTTATTCAGTGCCACCTGTTGCCGGAGCAACTGAATATAATTGGAATATTCCGTTGGGTTGGCAAGAAATAGGTTATTCAACTAATACGATTATTCTTGTTCCGCAGGATTCCGGTGGACAGATTTCCGTTGTGATTTCAAATGATTGCTTTTCATTAACATCTTCTTTATTTGCTGTAACTTTAACGGATACGATAATGGAACACCATTTTGACAGTGCATGTGTTGGAAGTATTTATGTTTTTCCGGATGGGTCAGTTGGTACTTCTGATACCATCCATTATAGTCGTTTTACAGATGTCAATGGATGTGATAGTGTAATTGTCACGACACTTACTTTTTTCAATACATTTTCTATTGTAAATAATGTGACCATTTGTGCTGGCTCTTCTTATACAGTTAATGGCAATACTTATACTCTGGCTGGAACATATTACGATACACTGCTCAATAGTTTAGGTTGTGACTCTGTCATTGAAACGAATTTATCTATCATTCCACAAAATCTTTTTCTTCAAAGCGTAAATATATGCGATGGAGATACCTTATATGTTGGTTCGACTGCATATATAACAGGTGGTATTTACATTGATACTTTAGTGTCAGTTGCATTTTGCGATAGTATTGTTATTTCTAATTTACAGGTTAATATGGTTGACACTAGTCTTACAATTATTCCCGGTACTTTTACCTCGAATCAAGCCGGGGCAATTTATCAGTGGTGTGAATGCACTATTAATTCGTTAGCCCCTATTCCCGGTGCAGTAAATCAATCTTTTGTTTTACCATTTAATGGCAATTTCTCAGTCATTATTAATTGGAATGGATGTGTGGATACCTCCGCATGTTTGAATTCGATTTTGTCTGGAAATGTTGAAGTTGACTTGTTTGGGGATTTGAAGATGTTTCCCAATCCGGTACAACAGTCATTGGTTATTGAATCTGAAAATGAATTGACGGGATTTAAATTGTTTGCTATAGATAGCCGTAAAATATTAAATCACGAATTCCCTTTTAAGCAAATTACTGTTGATTTAAGTGGTTTTGCAGACGGGATATATATTCTGCAGGTTTCAAAAAAAGACTTTGTTTTGAATCGATTAATATATAAAAACTAATTTCACAAAGGATTGGGAGTTGTCATTTGTTTTAAAATTTGCTGAAACTTATTTTTTCGTTCGTTGTACGTGTATTTTTTTTCTATTATTCCCCTTATCGATTTTCTACTAACAGGCTCTCTTCCTTTAATTTCATTTATTAAGTTCTGTAAATCAGAAAAATTTCTTTTTTTAAGAATATATCCGCATTCACCTATTATTTCCGGCATCGAAAAAACGTTCGAAACAATCGGCGTACATCCGCAAAGCATTGCTTCACACAATGCATTTGGGAAGCCCTCAGCCATGGATAATTGCATGTAATATTCATACTCATTAAATAGCTCCGGCAAATCTTTATGACGGATGGGTGGCAACACCATCACATTGTTCGATTTAATGTCTAATTTTTTCCATTCGGGAACACCGGCAATGGTAAAAGTACAATCGGGAAAAAGTGCTGCCACCTCAAGAATCAAATCAATGCCTTTCAGCGCCACCTGGAATGGATATTCAAAGCTTCCGGAAAGTGTAATAAAGCTCCTTGGTTTTCTTTCTTTATGAAGCAATGGCCATTGTTCAGGATCGTAACCATTCGGAATAGCAGTGTATGGTGTATTAAGTCCTTTAATGAAGGCTTTTATACCTTGCTCTGCAGGTTCCTTTTCATCATAATCATATTTGGTAAAATAGAGCGTCTCATGCTTAGGGGCAAGATGACTACATAATTGATAAGACCATTTGGTAAAGGTTTTCAATACAGGCCGATAAAAGTTTCCGTAGCGAATCCCGGGGAAGGAAACACAATCTGTACCGCCGGAGATGATAATTGATTTTTTTCCGGTAACCCTTGCAAATAGGCAGGGTAAGAAGCTATGGTAGCCTGAGAATTGACATATAAAAAGATCTGTTCTCCAACCATAAAACAAGAGAAACAGTAACTGTTTTATAAAATTGAAAGGTAAGAGATACTTTTGAGCCAGGTTGAAGTAATTATTTTTAACTGTTGCAATGGACTCAAATAGCTGTTTATCTTTTAGAATGAAAGAAGAGGCATAAAAGTAAGTATGAATTATCCTCATGTCAATGCTAATTCTTTAACTCCGGTTTGCGTGCAGCGACAATCATGCCGGCGCAAAATATTTCATTCTTGGGTAGATGAACTATTCGGTCGTCAATCAGCCAAAAGGCTTTTCCGATCAATTGAAATCCTTTAAGGATATATTTCTTCAGCTTTAAAAACTTTACTTTTTTATTATCAATTTCATCCAAAGTAACGCCAAATGAAACAGGAATAATTCTTTCTGACTGGATTATTTCAAAACCTGCTTCTTTGATATAGTGTTCAATATCTTTTAATCCCATTACTTTATGGATATCGTAAACAGGTTTGTTCATCCACTTTTGTAAATAGCCGGTTACTCCGGTCAAATTAGGAATAGTGGTAATTAGAATACCGCCCGGTTTAAGGAATGCTCCAATTTTATCCAGTACATCAACCGTGTTATTGAAATGCTCTACCACTCCAAAGGAGCACACTACATCGTATTGATATAAAAGCTCCCCGGGAGGATTAAACAAATCACCAAAATGAATATCTCCCTTTACACCATCTCGCTCAAGAATTTTCTTCGTTTGTGCACAACCATATTCTGAGTAATCAAGTCCTGACACTTTAAAACCGAATTGTTTCGCGAAGTAGGACAAGTATACCGAATTACCACACCCTATTTCAATAAGTGATTTAGTTGTAGGACTCAGGTTAAAAAATAATTTCGAGTAGAAATCATGCAATTTTCTGAATGCATAATCTTCTAAATTTCCAGATTGAATGCTTACAGCTTTTGGAAGTGAAGTGTTTGCCCAAAAATCTGTCCAGTAAGCTTCTCCCGCTTTGTCAATTGTTTTATTTGAAGATTCACTATTCATTTTACCCCCCTGGCTTCAACCCCATTCCCATCTTCATTGATCCAAATGTTTTTGGCCTGAAGTTTTTCAAGTGTCTTTCTGATTTGTTCAGGGGTACGAAGGTGCTTATAATAATCCGTCAACTGATCGTAGGTATCGAGTTTACTCCACTCGTAATGGAAATCTCTGTTTTGTTCCGGATATTGTTTCATGTAAACTATTAAAGGGGAAATACGATGCAATAGCCAGTTGAAGACAGGTTTGTCTTTGAATTTCCAATGAAGTGGGAAGAAGAAGTTGACAATAGTATCAACGATCTTTTTAGATTTTACCGGCTTCATTTCCTTTAAAATCGACCTGTAGATGGGCGTCAGTGTAGAGTAATAGCCAATTCGCCACTTGTAATGATCAATAACCAATAGTCCTCCGGGTTTGACTTTTCCCAAAGACAACGAATTGTTTTTTCAGGATCAGGAGTATGCTGTATTACACCAAGACAAACTACAATGTCAAATAGATTGTTCGTGTACGGTAGCTCATAAACACTTGCTTGAGCAATGGTGTAATTGGCGGCTTCTCCAATGTTTTCTTTATTTACTTCTACAGCAACACTTAGATCAACAGAGTGAACCAATGCTCCTCCTTTAACGAGCAACTCCGTAAACCTTCCTGCTCCGGCTCCGACTTCAAGAAGCGTTTTCCCTTTTAACTCCGAAATAGGAAATCCTAAGCATCGTTCTAATCTGCTTTGGGTGATATCCGTTCGGCTAAAACTGTCCAGTTGTGTCTTGGCAAAATTTTTCCATTGAAGTCCAAAAGCAGAGGCATAGTTGTCTTCCGGTACAAATCGGGGAATTCCATTGATCAACGGAAAATGCTCTCCTGTGTTACTAATTAATTGATCACCGTTAAGATACAGTTGTTCTCCGGTTTTTGGTGAGTAATAGGGCAGTAGATTCGACATATCGAGGCCATGAAATTACCAAATTCTATGATTTGCTGCTTTTCTTAGTTTTGTGAATAATATGTGTGGATTTGCCGGATTTATTGATTTTGAGGGTCATTATGACCTTTCCATTGTAAAAGCTATGGCTGATACCCTTGTACATAGAGGGCCTGATGATCAGGGGTATGAGTTTCTAAACCATGGCAATGCTAGTATTGGCTTAGGATTTCGACGACTTTCTATCATAGATTTAAGTCCCGCCGGTCATCAACCTATGTTCAGTCCTGATGGTAATGTCGTCATCATGCTGAATGGGGAGATTTATAATTATCAGGAACTTAGGCTGGATCTTGAGGCGAAAGGATGTAAGTTTGTTTCAAGTTCGGATACGGAAGTGGTATTGCAGAGCTACATTTATTATGGAGTGAAGTCCATTGATAAGTTTATAGGAATGTTTGCGATTGTCCTTGTGGATAAAGCAAAAGGCAAATTGTTTCTAATCAGAGATAGAGCAGGAGTAAAGCCGTTATTCTATCATCAATATGATAAGGGAATTCTATTTGCTTCTGAACTTAAAGCATTCCATAAGCACCCTTCATTTAAAAAGGTGATTAACAGATCAGCTCTAAAAACATACTTTCTTAATGGAAATATTCCTGCACCGGAAACCATTTTTGAACAGACCTTTAAAGTTGCACCCGGATATTATATCGAAATTGATATTGGAAAGAGAAGTTTCAATGCTGTTAAGTACTGGGACGTATTTGATGGTTACAATCTGCCACAAATTAAAATTTCATACGAGGAAGCGTTGACTGAAACTGAAAATCTTCTCAGTTCAGCCTTTAATTACAGAATGGTAGCTGATGTACCCGTTGGTGTATTTCTTAGCGGTGGTTATGATAGTTCTGCTGTTGCTGCTATTCTTTCTAAAAATGTTACTAATCTGAATACCTTCACTATTGGTTTTGATGATAAGGCGTTTGATGAAAGTCCACATGCTAAAATAGTAGCCCGGCATTTGGGAACCAACCATCATGAATACTTTTGTACCACGAAGGAAGCAATGGATATCTTACCGGATATTCCTGAAATTTATGATGAGCCTTTTGGTGATTCTTCAGCGATCCCAACTACTCTTGTTAGTCGTATAGCCCGGAAGCACGTTACAGTAGCTTTATCAGCAGATGCAGGCGATGAACTTTTTGCAGGATATCCTCGTCATCAGAAAATAGTTCACTACCTTTCAAAACTGATGGGTATCCGAATGTTTTTAATCAGGTTGGTGCGGGAGTATTGAGTTTATCTAGGCTAAATACTCCTTCAATTTCAAAGGCCGATATACCGGAGAAGTTGCGTGCCTATCTTGGAGCTAAGGGACCATTGGAAAAGTTTCATATCGTAAATCAAACGTATACGGAAAAGGAAATTAACAGGCTTGTAAAAGGGAAGGCTGTTTTTTCTCACTTGCCATTTAATGATGATAGGGGTCTTAACGAAAGTAAGGATGTCCTCAATAAAATTCTGGCTGTCGAGTATAAAACCTATCTTGTAGATGATATACTTCAAAAAGTGGATCGGGCTACGATGTCTGCAAGTCTGGAAGGAAGGGAGCCCTTCTTAGATCATCGCCTGGTGGAGTGGTTAGCTGTATTGCCTTCTACATATAAATTGAATGAGGGAGTATCTAAGCGGCTGCTGAAGGATATTGTGCATAAATATATTCCCAAAGAAATGATGATTCGTCCTAAAATGGGATTTGGAATTCCTGTTAAAAATTGGTTGAAGAATGAGTTGCGGGAGTTGTTTGAGGAAATAGTTGATGTTAAGTTTTTGAAGGAACAGGATTTGTTGAATAGCGAACTTGTTCTGGAACTGAAGAAGGATTATTTGAATGACAAATTACATGATTTCGAGCGATTATGGTTTGTATTTATCTTTTTGCAATGGTATAAAAAATGGATGTTTTAAATTGAAGGTGAATCTATGGGCGTAATCAAACGTCAGGGCATTAAAAATACCATCGCCACCTATATCGGGTTTGTGATAGGGTTTGTCAATCTTATTATTATTCAGCCTAATTTTCTTTCGAAAGAGGAGCTGGGCTTGACAAGAGTGCTTTATTCTTTCGCTTTGCTGGTGGCCATGTTTGTTCCGATGGGTATTGGTAATGCCACTACCCGCTTTTTTCCGATGTTTAAGAATACGGAGAAGAGGCATCATGGCTATTTTGGCTTTATGCTTTTGTTTCCGCTTGCAGGTTTTATCCTTGCTGCCGGCGTTCTTCTTCTCTTTAAGGATTTTATTATGTCGCGCTATGCCGCCGAATCCCCACTGTTTAATGAGTTTTTCTATTATGTCTTCCCGCTTACTTTTATAATTTCTATCATTTCCGTGTTGAGTATTTACTGTTCATCGAATTTTAAAAGTACAATCCCAACCTACCTGAACGATGTTATTGTCAGGTTGCTGACCATCGTGGTCGTAAGTCTCTATTATATCAAATGGCTCAATCTGGACCAGTTTATTTTCGCTTTTACCGCGATATATGCGTTGCAATTGTTGGGATTGTTGGTCTATATCTTTCAATTCGACAGGCCGGGATTTAAAATCGACTGGGCCTATTTCCATCAGCAGAAATTTGGTGCGCTCATTCGATATGGTTTATTGCTTTGGTTTGCAAGTGTGGCTTCTATCGGACTGAAGTACTTTGATGCTATAATGATCGGTCAGTATATGCCGCTAAGTTTCGTTGGCATTTATACCGTTGCAGCATTTATTCCAACGATCATCGAAGCCCCATTGAATGCTTTTGACCGGATTGCCTCTTCTAAAATAGCGTTCGCCTGGCAGGAGAAGAATATGGAGGAAATAAAATCCATTTATCATAAATCCAGCTTGTACATGTTTATGATCGGCGGATTTTTGTTCCTGAATGTAAACCTCAATATCTATGACCTCCTCACATTTTTACCGGAAGGTTATCAGCAAGGTGCATCCATTGTGATGTTGCTGAGTACCGGCAGTTTATTTAATATGGCTACCGGACTGAATGCTGCCGTACTTTTTACCTCTGAGAAGTATCGCTATGGTGCGGTGTTTCTGATCTCGCTGGCAGTAGTCGTGTTGATTCTGCAAATTGTACTGATTCCCATCTTCGGTATGATAGGTGCCGCCCTGGCGACAGTCCTGGCATCATTTTTTTATAATGGATTATTGTTTTGGTTCGTGAAAAAGCATTTCAATTTACAACCTTTCGAAAAAGAAAACACCCTTTTACTTTTGCTGATCATTTTCCTCTTCGCCATAGGCTGGTTCCTGCCATCTACCGGAAATCCTTTGTTAAACATTGCGTATAAAGGAACCTTGGTCTCCGGTATTTATATAGCTGTTGTCTATTTTAAAAACCTTGCTCCCGAAGCCTTCGAGTGGTTCAAAAAAGGTAAGTAGTTGTTGAGGTACTGTTGAGATACATTGATATACTGTTGAGATGCGGTGGATATACGGTTGAGATGGAGTAGATATACGGTTGAGATGAAGTGGATATACGGTGGATATACGGTTGAGATGGAGTAGATATACGGTTGGGGCAAGTTCATCTAAGAAGTCCAACTACCTCTACCGTATATCCACCGTATATCCACCGTATATCCACCGTATATCCACCGTATATCCACCGTATATCCACCGTATATCCACCGTATATCCACCGTATATCCACCGTATATCCACCGTATATCCACCGTATATCCACCGTATATCCACCGTATATCCACCGTAGCTCCAAGTATATCAATGTATCACAACTTTTTCAACATCGCCTCACATGTCTTTTTATTCATCTCATCATCAGGTGAACGGATCGGAATGTTCAATGCTTTTTGAAGCCAGTTTTTTGCCTGTTGTTTATCGTTGATTTCATTGCGCTCAATATAACTATTTGCAGCTTCAATATAATGAATGGCATTCAAGGGTTCGAGTTGGATTGCTTTTTCAAAATTAAGAATGGATTCCTCATGTGAACCACCTTCCAGACCACCAAAAATTGCTTTTATCATTGCCCTTTCGAAGCCGCTAAATCCGGCAACCACCCGATGCCATCTTCCGAGGATGTGATAAGGGCCGGGTAATTTTGGATCTAGTTTTATGGCTGTTTCTGCTTCGGATTTAATCAGTTTTGCATTTTGGATTTTAGTTTTATTTCCTGCATGTTCACTCATCCTTCCTACAGCAACTGCATAGGCATAGTGTGCATTGGCATGCTGGGGATGTTGGGTAATGGCTTTTTTGCCTAAATAAGCTCCTGTGCGATACCATTGTTGGCGGGCTTCTTCAGTGGATTGTCCAAAGCCCAGAATAGAATAGATATAAGAAGTCCGCCATAAATACTCCACATTCGAAGAGTCAGACTTCAATAAGTTTTTGAAAATCGTAAGGGCATCATTCCATTTTTTCTCCCCCTGAAGCTTAGTAGCGTAGTTGTATAACTGTTCTTTGTTTTTTAATTCCTGCCCTATTGAGGGAGAGTAGTGAAGTATTAAAATAAGAACAAGGAGTTTTTTAATCATAATAGTCATACAGTTTCATAGGAGGATATATTTCGCAAATCAAGCGCCGTTCTGCCATCTTCTGCAGTGGAGATAATGGAATGGAATTTCGCATTTTGGATAAGCTCCTGCCATTTATAGGAAGTGCGTGAATACACCTGTTGCACATAAGTATCATCAATGGCTTTTATATTGACCATGAATTCCGCATCCAGTGATTTGTAGTCCTTTGCTGTAAGTTCTTTTAAAGGACTCTCTTCATTGATAGGATGAACAACCGTCCAGCTCATGGCCAATAAATTAATCTTTTCCACTTCAAGTTTAAGCCGTTGAAATCGTCTGAATATTTTGCCATTGAATTCTTCATTGTAAGCAAATAACAGGAGCGCTTCTACCTCGATGAGCTGATTGGTACGCGCATTGGTAATTCGGAGCATTAAGGCAGTAGGGGCATTCAATGAAAGCGTTGCATGTGTGTAGGGAGATATCAGAATATTGTCACTGTAAATCAATTTAGCAGTTGGTCGTGAAAATCTTCCGTATAAGAGTCCGGTGGCAAGAGCGAAACCCAGCAAACCAATCATGGACTCAATTGCCGCCATACTGCTTGTAAAGGTGCCTATAGGATTAAGTCTTCCGTATCCAACCGTGGTAAGTGATTGCGCACTGAAGAAAAAGACTTCGAGGAAATGTTCCCATTCCGTTGTATATATCATTCCGGCGATTCCGTTTGGTGCAATAAAATAATATATAAGACTAAAGAGGGTATTGGTTGCTATATAAAACAAGAAAACCAGGAGGTTAAATTTCCACCAACTCATCGTAATGAGGGAATGATAAATATTGATGATATTGAATCTGGGCTCACCCAATCTTAAAATATTGGCGCTACCATCTTTATTGAGAATCCTTTTTCCGGAAGAATTGGTTATTGTACCAAACCCGAATTCAGACGCTTCGTTTTTCTTAAAAATTTTGACCATTTTCCGATGTTAGTTCCTGCTGTAGTAAATTATTTAATGGTTTTTACGAGAATGAAATGAAGCAGAATTGGAAAATGTTTGGTTCAATCATAAGATTCAAAACGAATCGATTTCCTGTCATAGCCCATCACTTCGAGCCGGTGTCTGGCCTCTTTAAGCATATCAGCCCATCCACAAATGTAAAAATAGGCCGACCGGTGATCTTTAAAGATTTCCTCGTAAGTTGTGTGAACATAGCCTGTCAATCCTTTCCATCCTTCATTTGCACGGGATAAGACAGGAAGAAATTTGAAAGTGGGAAATTTTTCCTGTAATCCTTCCATCTCCTTCCTGTATAGAATGTCTTTCTCCCATCTGTTTCCAAATACAAGATATAAGTTTCTGTGCGGAATTCCCTTGTTCAGTATATCCAGAATCTGTGACCGAAGCGGGGCGACTCCTGTCCCTGTTCCAATGAAACAAATATCTCTGTCTATAGTTTCAGGGAGCTGGAATTTACCGAGCACCTTTGAAATTTTTACCGTAGTTCCTATTTGATAATGCTCCCAGATATATGGAGTACCGAGTCCTTTGTCGTTAAGGACAATGCATAATTCAAAAATATTATCATCACTTGGCGGAGAAGCGATGGAATAACTGCGATTGGTGTATTTGGAAGCAATGGGCAAGTCGAGCATGATGAATTGACCGGCTTTAAATGAAAAGGGGACTTCATCCGGAACTTTAATAAAGTACCTCTTCACACGTTCATTTTCATCAATAATATTTACAACCGTTGCATCGCTGAACTGATAGGCCATAGCGCATTAAAGTTTTGTTAAAAATACTTCGAATTGTGGTGCTCGCCAAACAAGGCGGATGGAATCTCTGAATTATTTTTTAGCAGTATCGGACTTTAACAAAGAAATGGATAGAAAATCAGTAGGTTACCCTTAAGTTTTATGTTGAAAACAGTGGGACACTCCTGTTCAGGTCGATGCTGATTAATTGCGTTAAAAGCTGTACGAAGGGTTATCCGCGAGGGTGGAACTGTAAAATTGCAGAGCGTAGATAATCTTTATCCAAATGGGTGTAAATTTCCGTTGTGGTAATACTACTATGTCCTAACATCTCCTGCACCGCCCTTAAATCAGCCCCTCCTTCAATTAAATGTGTAGCGAAGGAATGCCGGAAGGTATGCGGACTAATAGTAGTTCGAATGCCCGATTTCAGAGCAAGATTTTTTATGATGGTAAAGATCATGACGCGTGTGAGTTTTCTTCCTCTTCTGTTTAAGAATATAAAATCCTCATGTCCAGGTTTGATGTCCAGATGGCATCGGTAATTGTCTTTGTACAGCAAAATTTGCTTCATCGCTGAATTCCCAATAGGAACAATTCTTTCTTTGTTTCCTTTACCGGTAACCTTTACAAAACCGGCATCAAAGTAGGTTTGACTTAATTTTAAGGAAATAAGCTCTGAAACCCGGAGTCCACAGGAATACAAAGTTTCCAATAGTGCTTTGTTTCTTTGTCCTTCCGGTTGGCTTAAATCAATAGCCTCCAAAAGAGTGTTTATTTCTTCTACAGTGAGGAAATCGGGTAGTTTTTGTCCTATTTTAGGTCCTTCGATGAGTTCAGTAGGGTCGTCCTGTACCAGATTTTCCATGAGCAGGTATTTGTAAAAAGCCTTTACGCCTGAAAGAACTCTGGCCTGCGTTCGGGCCGTCATTCCCAATTCATTTATCCATACAATAAATTCCTGCAATACCTCATGTTTGAGCTGTTCAGGCATTACGGTGTTCTTTTTATAGTCAAGAAACTGCACCAGTTTTTCCAAATCATGCTCATAAGCTTCCAGTGTATTCAGGGAAAGCGAGCGTTCCAACTGAAGGTAGCTGCGAAAACCTTTGATATAGGATTGCCAGGGATGCATGAGAATGCGAAGATAGAACCTTGTACTATTAAAGAACATCTTAACTTCGCAACTTATGAGAATTGATATCCTTAACGGACCTAATCTGAACCTGCTGGGTAAAAGGGAGCCGGGTATTTATGGAAATGAGAGTTTCGAATCCTATCTGGAGCAGTTGCGAATGGCATTCCCCGATATAGATATCCACTACTTTCAAAGTAATGTGGAAGGGGAGCTGATAAACAGACTCCATGAGGTAGGATTTTCTTCAGATGGAATTGTATTGAATGCCGGTGGTTATACTCATACCTCTGTAGCCATTGCCGACGCTGTTGCCGCTATAGCTACACCTGTCATTGAAGTGCATATTTCAAATATTTATGCCAGAGAGGAGTTTCGTCATATCAGTCTCCTTTCCCCAAAATGCAGGGGGAGCATTGCGGGACTTGGTATGGAAGGCTATAAATTGGCCCTGTATTACTTTTACACAACTTTAATTTATTTTGTGACATATCTTATTAAATAGTGTGACTTCTGTTACTGAAATCTGCTATTTGAATGCGGAACTTTGTATCAACAAATTAAAACAGATATGGAAAGCACACAAGAACATACTCAAATGCCCCGGATAGGAGATAAAGCTCCGGATTTTGAGGCGATCACTACGATTGGTAAATTAAAATTCTCCGATTACAATAAAGGAAACTGGATTGTATTTTTTTCTCACCCCGCTGATTTTACTCCGGTCTGTACCACAGAAATGAGTGCATTCGCGGTAGAGGAACCAAAGTTCAATGCCATGGATACAAAGCTCCTCGGTTTAAGTATTGATAGCATTCACTCCCATATTGCGTGGGTGCACAATGTGAAGGAGAAGATGGGGATTAGCATGAAATTTCCGATCATCGCTGATATTGATATGAAAGTGGCAAAATTATATGGCATGCTTCAGCCGGGCGAAAGTGAAACAGCGGCAGTCAGGGCTGTGTTTTTTATTGATCCCACAGGAAAAATTCGTTTGATCATGTATTATCCGCTCAATGTTGGTCGAAATATGGATGAAATCTTTCGCGTCCTGAAAGCCCTCCAGGTAAGCGATGAACATAAAGTGGCCATGCCATTGAATTGGAAGCCCGGTGCAAAAGTGATTGTTCCGCCGCCTAAAACTTTAATAGATATGGAGGAGCGAGATACCAACACTTCTTACGAGAAGATTGATTTTTACCTCTGTAAGAAAGAATTGGCTGTGTAAAAAAATAGTATTTATTTAACAGGCTTCTCCGGAATTGTTGGAGAGGCCTGTTTACTTTTGAGTGGTAATGAAGAATAATCTCCTGAGCCAACAGGCAAGTATAGTAATGATGGTTCGTCCGGCATTTTTTGGATTTAATCCGGAGACAGCGGCAAGTAATGCTTTTCAGCAGGAGCGGAAAGGAGCAATAGCAGATAGCCTCCACGAACAGGCCCTTCGCGAATTTGATTTGGTGAGAGAAAAATTAGTTGTTGCAGGAATCAATGTGCATGTTTTTCAAAATGCAGATGTGGATACACCTGATGCTATTTTTCCCAATAACTGGTTCAGTACCCATCACGATGGCACCTTGGTACTCTATCCCATGCTGGCTCTAAATCGCCGTCGTGAAAGAAGTTCCGGTCTTGAGCAGTATCTGGAAGGAGCATTTAAAATCAACCGAAAACTTGATCTTACCTCTTGGGAAGAGCAAAGTAAATTTCTCGAGGGTACAGGTAGTATTGTTTTTGATCATGCTTGCAAAATGGCTTATGCGGTATCGAGTCCAAGGACGAATTTGGAAGTCTTGCATGCACTTTGTATAGAATTGAATTACGATTATCATTCTTTTCATTGTAATGATGCAATTGGAAATCCGGTCTATCACACCAACGTGGTGATGCATATTGGTGAAAATTATATCATGTATTGTGAGGAGGGGATTCCTTCGGAAGAAGAACGAAGTAGATTGAAAATAAGTTTTTCGGATTCCGGAAGAACATTACTGACTTTGTCATTGGCGCAGATGAATTCTTTCTGTGGAAATATGCTTCAAATTAAAAATCGTGATGGTCGTTTGTTTACCGTTTGTTCACGTACGGCTTATGATTCGTTAGAGGAAAAGCAGCTTGAGCAAATGCAGGAGCATACTGAATTTTTAATTGTAGACATTCCTGTTATTGAGAATGTAGGAGGAGGTGGCGTGCGCTGTATGCTTGCTGAAATTTTCCTTGAACCAAAAATAGTAGCACACTAAATGGATATTTTCAAAGGGCTCCGCGTAGTTGAACTGGCCAATGTTTTGGCAGGACCTGCTGTTGGAATGTTTTTCGCGGAGTTAGGAGCGGAAGTGATTAAAATAGAAAATAAGAGTACCGGTGGCGATCTCACCAGGAAATGGAAATTGCCGGTGGAACAAAAAGAATCAACAACGTCTTCTTATTATCATTCGGTCAATTGGAATAAAGAAATACTTTTTCTTGATCTGAAGGAGGCAGTAGATCATGCTGTTGCAATAGAGAAAATCAGTGCTGCTGATTTACTCATTACAAATTTTAAGAGTGGAGATGCAGAAAAATTAGGAATGAGTTCTTCGGTACTGCTTTCCCGTTATCCTTCGCTGATTATTGCAGAAATTACAGGCTTTGACGATCAGGAAAGAGTGGCTTATGATGCCGTATTGCAGGCGGAGACAGGGTTCATGTCGCTGAATGGAAATCCGGGAGATCAACCGATGAAAATGCCTGTGGCATTGATCGATCTTTTAGCTGCCCATCAATTAAAGGAAGGAATACTGATCGCATTACTGCAACGTGCTAAAACAGGAAAGGGGTGCAAAGTGACAGCATCCTTGTACCGTTCTGCAATAGCTTCATTAGCGAATCAGGCAAGCGCCTATTTAAATACCCATGTTGTTCCTTTGGCTTCCGGATCATTGCATCCTACCATTGCTCCTTATGGTGAAATGTTTCGCTGCGCTGATGGACAATTGGTGCTCCTGGCAGTGGGTACAGACAAGCAGTTTTTGCGTTTGCTGGATATTTTGAAAGCAGAAGAAATGGGGTCCGATCCACTTTTTTCAACCAATACTAACCGGGTTATCAATCGTAAGATTCTTGCCGAAAAGTTAAATAAGTATATAGCGTTATTGACATCTGAAAATCTTCTTTCGGCCTGTCATCGCGCAAAAGTTCCTGCAGCATCAGTACGATCTATCGATCAGGTTTTTATGGACCCTTCCATTCAATCTATGGTGTTGGAACAACAGGAAGGTGATGGTAGTGTCAGTAAGAGAGTAGCAACAGTAGCATTTAAAATTGAAAATGAATGAGCAAGCTTCCTGAAAATTTCAAGTTCATGGATCCATTCCATTCGAACAGAGAAGACGAGTATTTCCTGCTGCGATGGGAAGTCCTTCGCAAGCCATGGAATCAGCCCAAAGGGACGGAGAGAGATGAACTCGAGCAGAAGTCCTTGCATCGGATGATTGTAGGTGCTGATGAAGTAATCGTGGCAACAGGTCGTCTTCAGCTTAATGAACCCACTGTGGCTCAAATACGATATATGGCCGTTCATGAGCAATTCAGGGGGCTTCAGCTGGGGAAGGCGATGATGGAAGAGCTGGAGTCTTTGGCGCTTGATGCGGGTGCGGAGAAAGTAATTCTGCAAGCCAGAGAAAATGCCTTGCAATTTTATGAATCCTGTGGTTATGAGATCGTGATGGAGACTTTTTTACTGTATGAGAGTATTCAGCATTATCTGATGGAAAAGATTTTAGTAAAGATTCCTGAATGATCTTAAATTTGCACAATGCGGATAGATATCATCACAGTGCACCCTGAGTTACTGGAAAGTCCCTTTAATCATTCTATATTAAAAAGAGCCAAAGAGAAGGGATTGGTGGAAGTAAATCTCATCAACCTTCGTGATTATGCATTCAGCAAGCACCACAATACCGATGACTATGCCTTTGGAGGTGGTGCAGGAATGGTGATGATGATTGAGCCGATTGCTTTATGTATAGAGGCGCTTCAATTGAAGAATACGTATGATGAAATAATTTACATGAGTCCGGATGGTGTTATGCTCGATCAACCGTTGGCCAATTCCATATCGCTTCAGCAAAATATCATACTGCTTTGCGGGCATTATAAGGGTGTGGACGAGCGGGTACGGGAGCATTTCATCACCAGGGAAATCAGTATCGGCAACTATGTATTGTCAGGAGGTGAATTGGCTGCTGCAGTGCTTTGTGATGCGGTGATTCGTTTAATTCCGGGGGTGCTGAATGATGAAACCTCTGCTTTGTCCGATTCCTTTCAGGATAACTTGATCGCACCTCCTGTGTATACACGTCCTGCAGAATTCAGAGGTTGGAAAGTACCGGATGTACTTCTTTCAGGACATGAAGCTAAAATCAATCAATGGAGATATGAACAGTCGTTGATACGCACACAGGAGCGAAGACCGGATTTATTGAGAAAAAACGAGTAAGTTAGTTTCCCGCAGGAGTATTTTCCTGATTAAGTTTTATCTCCCTTAAACGGGCTCTGGTTTTTAAACTTCCATTTCTGGTCGTATAAAAGAAGAAAGCGAGCAATGCAGAGAAATAGGCGAAAAAGATGAGACTATGAGTATGCGTCCATTCTCCAAGAAATTCTTCAATGATGACATTTAACAACAATGAAATAAAGGCTAACGCTAGAAATACGATGCCTACTTTTCCATCAGATAGCCCCAGTAAAGCCAGACTATGCGTTGTATGATCCTTACCTCCGATAAATGGAGATCGACCTGCAGAAAGACGATTTACGACCACCACCGTCGTATCCAGAATCGGCAGAATAAATGTCATAATAGTAACTGCGAATAATTTCCCGGTGGCCGGTGTAGCGGGAGCGTAGGGATCATTCCAAAAATAGATAATTCCCATTGCTGCCAGGAACACGCCGAGGAACTGACTGCCGGTATCCCCCATATACATTTTTGAAGGATGCCAGTTGAATCTCAAAAAAGCAATCAGGGAGGCAAGAACTCCAATTAAAACCAGGAGATGCATGCTGGTGATATCACCATTATGAAGAATTCTATAGATAGTGTTCACAATGATGCCGATGGATACAGTAGCTGTAATTCCATCCATATTATCCAGCATATTTATAGAATTCATGATACCAATCACCCAAAAAAGTGTTACCGTATAATTTAATATATCACTTTCGAAAATATGAATACTGATTCCCGTACTAATGAGTAGCCCGGCACAAAGCAATTGTACTCCGAATTTTAGCCAGGGCCTGGTATTGTAAGCATCGTCAGCCAGTCCGATAATAAACCCAGCACCACAGGAGAGGAGAATGCCAATGAAGCCTAACTGGTAAGCGTCTTGTGAAGGTTCAAATAAAATGGAGTAGGAGGCGAGAGACAAAAGAAATATGATGTAGAAAGTTATTCCGCCGATGGAAGGTTTCGATAGAGCGCCCCATCTGATAATGGTGCCATCCGAATTATTTCTTATGCCAAGCGTTTTAAAAAACCGGAGAAAAAGAATATTGATCATCATAGAAAAGCCTACCGCTACCGCGAAAAATAGCGTGTATAAAATGAAACTACTGTTTTGTAAGAAACCCTCGGTCATTTATATTTTAAATTCAAATCTTGATTCAATTTGGTTAAACAGGGGCAACTCCCGGTCTTTATCTGATACTATCGGTTGACTGATTCCCCAGTCAATATTTAATTCAGGGTCATTCCAAAGAATTCCACTTTCTGAATTCTTGTCATATAGGTTAGTGCATTTATAAAGAAAAATGGTATTCTCTTCCAAAGATATAAAACCATGTGCAAAACCGGGTGGAATCCAGAATAAAAATTGGTTCTCCGCACTTAATTCCACTTTCAGGTGTTGGCCATAGGTAGGCGAATTTTTCCTGATATCTACTGCAATATCCAGAACGCTACCGGATAACACACGTACTAATTTACCCTGATCAAATGGCGGATGCTGAAAATGTAGCCCTCTCAACACATTTTTCACACTACTGCTTTGATTATCCTGAACAAAATGAGAAGTAATGCCGTTTTTATGAAATACATTTTCATTATAGGACTCAAAGAAGTATCCCCGTTCATCATAAAACACGCGTGGTTTTATAAGCAGAGGTCCGGATATTTCAAACTGAGTTACTTCCATTTCAGGATTTTTTGACATTGAAGAAATGCCTTACTTTTTCGAAAAGATTTTTAGGTTCATTGTCGTCTTCATAATAGCCATAACCATAACTATAGCCATAGCCGTATCCATACCCATAGCTATAACCATATCCATATCCGTATTTCAACCTGGACATTTCTACACCATTTAGAATGATGGATAGATTATTTACTTTATTTTCTGTGATGAGTTTATTGATTTGCGCAATAAACATTTTCTTTGAATAATTAGCCCTTAGGATGTATAAAGGATAATCGGCCTTTTGCATCATCGGAACACCATCGCTCACAATACCTACCGGCGGAAGGTCAATGATAATGACATCGTAAAGGGCTTTCAGATGTTCCAGTAAGGCATCCATTTTCGGATTAATAATTAATTCTGCTGGATTGGGTGGAATAGGTCCGGCTGTAATAAAATCGAGATTAGCCAATGAACTTTTTAATATACATTTTTCAGGGGTGTCTCTTCCGATTAGCAGGGTACTTATACCATGATTGTTTTCAACGTTAAAACCCAAATGGATCTTTGGTTTTCTCATGTCAAGGTCAAGAATAACGACTCTCAGACCTGAAAAGGCAATTACACCGGCTAAATTAATAGCATTAAAAGTTTTTCCTTCTCCGGAAATGGTGGAAGTTACTGCAATGATTTTTGCACCTTCCGTACTTGAAATAAACTGAAGATTTGTTCTAACGGATCTGAATGCTTCAGAGATAACCGATTTTGGATTTTTATCAACCAGCAACTGCGAAATCGGAATTTCACGCTTGTATTTTGGAATGATACCCAAAAGAGCTGCATCAGTATATTGACCTACTTCTTCGAGCGCGTTGATTTCATTGTAGATCAGGTAACGGGTAATGATCAATATGAATCCGGCAATAAAACCAATGATCAGGCAGGCACTGAGTACAAGTGGACGATTCGGGTAAACAGGAACGCCGGTTAATTTAGCTTCTTGTAAAATTATATGTTGGGGGACATATCCTGCGCGGGTAATTGAAAACTCAGCTTTCTTTTCAAGAAGCATTGAATAAAATTTTTCATTGATTGTAAAAAGGCGTTGCAGTCTTCCGTACTCGGCTTGCTGCTGAGGAATTAAACCGAGTTTAGATTCAATTTTTCTATTCTCCTGCTTTCTGATTTCTTTCTTGGCTTTCAATTCAGCTTCTTCATTGAGCAGTGTCCGTTCCAGAAGATCTTGCTGGTTTTTTAATTTTACAGAAAGTGATTTGAAGACTTCACTGTTTTCAGTTGCCTGCTGTCGCAATTGATCTCTTTGATCGATGAGTTCCTGCAGGCGATTCAATTGAGCCGTAATTTGACTATCATCCGTTCTTCCTGCCAATGAAAGTAAAAATTTTCCAATATCATTGTTCGCTCTTACATCTTTTCGGATATTTTCAAAGAGACTAATTTGATAGTCTATGGAATACAACTCGTTTTGTATTTGATCAAGTTGGGATAAAATTGATCCGGCATTCAGGTCAGGATTAATGATTTTATTTTCTTTCTTAAAATTTTCCAGCGAATTTTCAGAATTGCTTAACTGGATATTGATTGCAGCAATGGTGTTATCTATAAAGTCAAGGATTTTATCAGCGACTTCAGAGTTCTTCTCCAAATCATATTTATTAAATTCTGCTGCGATACCATTCACGATATCAGTCGCTTTTTGTTGGTTTTTATCTTTTAATTTAATCTGGATCGTTTTCGCTTCTGAATTTAGGGGAGTAACAACCAGTTCTTTAATGATTTGATCAGCAACAACGGTTAAACTGTTTATCTTAAAAAATATCGCATCGCTGGTAAGATCTTTCTGTAATGTTTGAATAGTGGTATAATCGAGAATATCAATTTTAAAGTCCAATTCATCGGTAGATACCCATTGATTCTCCTTAAATTCCTGGGTGGCCGTAATCTTCGAAGAAGAAAATGGATATACAACAGAAAAGCTGTTTTCGGATTTAAACTCAATAAGAATGGGTTCTTCAAGGATAGAACTATCCTTTACTCTGATTTCTACAGAGAAGGGTGAGATTTTATAGAGCTCATTCGTGAGGATCTCGCCTTTAGAATAATAGCTTACTTCAAAAGGAAGTCGTTTTAATACGCGTTCCAAAATCACTTTTGATCGGATCAATTCAATACTCGAAGCCAGTTTGTTGTTTTGTTCACCAAACCGTTTAACCGTTGTCTCATTGAGAACACTTCGTGCATTATCCTGCTCCGATAACTGAATGATGGAACTGGCTTCATAGACAGGAGCTGTGTACCGTAAAATCAGAAGAGCTGTGAGTATGGCAGTAAGAACGAAAAGAGCAAACCACATGGTGCTTTTTCTTGCGATGGTAATGAGGAGTTTAAAATCAAACTCTTCGTTGATCGGCGATATTTTCTTTTTTGCCATTACAGGAAATAGTGAAGTTTATGGGGTTCTAAAACCGTCTGCGATCTGGTAGAGTAGCGTCAGGCTGGTGATGATTCCCACAATGGGTGCAATTTGCTGCAGTATTTCCTGAGATATTCTTGGCACAGGTTCTACATAGATGATATCATTGGCTTGCAAAAGCAAGTTGCTTTGTTGCATACCTTCAATTGTCGAAAGGTCGATAAGCATTACTTTAGGGTTTCTCAGATCCCCTCTGATCAATTTAATTTTATAAGCTTTTCCGGTATTGGTAAGTCCGCCGGCCAGGGCTAAGGCTTCTATCAGATGCATGTTTTCGTTGTCGAGATTTACTGTTCTTCCACTACCGCCCGTTCCGGGGAAGACAAGTACCCGGCGGTTCATCACCCTGATCATGACAAAGGGCTTGTTGTAAAAGGTAGCGTACTGTTGTTCCAGCACTTTCTCAGCTTCACGAACTGTAAATCCTGAAATTTTTATTTTCCCGATGATGGGAAGTTTAATTTGACCGTCCGGTTCTACTAAAAACTGAGTTTGATTGGTGCCGGGATTGTTCGACATCGGTGAAGAGGCAGAGATGGCAGATGTGGTAAGATCAACCAGTTTGAAGCCATCATTGGTGTAAACATTAAAGCCAATGATGTCATTTGGGGAAATGCGGTACTCAATATTTCCAATAGTTTGGTCATTGGAGTAATTGTAGTCTTTGGGCACTTTGAACATCACACTGGGGTTGATGTTGCAGGAACTAATAATGAACAATAGGGAAGCGGCTGCTAACAAGCGTAGGCTAATTCTCATACAAATAAGATTGGTTTTAAGCTATCTGACAAAAGTAAATAATTTTTATTGCATCAAGTGTCAATTCTCAGTGTTTCTTCAATAGTGAGTGATAAAGGGTCCTTATGTCAGAAGTTAATCGGTCATAATTAAATCTTGACTGAGTAAATGCGGGCCCTGATAAACTCATTTTATACCTCAATTGTTCATCATTCACCAGTCTGTCCAGAGCCCTGGTAAAGGCAATAAGGTCGTTAGTGGGTACGAGAATAGCTGTAACGTCGGGAATAACAATATTTTGAACGCCACCTACATTGGTTGAAATGATAGGTACTCCTGCAGCTTGTGCTTCTATTAAACTTGCGGGAGTTCCTTCATTCAATGAAGTCAATGCTATAATATCTATTCCGCACATGGCTTTGTCTGCTTCAAAGATCCAGGAGGTGAAAATTAATCCGGCCTCAGGGTCTGGTTTTTCGGGGCAGGAATAGGCTATACCTGACTGCTCGCAAAACTCTTGCATTTCTGCTCTTTGTTCCCCATCCCCGATGATGAGTCCCTTTATTTTAACTTTTTTGTTTATGTAGACATTGTGCCAACCCTGAATGAAAAGTTTTAGGTTTTTGATGGGTACAATCCTTCCTATTATACCAATGGCTACGGTATCATCGTCAATGCTGAAACGATTTCTGAATTCCCGGCGTTTAATTTCCTTATCCGTATGAAAGGGCGCCAGATCATATCCAAGCTCTACAATATGTACTTTAGAACTTGGTGCAATTTTATAGATGTCGCAAAGCTCATGTTTTTGATTTTCACTGATGGCAATAATACCGGAACTGATTTTCCCAAGAAAACGTTCCATTTCTAAGATCATTTTTGTTTTGGTGCTCCCGAAATAACTGTGAAACACGTGTCCGTGAAAAGTATGCACAATTACAGGTACATTCGCTTTCCAGGCAGCAATTCTTCCAACCATTCCCGCTTTAGCTGCATGTGTATGTACGATGTCAGGCTTAAAGTCCCGGATGATTTTTGTGAGATGGAGGAAGGCCTTTCTGTCTTTCAGAAAGTTTAATTCCCGCATCATATCCGGAATATATACCGGCTCCAGTCCAAGGTTTTCCAACATGAACTCTGAGCTTTCCTCTGAATCTTCTTTTATACCCGCTACAATCATCGTTTCAAATTCAGGTCGCAAACGGGCAGCAATACTCGCAGCATTGTAAGTAATACCACCAAGATTAAGTCTGTTCACAATTTGCAGAACTTTATACCTTGGTTTAACATTCCGAATTATTACCGGCGTAACAATTTCAGGATATTTTCCTGCCGTTGAATCGACAGTTATAGGATGTTCGCCGATAGAAGGCCTTTCGGGTAGGTAAAGACCTTTTGATGGAATGGATTCCCGTTGGAGAAGTTCATTGTAATAGTTTCGTACGTCTGATACTAATCGCTCCACACCAAATTTCCCCGATGCAAATTCAGGACCTAATGCGCTCATCCTTTTTCGGAGTTGCTCATCAGCAATAAGTCTGGATAAACTCTGCGTAAAGGCCTCTTCGTCGCCGGTAGGAACAATTAATGCTGTTTCATTGGGAATAATGGTGTCCCGTAAAGCACCGGCATCCGTGCTGACTATAGGTTTTCCTGCTGCCTGCGCTTCAATTAAACTTACCGGAGTTCCTTCGTTATTTGAACTGAGAGCTACAATATCAATTCCTGCTAAGGCCGTTTCTATTTCAAGTATCCAACTGGTGAAAGTAAGGCTGGCATTGGAATGATTTTTCTCGGGAGTATTGTAAATCAGACCAATAGACTTGCAAAGTTGCTCAAGTGCTGCTCTGTCCTCTCCATCTCCAATGATAAAAGCATGGATCTTTTTCCCATAAATGTTTACCAGATTTTTCCAGGCGTGAATGAAAAGAGGATGGTTTTTAATGGGCACCAACCTTCCAATAATTCCGACCGCCAGGGTGTCTTCGGAAAGATGGTATTTTTTACGAAATTCTTTCCTTAAGAAATCTTGATTAAGGGAAAAACGGCTTAAGTCAAAACCGAGTGGAATGGTTTTGATCTTTTCAGGTTTGCATATATTATATTGCTCGCTTAACTCTTGCTTTTGTTTTTCACTGATGGCGATAATACCGGTGCTGAGCCTGGCCATCATTTTTTCAATACCTATGAATATGTTGGTCTTAGCAGGATTGAAATAACTATGGAAAACGTGTCCGTGAAAAGTATGTAAAATGATGGGTACACCCAATTGGTATGCAGCTATTCTACCCAATGTCCCGGCCTTGGCAGCATGTGTATGAACAATATCGGGTTTGAAATTTTTAATGATATTTTTAATGTCAGTAAAGGCCTTCCTGTCGTCCGTGAAATTAATTTCCCTCCTCATGGTATGGATATAATAAGGACTGAGTTGCATCCGGTCAAGAATAAATTCAGAACTTTCCTCTGATTCATCTCTCATCCCTGCCACTAACATGGTTTCAAACTCCGGAGAAAGATAGGAGGAGAGGTAGGCCGCATTGTAGGTGGGTCCACCCAGATTTAATCTATTTATTATACGGAGTACTTTTGGCATTTTTTAATTTCCTTGCTGCTTGTCCCACCAATATTGAAATACGAGAAGAGCCCATACTCGGGCTGTTGCCTCTCCCTGCTGTTTACTGTCGATGAGTTGCAATAGATTTTTTACTTCTTGTGGATTGAAAATTCCTTGTCTTCTGATTTTATCATCGGCCAGTACATGCTTTATTTCTTTATTCAAGCTTCCCTTGAACCAATTTGAAAGAGGTATCTCAAATCCTTGCTTTGACCGTTGAAAGATCTCTACCGGTAACAAATGTCCGAAACTATCCCGGAGTATTCTTTTTTGAGAAGTTTTATTTATTTTGAAGGAAGCCGGTAGACTAAAGGCAAAATCCACTACCTCAACATCTAAAAAGGGAACCCTTACCTCGAGACTATTGGCCATTGACATGAGATCAACTTTAGTAAGCATATCCCCGGGTAAAACCAATTTACAATCGTTGAGGAGTATTTTGTTAAAATCATAATCTCCCTTGCAATATTGGGTGAGTTGGTTCTTTCTTCTCTTGTCTTCTTGAATCAGGTGTTTCTGTAACTCCGGATGCAATAACCTGAAGGCATTTTCTTCGCTATTGATCGCGCACCATCTCCAATATCTTTCTTGTGTACTTAACACTGCTCCTTCTGCAAATCGGTGCAATTGTCGAAGCTTATTCCCTAATTTACTTTGCCTTGAGCCACTGAATGCTTTTAGCCCGAAGGAAATTAAAGGTGCAAATTTTCCTGTTAATTTATATTTTTGAATCAACCATTCCGCTCTGTGTTTTCTGTATCCTCCAAAAAGTTCATCGCTTCCATCGCCACTCAATGAAACTGTGACATGTTTTCTGGTTTCCTTCGACAGTATATAAACTGCTAATGCAGAAGAGTCAGCAAAAGGTTCATCAAAATGTCGGCTCATCTCCGGTAAAGCTCCTACTAATTCATCATCCTGAAGAATAAAGGCGGTATGTTTTGTATTGCAATGATTTGCAACCATTTGACTATACACTGTTTCATCAAAGGCAGGTTCATCCTTGAATCCGATAGAGTAGGTATGAAGTTCCTTCGTATGCCTTGCCGCCAAAGCGGTAATAATAGAGGAATCTACTCCGCCACTCAAAAAAGCACCTAGTGGAACATCGCTGATCAATCTTCTCTCAACAGCCGCATCCATAAGGTTGAATAATCGTGTACAACTTTCCTGATAATTGCTTTCAGAGTATTGATGATCAGTGGTGTAAGGGATCTCGTACCAGCCTTTTTCAGTGATTTCTTCAGGAGGGTATTTCCCATTTCCGGTCTGAAGGAGAATATAATGTCCCGGCTGAAGTTTATAAACATCACGATAAATACTATAGGGTACAGGAATGTAATTCAACTGAAAATAAAGCAGCAGACTATTGTAATCAATCTCTGCAGGAATCCCCAGCATTTTCAAACTTTGGATTTCCGATGAAAAAATAAACTGCTGATGGTCGAAATAATAATATAGCGGCTTTATTCCGTAACGATCGCGGGCAATAAAGAGGGTTTGCTTCACATGATCATAAATACTAAAGGCAAAAAAGCCGTTAAGTTTGGAGAGGCATTTTTCCTCATATTTTATATAAAGTTGAAGAAGCACTTCCGTATCAGAGGAAGAATGAAAAGACCGGCCATCTGCAATCAATTCATTTCTCAATTCCCTGAAATTAAAAATTTCACCGTTAAAGACTATAGTATAGCGCTTCTCCGGATCATGCATGGGCTGATGAGCGGAATTGCTTAAATCTATAATTGACAACCGCCTATGCCCTAGTGTTATTCTTTCATGCTTGTAAATACCATAGTCGTCAGGACCGCGGTGAACCATTGACTTCAAAGCTTCTGTAAACCGAATTTGGGAATCCCCTTCTTGTTGGTTTATTGAATAAAGTCCTAGTATGCCGCACATTTTACACAACAAAAGTATAAATCCTTAAACACTTGTTTTTCTTTATGTATTTTTGCCCCCTATGTTTTCCCTGATCCTCAAGGAAATCAACAGTTTCCTGAATTCCCTCATCGGGTATATCGTGATAATTGTGTTCCTGCTGACCATCGGATTGTTCCTTTGGATCTTTCCTGACTCCGCGTTTAATATCCTGGAGTCGGGTTACGCTAACCTCGATCCCCTTTTTATTTTGACACCTTGGGTGTATCTCTTGTTGGTGCCGGCGATCACCATGCGATTGTTTTCAGAAGAAAAGAAAACCGGGACGATAGAGTTATTATTGACCAAGCCGCTTACAGAGATGCAAATCGTTGGAGCAAAATACCTGGCCGGAGTGATTCTGGTGTTATTCTCGCTATTACCGACGCTGGTTTATTATTATTCCGTCCGTAGCATCAGTTTGCCTGCAGGAAATATCGATTCCGGTGCTATCTGGGGTTCTTATATCGGACTCTTATTATTAGGTGCTTCTTTTGTCGCCATTGGATTATTTGCTTCTTCACTGGCCGATAATCAGGTGGTGGCCTTTATCATCGGATTTTTCCTCTGTTTGTTTTTTTACAAAGGTTTTGAGTCGATTGCAGCACTATTCGGAATAGGAAAATTGTCGACTATAGTTTTTGGATTAGGTATTAATGCGCATTACATGAGTTTGAGCAGAGGAGTGGTGGATACCCGTGATATCGTTTATTTTATAAGTATCATTTTGTTCTTTTTATTTCTGACCCGATTTATAACCGAAAGCAGGAAATGGTAAAGCAATCAACTCCTGTTAAAAATTATCGGGCGCAAGCCTTCCTGCAAATGGGATTACTTGCGGGTATTCTTCTCTTTGAAAATAGCATTGCATCCTTTGTTTTCACCCGCTTTAACCTAACCGATGATAAGCGATTTACGCTAACTGAACAAAGTAAAAATCTGGTTGGCGGTCTGAAAGATGTGGTCTACATTAAAGTATATCTGGAAGGAGATTTTTCTCCCGGTTTTTCGAAGCTGCGAAATGCCACGAAGGAGTTACTTGATGAGTTGCGCATTTATTCCAAAGGAAATCTGGAGTATGAATTCATCGATCCTTCCGCTCATCCCGATGAGAAAGAACGTAAATCCATCTATGCCCAGTTGTATCAAAAGGGCATTCAGCCCACCACATTGGAAGAACGCACGAAGGAAGGTATTAAAAGAACCTATATTTTCCCGGGAGCGCTGGTGAGTTTTGCGAATGTGGAGATGCCCGCGCTGTTATTAAAAAGTCAGCTGGGAGTGTCGCCGGAGTTGATGTTGAATAATTCAATTCAGAACCTGGAGTTCGAGTTTTGTAATGTGATCCGAAAAGTCACGAACCCTGCCCGTCCGGCAATTGCTTTTCTTGAAGGACATGGCGAACTGGATACCTCTCGCGTTGCCGACTTAGCCAATGAATTAAGAGCATCTTATGAATTAAAGCGGGTGGTGATTGGCGGACGTCTGGATGCCTTAAAAAATTTCAAAGCCCTGGTTATTGCTAAGCCGGATAGTGCGTTTGATGAGAAGGATAAATTTGTGATTGATCAGTTTGTAATGTCTGGCGGAAAACTCGTCTGGCTGATTGATCCGATGCAGGTTTCCATGGATAGTTTGCAGCAGCGGGGTGAGATGATTGCATTGGCCAGAGATTTGAAACTGGAAGATATGCTCTTTCGCTATGGTGCGCGTGTGAATTATGATCTTGTGCAGGATTTGATCTCTTCATTAATTCCTGTCGTTACAGGGATGGTGGGAAGTCAACCTAAACAAGAACTTTTACCCTGGTATTATTTTCCGGTGATGTCACCTCGCTCAAAACATCCTATTGTGAATAATCTGAACGCGGTGAAAGGGCAGTTTGTAAGCAGCATTGATCCTATTGACGCTCCCGGAATTACACATACAGAGTTGTTAACAACCTCTCAGTATACCAAACTCAGTCCGGCACCGGTTCGCGTCAGCCTCGGTGTGATGCAATATAAGCCTGATCCTGCCATGTTCCCCCAGAAATATGTTCCGGTTGCCATGTTGCTGGAAGGGAGCTTTACTTCCTTGTATAAAAACCGGATTCCTCCAGCCATTGCAGAAAGCAAGGAAATTGGATTTAAGGAGAAGAGTGTTCCTTCGGCGATGGTG
Organism: Bacteroidota bacterium; assembly: GCA_016713925.1. Lineage (NCBI taxonomy): Bacteria > Pseudomonadati > Bacteroidota > Bacteroidota bacterium. Next base: position 664,107 of record JADJOH010000007.1, read on the forward strand.
GTGATAGGAGATGGTGATATCGCCCGAAATGATATGTATAAAGGGAGTCCGGTGGCGCTGGGATTTGACCGTTATACAAATACGTCTTATGGCAATAAATCCTTCCTTTTGAACGTAATGGATTATCTCTGTGATGATGCAGGACTCATGGAAATCCGTACCAAGGAATTTCGTCTCCGTCAAATCGACCCTGCTGTTACGGAGTCCGATACTCAACCACTTCGTGTACTCAATGTGTCGCTACCTATTCTGATAATACTCTTATTTGTCAGTCGCGGATACGGCAGTAATTGACAAGATTTTTTTAGCTGATAAAGATGGTCATAGTGCAACAATCACCCGGGTCAATCCGGATACATGGCTGGTAAATAATAAGTACATCGCCCGTAAAGATGCAGTTGATAATTTGCTGTATACCATCAAAGCGGTGGAAGTGAGGAGTCCGGTGGGTAAAAATCTTTATAATAATACGATGAAGTTAATGGCTGCAAAGTCGGTTAAAATTGAGATTTATGAAGGGCAGAAAATACTTAAAACGTATTATGTAGGACATCCCACCATGGACAATCTGGGTACATTTATGTATCTGGAAAATTCCACAGTTCCCTTCATCACACATATTTCCGGTTTCAATGGTTTTTTGAGCAGCCGGTATATTTCCAATGAAGCCGAATGGCGGGATAAAGCCATTTTCCGAATTGATCCCCGTACCATTACCGATGTTTTAGTTCGTGATTTTTTGCGCCCGCACCGTTCATTTGAACTTAAAAGACAGGCCGATTCCAGCTATACCGTTACGAAGCTGGAAGATAAGACTCCAGTAAAACCGCTTGATGTCACGAAGGTGAGAACTTTTCTTTCTGCTTTCAGGGATACCTATTTTGAACGGTTGGATCATGCGATTTCGAAAAAAGTGCGTGATTCGGTGCTGGCAGCCGGTTCCTTCTCCGAAATCCGGGTCCGTATGGAAGATGGTAAGGAAAAGATGCTCACCTGTTTCCGTAAACCGGTGTCTCAGGGGTCACGCTTACAAATTGATTTTGAGGGCAAAGACCTTCCTTTTGACTACGATCGATTCTATGCAATAATGACCGGAGATACTTCCATGCTGGTTTGCCAATATTTTCATTTCGATCGGATTTTTAAAGATCCACGGAACTTTTTGCCCGGAAAAGATATAGTTCCGGCACAGCAGCGATTTGAATAGAGCATTTCGGGGCGTATTGTTGAAAAACTGCACCTTTCCGGCAGGTCTTCGTTGACTTCCTTGACTTATATTTGTTGGCTTCTTAATTCAAAGTAGCTGTTAAGAAAGAATATTATACCTATGAAGTTTATTGTTAATTCTGATATCCTGCTGAAGCAACTTCAGATTATCAGTGGGGCCTTACAAAGCAGTAGCCCGCTGCCCATTCTGGAGAATTTCCTGTTTGAACTGAGTCCGGATACGTTAAAAGCCACGGCCTCAGATCTTGAAACCACGATGTCTGCCGTTATTTCTGTAGATAGTAAGGAGAGCGGAAAAGTGGCTGTTCCTGCAAAAATATTGCTGGAGACATTGAAAACTTTCGGATCTACTCCGCTTACCTTTAAGGTGCAAAAAGATACTTTCCATATTGAGATCAGTTCCTCCGATGGAAAATTTAAACTGACCGGATTGAATGGTGACGAGTATCCCAAATTACCCGTAATTGATAAGCCCAACTCCATTGAAATGTCTTCGGATGTATTGTTGTCGGCTATCAATCATACTCTTTTTGCTACCGGTAACGATGAACTTCGTCCGGTAATGACCGGTGTCTTCTGCCAGTTCAGTAAGGAAGGGACCATTTTCGTGGCGACAGATGCCCATCGTCTGGTACGTTATCGCCGTACAGATATCCGTTCTTCTAAGGAAACTTCCTTCATCATGCCTAAGAAACCTCTCGGCTTGTTGAAGACATCGCTCCCCAGCGTTCATACTCAGGTGAAGGTAGATTATAACGAAGCCAATGCGTTTTTTACGTTTGATCAAGTCAGCCTTATCTGTCGTTTGGTAGATGGTCGTTATCCCAATTATGAAGCAGTTATTCCACTCGATAATCCCAATAAAATGGAAATCGACCGCCTTTCCTTCCTGAATGCCATTCGTCGTGTGAGTATCTTCTCCAACAAGACCACTCATCAGGTAAAATTCCGCATCGCAGGAAGTCAGGTGGATATCTCTGCAGAAGATGTGGATTTCGGAAATGATGCCAATGAGCGGCTGTCATGCAGTTATGACGGAAAGGATATCGAGATCGCTTTCAATGCACGGTTTATTCAGGATATGTTGAATAATATCGCTACAGAACATGTATTACTCGAACTTTCACTTCCTAACCGGGCAGGACTCTTATCTCCTCCTAAAACGGAAGCGGATCCCAATGGTGATTTGCTGATGTTGGTGATGCCGGTAATGGTGAATTAATAGAAATTATTGAATTGAAAAAGACTGTCTCTTATAAGACGGTCTTTTTTGCTTTCGGCTTCCGGCTTCCGGCTACCGGCTACCGGCTACCGGCTACCGGTTTCCAGGCGTGAGGCTAGTCTCTTGCTTCGCTCCAAGAACTTCTGTTCGCGATGGTGAGCTTAGATAACTTCCGCGAACATTGCCTCCCCACTTTCGGCTACCGGCTACCAGCTTCCGGCTACCAGCTTCCGGCTACCAGCTTCCGGCTACCAGCTTCCGGCTACCGGTTTCCAGGCGTGAGGCTAGTCTCTTGCTTCGCTCCAAGAACTTCTGTTCGCGATGGTGAGCTTAGATTACAACCGCGTGCATTGCCTCCCCACTTCCGGCTTCCAGCTACCGATAGCGGTGCATAACCGATTCTTCGCTATGAGAGTTTTCTTTCACGATTTGGAACTTCGATGTACAAGCCCTGTAGGGGCGGAATCTCTGTAACAGAGGATAACATCTACTCCCGCCAATGCCGACAGCCGACCGAAGGACGGCTGCCGGCGTATCTTGAAAAACGTCCTGTGTATTTTGTACATTTGTATCAATGTCAGATGCGAATCAACCCATATTAAAAGCAGATACGAGTGAGGATCCGATTGTGTTGGATCCGGAAGGTGAAAAGAAGGAAATTCTGAAGCGTTACAAGGCTTTGTTGAAAGCGTGTAAGCCGAATGTAGATAAGAGTGAACGTAAACTTATCCGAAAGGCTTTTGATTTATCACTGGAGGCGCACAAGGATATGCGTCGTAAAAGTGGTGAGCCGTATATTTTTCATCCGATAGCCGTTGCTATGATTGTAGCAGAGGAAATTGGTCTTGGAGAACTCTCCATCGTTTGCGCATTGCTGCATGATGTGGTGGAGGATACGCAGTATACGCTGGAAGATATCGAGCGTCTCTTTAACAAGAAGGTGGCCGGTATAGTTGATGGACTAACCAAAATTTCCGGCGTCTTTGATCATACGTCTTCCCTGCAAGCCGAGAATTTCCGGAAGATGCTCCTCACGCTGAGTGATGATGTGCGGGTAATCCTGATCAAAATTGCCGATCGCCTGCACAATATGCGGACCTTAGGTTCAATGCCGAAAGATAAGCAACTCAAGATCGCCTCTGAAACAGCATATCTCTATGCACCGCTGGCTCATCGGATGGGATTGTATTCCATTAAAAACGAACTCGACGATCTTGCACTGAAATATACCGAACCTGAAGTTTTTAAAACCATTGCCTTGAAATTGCAACAGAGTAAAAAGGAACGGGAAAAATTTATTCAGGAGTTTACCAAGCCGATCCGTGAAGAGTTGGACAAAGAAGGCTTTAAGTATGATATCAAAGGAAGACCTAAGTCGATCAACTCCATCTGGACAAAAATGAAAAAGCAGGAGGTTTCTTTTGAAGAAGTCTATGACCTTTTTGCTATTCGGATTATTGTGGATACACCGTATGAGAGAGAAAAAGCCGATTGCTGGAAAGTATATTCAGTAGTCACGGATTATTTTACACCGAATCCGGATCGTTTGCGGGACTGGATCAGTACACCAAAAGTGAATGGGTACGAATCCTTGCATACTACGGTGATGAGTAAGGAAGGGAAGTGGGTGGAAGTGCAGATTCGCACAAAGCGAATGGATGAAATTGCGGAGAAAGGATATGCCGCGCACTGGAAATACAAGGAGTCGAGTCAGGAAAGTGCGATCGATGAATGGATTTCCCGCATCAGAGATTTGCTGGATAATAGTGAATCCAATGCCCTCGATTTCATTGATGATTTCAAATTGAATTTATTTGCGGATGAGATTTTTGTATTTACTCCTTCCGGAGAGATCAAGACCTTGCCTGTTGGAAGTACAGCATTGGATTTTGCATTTGAAATTCATTCCGATATCGGTACGAAATGTATAGGTGCGAAAATTAATCATCGGTTGGTGTCGATCAGTCATCAATTGAAGAGTGGAGATCAGGTGGAAGTGCTGACATCTGCCAAGCAATTTCCGAAAGATGATTGGTTGGGATATGTAGTTACCGCTAAGGCGAAATCTAAAATCAAGACCGCTTTAAAGGAAGAGAAACGCAAGTTGGCGGAAATGGGTAAGGATATTTTTGAGCGGAAGATGAAGAGTCTGAAGATGAATAACAAGCCTTATAATGTGAATGAGCTCTTGTTGTTTTATAAAGTCTCCAACCTCACAGATTTCTATCACCGCATCGGACTTGAAGCCATCGACCTTAAAAATTTACGTGATTTCTTTGAACATAAAGAACAGGGCACGTTGAAATTGCCGGAGAAATCTGACAAGCAAACCTTTGATGATCTCGTGAAAACGATTCGCGGCAAGAGTGATATGCTCGTGATAGGAGAGGGGATTGATAAAATAGATTATAAACTATCGCCTTGCTGTAATCCGATTCCCGGAGATGAGGTTTTTGGATTTATCACCATCAACGAAGGCATTAAAATTCATCGCACCAATTGTCCGAATGCGATTCAATTGATGTCCAACTATGCCTATAGAATTGTAAAAGCCCGTTGGTTCGGACAACAGCAGATCGCCTTCCTGGTAGGAATTAAAATAAATGGAATGGACGATGTGGGTGTCGTCAGTAATATCACGAAGATTATTTCTTCGGAACTGAAAGTAAATATTCGTTCCCTGAACATTGAAAGTACCGATGGACTCTTTGAAGGAACCATCATGCTTTTCGTACACGATACGGAACATTTAAAAGTACTGATGAAAAAATTAGTGAAGTTACCGGGTATACTTTCTGTAACACGTATCGATTCCAAAGCATGAGTAAATTAAATTCAAGTCGTATGGTTCAAAATGATTTAGTAGAAAAGGTACAAGAGGTGTTTACGGCTTATCTTGAAAAAATGAATCTGCGAAAAACACAGGAACGTTTTGCCATCCTCAAAGAAGTGTATGAAATAGATGATCACTTTGATATTGAATCCTTGTTTCTGCAAATGAAAACGAAAAAATATCAGGTGAGCCGCGCTACCTCTTTACAATACGATCGAGCATTTATTGGCCTGTGACCTGGTAACAAAACACCAGTTTGGAAAGAACCTGGCCTTGTTTGAAAAATCTTATGCTTACAAGCAGCACGACCATCTCATCTGCCTCGATTGTGACAAGGTACTCGAGTTTTGCGATCCGCGAATTGAACAAATTCAATCGATGATGGGGCAAATCCTTGACTTTCAAGTGGTACAGCATAGTTTAAATTTATATGGCAAGTGCAAAAAACTGGCAAACAATGGGAAATGTGAGCATCAGACTAAGAAAAAACAAATAACTTTGACACGATAAGGAAACAAAACTATGGAGTTCGAATTTAAGATTACTGAAAAAGATAAATATGCATTGATCAGTCTGAAAGGGAACCTGATTGAGAAGAATCAGGCCAATGACTTAATGGATGAGATCAATTTGTTGTCGGAAAAGGATGGTAGTAATTTCATCATCAATTTAACTGATTTCAAATACATGAACAGTACAGGTCTCAATGTCTTGTTGGGCATTTTATCGAAAGCACGAAAGTCTGGTGGCGAAGCGGTGATTTGTGCCGTTCCCGAAAAAATTAAAACGTTATTGGTGATTACGAAATTGATCAATGTTTTTTCTGTTGTCGATAACGAAGAACTGGCTGCAAAAGCCTTTAGTAATTAATTCTAAAAAATAATCTACAGGTATTCTGCCGGTGATGCAGGATACTTTTATTTTGAATACGATGAAAGCTGATGTATTGTTGGGCCTGCAATGGGGCGACGAAGGAAAAGGTAAGGTAGTGGATGTGTTGACTCCGCGTTATGATGTTATCGCGCGTTTTCAGGGCGGACCCAATGCCGGACATACACTCGAATTTGAAGGGATAAAGCATGTTTTACATACTATCCCTTCAGGAATATTCCATTCCGGAAAAGTAAATGTGATCGGCAATGGTGTCGTTATTGATCCCGTTGTTTTCAAAAAAGAAATTGATGCCTTGGCGCAACGCGGTGTGGATGTGAAGAAGAATTTATTCATCTCCAGAAAGGCACATCTCATTCTACCCACCCATCGCCTGCTCGACGCCGCTTCAGAAGCGGCCAAAGGCATAGCAAAGATCGGATCTACGCTGAAAGGTATCGGACCAGCCTATATGGATAAAACCGGACGCAATGGTTTGCGTATCGGTGATCTGGAGCATCCGCAGTTTCGTAAAATGTATGATACCTTAGTGGCAAAGCACACGGAATTGCTTGCACATTATGAGTACGATTATAATCTGGATGATCTGGAGCCGGCATTTTTTGAAGGCGTAGAATTGATAAAACAACTGAAGCTCATCGATAGCGAATACCGTCTGAATCAATATCTCGACGAAGGAAAAGCGATTTTAGCAGAAGGTGCGCAAGGATCCTTACTCGATATTGATTTCGGTTCATATCCTTTTGTTACTTCTTCGCATACCATCACCGCCGGGACCTGTATTGGTCTGGGATTGGCTCCCGGTAAAATAGGAGAGGTGTACGGAATATTTAAGGCCTATTGCACCCGTGTAGGCAGTGGTCCATTTCCAACCGAGCTGAACGATGCAACCGGTGAAGAACTTCGTGCAAAAGGACATGAGTTCGGAGCTACAACTGGTCGTCCGCGTAGATGTGGCTGGTTAGATTTACCTGCACTTAAGTATGCGATTATGCTGAACGGAGTCACTCAGCTCATCATGATGAAGTCGGATGTATTGAGCGGCTTTGATAAAATAAAAGTCTGTACACAGTATAAATACAGAGGTGAAATCATTGATCATGTACCTTACGATGTGGTGAATGAAGAAATTGTTCCGGTATACGAAGAGATGAAAGGCTGGAGTGAAGACCTCATGGTCATCAACGATGCGGAACAATTGCCGGCTGCGCTTTTAACCTATATCGACTATATTGAGCAGGCCACAGGATTACCCATCACCATTGTTTCTGTAGGGCCGGACCGCAAGCAAACCTTGATTCGTAAAGTGGTGGCATGATGAGTAGAGCGATCGATGATTGCTTGAGCCTCCTCTTTCTGAAATTTATAAGAAGGAATTATTTTCTTGTCCATGTAGTTGTAGCTCCTCTTTAAATGTTGAATACGTCTAAAGTCTCATTGTTGCTGACCGGTAAAATTATTTTATTGGCGAACTTTGGCAATGCTTACCGGCTTTTCATAGAGGTGAAGAAGCTTGCTTTGTCTTTATTCCATATCGTTTTAATATCATGTTTCTACTCGGTCATCTTGCCGCAACATCTTTCAGCACAGGATAAGAAGCAGATTGAAATCGTTCAGGCCGGGAGTCTGGAAGGAGTGAAGGTAAATGGAGTAGAAGTACGAAGATTAATCGGAGATGTCATCTTCAAACAGGAAGATACTTATATGTACTGTGACAGTGCTTTTTTTTATGAGATTACAAACAGCATCGATGCCTATGGTACCATTCGTATTGAAGGACCCAAGGTAAAGTTATATGGAGATGTATTGCACTACAATGGAAACCTCAGTAAAGCAGATATTACAGGCAAGAAAGTTCGGTTGACCGATGGCAAGATGGATCTGACCACTACGGCCATGCAATACGATTTGGAAAAGGATATTGGAGAGTACCAAACGGGAGGGAAGGTGGTCGACAAAGACAATGTGCTCACCAGTAAGAAAGGGTATTATTATTCGAATGATCGCATCGTATTTTTCAAAGACAGTGTCGTGCTGACTAATCCAAAATATGTGATGAAGTCCGATACGCTCAAGTACAATACCTCCAATTCCACCGCTTATTTTTTCGGACCAACGCATATCAACAGTACCGGCACCGACAGTTCACATATTTATTGTGAAGACGGTTGGTACAATACCGAAACCGAGAAATCGAGGTTTACTAAGAACGCTTACATTGAATCGAAGGTCAATCGCATCAGTGGAGATAGTCTGCTATATGATCGTATTACCCGCATCGGGCGCGCCTGGAGCCATGTAGCATTAACCGATACGGTCGAGAAAATCATCATCTCCGGTGACTATGCTTACTTGAATGAACTCAGCGGAAATTCCTTTGTAACCGGCAGTAGTCTTTTAACAAAAGCCTTTGAAACCGATAGTCTATTCATGCATGCCGACACACTCTTTGCCACCCAGGATACAGCCACCAAACAGAAGACCTATTTTGCTTATCATCATGTCAGATTATTCAAAACCGATTTGCAGGCGCAATGTGATTCGCTGGTGTACAGTACAAGTGATTCCACCATTTGGTTTTATACGGAGCCGATATTATGGAGCAATAAAAATCAAATGACGGCAGAAAAAATCGCATTGGTCTTAAAAGGAAATAAAATCAACACCATGCATCTTTACACCGGAGCCTTCATTGCCGGAATGGAAGATTCGCTGCGCTACAATCAGGTAAAGGGAAGAGACATGACCGGCTATTTCACCGACAACAAACTTAGCACCATCGAAGTCACGGGTAACGGACAATCCATCTATTACTTACGCAACAAAAAGCAACAACTCACGGGAGTCAATCAAGCCGATTGCAGTAACATGATCATCTACCTCAAAGAAAATAAAATCTCCAAAATCTCCCTCCTGAAAACACCTGACGCCACCCTTTTCCCCGTCAAAGAAACCGACCCGCTCCAACTCCGCCTCAAAGACTTTAGCTGGAAAGGACATCTCCAACCCCTCCGGATGCAGGATATATTCAACTGGCCGGAACAAGGGAATTAATGAATTGATGAATGGTTGAATTGATGAATGTTTTGAATGAATATAGACTTTTTGTTTTAAGAAAATTCCTCCGTGATTCTCAGTGACCTCAGTGGCTCAGTGGTGAAAATGACAAATTCTTCGAGGACGACGATCTCTATGCAACAAAATTTGATAGTTTTTGACGAATCACTTTCTACATCAGTAATTAAATTGACAACATAAACCCCATTCGCCAACCCATTCATTGGTATCTCTCCAGTCACACAGGCCGCAGATTTGTTATGATTATTATGATTCATTATGATTATCCCTTGCGAGCCATGCGTCGAGAAGTCTCGCGATCCTTGCGTCTTTGCGCCTGCCTGTCGACAGAAAGGGTTAATCTAAATCATTATCACCATTAAGATCCCCAGCAGGAAGCCGGTAGCCGGAAGCTGGTAGCCGGTAGCCGACATTTACTTCCCTCCAAAAACTTTTTTCAAAATATCACTCACCCTTGCCGCCGGATCTTTTCTGATTTTTGTTTCTTCTATGGCAACAAGTTTGAAAAGTCCTTCAATAGCACGTTGCGTCACGAAATCATCCAGACTTGGATTTACTTTTTTTACGAAAGGAACTTTGTTATATGTGCTGAAAAGCGGATTCCAGTATTTTGTAATCTGTACTTTTTTCAGTGAAGCAGCAATGACCGGTCTGAATTCCTTGCTGAGTTGGGCGGTGGTGCTTTTGCGGAGGTATTGGGTCGCTTCATCATCCTTTCCTTTGAGAATGGTGAGTCCGTCGTTAATGGTCATGGAGGTGATGGCAGCGAGGAAAATGGGAGCGGCTTTTTTTGCAGCATCTTCGGCGGCCCGGTTAAGTTGTTTTTCAAATTCTTCTACCTGCCTCTTCATCCCAAGATTTACTAAAGTGGACCGCATATCACGTGCATCGCTGGGGAAGGGAATTTTAATCAGATTGTTTTTATAAAAACCATCGGTTTTGGATGCTTTGGTACTTGCATTTTTTGATCCGACATTGAGCGCTTCTTTTAATCCTTTGGTGATATCGGCATTCGATAATCCGCTACCCAATGAGTTGTTGACCGTGTTCAGAATATTATTGATGTCAATTTGTGCTTTTGAAAATAAACTCGAAAGCAGGAAGGCAAGCAGCAGGAACTTTTTCATAAGACAGGTGTTTTTCATCGCGGAGTCAAATATATTGCCAAATGTAATTGATATAGGGTTGAATCATTACTCCCAATCATTCTTTCTTCATTTGAAATTTTTTGGAATGGGCTTCCCGACTCCCTATGAATCATCTGATATTTTGTATTTTCACAAACTTGGAAATTTGAATGACCCGCCCAATCAAAAGGGAAGGATGAAAGATTTAAACCCTCTGCTTTAATGAGAATTAAACTTAGTCTTCATCCTTTTAAATCCGGGGAAAATAAGAAGCCTGTCATTGCTCAAATCTAAATGCCATTGTGATAAATTATGCTTGTTGAAATCATTACCATCGGAGATGAATTGTTAATCGGTCAGATTGTGGATACGAACTCGGCCTGGATTGGTCAGCAGTTGAACGCGATCGGATTCAAGGTGCATCAGATTACTACGGTGTCTGATCAGCGGGAGCATATCCTCACTGCTTTTAAGGAAGCCTCGCAGCGGGTACAGGTGGTGTTGATTACCGGTGGTCTGGGTCCGACAAGGGATGACCTGACGAAGGATTGCCTCTGTGAATATTTTAATGTGCCACTGCAGTTCAATGAGGAGGCATACATGGATGTGGAACATTTGTTTAAGATACGTGGTCGGGAAGTAACCCCGGTCAATCGCCTGCAGGCTGAACTCCCGGCCAATGCCACATTGCTTAGTAATAAGGTGGGTACAGCTCCGGGAATGTGGTTCGATGAGGGGGGTGTGGTGTATGTGTCGATGCCCGGTGTTCCCTATGAAATGAAGTATCTGATGGAAAAGGAAGTCTTGCCCCGTTTGAAGAGGAAGTATGAGGCTCCGTTTATTATGCATAGGACTATTCTTACGCAAGGAATCGGGGAGAGCTTTTTGTCGGATCTGATTTCTGATTTTGAAGATGCATTGCCCTCCTATGTAAAGTTGGCTTATCTGCCTTCCTCCGGTATGGTACGCCTGCGCCTGAGTGCTTCGGGAGAGGAGCAGTTTATTCGGGCAGAGATGGATCGATTAGTAGCAGAGTTGTCCCAAAAAACCCGGCAGTTTAAATTTGGAATGGATGATGATACTATCGAAGAAGTACTCGGTAAGTTGCTGTTGAAAAAAGGCCTCACGGTCTCCACTGCCGAAAGTTGTACCGGAGGGAATGTCGCTCATCTCATTACTTCTGTTCCCGGTTCATCGGCCTGGTATATCGGATCCACCGTTACCTATTCCTATAAAAGTAAGACCGATTTACTGGAAGTCCCTACCGATTTGATGCTGAAGCATGGTGCGGTGAGTGAAGAAGTAGTCCTTTCCATGGCAGAAAGTGTGAAAAAGAAATTCTCCACCGATTGCGCCATAGCCACTTCAGGGGTAGCAGGTCCTGGTGGTGGTACACCCGATAAACCGGTGGGAACCGTGTGGATCGGAATAAGTGTCCCGGGCAGGACCTTCGCCAAAAAAGTTCTTCTTGGAGATAATCGATTGAGAACGATACAAGTAGCTTCAGAAACCGCATTAAATATGTTACGGAAGGCAGTTCTTGCCGAAGACTTGTGAGAAATTGTTTTTTATGTATCTTTGCCCTCCCAATAAGAATAGTCATGTCTAAGATTTGCGATCTCACCGGAAAACACTCCATCTCCGGAAATAATGTAAGCCACTCGAACCGTAAAACGCGTCGTAAGTTCCATCCGAACCTGCAAACGAAGAAGTTTTTCATGCCTGAAACAGGTGAGTGGATCACCCTTAAAGTGAGCACCTCTGCGCTGCGTACTATCGATAAAATCGGTGTTACGGAAGCCATCACCCGTGCTATCGTTAAAGGTCGCCTTTAAAATAAATTACCTCGGTATTACAACCGGTAAACTGCTCATGGTTATATTTGAACTATGATACGCGGTCTACCGGTTTTCTTTTTCCTGTTCCTGACTTTCGGGGCGCAGGGGCAATGGGACGATACGGATCGTCTCCCTAAAGAATTCCATCAGCGGAAGAGAGCGGCTTTGAGGGAATTATTGCCTCCCAAAAGTGTGGCGGTTTTTTTTGCAAATCCTATTCGCAATCGCAGCAATGATGTCGACTTTCAATTCAGTCAGGATCCCAATTTCTATTATCTCAGTGGTTATACGGAACCCAATGCAGTGCTGGTTATTTTCAAGGAGGACCGCAACTTTGATGGAGTGAATACCAATGAACTTTTGTTTGTGCAGGACCGTGATGCGAAGAAGGAAATCTGGACCGGAAAGCGTTTAGGTGTAGAGGGGGCTAAGTCGATGCTGGGTTTCAGATCAGTGTACACGGGAATAGAGTGGAAGGAATTTGGCATCAACTGGACTTCGTTAAATGAAATATTTACCATATATCCCGATCAGCCCAATGCTTCACGGATGGAGAAGGCAGATTTATCTGATCTCGTGAATTACTTTAAAGAGGCTGTCGAGAGTGTGAAGGATAATGTCAACGCGTCTTCTCTTCATAAATACATGGCGCAATTGCGGGAAAAAAAGGATCCGGAAGAGATAGTTCTTCTGCAAAAAGCGATGGATATGACGATCGATGGTTTCCGGGAGATGATCCGTGAGTTGTCGCCGGGGATGTCCGAGTACCAGGCGCAGGCGATTGTAGAATATCATGCTAAGAAAGGCGGCTCCGAATACATGGGTTATCCTTCCATCTGCGGAGGCGGCGCCAATTCCTGCGTGTTGCATTATACGCACAACAGAAAGAAACTCGATGCAAAAGAGTTGTTGCTGGTGGATATGGGAGCCGAATACCATGGCTATACCGCCGACATCACACGGGCCTTGCCGGTAGATGGTAAGTTTTCTCAGGAGGAAACGATGATTTATAATTTGGTTCTTGCGGCTCAAAATGCCGGCATCGATCAATGCAGGAAGGGAAAGGGTTTCAGAGATGCGCATCATTCCGCCTATGAAGTTATTGGTAAAGGGCTGGTGGAGTTGGGAATTATTAAAGAAATCAATGCCGCGAATAAATATTTCATGCATGGGACTTCCCATTATCTCGGATTGGATGTACACGATGCCGGAACCTTTAACGCCTTGCAATCCGGTGTAGTGATGACGGTGGAGCCCGGGATTTATATTCCGGAAGGATCCCCCTGCGATAAAAAATGGTGGGGCATGGGCATTCGGATTGAAGATGATATTCTCGTTACTGAAAACGCCCCGATCATTATGACCGCTGCCTTACCCAGGACCATCCCCGAACTTGAAAGATTGATGGCTGAAGATTTTTAGCCTCCTTCTCCTTAAAAATGTTGTATTGCGGGGGATGGTTATGGAGGAAGGAAGTATCATTTCTCATTTAATGCGTTGGTTTTCAGCCATATAAATTTTAAGAGGGAAATACCTTGTCTTTTGCTCTGATTTGTAATATCTTTGCCGACCCAAAATACGGGTAATTTAATAATTGCAAACATGGCTAAGAAAGGCAATCGCGTACAGGTGATTATGGAGTGCACCGAGCATAAAAACTCAGGCATGGCGGGTACCAGTCGTTACATCACTACCAAGAACAAAAAGAATACTACAGAACGTTTGGAGTTGAAGAAGTTCAATCCGATTCTGAAAAAAGTAACTGTACATAAAGAAATTAAATAATCGGCTTAAAGCTCTAAATACAAAGAAACATGGCAAAGAAAGTAGTTGCTACACTTAAGACCGGAAAAGGCAAAGAATTCTCAAAAGTGATCAAGATGGTGAAATCACCTATCACCGGTTCCTATTCCTTTAAAGAGGAAGTGGTACATAATGATCATATTAAAGATTTTCTTAAAGAAAAATAATCTTCTGACAATCAACCAGAACAGGCAGCTTCTTTCCTTCGAAAGAAGCTGTTTTTATTATTACCACTAAGCAAAACCTATGGGATTATTTGGATTCTTCAGTAAAGAGAAAAAAGAGTCGCTGGATAAAGGCCTCGAGAAAACGCGTGAGAATTTCTTTACGAAACTCACCAAGACGCTGATCGGGAAATCCAGTATCGACGATGATGTACTCGATAATCTGGAGGAAGTTTTGGTGACGAGTGATGTAGGCGTTGAAACAACGTTGAAGATTGTGAAACGCGTGCAGGAACGTGTGGCCCGCGATAAATATTCAGGTACAAGTGAGTTGAACCGGATTTTGAAAGAGGAAATTGCTGCCTTGATGGCCGAGAATTTTAAAGGCCTCGATGAAAAAAGTAGCAGCGATAAATTACCCGCTAAGCCTTATGTCATCATGGTGGTGGGCGTGAATGGTGTCGGCAAAACGACCACGATCGGTAAGCTGGCCTATCAATTCAAAAAGGAAGGAAAGAAGGTGGTGTTGGGTGCAGCAGATACCTTCCGTGCAGCAGCCGTAGATCAGTTAACGATTTGGGCGAAGCGAGTGGATGTGCCCATCGTGAGTCAGGGTATGGGTGCTGATCCGGCCTCGGTGGCGTATGATGCAGTGGCTTCAGCGAAGGCGCAGGATGCGGATGTCTGTATCATCGATACCGCAGGGCGCTTGCACAATAAGATCAACCTCATGAATGAATTGTCGAAGATCAAACGTGTGATGGAGAAAGTGATGCCCGATGCCCCTCATGAGATATTATTGGTGCTGGATGCTTCTACCGGACAAAATGCTTTTGAACAAGCCAAACAATTTATAGCGGCTACCGAAGTGAATGCTCTTGCGCTTACCAAACTTGATGGTACAGCTAAGGGTGGAGTGGTTATCGGTGTCTCTGATCAATTTAAAGTTCCCGTGAAATATATTGGTGTCGGTGAGAAGATGGAAGATCTTCAGCTATTCGACAGAAATGAATTCGTTAATTCGTTGTTTAATTCTCAAAACTGATATGAAAAAATTAATTGCTCTTGCTGGCATCGTTATCGGCTTTCTGCGCCCGGCTTTCTCACAAGATTGGCAGATAGAAATAAAGGATAATCTGGCGAAAATGCAAATGGAACAGGTGTATCGCATTACTCCCGATAGCCTCATCATCACAGGCAAAGCGGATTATGGCCGGACCAGAGTCAATTATTTGCTGCGTAAGCTCAGCGAGAAGGAAATAGCAGTGATGCAGGATATCCTTAAAAAATTCCCTGCAGATAGCTTAAAGGAAGTTTATTTCAATGACTACAGTAACTTCAAACAAATTGACGAAGAGAATTACCCTCGATCCATTGATGTTAAAATAGAGAAAAACGGTAAAACCTATATTTCAAAAGCGACAAATGCCTGGGTAGAATTGTATGTTCGGCTATTCGATGCCGTTAACCCGATGTTTCCTGCTGAAGTGCGCGTTGTTCTGGATAAATCAAAATTTAATGTGTTTTACTAATCGTGAAGACCAAAACGCTTAAGCAGAATAAAGTGAATGTGGTCACGCTGGGTTGTTCAAAGAACCTGGTGGATTCAGAAGTCCTGATGGGTCAGTTGCGCGCCAATGATTTTGATGTGGTGCATGAAAGTAATAAGAATGATGCATCCATCGTGGTGATCAATACCTGTGGATTTATTGATAATGCCAAACAGGAATCCATCGACACCATTTTACATTATGCCAGGAAGAAGGAAGAAGGAAAGATTGAACGTTTGATTGTAACGGGATGCCTGTCCGAAAGATATAAACCGGATTTGGAAAAAGAAATTACCAACGTCGATGCTTTTTTCGGAACCCGCGACCTGCCCTTGTTGTTGAAGACACTCGGAGCAGATTATAAGCATGAACTGGTAGGAGAGCGTTTGCTGACTACACCTCGTCATTTTGCCTATATGAAAATTTCAGAAGGCTGCGATCGTCCCTGTTCGTTTTGTGCTATTCCCTTGATGCGCGGTAAGCATATTTCGCGTCCGATGGAAGAATTGGTGAAGGAAGCAACGCATCTTGTCAGTAATGGTACCAAGGAACTTTTATTGATTGCACAGGATTCTACTTATTACGGACTCGATATTTATAAAGACAGAAAGTTAGCGGAGTTGTTGCGGCGCTTAAGTGATGTGGATGGGATGGGGTGGATTCGCCTTCATTATGCTTTTCCAAGTGGTTTTCCGGAAGAGGTGTTGGACGTGATGCGTGAGCGGGAGAATATATGCAAGTATATTGATATTCCCTTGCAGCATATTTCGGACTCCATGCTGAAGTCGATGCGGAGAGGAACTACCGAAGCCCGAACCTATGCCTTGATTGATCAATTCAGAGAGAAAGTTCCGGGTATTGCTTTACGCACTTCGCTCATTGCCGGCTACCCTGGAGAAACGGAGGCCGATCATGAAGCCATGCTGCGATTTGTAGAAAAAGTGCGTTTCGATCGTCTGGGGATTTTCACCTATTCGCATGAGGAGAATACCACAGCCTATGAACTCGATGATGATGTGCCGGATGAAGTGAAGCAGGAGCGGGCAGAGGCGGTGATGGCATTGCAGCAGGATATTTCAGAAGATATTAACAGTAAGAAAGTAGGTCAGGTATTTAAAGTGCTCTTTGACCGTAAGGAGGGCGACTATTTTGTGGGCAGAACAGAATTTGATTCGCCGGAAGTGGACAATGAAGTACTCGTTTCCGCAAAAGAAAATTATATTCGTATTGGTGATTTCGCACAAGTGAAGATAACGTCAACCGCCGCTTTTGATCTCTATGGTGAGTTGGTCGGATAATTAAAAGAAGTAATGGAAGTACATCATCTCCCGCTCGCTGATTCCGGTTTGTACGGAAAGATGATGCTGGATTATATTGAAGGTCATCCGCAGCTTCGTCCCTTCTACAGTTATTCGCCTGCACTTTCTTCCTTCCCGGATGTGATCGAAGCCAGAAAGGAATTTCCTTTTCATCGTGAAACATTGGCAGATGAAATGCTTGCTCAGCATCAAGCCTATGTTCAACGCTTTCCCGTACTTTCCCAACAGATTGAAGCATTAAGAAGCGAACAAACATTTACAGTCACTACAGGACATCAGCTTTGTCTTGCCACCGGTCCGCTCTATTTCATTTATAAAATTATAACAACAATCCATCTTTGCCGGCAGTTGGCGCAAGAGTTTCCTTCTCATCATTTTGTTCCTGTTTACTGGATGGCTTCGGAAGATCATGATATAGAAGAGATCAATCATTTCCATCTTTTTTCAGAAACTTTAAAATGGGAAACAAAAGAAAGGGGACGTACAGGTAGATTGTCGACAGCGGGTATTGGTGAATTGATTCAGGAAGTGGAAAGGCTTTGCGGCAATAATCCATTTGCTGCTGAAGTGATTTTACTTTTGAAAAATGCATACGAACAACATCCGCATCTTTCAGAAGCTACACGCGATTTGGTGTTGACTTTGTTTGGTGAACAGGGCCTACTGGTGATTGATGCAGACCGGCCTACATTGAAGAAATTGTTTGCACATGTCATTAGCGAAGAGTTGACCTTGCACCCTTCTTTCGAAATCGTAAACAGTACCACAGAAAGATTAGCACATCATTATAAAACGCAATTGAGTCCGCGTGAAATCAATTTATTTTATCTGGAAGAAGGCTTGCGTGAGCGAATTGTAAAGGATGAAAAAGGACATTATCATGTGCTGAATACTGACCTTGATTTCTCCCGTGAATTCATTCTTGATTTGGTGGAGAAGCAACCGGAGCGCTTTAGCCCCAATGTGGTGTTGCGCCCCCTGTATCAGGAAACGATTTTACCAAACATCGCCTATGTAGGAGGTCCGGGAGAGATCGCTTATTGGATGCAGTTGAAGGAGATTTTTGCGCATTACAATGTTTTCTTTCCGATGCTTGTCCCAAGAAACAATGCGTTGGTATTGCCGGCGCGACCTTTAGAGAAATTTCTTAATCTGGGATTTGAAAGAAAGGATGTCTTCCGTTCCTTCGATGACCTGAGCAAACAATGGCTCTCCGGACAAGAAGATTTATCATCGGGAATCAATGCGTCTTCCGAAAAAATGCAGGAGTTGTACAATGAGCTGACGTTACTCTTTACCAAAGCCGACCCTACACTTGCCGCCAGCGTACAGGGAGAATTACAAAAAGTGCTTAATGGACTTGAAAATTTAGGCAAGAAAGGAAATGCCGCCTTGAAGCGCAAGCATGAAGTCGCCTTGAATCAGTTAAAAGTGGTTCTGGATAAAGTGAGTCCTGCAGGACATGCACAGGAGCGTCATGTGAATTTCATACAGTTTTATTCTTTACAAGGACCGTCGTTTATTGATGATCTGATGAAGAACCTTCAGCCGCTGGATTTTAATGTAGCCGTTTTTACAGAATAGAAGAGCCTCTTTCAACCTGATTTTATTTCTGAGGAGGTAGCTCCGGGAAGTGCTAAGACTATAGCTTCGAAAGGTGGATTTCTTTTTACTGTTTTACATTTTAGTATCTTTCGAAAACTATTTTTGTATACTTAAACTCATTCCATGTCAACGATCGAATCTTTCCTCTCTGCCATGCAACAAGGCTACACCTTTAAAGGGGCTTCTCTTACCATTGGTGCGGCTATGTTTGATGGACATGTTCAAAAGGAAGCGCCTGTAAAAATCCCGCTTTCTACTTTGAATCGCCATGGACTTATCGCGGGAGCCACCGGTACCGGTAAGACAAAGACACTACAAGGACTTGCGGAAGGACTCTCAGCCCATGGTGTAGCTGTAATGATGATGGACATCAAGGGTGATTTGAGTGGAATTGCTAAAGCAGGTACAGAGAACGATAGGATTAAAGAGCGTCACTCGAAATTGGGTATTGAATGGAAACCTGCCGCTTTTCCCTGTGAGCTCATGAGTTTGTCGGGGGAGAAAGGCGTACGTTTAAGAGCTACTGTTTCTGAGTTTGGTCCGGTCTTGTTTTCAAAAATTCTAAGTCTGAATGATACGCAATCCGGAGTAGTGTCGTTGGTTTTTAAATATGCCGATGATCGTGAATTGCCTTTACTTGACCTCAAGGATTTTAAAAAAGTATTGCAGTATTGTACCAACGAAGGAAAAGATGAGGTAAAGAAGGAGTATGGGGCCATCTCTACGGCTTCTGCTTCCACCATCCTCAGAAAAATTATTGAAATCGAAGAGCAGGGTGCCGAATTATTTTTTGGAGAGCTTTCCTTTGATGTAAATGATTTACTTCGATTAGATGAGGGTGGTAAAGGGTATATACATATCGTTAGACTCACCGACATTCAGGATAAGCCAAAGTTGTTTTCTACATTTATGCTTTGTTTGCTTGCAGAGATCTACAGGGAATTTCCGGAAGAAGGCGATGTCGAACAACCGAAACTCGTTCTCTTTATTGATGAAGCACATCTGATCTTTAAAGAAGCCAGTAGCGCTCTGCTGGATCAGCTGGAGTCCATTATTAAATTGATTCGCTCCAAAGGGGTAGGGCTTATCTTTTGTACGCAAACGCCTATTGATATTCCGGCTGCCATTTTAGGACAATTGGGATTGAAAGTGCAACATGCCTTGCGTGCATTCACAGCCAATGATCGTAAGGCCATTAAGATGGTTTCTGAAAATTATCCGGAAACTGATTTTTATAAAGTAGATAGTCTGATTACTGAATTGGGAATTGGTGAAGCGTTCGTTACTGCTCTGAGCGAGAAAGGTACGCCGAGTCCATTGGTGCATGCATGTTTATGTGCGCCCCAATCGCGAATGGATGTCCTTTCAAGTTCAGAGCAGGAAGAATTACTTTCCGGGTCAGCATTGGTGAAGAAATACAACCAGGCAGTCGATAGAGAAAGTGCTTATGAGATTTTACAGCAAAAACTGGTTGATGCAGAAGTGGAAGTTAAGAAGGAGGAGCCGGGTAAAAAACCGACAAAAAAGACTGATAAGGAAGAGGGGTCTGTCATAGGTGAGGCCCTTGATAGTACTGTTGGGAGGCAGGTAGCCCGCACATTAGCACGCGAAGTGACTCGTGGATTATTGGGCATTTTAGGACTTGGAGGGACTAAAGGAAGAAGCAAAGGTCTGTTTTAAAGTGGGTGAATGGCCTTTAATTCTTGGTTAATGGATTAAAAATTTAGGCGAATGATAAATTTTCTGCCTTTTCGGTTGGTCAAAATCCGATTCAAAAGCACTTTTTGCCCGTTCAGCAATAGTATATGCCAGTTCACTGCATTCTATTATGCCCTGTTAGCGCAGACTCTACATTTGTAGGTAAGAAAAAGCAAGGACATGATGGTTAAGAGACTGGAAAAGAAGAAATTGATATTAAATGCAGCCATGGACTGTTTTTCTCAAATGGGTTATGACAAAACTACCCTGGATGAAATTGGTGGTAAGGTGAATTTGAATAAAGCCTCTTTATACTACTACTATAATAGCAAGGAGGATTTGTTCAGTGATGTCATTTATGCAGAGGCTGCCCAATTCCTGGAGGAAGTTAAAACCAAATTGAAAACTATTCACCAATTGGAAGAAAAGGTGGTTTTCTTCTTACTGGAAAGAAGAAAGTTCTATCATAGATTATCTGAGATGCATTTCGTACCTGTTCATGCCTCCAATGAAAATGATCCGCTGTTAAATGTGGTGTTGCATAGCATTCAATTGGGCGAAAAGTCATTGTTGAGTTCAACAATTAAGGATGGAATGAGACCGGGCGAAATACACCGCATGGATCCCGAGCGATTAGCGGAAGTACTCCTGAAAGTATCTACAGCGTTCAAAAGTCCTGCATCATCCCAACATGCGTTGAATGGAAACTCAAAATTAAATGGTAATTCTACCACGGAGGATGTCAATGCTGAAGATATCCGATTGACCACTCGTCTCATCTTGCGCGGAGTGAGAAGCGAATCGTAGTATCCAACCAAAGTGTTTCAGAAATATTGAATCCTGAATTTCTATCAATTCCAAGATCAATTTATGGAATTTTCTATGGAAAAAAATGTGCTTGAATCAATTTAGTCGGCTTCCCAAGTAAAACTTGATCTTTATGTCCGGTAAATGCGACTTTTTTTTCGAAAAATATACTTTTAAGTGAGTGCGCATTTGTAAATAGTGGGCCTAACAATCATCTGTGCAAAACAGATCATTCAACTGAAAAATATAAGAGTTGATTCTTTTATTTTCATGCCCTATAGGGTAATCCTATAGACCTATGAAGAAATCCTATTTTGCCCCGCGGCAACATAAATTTACGATGTATCAGTTAATGCTGAGGGTTTTTTCTAATACCAAAGTACGCAATAAGGCCTTCGGAACAATTGCTGAAAACGGCAGCGGTAAATTCAATGATATAACAGCCACTGTGCTTGATGCCGTTGGTGATCTGGGCATCTCCCACATTTGGTTTACAGGTGTATTGGAGCATGCTACTCTGAGTGATTATGATCAGCATGGCATGCCATCTGACAACCCCTACGTAGTTAAAGGCAGAGCAGGATCTCCATATGCCATTCGTGATTATTACGATGTAGATCCGGATCTCGCAGTGGATGTTGACAACAGAATCGCTGAGTTTGAACAAATGCTACAACGTACCCACAAGGCCGGTTTGAAGGCCATCATCGACTTTGTACCGAATCATGTTTCAAGAACTTATCATTCGGATAAGAATCCGGGGCGCCAACCCGATTTTGGTGCCAATGACGATACTTCCTTTCTTTTCCGAAGAGATAATAACTTTATGTATCTCCATGATGGAGCGTTTCAAATCCCGGCCGATTACCATCCGCTGGGGGGAAAGAAAATTTCAGGTTTAAGTAAAAAATATTCAGAAGTGCCGGCAAGGGTTACCGGTAATGATGTCTATAGCACCAGTCCATCATTGAATGACTGGTTTGAAACCATTAAATTGAACTTCGGTGTGGATCCTCATCCCCCGCATACCTGCTATTTTGATCCGATTCCACAAACCTGGTTGCAGTTGTTGGATATTTTATTGTACTGGTGTGAAAAGGGAGTGGATGGCTTTAGATGTGATATGGCGGAGATGGTTCCTGCAGAATTTTGGGAGTGGATTATTCCTTGTGTTAAAACACATTATCCTGATGTCATCTTTATTGCAGAGATCTATAAACCCGAACTGTATCAACGTTATCTTGAATATGGTTTTTTTGATTATCTCTATGATAAAGTGCAGCTATACGATACGTTAGTAGCCATCTTACGTGGCCAATGTCCTGCAGATGATTTAACACGTGCAGCCAGAAGTGTTGAAGAATTTTCAGAGCGCATGTTATCGTTTCTGGAGAATCATGATGAAGAGCGAATTGCTTCCTCTCATTTTATGGGAGACGGGAAATTTGCTTTACCGGCAATGGTCGTTTGCGCCACGATTTCGAAAGGTCCGGTAATGATTTATTTTGGTCAGGAAGTGGGAGAACCGGCTGCCGGAAATATGGGCTTTGCCGGTGATCGTGGGAGAACTTCCATTTTCGATTATTGCGGAGCTCCCGAACATCAGAAATGGTACAATAAGGGAAAGTGTGACGGCGGATTGCTTTCTGATGAACAAAAGGAGTTGAGATCGAATTATAAGAATATCCTAAATCTTATCACTCAAAGTAAAGCCATCTCTACCGGGGGATATTATGATTTACAATATGTAAATCGCCATCATCAGAGTGAAGGGTACGATGAACGTTATTTGTTTTCATTTATCCGGCATTGTGCTTCCGAGAAATTACTCATCGCTGTTAACTTTAGTAAGACTACCACTTTTAAGGCTCATATTAGAATTCCACCGGAAGCCATCCGGGAAACGGGAATGGTTTCGAAAGGAGTCATTACATTTACAGATATTCTGCACGGAGATTTTACAGTGGAAAAACAAACTTCAGCGCTTTATAAAGAGGGGGATCGTTTGTCGGGTTTAGTGCTGGAGATGGCCCCATTCTCATCTTATGTCCTCCGTATACATTAATTTCGGGACCCATGTCAAAGCAAGGCACTAAAAATCCATTTAACCTCGTCGTCATCGTTGCCGCATTGGGGTACTTTGTAGATATCTATGATCTGCAATTGTTCAACGTCGTTAGCAAATCCAGTATCCGGGGAATTGGCATAACCGATCCTGCAGTGGTTGACCGATACGATTACCTTTTGTTTTTATGGCAGATGAGCGGCATGCTGGTGGGTGGTTTACTTTGGGGTATTTTGGGAGATCAAAAGGGGCGCAAGTCGGTTTTGTTCGGTTCCATCTTATTGTATTCATTGGCCAATGTCGCTAATGCATTTGTGACCGATCTGACGCAATACAGTGCCATCCGTTTTATTGCAGGAGTGGGATTGGCCAGGGAGCTTGGTGCTGCAATTACTTTGGTTTCGGAGATTATGCACCGTGAGCATAGAGGATATGGAACAATGCTTATTGTCACCATGGGTGCTTTGGGTGCCGTTGCAGCAGCATTGATCAGTAATAATCCATTTCATTTTTTTGGATTGCAACCCTGGCAAATTGCCTATCTCATCGGTGGCTGCCTCGGCTTACTATTACTGTTTCTCCGAGTGGGGACCTATGAATCGGGTATGTTTGATCAGTTGAAAGCAAAGAAGAATGTAAGCAAGGGAAATTTTTTCATGCTCTTTACCAACGGAAAGCGATTTCGAACTTATTTAGCTTGTATCCTCATCGGACTGCCGGTATGGTATTGCATTGGAATACTGATAAAATTTTCTGAAAAATTTGCCGGCCTGATCGGTGTAGTAGGAGAAGTAAAAGTTGGATTTGCCATCATGTATGCATACATCGGACTCTCTGTTGGTGATTTACTTAGTGGACTGTTGAGTCAATTGTTCAAGAGCAGGAAGAAAATAGTGATGGCTTATTTGTTGGGTACAATTGCATTGGTTGCCATCTTTCTATACACAAAAAATATGACGGCCTCCACTTTTTATTTAATGTGCTTTCTGTTGGGATGTGCTACCGGATATTGGGCATTGTTTGTCACGATTGCTTCGGAGCAGTTTGGTACCAATATCAGAGCTACGGTAACTACAACTGTTCCCAACTTTGTAAGAGGTGCAGTCGTTCCGATTACACTTGGATTTAAAACACTTGAAATCAGTATGGGGTCGGTAAACAGTGCTGTAGTAGTTGGAATAATTTGCATTGGTTTAGCCATTGTCGCAACATTAAGCATCCATGAAACGTTTTCTAAGGACCTGGATTATCTGGAGCTATCATGAAAAATTTTACACTTGTTCTCGGAGCATCTGAAAATCCTCAGCGTTATGCCAATATGGCGATTCGTCGGTTGAGGCAGCATCAGCATCCTGTGCATGCGGTGGGTTTGCGTCCCGGAAAAGTGGATGATGTAGAGATTCTAACCGGTCAACCTTTATTTTCCGTATTCGTTGTTGAATCAAACAATACATCTTCATTGTAATTTCCAACATTTAAAATACTTCCCAGGTGATCAAATGCCAAATCTGTTGCTTTTCCATGGTCATCATTACCTCCCATCGTTTTACCCATCTGAAATTTCCAGAATTATCCAGACTCAGAATGAGATATCTGAATTCAGCACTAACGGCATGCTCCAAGGCCGGGATCGAAATCTGTTGCCATTGAATTGGCCTGTAATTAAGAGGTTATTTTAATTGTCCATCAAGCTTCGAATGCGTAACCCAAAGTTACTTTGACGGAGCCGAAATGTTTAACCCATTGAAGCTCCAAATTGTCAGCTCCAAAAGCATTAAACCACCCGGACTACAGCATTAGAGTGTTTGGTCCGGGGTCAAAATCATCGTCTCCCATTGTTGATCCATTTCCAGGTACCAATATTCAAAACAAAAGGGTTTACCTTGAATTTGATTGGCCCACACAGATCCCATTGGGATGAGTTTGCAATAAAAAACTATTACTTCCCCCAGAGGATTAGAATTTGCCGCAAAATTATACTGCCGTATCTGTATCAAAATCTACATTGCCGAAGAACCATCCTGTAGTGATCAGATTCACCGGTCAAATGTTATATCCGTCAAAACGGTGCGAGCATGGCTCTTGTTGAAATATGATTGCCGGCAGAATCAAGTTTCACCATCATTGTTCTCAACCAGGTAAAATGGGAGGTGGGAGATGGTATACCCCGCGCCCGGGTCACTATCTACTGTTCCAATGAAATCAGGTAATATAGACCTGACCGATGTTGTCGGTGATTACTTTGCAGTAGCGAGAAAAAGTGGGACTTTCCAATCTTTTGCCCAAAGAAAATTTCCTGCTGAATCTAACTTTTGCAAATACAATGCGTGGAATCGCTGGTGAGAGGGTAGGAGCCAATGCCCGGGTCAAAATCTGTTGTGCCCTTGTAATAGCCTAATATGTAAATATTATTGTTGTTATCGATAGTGCATGAAAAAACGAAGGCAATAGAATCACCACCATAAGATTTGCCCAAATCAAATTCCCTTCGAGTTATACTTGATAAATAAGCATTCGCAGTGGGGGCCCACAAAACAGATACCCCGGGACCGGATCCGCGTCAAAAATTATTGGAATAGGTGCCGCGTATACACATTCCGGCGTCACAAGCCACCACAGCCGGTTGGTCCAAACGGGTTGCCAGGGCCCAGAAAATATAGAAAGTAAGCAAAGGTTTACAAATAAATTTTTCATTTGATAAATGTATAAATAAATTTTCACAATTCAGCAGGAGAGCGAAATTGTAAGGGGGAAAAAAGGTGGGAAAACGAGAGCGCGAGGGGTTTGATCGAAAACGCTACTGAACAAATATTTGAAAGATGAAAAGGGATTTTGGAACTAAATTGGAAGGTAAACACCGTTCCTATTTCAGGTTCGGAATCTACTTTTACTTCTATCTGATGAAAACTTGCAATCGTCTTGACGATGGGTAGTCCGAGACCATAACCATCAGCTTTGCTTTTGTTGAGGCGTTTAAATCGATCGAAAATACTGGGGAGCTCCACTTTCTCCATACCGATGCCGGTATCTTTAATTTCAACCTGAAATTTACCTTCTGCTTTTCTGGTCGTTATCATTAAACTACCACCGGGTCTGTTGTACTTGATGGCATTATTGACCAGATTCATGAACATGGTAAAGAGGAGTGTCTTATTGCATGGACCATAGGAAAGGTCTTCGTAGAAATGTTTATAGAGTTTAATTTCCCTTTCGTTGAGGCGTTCTTCTATTTCTTCAAGCACTTCATCGAGCAGCGCGTTCATCTGAATATGCTCTTGCTTTAAGTATTGATCATTTTCAATTTTGGAAATCAATAAAAGCGCTTTGATAATCCGACTCATTCTGTTCAATGTGCGTTGTGAATCGGTCAGCTTTATCATCACCTCATCTGAAACATTTCCTTCAATCATAATGTTTTCCACCCGGTTTTGAATGATGCTGATGGGCGTTTGTAATTCATGCGATACATTACTGATGAATTCCTTTTCTATTTGAAAGGTGTCTTTCAGCTTATGCATCATTTCGTTGATACGGGAATCCAGTTTGTTGAATTCAGAGGTAGTACTGGAGATCGGTCGAAAGTCAAAGGAAGTAGGAGAGGGGACAGGTAAAAGTTTTGTGCTGATAATTTTATTCAGTGGTTTCAATAGCAATCGTACGAAGCCTAAGTCTATAAAAAGGGAAACCAGAATGACTGCCAGCATCATAAACAATAAGAATTTTTGAATGATGGATCGTAGCTCATTGATGGTGCCAATACCTTCACCAATATTGAGCTCGTACATTTGGTTGTCATATAAAAAAGGTCTTTTGATAATACGGTGCTGCAATTGTTCGCCTTCGATGGACCAGGTCTCATTTTTTATCTGAGTGCCTTGTTCCATTAACTGTGGATCGATTATCGGATAAATCGCGACAAATTCTTCCTTCAAAATATTGTAACTTTCAAAACTGCAATCCTGTTCGCGTACAATATCTGCAATACTTCCTTTTTTTACGGTGAGGAGCACACGTTCGCTGCGGGCGGTTAGTCGCTTGTCGATATGGTCATACACAATCCGTTCAACAAGCAGGGGAAGTAATGCAATAAAGGCAAGAATAATTAAAGCTTTGGAAACGGCATTGTAAACTGCGAATTTTACCTGAATGGTCATGGATCCGTTTCTGAAGATGTTGCGCACAGGCGTATGATTAGGCGTTTACCCGATAACCCACGCCACGCACCGTTTCAAACCAATCGGTGCTGGCATGCGCGGAAAGTTTTTTGCGCAGATTTTTTACATGGACATCTATGTAATTTGATTCATAGTCATCTTCGAGCACATCTCCCCAAATATGTTCCGTTAACTGTATTCTTGTTAATACCCTGTTTTTATGCAAGGCCAGGTAATGCAAGCAAGTCAAATTCTTTCTTGGTGAGGTTTATACTTTGTCCCGCGCAATGCACCGTCCTGTTCTGAATGTCGATTTCGAAATCGTGTATATGAATAACATTTGATTTGAGTCCATGCTTTCTACGAAGAATAGCCTGCATCCTGCTGTGTAACTCCGCCAGCGAAAAGGGCTTGGAAATGTAATCATCAGCCCCAAGATCCAGTCCGGCAATTTTATCTTCCACTTCTCCGCGTGCAGTAAGCACAATGAAAGCACTTTCAATACCTGCTTTTTTCGACTCTTTGAGTAATTCCATCCCATCCATATCCGGTAAACCCAGATCAAGAAGGATGAAATCGTAGCTGTTCGCATGAATTTTATCGGAAGCACTCTTTCCGTTGAACGCTACATCGCAATTGAAGTTTTGCCTTGACAGATAAATCTCCATTTCATGAGAGAGCGATCGTTCATCTTCTACTATGAGTACATTCATTATTTACAGTATTGAGGGTGAAGTTATTGTTAATTGTTAAATTATGCAACGAAGGTTCAAAAATACGTCCCCCGTATGAAGATTTGAGGAGGGACGCCTTTTGTTATTCGTTTTCAGTGGTATAAACCTTTTCTATAGCATTCAGAATGAGTTTACAAGCAGTTTCCATTTCTTCGTCAGTAATGATAAGCGGCGGACATAATCTCAATTTTTGAGGTGCAAATAAAAACCAGTCGGTGATCACGCCCAGTGAGACACATTTACTGATGACCTGATGAGCGATGTGTTCTTCTCCGAAATCAATTGCCAGCAGTAATCCTTTTCCGCTGATGGATTTAATTGCGGGATGAATCAATAAGTCTCTTGCAATTTTTTCCAATACAGTGACTCTTGTCTTTATATCAATCGATGCTATCACTTCAATATTGGCCAATGCAGCAGCACAACAAACCGGATGTCCGCCAAATGTGGTGATATGTCCAAGGACGGGATGATCACTTAGTGCTGACATTAATTTAGCCGTACTCATAAAGGCACCTATCGGCATTCCGCCACCCATTCCTTTTGCCATCACCACTATATCCGGAATGATTCCTTCACCCTGGCAAGCAAAGAAATCTCCTGTTCTTCCAAAGCCGGTTTGAATTTCATCCGCTACAAAAAGGGCTCCTGTTTCGGTACAGCGTAACCGTAAGGCTTGAAGGAATTCACTATCGACAAGTTCAGCTCCTGCCTCGCCTCTTATTATTTCTACAAATACAGCCGCAGTATCATGATCGATGAATTCAAGTGCACTAAGATCACCGGGATTCAAATGATGCACATGAGGCAATAGCGGTTGAAAGGGTGATGTAAAATAATCACTACTCATTAAGCTCAATGCACCTGTAGTTGAACCATGATAAGCATTTTTGAAAGAAAATATTTTAGATCTGCCGGTAGCGCGTCTCGAAAGTTTTATTGCACCTTCAATGGCTTCTGTACCTGAGTTTACAAAGTACACACTGTCGAGTGGTGGAAATAAACCGGCCAGCTTTTGTGCCAGTAACACCTGCGGCGATAGAATATATTCTCCGTACACCATCAAATGCATGTATTTCTCCAATTGATTGTTGATCGCCTTCAATACATGTGGGTGACGATGTCCGACATTGCTCACGGATATTCCGCTGATCATATCCATCCATTTCTCACCGTTGGCTCCATAGAGATAGATGCCCTCTGCGCTAACCACTTCAAGCGCCATAGGAGCCGGACTCGTTTGAGCCTGATGCCGAAGGAATAATTGTCGCAGGCTGAGCTGCATGATCAAAGTGAAGTTAATGCATCTTCAATGGCACGTATTTTCGCTTCGGCATCCGATTTTTTCTTTTCTTCCGCGGCGACTACTTCCGGCTTAGCATTACTGACAAAACGCTCATTGCTGAGTTTATTCATTACAGATTGAAGAAATCCTTTGGTATACGTTAATTCTTCAGTAAGACGTTTTTTCTCACCTTCCTTATCCATGTTTTCACTAATCGGAATAAAGCATTCCAATTCACGAACCACAAACGGAAAAGTGTCTGTCGGTTTTTCACTGATAGGTTCTATCGAGGATAAGTTGGCTAACTTCATTATTGCACCGCCGAAGAGAGTAAGGCTTTTTGAAGTGCCTTTTGTTCTCACTTTTAGTGCAATTGCCTCCTTTGGACTCAAGCCTTTGCTTTGTCTGAAATTTCTGATTTCAGCAATCAATTCAGTAGCGAGAGGGAATGCCGCAAGTACTTCGGTATTGATTTTTTCTGATTTAGGCCAATGGGCAACAATGATATCATCACCTGCTTTTCTTTCTTTTAAGAGATGCCAAAGCTCTTCTGTGATAAATGGCATGAAGGGATGCATGATACATAAAATTCGCTCGAAGAAAGTAATGGTAGAAGCCAAAGTTGCTGCATCCATGGGTTGTTGATACGCAGGCTTGATCAATTCCAGATACCATGCGCAGAAATCATCCCATACCAATTTATAGCTGCTCATCAATGCATCCGAGATGCGAAGTTTTTCGTAATGATCATTGATCTCCAGAAGAGATTCACTCAGTCTGGAATGGAACCATTCGATGGCAATTTTATTTACTTCCGGCTGGGGCAATTGATCATCTGCTTCCCATCCTTTTACTAACCGGAAAGCATTCCATATCTTATTACTGAAATTCCTTCCTTGTTCGCAGAGACCTTCATCAAACAATAAATCATTTCCGGCGGGTGAAGACAATAACATTCCTACTCGAACTCCATCCGCACTGTACTTCGTTATCAAATCGAGAGGGTCGGGAGAGTTGCCCAACGATTTACTCATCTTCCTGCCTTGTTTGTCCCGAACAATGCCGGTGAGGTAAACATTGTTAAATGGTTTTTTTCCTCTGTACTCATATCCTGCCATGATCATTCTGGCAATCCAGAAAAATAATATTTCAGGGGCAGAAACCAGATCGTTAGTAGGGTAGTAGTAATTGATGTCTTTGTTATTGGGATCCTTAAATCCATCAAAAACAGAAATAGGCCATAACCATGAACTGAACCAGGTGTCCAGCACATCTTCATCCTGACGGATATCCGACGCCGTTACACCATTATTCTCTTTTTGTAAAAGTAGAAGTGCTTCCTCTGCAGTCTTGCATACGACAACGTTTCCTTTGTTGTCATACCAGGCCGGAATGCGTTGTCCCCACCAGAGTTGTCGTGAAATACACCAGTCGTGAACATTTTCCATCCAATGACGATAGGTATTCACGAATTTTTCAGGAATGAGTTTCACTTCTCCATCCATCACCGCATTTAAGGCAGGCTTAGAGAACTCTTTCATACGTACAAACCATTGCAGGCTGAGACGGGGTTCAATAACAGCATCCGTCCGCTCACTATATCCAACTTTGTTGGTGTAGTCTTCCACTTTCACCACTTGGCCCATCTCCTGCAAATCCTTCACAATTTTTTTGCGGACAACAAATCGATCTTCTCCGATATAAAAGCCTGCTGCTGCGCTCATGGTACCATCGGCATTCAAGGTGTCGATGACCTCAAGTTTATGTTTTATTCCGAGGTTATAGTCATTGATATCATGCGCCGGAGTTACCTTCAAAGCACCCGTTCCGAATTCCATCAAAATATATTCATCATAAATAATGGGTACACGACGGTTCACCATGGGTATGATCGCATACTTTCCTTTCAGGTGTGAGTAGCGCGGATCATCAGGATGCACACAAACACCGGTATCACCCAAAATAGTTTCCGGACGAACTGTGGCAATAGTGATGACTTCTTTCGCCTCCATTTTTTGCTGCAAGGCGTTTTTATCTGAAGGATCAAATGGTTCGTCTTTGTCAACGACAACATAGCTGACGTACACCAATTTTGACTGTACTTCTTTATGGATCACTTCTTCATCACTCACTGCAGTCAAGCCCGCGGGGTCCCAATTAACCATCCGCATGCCCCGGTAGATATAGCCCTTTTTGAAAAGATCAATAAATACATCTATCACCGCCTCACTCAAATCATCTTCCATCGTAAAGCGGGTGCGGTCCCAGTCGCAGGAAGCGCCAAGTTTTTTCAATTGTTCAAGAATAATTCCTCCGTATTTCTCCTTCCATTCCCAGGCATACTTAAGAAATTCTTCGCGGCTGAGGTCCGATTTTTTGATGCCTTTTTCCCTAAGCATTTGTACCACCTTTGCTTCGGTGGCGATAGAGGCGTGATCGGTACCTGGAACCCAACAGGCATTTTTGCCCAGCATACGGGCACGGCGAATCATCACATCCTGAAGGGTATTGTTCAGCATATGACCCATGTGCAGGACACCGGTCACATTTGGCGGCGGAATCACAATGGTATACGGTTCACGCTCATCAGGTACAGAGCGGAAATAGCCTTGTTGCATCCAG
The DNA here is from genome assembly GCA_016713925.1 of Bacteroidota bacterium. NCBI lineage: Bacteria > Pseudomonadati > Bacteroidota > Bacteroidota bacterium. The sequence goes on from JADJOH010000007.1 coordinate 696,129, forward strand.
TAGGAATACCATTTGGTTTCTGCAATTTCAGCCTGAAATGTCTTTGAAATCTCCATAATTTTCACTCACTAGGGCCATTTTAGCCGGTCACAAAGATATAAAATGCCATGGGCTGTATAAATTCAAAATGCCTGTAATTAGAGGAATTCGGTTATTTTTGGGCATTCGCTTATGAAGATAAACCTCACCACCCGCATATTTATTGGTATGTTGCTCGGTATTCTTACCGGCTATTTATACCGCGAGTTCAATCCCGAACCGGAGAAATTTAACAAATTTGCAGAGAATATTCAGATTTTGAGCGATATTTTCCTTCGGCTCATCAAGATGATTATAGCGCCACTTGTTTTTAGTACGCTGGTGTATGGTGTTGCAAAAGTGGGCGATTTCAAAAGTGTGGGAAGAATCGGAATAAAGACGATTTTATATTTTCAGTTTGCTACCCTTTTGGCGCTTGCTTTAGGGTTAATCTTGGTGAATTTATTTGAACCGGGACACGTTATGAAGTTACCCTTACCTGCAGTAGATGCTAGCAGCGGTATTGCGAACAAGGCCCCTTCTTTAAGAGATTTTATTACTCACGTGATTCCGAAGAGTGTAGTGGAAGCAATGGCCAACAATGAAATTCTGCCCATAGTTATATTCTCCTTGTTTTTTGGTATTGCTGCGGCATCAATGGGTGAAAAGGCAAAGAGTGTCGTGAATGCTTTAGATACTGTTGGACATATCATTTTTAAAGTAACTAATTACGTCATGCAATTTGCGCCCTTTGGTGTGTTCGGTGCTATTGCGGCAGTGGTTGCGAAACAGGGACTGAGTATAATTGGAGGGTATCTTTATTTGATTGCCTGTTTTTATTTCGGTTTGATTTTTTCGGAGTGGTAATTTTGGGATTGATTTGTTTCAGCTTAAAAATTCCATTCTTTAAATTATTGAGTCATGTGAAAGAGCCGATGTTACTTGCATTTTCTACTGCTTCTTCTGAGTCTGCTTTTCCAAAAACGGTAGAAGCTTTGGAGAAATATGGATGCAGCAACCGTATTATCTCCTTCGTTCTTCCTCTTGGCTATTCCTTTAATCTCGATGGTTCTATTATGTATATGACTTTTGCTACTGTATTTATTGCGCAAGCTTATGGAATCGATTTAAGTTTACAACAAGAAATAACAATGATGTTGATGCTCCTGGTCACCAGTAAGGGAATGGCGGGAGTGCCAAGAGCATCGTTGGTAGTGATTGCAGGAATGCTGAGTGCGTTCAATATACCGGAAGCGGGTTTATTGCTTCTGTTGGGAATTGATCAGTTACTGGACATGGGGAGAAGTGCTACCAATGTTGTCGGCAATGCTGTTGCTACCGCTGTTGTCAGTAAATGGGAGGGAGTTGAACGTGGTTGAAACTCAAAAGGAATAATTAGATTTTTCAGAATAGGAACTAATTAAAAATTTCAAGTCAGATTGGATTTCATTATTTAAACTGAAGCTTTCTTCTTCACTTTCATGATTACCCGTATGAGATCACCGGGATTAAACGGTTTGCTCAGGTATTCATGCATGCCCGATGCCATGCATTTATCTCTTTCGTCTTCTGAAGCATTGGCGGATAAACCAATAATCATGGCATTTTTCAGGACATTCGGCATTTCTTCTCTGATATGTTTCATCGCAGTATAACCATCCATTTCCGGCATCTGGATATCCATAAAAATAAAATCGTAACTGGTCTCCTTTAATTTTTCCAGAGCGACTAATCCATTTTCCGCTTCGTGCATGACCGGATTTTTTATAAGCATAGAGAGTGTTTCTTTTGCCACTATACGATTATAATAATTGTCTTCGACTATCAGGAAGCGTGAACCCTTGAGTTCGTCGGTATTGAATTCGGGTTCCGTTTCGTGAGCATTCAGATCCGATGCTACTGTTCCATAAGGAATGATAAACGAAAAGATAGTCCCTTTACCCGGTTCACTTTCTACATGTATACTGCCGCCCTGAAGTTCCACGAGTTGTTTTGAGATGGTGAGTCCGAGGCCTGTTCCCCCAAATTTGCGGGTAATGCCTTCGTCCTCTTGAGTAAAGCTTTCAAATATTTTATCGAGTTTATCGGCGGCAATTCCCTGTCCGGTATCAATGACGCTGAATTTAAGAATGCAACGATTTTCATCACTCGAATGCTGATGCATATATTCCGCACTAACGGTAACACCACCCTCTGTCGTAAACTTTATGGCATTTCCAATCAGGTTGATGATAACTTGTGTAAGTCGTACCTGGTCACCTTCTACCAGTGCAGGAAGATTTACATTTTCTTCTTTAAGATATATTCCCTTTTCAATAGCATTCGCATGTAAGAGATTGGTAACCGTATTAAGGGTTTCGGCAGGGGAGAAGGCTCGTTTTTCAAAAGCGATTTTTCCGGCTTCAATTTTTGATATATCCAGGATGTTATTAATGATTCCTACCAGACTTTCAGATGATTTCCGCATCACCTTCAAATAGGGAGATTGATCATCACGCGGAGATCGCTGGTTGAGGACATTGATCATGCCAATGATTGCATGCATCGGTGTTCTGATCTCATGACTCATGTTGGTCAGGAATTGAGTTTTATAGTGCTCGCTTCTGATGGCTTTTTCCTTTTCCTGTTCAATGATTTTGTTTTTTTCTTCCAGGATTTTCGAGTATTTTTTGTTGGTTACAGCTCTGCGGTATTGTGTGAATCCAATAATTAAAAGCAGTATCCCAAAAAGAATTGCGGCATTGCGAAGAAATGTTTGAAGCGCGATTTGCTTTTGTTGGAGTTCTTTGTCCTTGTTTAGTAAAGCCACTTCTTTTTCTCTTTTCTCCGACTCGTATTGCATCTGTTTCGCAAAGGCGGCTTTGCGCATTTCTACGTTGTTCATGCTATCTGACATCTGTTTAAAAAGCTGATGCATTTCAAGTGCCTCTTTATGATTTCCCTTTTTTGAAAGTATCTTGCTTAAAGTCTCACTGGCGTTTTTAATGCGTTCCGGAACTCCGATACCTAGTGCCAACTGCAACGATTCGTTCCCGTATTTATTCGCTTTTTCCAGTTCTCCTTTTTTATAGTAGATATTGCTGATATTGTTAAAGCATGCCGAACGGGTGACTTTATCTTCTGTGTTTTTCAGTTTGTCGATACAGCGCAGGTAGTAGGAAAGAGCTAAATCCATTTTTCCACTCTGATCATAATTCCAGCCAATATTATTCAAGGCTAATGCCTGCCCTTGAATATTCCCTGTTTGCGTATAAATACTCAAGCTTCTTTTAAAGTAGTACAGGGCTTTTTCTAAGTCGCCTTCATCCTGAAAAATAAATCCGAGATTATTGAGCGACATGGCAATCCCGAACTGATCACCATTCGTTTCTCTTATTTTTAAACTCCGCTCGGCATAAACTATAGCTTGCCTGTTATCACCTTGTTTTTTGTAAAATAAACTGATGTTGTTGAGAAGAATTGCTATGCCGTTTTGATCTTTGATGGATTCCCGGATTTTCAGACTTTGGAGATAATATTCCATCGCCTTCTCGAGATTTCCTTGCCTCTCGTAAACTGTAGCCAGATTGTTCAGGCTTTGGGCAATTCCGGCACTGTCATTCGTTTCAGTTCGTATGGCCAGACTCTTATAATAAAATTCAAGTGCCGGTAGGAGATCTCCTTTATTGTAGTAAGCACAACCTATATTGTTTGAAGCATTTGCAATTCCTCTTTTAAAATTTAGCCGATTGGATAAGTCATAGGCTTCTTTGGCATAGCGAAGTAAGTCATTTTCATCCATAGAAAGATCGCTAATTGCGTAGAGTAAATGCACCCTGTTGGTATCATGTTTAGATGAAACAAGAAGCTGCTTGAGGCTATCGATCTCACTCACGTGAATGCCATAGCTGTTAAAGGCGGTCAGCTGCAGTAATAAAAGCAGAAGTAGAATTCTTGTCATTTTCTAATACAAATGTAGTGAACTCTTTTATTGCATCGAATCAGGCATTCACATGCGTTTGAAGTGTCAATTTGTTAAAAAGACGGAGGTTCTCCTATAGATGAAGAACCTCCGTATATACCATTGTTAATTTGAAAAGTGATGGCTTTAGCAAACCATATACTGATCTTTTATTTTGATAAGATCATTTGTTTAGAGTCAGCTACTTTTCCATCGACGATTAAAATATACGTGTATATCCCGGAAGCAAGTGTTCCACCATGGATTTCAGTTTGTCCCAGGCCTTTCGTAGTGATTTTTGTATTCAGTATTTCAGTGCCATCCATTGTATAGATGCTTATTGAAGCATTTCTTGTGTTTTGTGGGATGTAGTAACGGATAATTGATTTTTCAGAAAAGGGATTCGGGACATTTTGTTCGAGGACAGGCTGCTCTGTAGGGATGCTAGTGGATTTCAAATCAGCAGGTGTTAAATTACTATTGGATCCAAAGGTATTGCAACATTGACTCAATGCTGTTTCCATAGCAGCGAATTTGGATTTGAGTTCATTGATATCATTTTGCTGGGCTTCCAGTTGTTTGTTTTTCTCTTCAATTTGCGCCTGTTGTTGCTTGATGGCATTCACCAGAACAAAATCCATTGCACCATAATCTACTGCCAGGTAATTCTTTTCCCCACCATCTTTATCAGTATATGTCCATTCTTTTACCATGTAGGGTGCCCACTTTTGCAGCTCCTGAGCAAGTGTTCCCACGCCCTTTTCATTGGTGGGCATACCGGCCTCACCGGTATAATTAAACCAAACCGGGTGAATTTTTTGAACCAGAGATAAGCCATCGTTAAAATCACTTACATCTTTTTTAAGTCGGGCATCAGAGGTGACTGTCCAGGAAGAAGACAATGGTTTGGCTGCTGAATTAGCACTTAGGTGTAGCTGATAGGCAGGACTGCTTAGGCCAATTCCTACCAAGGTTCCTGTAAAGGTTCCGTCAATAACTAAATTGCCCCCGTTATTATTCAGGGTAAGGGTGGCAGGAAGACTGTTGGAACGGGCCATTATTTCATTTTCGTCAATGGTGACATTATTCCCGGTGATACTTCCGCAAACGAGGTAACCACCGGAAGCAAGTGAAACATCCGTACCACCGGAGACATGAAGAGGAACGCTTGGGGAAGCATTATTAATACCAACGCGATTGTTTACATTGTCCCAAAAAAGATTGGTGGTGGAGCTAATAGAGCTAGCGCTGTTCCAAAAACTAAATCTTCCTGTAGATCCGCTACCGGTTAAACCGCTTCCGGAAATATTTTGCCATGAAGCAAGTCCGGCAGCATCTGAAACCAGTACTTTTCCAAGACCTGGCGAGCCGCCTGTAATTTTAATTTGTCCATTTATATCAACGGCAGTGGAAGGAGAGGCTGTTCCAATTCCCAAACGGCTGTTGGTGTTATCCCAAAATAAATTTGCATTTGAACTCAAGGAAGTAGTACCCGTCCAAAAGCTAATGCGATTCGCAGCTCCGGTACCGCTTATACTTCCTGTTGGTGTTTGCCAAATGGCATTACCGGTAGCAGCCTCATAAGTAAGCACCTGCCCTGCCGCACCGCCGGAAACCTTTAACGTGCCGTTTACTTCTATACCGCCGCTACATTTTATTTGTCCGCTAACATCGAGGCGAGCTTGTGGATTTCCGGTTCCGATGCCCACATTACCATTCGAGCGAAGAATAGTTAATGCAGTGCCTACACCTATATTATTGATGATATAATCATTCGATCCGGACTTCATTCCTGTTTGCCAGGTATGATTTCCTAATAGTCCGCCGATGTTTTTAAATTCAAGCATGGCAGCCGTATCCTGATTCAGGCGTTCAATTATCATTTTCGCGTGGCCGGTTGTCCCCTGTACATGCAAAGTGGCATCAGCGGTGTTGAAAACCGATAAAGTGGCAGCAGATGTTGCAGTTCCGATACCCACTTTAGCAGTATTATCGCCAATCTGAATTTGATTGGAAGCGTTTCGGTTTAATACCTGAACACCATTAATGCGAAAAAGAGAATCGGTATTAATACTTCCTCCTTTAATGTCAAGTTTATAGAGCGGTGATTGATTTCCGATTCCTACTTTTCCGTTGGAATTAATGACCATCCGGACGGAATTATTCGTTTTGAATTTTATAGGTTTATAATCAGTCGTTCCGATAAAGTTGTTCCCGGTGATTCCGGTGTTCCCGTTTAAGTCCCAGAATCCTGTTGTTCCGGTTGTTTGTGCCTGCACATTGCTTCCAAGAGTAATCAACGACCCCAGGATTAGGGTAAATCTAAGTTTTTTAAAATTGTTTTTCATTGGTATTTGTATTTGAGATTTTAGTTTTTTTAGTGGGGTTTAATCTTGCTTTATCATGTAGCAATTTACATAAATGATTTGAATTGGCAAGAAATGTTGAAGCTATAATTAGAAGATTTAATTAATCACCCAGTTCAAGTTGGTTTTTAACCAGAGTATAATAGATCCCTCTGCTTCCTGTCAGTTCAGTATGAGATCCGGTTTCAGCAATTTTACCTCTGTCGAGAACAATTATCTGATCTGCGTTTTTAACAGTACTTAACCGGTGGGCTACAACAACTACCGTTCGGCCTTCAAAGAAATAATTCAGATTTTCAATAACTTTCTTTTCATTATTTGCATCAAGGGCACTCGTTGCTTCATCAAGAAATAAGAAGGATGGATTTTTGTAAACGGCCCGTGCAAGCAACAAGCGTTGTGTTTGACCGGTGCTCAGCGAAACACCTTCATTTCCCACCTCGGTCATGTAGCCTTTCGCCAATGTATCTATAAATTCATCGATATTGGCAATTTTGGCTGCTTGTAGAATCATTTCTTCGTTTTTTCTTGTCCTAATGAAATGTTGTCTGCAATAGTGCCGTTGAAAATCATTCCATTTTGCATGACAACGCCGCATCTCTCTCTCCAGGAAGCATGATGTAAAGCTGTAAAGGGCTTGTCACCCAAACGTATTTCACCGTGCCAGGGATCATAAAATCTTAGCAGCAATTTCATTAAAGTTGTTTTACCACTTCCGCTGGCACCTACAATGGCAGTGACTTTGCCTGAGGGAATGATGCAGGATACTTCATCAAGGACCGGCTCGATTTTTTCACTGCCATATCCAAATGTAACTTTATGCAAGTTGATGTCAGCTTTCTCCGGAATGATAGTTTCTGTATCAGCTCCTTCAGGATCTTCTTCTTGTTGAATCATGACATCGTTAATGCGTTCCATGCTGAGTTTGGCATCCTGCCAGGAGATGATGAACTCATGCAGTTGTTCCAATGGACTGCTCAACTGGCCAACGATCATGGTAATGGCAAACATTGTCCCCAGACTTATTTCACCGCCAAGTACACTTTTGGCCGCAAGGAACGTAATCAGAATCGATGTGCCTTGCTTCAGCATATTTGAACCTGTAAACTGAAATTGATTTATGACAAGCGATTTGGTCTTTAATTGATACAGTTGAGACTGGATATTCTCCCACTCCCATCTTTTTTGCCGCATGCTGTTACTGATCTTAATATCCGGCATTCCGGAAAGTATCTCGATCACTTTGTTATTCTCCTTTGAGTTCACTTCAAAAAATTTAAAATCTATTTTCTTTCTTTTTACAAGAAATAATAATGTCCAGCCAAAACTTAGCAGAGAACCCGTTAGGAAAATAAAAAATATAACGGGATTGTAAATGGCGAGTACAATGCTTAGTACGATGAAATTGATCATCGAAAAAACAGTGTTCAGGGAAGATACCGTCAATAGATTTTCAACTCGTCGGTGATCATCTATTCGTTGTAATAAATCACCTGTGATATGTGTTTCAAAAAAGGAGATAGGAAGCTTCAGCATCTTTGTCAGGAAATCAGAGACCATCGCTATGTTTATCCTTGTTCCCATATGAAGGAGTAACGACCCTCTGATAATATCCGTGATGCTGCTGCCGAGAAACAGGAGCAACTGTCCGATAAGGATCATGTAAATAAAATCCATATCTTTCAGATTTATTCCCTTATCCACCAATGACTGTGTTAGGAAAGGGCTTACAAGCATAATCAGATTGCTCACCAATAAGCCCAGGAGCAGTTTAAGAAATATTTTTTTATGGGGCGTAAAATAATTTAACAGGTAGGAGAAGTTCGGTTTTTTCTTTAATCCTGCTGTAAGGGGGGCATCATAAAAGGTAGGTGTTGTTTCCAGTATCAATGCATAGCCAATGCTATTTTCCTTTTCAGTTAAATCGGTTGCATCTAATTCCTTGTCTTTGGAAGCTTCGCTCATCCAATAGCCTGAGAATTCCTTTTCATTATAGGTAACGAGACCTTTGTCAGGATCGGAGATATAGTACTTCCCTGTTTTGCCGGGTTTGGGTGCCTTGTAGATAACGACAAAGTGATTTTCCTGCCAATGTAGAATGATTGGAACCTGCCTGACAATTTCCTTGAGTTGTTCAAGATCTAGTTTTGCTCCGATGCTGTGTAGTCCGATAGATTCTGCAGCTTCACTTATACCCAAAAGTGAAACACCTACCTTAGTGATATGACATCTGTCCCGAAGAAAGTCAATAGCATATTCCTGACCGTAATATTCTGCGATCATTTTGAGAAATGCAGGACCGCAATCTCTTGCTCCTAACTGAAAGGTGTGTGGGAATTTCATCTTTAGTGTTTTCTAAACAGTCGGAATAGCTTTGTTTTTGTTCTTTTGCATGGCTACTTTGGTTTCGTAATGTTTTAACAAATAATCATACAGAACCAGTTCCACTTTACGTTGCTTGCTGATGAACATGCGGTTGATGAACATATGCAGATGACTGGCAAGGAGGTCATTGAGCACATTTGGATTGTTTAAGACGGAGGGAGCATGAAGTATATTTGCTATTGATTTTTTGTAGGATTCATCCCCTATACGGAAAAGGTCAATGGCCATTTTCATGTTTTCATCTTCTTCTCCTTCACTGTTCATCAGCTGATAGATTAGTTTTTTATTACTGGTAAATCTTTCAGATATTTTTTTCTGCTGTGGACCGGAAATATTAAATTCATTGGAAAAACTTTCATGTAAAAGTTTTAATAAATCTCTCTTGCGAAGAAGGTCATATCCGAAGTCATCAAGAATAATGTCTAAGGTTTTTAATGCAATTTGCCAGCGATAATGTTCGCCTTCATCTCCCTCCAGCAGTGATATAAAGTTTAGAATGCTGACGGATTGATGGTAAAAGATGTTTTCACTGTCTTCAATTGTTTCAAGTCCATACCGCTCTATTTCTCTTTGATAGGTTTCGATCTGAACATTATGTATGGAATGATGATCATTAAAGGGCTGAAGCATTTGCTGTAAACGATCGATTACTGTTTTCCAGAAATCAGGATGGCTAGCATGATGGAATCTTACCCGAATATGATTTCCTGAATCCATGTAACGAATAAAGAAGAATTTGTCTATGATGCCTTCTTCCAATAATGTTTCCGTTAGCGGTTTGATCGCTTCACATAAAACCTTTTCCGCTGTTTTCGTTCCGCAATATATTTTCACATAGAGCCATTCTGAACCAACCGGAAAGTAGCGCTGTACTTCAATTTGTTTTCGGGTTTCTGAGGCATCTTTAGAGACGGGAGTCTGAGCAATACTATTTTTATTGAATGTGAAAATGAACTCGCCGGCATAATGCCCTTCCTCACTCTTGATCCAACTCTGATCGATTGTGTCAAAGGTTTCCGTTAAAAGACAGGAGTGGAATTTATTTATTTCCGCCTGAAGCAATCGGATACAATAAATGTTTTGTAAATCAAGCATTAATTCGTTATCTCCTTGTGATAGTAATAAATAACGAGGTAGTTTTCGCTGTTGAGCTATCCTTTTAAATATGGCCAGTACTTCATTATCATTTTTCTTTTCACACTCTTTGATGTCTTCTTTTGTAATTGTCCATTTCGCTTTGGAAATAATGTACTTGCCGTAACTGACTCTGGGTAGGAAGGGACGACTGTCTAATATTCCCCAACTCCAGCCATAACTTTTCATTTTTTGAAATTGTAAGTCGCAGAGAAATTGATAGACAGGTAATGTAGTCATTGAAAAATTATGTGCATTGGTCATGCGGGGAATTACCCGTTTCTTAAGTTTTTTAGAAAATAATACTACATTGCCGTTTTCAATACCTACTAAGAGATCAGTTACGGGGATTTGAAAGTCCTTGTCTAAAGTTGAGCCGCATAAGTAAGGTATCTCATAGTTTCTCATAATTGGCCGCATTAGAATATTCCCAATGCGTGATTCGGGTAAATGAACGATTTCAGCAAAGATGGCGTCGGGTTGATGTGCTTCCTCTTGCTGAAGAATGGTGTTAGTTAAAGCTTCGATATCAGGGTGGAGATGACAAAATCTACCAAGTAGGTTGCCCCCCGGATGGACCTGCTGGAGGATGAATAAAAACGGTATAATTTCCTGCATCAATTTCTGCTGCGGATGATGCATGAATTCGACTCATCAGATATACGGAATCAGGAAGTCCGTTCGGCTTTAATTCGCTTTTTGATAATCTTTCAATTGTAGCGTCGTCAATTATCAATTCTGTTTTTTGCTGAGTAATGGCTTCCTGATAGAGCTGCCATTTGAAATTATCTACGTCTGATCCACTACTTGTTTGATAGGAATTATTTCCCTCACCGATTGGTAATTTATCAATGAGTGGTGATTCTTCCAGTCCACTTGTAGAAAATTTACCATAGCCAATGCCGGATTCAGTATCCAGAACTTCAACCAAAGGTATCCATTGACCTTCGTAGCGGTCCATAAAGGCATTTTTGAAATCTCTGAATATGTCATTTATTTCAGATGAGTTGGCCAGCAGTTGAATCAGACTGCTTTCGTAGAGAAGATCATCACATACTCTTTTATTTATTTTACAATGCAGCGTTGGACGATAGCTGTCTATTTGAATCAATGTCTTTAAATGAACAGGTATTTCTAAATTTCGAAGATGACTGACAATATTACCATAGTAGATATTTTTATCGCCGGTTCCGGTTTTTATCTGTTCAAATTCTTTGTTTACATTTTCGAAGTGTTTAACATACTCTTCGGTATTATCTAATTGTTTTAATTTTTTCACGAGAGTTTTGAAATACTCCTCTCCTGTGACATTGGGTTCCAGATCACTGATTAAAACCTGGTTGCTGATTAACTCATTCAGGAAGCCAAGCGCTTCTTCGGATGAAACTTCATTATCGGTGATGATGGCAGCTAGTTCCCGTGCTGAAAGTCCAGCTCTGGCAGCTTCGATTATTTTATCAAGATAGATGGATTTAGCAATTTGAACCAGATGATAGCTTCTTCCGGATTCAAGCGTAAAGCGATGCTCCACATATCGGTAATTGTCGCCCAGGGGATATAGTGACGAGTTTGGAAAAAAGCGAAGTTGCTGATTTATTTCCGGCTTTTCTAACAGATGGGACAAAGCCTGGCCGGCATAATCCATGTCTATTCGACCATGTCGAATGATGGATGATCTGTTATTCAGTTCAATGGAAGTATTGTCATTGATTTCGCCCAGGGAACAAGAGGCAAAAAGTCCATATGGAGTACAGCGTGTACACATCCTGATCATGTACTTCGCAAGCGAAAGTTCCGTTTTTTCTCGTTTATCCGCTTTTTCAATTTTATCGTCTAACCATAAAAGCAATTGTTCATGCAAATCAGGTGAGGCAATGTAGAGTGCTTCTTTGACAATAGGCTGTCGGTAGAATTCCTGTAATGATTTTTTTAACCATTCCTTATTATCTTCAGGATGTTCATCCACTAATTTTGTCCAGTTGAAGAACTGTTCGATCGGATAGAGCGGGTTGCGAACAAGGAATCCTGCATGAGGCTGATACCACTCTTTATAGTAATTTTTTATTTTATACATTGGTTAAAAATATTATGTCCCACTCGGGTGTGATTTGGTAGATGTAAGATAAGTATATCAATGCAATTCCTGCATTCCCTTCAAGGAGACCATCGTTGACTACAGCTATTTGCTGATCTGTTTCCAGGTCGTAGGTGTAGAAGAAATAGCCGGATGAAGACGAGGTTGGTTTATAGAAATGTTTTATCGTCTCTTCATACCATTTATCCGCTGCTTGTTTAAATGCTGTGTTACCGGTAGCTTTAAATAAACGATGGTATTGGTGAATTAAACCGGTAGTGCCATGACAAAAAGGTGCATCATCGCAGCCGGAATTTTCAAAATCCCTTTTCGTCGTCTGAAGTGCAATGTCAAGTCCTTTATCTGTCCATGCCGCATTCTTCAGGGCTCGACCACTATGAATCAACATAAGAGCAAGTGATAGGTCTCCATAGCACCAGCCCAGACGGGAGAACTTTGCGATGGGAACAGCAGGATTTTTCACATCAATGCTGAACGGATAGCGACACGCGTTTTCCGGTTCAAATTCATTTTCCAATAGGTACGGAATTGAATTTTCCAGCATTTCTTTAATTTCCGCTTGTTTAATTCCTCTCTCATAGACTTGTGCCAAAAAGGAGATAATCCCCGGCATCCCATGTGCCATCCCGAAATTAAAATTATCGTTGCTAAATCTTCCAAACCCTTTCGTCATCCAAAGTTTATATGGCCCTTCATTCCTTCTCATTTTTGACAAATGATCCACTATTTTTTCAAGATAAATCGTATCCCCGGTTTCTTTATTTCTTTCAAGAAAATAAATACCAAGACCTGTCATGCCGTGTAGAGGATCCCAGTTTTCAGTGGCGAAATCGTAGTCAATACCCCGACCAATGAACTCGTCAATTTCACCTAAATTAAGATCTTCGGATTTATCAATAATATTCATGTTTCTGAGGTGCTGAAACACAAATGCAATTCCGGTTAAGCCGGATGATATATTGTGATCCAGTTCTTCATTAGCCAATGATTCTCCTAATTGCTCGAGTAAATCAAATGTAACTGTCGTGTAAGCGGGGTCTGAATATACTTTCGACAAATAGGCGAAAAGAAGGGTTATACCGCATTTACCGCTAAGTAGTCCGACATCCTTTATCCTGTCTTTTCGAAGGATCAGATCTTCCGCAATTTGTTTTATTTGTTTCTCAATATCTGTATGAGTTGTTGAAGATAAAATGGGTTGGGGTAGTATTGTTGTCATATTTGACGTTATGTGTTTTGTATAGGTTAAGACCTGTCCGATAAAGTACCGGTTGAATTATTTGTTCGTGTCAGTCAGTTGTATTTTACAGACATACTTAATGGGTGGGAGGTGTTTTTTTTCGTGGTGCATTTATTCTGGAATAAGTTTTCTCAACCGAATTGATTAAAAAATTCACTTTTTTTACGGCGGGAGATGGTGAGGTGGCTGTCATCATTCATCAATACATAGGCTCCTTCTCCACGAACCACTTTTCTGATATGATTTATATTTATCAGATGTGAGGCATGTATTCGGTAAAATCCTCTGTCACTTAATAAATTTTCGAAGTAGCGTAGGTTCTTGGAAGAGAGAAATTTATCTTTTTTAATATACAATGTCGTGTAGGAACCATCTGCTTCGCATCGAATAATATCAGCGATTTCTACAAAAACCAGACCTTGCATCGTATGCAGTCCCACTTTATTTAGTACGGATTTTAGCTGAATGGCATTCTGATTAATCTCTTCTTTCTTTTCTTCATTTACAGGCGTTTGTTTCGTCAGTCGTTTTACCGCTTCCTTCAGATCGTTTAACCTTACAGGTTTCACCAGATAGTGAAGTGCATGGTATTTAAATGCTTCTACAGCAAATTTATCAAAAGCGGTAACAAAAATGACATCACCCTTAAAAGGACCAATGCTCTCCAATAGTTCAAAGCCATTCATTTTAGGCATTTGAACATCCAATAGCAGGAGATCGCATTCTTTTTCTTTCAAATGCACTCTTGCCTTTTGGGGATCTGTAAAGGTGGCATCAATTTTAAGATCAGGGAAGTTTTCCTGAATAAGGGTTTCAAGGATCTGGATGCAATACTTGTCATTATCAACAATAATTGTTTTAAATTCAGAGTTCATATAAATTTTATAGGTTGAATTTGTTTCTAAGAGTGGAGCAAAGTTCATTGGTGAGTGAACTCAGATTTTCAATTTCAATCGGTAGTAATTCATAAAATAGAGGAGAGGAGCTGTAGTTTTCAATGCGCTCTATAATTGCTAATGCGGAATCTGCTCCAACCGACATATACAGAGGTTTACTGCTATGTACTTCAGCCTTTATAGATTCGTACTTTTTATTTATCACTGAGGTGTTAAGCTTTTCACATGTCAGTGGTGCTTCCTGAATGAAGGACTTGATTAGATTGACCAGCTTCGCTTCATTGCCGTTTGTGATTTCGTAGAGGAAGTCAAGGTTTAGATGTGTTGTGGCATTCATTTTCTATAGTATATAAAACAGTTTTAAAGATTAAATTTTATGAGTTGTTTGAAGTGCTTTCACAAGTACATCCACTATATCCTTTGGATGGAATGGCTTTGGAAGATAGTCATTCATGCCGGCGTTAATACATTTCAATTTTTCCTCGTGTGTAGCGTTTGCTGAAACTGCAATAATTGGAATTCTGTTTTTAGGGGTTGTTAAATTATTTCTAATATAAGTTGCGGCCTGATAACCGTCCATCACAGGCATTTGCAAATCCATTAAAATGATATCATAGTTAGTGTTTTGCAATTTTTCAATCGCTATTTTCCCGTTTTCAGCCATGTCAATGGAGATACCTTCGGCAACATAGGCCAGCGTTTCTCGTGCTACTATTTGATTATACTGGTTGTCTTCTGCATAGAGGATCGATATTCCGTTGAGGGCAACAGCTTTTAATTTGTAATTCTCGAGGACGATAGCATCTTCAATTCCTGCTACAGAATAGGGGATACTAATGATAAACTCACTCCCTTTCCCTCTTTCACTCTTCACTTCGATTGTGCCATTCTGGAGTTCTACGAGTTGTTTTGAAATGCTCAAACCCAGACCTGTTCCGCCAAACTTCCTGGTTGTACTGGCATCAGCCTGAACAAATTTCTCGAATACGGAAGATAGATAAGGGCTCTCAATTCCAATTCCTGTATCCCGAATGCTAAAAGTTAAGGCTAATTTATCTTTCTCCCGACTACTTCCTGGTGTTGATTTGCAGGTAATATAAACGCCTCCCTTTTCAGTGAATTTAATGGCGTTGCTGATAATATTTATGAGTATTTGGGTTAGGCGTACTTCATCACCAATAACCCTATCAGGAAGATTTATTAATTGCGTTTCTAAAACGAGATTCTTATCACTGGCTCCTGCATGTAGAATGTTCGTTACATTGCGTAGGCATTCCTCAGGAGAGAATACGTTTTTCTCAAACACAATTTTGCCGGCCTCGATTTTTGATAGATCCAGCACATTATTTAATATTCCTATGAGGCTTTCAGATGATTTGCTCATCACATTTAAGTATGCCTTTTGATCATCACGAGGGTCTTTCTCGCGCAATACATTGATCATTCCGGTGATCGCATGAAGTGGGGTTCTTATTTCATGACTCATATTGGCCAGAAACTGACTTTTGTACTCTTCACTTTTTATGGCATTTAGCTTTTCCTTTTCAATAATCAGATTTTTATTTTCCAGGATTTCGGAGTATTTCTTTTTTGAAGTATAGCGGCTATAGAGAAGAAACGCTATGAATAGTACTAAGCAGCTGAAAATGATGGCAGCATTCCGATATTGTTTTTGTCGTATTAGACTAGTCGTTTTTAGCACCTGGTCTTTAAGTAATATGGTGTTCTCAGCTAGAAATTTTTCCTTTTGTAATTTTTGATTCGATAATTCTGTACTAAGTTGGTTCGCTTCTAAATAAGATAGTTTTTGTTTTTCTTCAGCGAGTTCAAGTTGTGCTTGCTGCTGTGAATCTTTGTATTTGCTTATATAAAGAAGTTGCTCTTGCTGACTAACTCTTAAATCGCGAAGCGATTTTTCCTTTTCCAGCAATTTAATTTCATTGTCCTTTTTTTCTGTGTCGTATATGAGTTTTAATTCATTGACCGCTTTATTGTTTTCCTGATTAAGTAAGCTGTCTTTTAATAAAAGATATTCACTTTGGTATTCAAAAGCTTTTTTGTAATCTTCTTTAGCGGCTGCCCATCGCGAAAGATGATCGAGACTATTTCGAATAGTAATATTACTTTCTATTTTTTTACCGTAGTTTAGTGCGTTCAGAAAATATCTTTCTGCAAGATCAAATTGACCTTTCCGGGTATATATTTTTCCTATGTTAATATTCACATCTTCATAACCCTCCCTGTCCGGTACTTCATCAAAAATGTCACTTGCAAGTAAATAATAGTTGAGCGCTTCCTCTAAACTATCTTTTTTCAATAAGATATTGCCAAGTCCATTGTAAGCAAATACTTTATCTCTGTTTCTTAATTCGGGTATGTCTAAAGCTATTTTGAAATGTGTTATTGCAGATGCATTGTTTTTCAAGTTCAGGTAGCAATTTCCAATATTTATATTCGACGTTGCTATTGCTTTTCTATCTCCCTTTTCTGTAAATAATTTCAAAGCACTTTTATAGGAATCGAGTGCCTCCTGATAATGATTCATCTCATTCTGCAATCGCCCGATTACAGAATGATTTCTTGCCGCCCATGCTATGTTTCCTATTTCTTCATTTATTTTGAGTGCTTCCAGTACATATTTTAGTGCATCTTCGAATTTTCCCTTGTTTAAATAGATGACAGCAATATTATTCAAAGAACCCGCAGATTGACGTTTTAATCCAAGTTCCTTTCTAATGGCAAGAGATTTAAAATAGTAGTCGAGAGAATTCTCAAATTCGTCCAAACGATCTGCATGATATCCCAAATTATTATAAGCATCTCCCTCTTTTTTTCGAAGTGCTCTTGCGTTAATACTGTCGGCAGATTTTATCAAAGTTTGGGATAACCGGAGTGCTTCTTGCGCCATTAATTTACCCCGTTCCAGACTGTCCGTATTAAAAAGCAACAATTCACTAAGTAAGTTAAGCGTGTTGATTCGGAATGTATCTTTTCCTTGTGTTTTTAGTATTGTCTCAAGTGAATCAATATTAAATTTCTGTGCAGAAGCTGATGAATAAAATATTAACATACTAAGGGCAGAAAGCAATAAATATTTTAAACCCCGATTCATATTTTGTTAATAATAGTATAGACTTTTATTTTCTAGAATTTTATTTTAAACTTTAAACTTTAAACTTAAATTTCTGAATTCTGATCCCGATAGCTATCGGGACTGAATTCTGAATTAAAGTTATCGATTTGAAGGATTTAAACAATTTGGAGATTACAATAATCATAACAGTTTGATTGTCAATATTAACACTTTAATGAATTCCTCAATATGCTTGATTTACCATTTGGTATGCATCAAAAGTAACCCTACACCGCTATATAGAGGAGTTGCTCTTTATAAGCGGTAGTGATTTCTTTGTAAATGGTAGGGTTTACTTTGTAAACTGCAGTATCTGCTCAGAAAATCGCGGAAATGGAATGATGGTAAGTTCGGGAATCGTTAAATTCTCCTCAATGTATAATTCAAGGAGCTGGGAATAATATTTCCAAACTGATCTAATTTAGAAATCGTAGAATCCCCGGATTGTCTGTAAAATAGCTTTTCTGAGTTGTTATTGAAAATAAACTCCAGATAAGTATAGGAGGTGTCACTTCCGGAAACTTCATTATATTTTCCTGAACGTTCCAAAATAGAATCACCATCTATTTTTCCTTTATAGACTTCAGTTAAAGTAAAAAGCGAACTGTCAGGTGTTATACTCAATGTAGTTAATATACCTTCACAATCGGCGCAGGGCAATGTCCCCTCATAGGTAATTTTAACCGCACTGGCATCGAGGCTCTGAAAGAAATCCGTAGCTACAGTGTCAACGGTAACAGTCGCATTTCTCGTGTTTCTATCACAGGAAATAAAAAGAATACTAAAGATCAGCGTAATTCCCAGATAATTTGTTTTCATAGTCGGCGAATAATTTTTCGAAAATATTAATTTTTTTTCAATTTATTTTTACTCTGTATAAAATACCTTTATTTGACCCTGGTATATAGATTTTGATTGACTCAGTGGATTCCGGACAGTTACATCAAAGGTGGCTTGCAGGATATTATTTGCAGTGTCATTTGAGGTAATGATTAATGTTCCCGGATTAGAATTTGTAGACTGCCATGCCATCGCCAGTTGATCTGTAAAAAGTATGCTATTCGTATCTTCATTCATCGTATAAGTTCCCGGAGTAATATCTTCCAATTCTAATGTCATGGTCACACCGGTTTGAGTGATACCGTTTATCGTCATAATGATGGCATGGTCTGCAAACAGAGAGGTATTTGCACAATAGGAAGAGCCATCAAAATTCCATTTTAAGTAACCTGTTGGTAATGTGCAATTGTTGCCCAGAGGAATTCCGGGTACGTCAGTGTCATCATCACCACAGGAACTTATAGTAAATATGAAGAGTAATACCAGGAGGAAGTTTAAGTTGAAATTCATACTCAGCTTAATTGTTGCGGCGGTTATTTTGGTCCGAATACATTTTTGAGAGCATCTTTGGCCTTTTTCTCAGCTTCTTTTTTCAGCTTCTCTTTTTCCTGACGGGCCTTTTCTTCAGCCTCCTTTTTCAATTTATCCACTTCAGCTTTCGCCTTGTCTTCCGCTTCTTTTTTGAGTCGGTCTGCTTCTGCTTTAGCTTTATCTTCAAGTTCTTTCTTTTTGGAATCAAATTCTTCTTTTATCTTGTCTTTAATTTGATCAATGGCTTTTCCGCTTGTTTCCTTTAAATCTGTACTGACAGTAGGATTAGACACAGTGCCTCCCAATTTCAGATTTAATTTGATATTCTCTGCCATACTGAAATTAGCGCCTTTAGCATTTGCCTTCGAAATTAATCCGGTGATGACACCGGTGGCAGCTGAAGGCAACTTCGAAACAGGTGCATTCATGGCCAGATTATAATCAATGCTTTGGTCAAAGCCTGTGCTTCCGGAAACGGTTGTTGGGATACCCGCAAGCGTTACATCAAAGGGTTTTACATCAACACGTCCATTCACGAAACTGAAGGAAATATTTACATTGCTCACATCTAATTCTTTAAATTGATCCATCTTCAACACCTCCGCAATTTTAAGCATCGGACCGAAATTACTAATGGTAACATTGGCTGTAGATAATTTACCTCCTCCGGTTAATGACTTTAAATCCGGCTGCATACGTTCATCCAATTTTCCATTCATAGTGAAATTAGAGGAGAAGCGTCCATTCGCCCTTTCAGCTATTGGAGCCATCTTTTTCACTGTATTAAATGTCTTCACCGTTTGTTGAATATCGAAACCGGAGATGTCCATGTTCAGTGCGATATCAGCTTTTTTCCTTTCGCGTGTTGCATAAATTCCGCTGAGTTTCATTACTCCGCTTAATGTGGTAAAGCTGAGATTTTCCATATTCATCGCCTGATCGCGAATAACAACTTTTCCGGAAAGATTGTCAAGAATAACATTGTCATAACTCAATTTTCCGACTGAAGCATTTACTGTAAAGTCAAGGTTCCCCGGGACTTCAATCAAGGTCATTGCTGATGTGTCTTTAGCGGCAGCAGGTGTAGCTCCATCCTGATTATTGAATTCGGAGAGGTCCAGATTATTACTCATAAGGTTCAAACTGCCTTTAAGAATTTCTTTCTTGAAGAAGTAAGCCAGCAGATTATCCAATTTACCATTCGCCTGAATATCACTTTTGCCCATTCTTGCATCAAAATTATTCAGTTCTATATGTTGAGGATTAAAAGTCAAACGACATTCTTTCAAGTCAAATCCTTGCTGGTAATCTTTACTGCTATAATTGAAGTTATTCAGGACAATGGAACCTCCGGCATTAAATTCTTCATAGCGTTGTTGTTCTATCGCCGACATTCGGCCTGCCATGCTTAAATCTGCGTTCATAGTTCCGCGAATCGTTGTTCCTTGTTCTAATGGAACAATTTTACTCAGATTGGCAAAATTCACAGAACCTTTTACTGTTGCATTGATATTCGCATCACTAACGGGTGTGCGTACACTTAGTTTAGCATCAAAAGGTTCTTTCCCTAATTCAACATGCAAGCGCTTTAAATCAATCGTTGTATGATCAGGGACACCATCAGGATTGTTTACTTGTAAGTCGAGTTGTACATTGTTAACTGCGACCGGAAGGGAAGGATATTGAAATTGTCCGTTGACTACTTTGAGATTAAGGCCAAAGCCGGGCATTTTTTGTTCGTTATAAGTTCCTTTTACAAAAGCTTTTAATTCCAATGTGCCTCCGGATTTCAAATCTTTAAATCCTTCCTTATAGACACCGGGAATCATCGAAAGGAAATTCCTGAAGTCATTCTTTCGCGCAGAGATATTCAGATCCATATTGATATCTTCTTTCGGCATAGCCAGCCATCCATCTAAACCGATAAAGAGTTCATTCAGTTGCAATTCATTTTCTTTAAAAGTAAATTTCATATTCTGCATGTCCATGTCGAGGTCCGCTTTGAGATTGGTCCGGACCTGATGCATATATTTCACCCCGCCATACCAAAGATTGGTAGCTGTAGCATTGGTGTTGGTAGAAAGGATAAATAGATCTTGCGTGAAATCACCCATCCCCTGATGTGTGAAATCATCCATAGTCATGGTAAATCCAAGTGATGCGTCATCATAGGAAATTCTGCTTTCATTAATTTCATAAGATTTCAAAGCCACATTGAATTTAGAGGGAGCAGCCGGTTCTTCAGCTGATTTACTGCTATCTGCTTTAGCAATATCCCAATTCGCCCTGCCATCTTTAAGTACAATCAGGTTTATGAAAGCCTGATTCAGTTCAATAGATTCAATGTCAATTTGAGATCCTTTGATCACACTCATGATATCGACCGTGAGTGCCAGTTGTTTTGCAGAAGTGAGTGTGTCTCCTTCAAAAGGAGCAATGCCGATTACACTGAGTTGATCAATTTTTATTGTGAAGTCCGGAAAGCTGCTCAGAATGGTCAGATCGAAATCTCCAAAGTCAACTTTAGCATTTATATTTTTATTTACTTCCTCCTTGACAAGGGCTACGATTTTGTCTTTGTAAATAATGGGTAAGAGCACAGCAGCACCCACAATCAGAACCAGGAGGACACCGGCAACGATTAGAATTTTCTTTAACATGGACATTTAGAATTTAATGGGTACTAAACGCAAAATTCGGTAGAAATTGTCCGATTTTATCAGATAGAAACGGATGTTTTCAGCAATGTATTAACAACCTAAAGTTTAGATCCAAGGTTCAAGAGCCAATGGTCAGCTAAAACGAGGGCGCACATGGCTTCAACGATGGGGACAGCCCGAGGTAAAACACAGGGGTCATGTCGTCCTTTCCCTTGCAAAGTCACGGAATTTCCCTCTTTGTCCACACTTTGCTGCGCCTGCATTAATGTGGAAACCGGTTTAAAACCTACATTAAAAACGATATCGGCCCCATTGCTGATTCCCCCCTGAATGCCTCCGCTATGATTGGTTTGGGTGCGGAAACGAGGATGTCCTGCGGGATTTACTTCGGCAATAAATTTATCATTATGCAAGCTTCCACGCATGGCTGTTCCTTTAAAACCACTTCCAATTTCGAATCCCTTGGCCGCGTTAATACTCATCATTGCACCTGCAAGATCCGCCTGTAATTTATGAAAGACCGGCTCCCCGAGTCCGGAAGGAACATTGTGCGCTACACAGGTAATAATTCCCCCGACTGTATCACCTTCATCCCTGACTTTTTCAATGAGGGCGATCATCTTTTCTGCAATAAGTGGGTCCGGACAGCGCACTATATTTTCTTCGGTTA
This sequence comes from Bacteroidota bacterium, assembly GCA_016713925.1. Lineage (NCBI taxonomy): Bacteria > Pseudomonadati > Bacteroidota > Bacteroidota bacterium. The sequence goes on from JADJOH010000007.1 coordinate 718,037, forward strand.
ATGCAAGATCGAGTTCAGAATAGGGGAGGGAGACCGAAATATCGGCAACAGTACTCACATACGCGTTGATCAATATTCCATGTTTCGCCAATAAAATTTTAGCCACTGCTCCGGCCATCACCCTGGCAGCAGTTTCCCGCGCGGAGGAACGGCCACCACCGCGATGATCCCTGAAACCGTATTTCTGATCATAGGTAAAATCAGCATGACCGGGTCGCCATCCTTCCTGCAAATGATTGTAATCTGCCGGCCGATGATCTTCATTCTTAATAAAAATGCTGATGGGAGCACCGGTACTTTTCCCTTCGTAAATACCACTTAAAATTTCTAACTGATCTTTTTCATTTCGGGGAGAGGAGATTTCACTTTGACCCGGACGACGACGGTTGAGCTCCTCCTGAATGGTTGCGGGATCGATTTCAAGTCCTGCGGGACATCCATCAATAACAACCCCAATTCCTGCTCCGTGAGATTCGCCAAACGTAGTAATACGAAATAATTGCCCTAATGAATTGCCTGCCATGATAGCACAAAGATACAAAATGCAGGGGAGGTGATGAAAAGTGAGCAGGTGTGAGAAATACTAGGAGGTATAATTTTTTAGCATCACAAAGTCATTCATCTCATACCCGTTCCCGATATCAAAATCCTTGACTTCCTCAATGATAAATCCCATTTTAAAGTAGAAGTTGATGGCGGTGTAATTTTTTCTGTTTACGGTGAGACGCAATGTTTTAATCGTCGGAATTTTATCAAAAACCTCATTTAACAAGTAGCGCCCCATTCCTTTTTGATGATAGCCTGTATCCACATAAAGTTTGTGCAGAAAGTAGGCCCCCTCACCGTTATGACTGTACGATAAATATCCGGCAGGATGTTCGTCTGTAGTTAATATAAAAAAGCGGTGACCGGTGTTTAACTGCTCCTCTAAAGCCGCTTTGGAATACATTTTTTCCAGCATATAGTCTATTTGTTCCATGCTGATGATAGCAGGATAATGAACCTTCCAGATACGATTCGCGAGGTCGTAAATGACCGGAATATCCTCTATAGTTGCTTCAATAATCTTCATCGAGTAAAGATAGTTTTTTGATTGAAAGGGATCGTTCTCTCGTCATTACTAATTGCATCTCTGATACAATGAATCTAATGAGATCAATGGGGGAAGTGATCATTCATCCTGAGGTTCTTTCTCCGGAACCCTGAAGGGGTTCAACAGCGCTAACCCCGGATGCAATCCGGGGTTAGCGACACCATCCCACGCTCCAACCCTGAAGGGGTTGAACCGAGGAATAGCAGGCATAAAGAAAATTTGTAGCGTACGATCGATTGAAATAGAAACGATCATGTTTTTGCATCGCTGAAGCTAGTACTGCAAGACAATATTTTATCGAATCATACTGATTCGCTTTGCCTGTGAAGCCCTTGATAATAATAATCCTTTAGGCGAATAATCCTATCGCCACGCTGTGGCTATAATAATGACGCCACGCTGTGGCTATAATAATGACGCCACGCTGTGGCTATAATAATGACGCCACGCTGTGGCTATAATAATGACGCCACGCTGTGGCTATAATAATGACGCCACGCTGTGGCTATGGTTACATCAACCTATTTCAGGCAAGGACAAACTTTAAACCATGAAGCAGAATCGCGAAAAGCGATACGCTTCATGGTACACCTTTCCCGTCAACACAAGGGTTGACGGGATCACATCGCCCGTGGTCACGTGGCGAGTGAAAACCTTAAACTTTAAACCTTGAACTTTAAACCTTAAACTTTAAACTTTAACATTACCTTTGCAGCATGAATATCTTTACTGCGGAGGGTATCTCCAAGGCTTACAATGAGAAACCCCTTTTTTCGAAAATTGATATTTCGCTGGGTGAGGGACAGAAAATGGCGATTATTGCCGCAAATGGGAGTGGAAAGACGACTTTAATGCGGATTTTGGCCGGGAAAGAGGTTCCTGATGAGGGACGTTTGTCGATGAGAAATGACCTTCGCGTGGGATACCTTGAGCAGGATCCTTTTTTTGCGCCGGAAGCAACGGTGATGGATTGCATTTTTGAACCGGGTCATCCCATTTTGCACGCTATCGGTGAGTATGAACGATTGTTGGATAAAGGTGGTGAAATCGATCAGAGTGAATTGCAGGTGGTTATGGATACCATCGATACGCTGAACGGGTGGGATTATGAAGCCCGTGCCGCTGAGGTGTTGGGGAAATTGGGAATTCATGATCTGGATAAGCAGACGAAGTTTATGTCCGGTGGTCAGAAGAAACGGATCGCCCTTGCCCGATTATTAATTGACGATTTTGATCTCCTGTTGCTGGATGAACCCACGAACCATTTGGATTTGGATATGATCGAGTGGCTGGAGCAATATCTCAAGCGCGTCAATAAGTCGATCATTCTCATTTCCCATGACCGGTATTTCCTCGATAATGTTTGTAATGTTATTGTTGAGCTGGAGAATAGCAAAATTTTTACCTACAACGGGAATTATGCGTATTACATAGAGAAGAAAACGGAGAAGGATGATCAGGAACGCTCTACCGTTGACAAGGCCAGAAACGTGTACCGTCGTGAGTTGGAATGGATGCGTCGTCAGCCAAAGGCCCGGACAACCAAGTCGAAGTCGAGGCAGGATTCGTTTTATGATGTAGAAGAAGTGGCGAAGTCCCGGCGTACAGAAGAGAAAATGCAGATCACTATGCAGATGAATCGGCTTGGAAGTAAAATTCTGGAGCTGGAGAATATTTGCAAGTCGTACGATAACCATACGTTACTAAAAGACTTTTCCTATACCTTTATCAGAGGGGAGAAAATTGGTCTGATCGGCAGAAATGGTGCAGGGAAATCTACGCTGCTGAATATAATCATGGAGCAGATAAAACCGGATCAGGGCAGGGTTAAAACCGGTGAGACGGTTGTGTTTGGATATTATTCGCAGCATGGCATGACCTTGCCGGAAGACAAGAGAGTGATTGATGTAGTTAAGGATATTGCCGAATACGTTGAAACCGGTAACGGAAACTGGATGGGTGTTTCTCAGTTCTTAAATCACTTTAATTTCAGAGGGGCGAAGCAACATGTCTTTGTTTCGAAATTGAGTGGTGGTGAAAAGAAGCGCTTGTATTTGCTGACGATTTTACTGCGGAATCCCAATTTCCTCATTCTGGATGAGCCGACGAATGATTTGGATATTGTCACTTTGAATATTCTGGAGGAATTTCTGGATGGTTATCAGGGTTGCCTGTTGATGGTAACGCATGACCGTTATTTTATGGATCGGCTCGTGGATCACGTTTTTGTCCTGGATGGAGAAGGTGGTGTAAAAGATATTCACGGAAATTATACCGACTATAGGGGTATGTTTGATAATATGCCAATGAAGAAGGAAGAGAAGAAACCGGAAGTGGTGAAGGAAAAGCAAGAGCCGGTAAAGAAGAAAGTGAAGCTGAGTTTTAAGGAGCAGAAAGAAATGCAGACATTGGAACAGGAGATAGCTTTAATTGAGCATAAGAAAAAGGTCTTGCTTGAAAAAATGAACAGCGGTCTTTCACATGATGAGATGATTAAATGCTCTACCGATTTTCAACAAACAGAAGCATTGCTTGACGAAAAATCTATGAGATGGCTGGAGTTACAAGAGCAATCAGGAGGTTGATATGTTTTTTTTAATGTATCTCTTTCAAGAGAAGTGAGAACAATTCTTTCGCTACCTTATTTTCGAAATATTTTTCACCCAATCTATCTACCCATCTGATACCCCTAATGGTATTGGTCAGAAAGATTTCTGTGGCAAGATTTAACTCTGTCTCTGTCACCATTTGCTCCCGGAAAGGTATTCCTTTTTTGTCGGCTAAATCAAGGATGAATTTTCTGAACACCCCGTCTACACAACCCTCGCTAAGCGGCGGTGTAATCAAGGTCTTGTTATAGACGAGAAAAACATTACTGCTTGTCGCTTCAATGATATTTCCGGAGGTGTTTAATACCAGCGCGTCATCCCAGTGTTCCTTTTGGGCGTGAAGAGCAGCCATGATATAGAACAGACTACTGGTGGACTTAATACTTGAATAAGGACCTCTTGCTTTTGACTGACGGGTGTAGATGCCGATGTGGATGCCTTTTTCAGGCCACACATAGATTCCCTCTAATGCAGAGGATTGAAGTACCCACGAAGCTTTACTTCCTTCAGGAGCATAGAAGCCGGATGAATCTCTGAAGACTGTTAATCGCAATCGGGCATAATCGCCATTGTGGTTGGCCTTAATCAATTGTTGTGCATAGCTGATCATTTCTTGCTTATCCGGAAATCCTTGTCCCGACATCTCCATCAGCACCAATGAACGATGTAATCGATGCAGATGGTCATCAAGGAGTAGGATTTTATTTTTTTCAAAACGCATGCTCTCAAAAAAACCATCTCCATACAGGAAGCCCCTATTGAGCAGGGAATGACTATTGATATTACCTGATATCAGTTCGCCATTCAGCAGGAAGTGCTCGTGGTGCTTATTCATGATTTAAAATCCACTCATCAGTTGATCGAAGAAGTACAAGAGGAGTTTGGGTTTAAGAGCCAATGTGAATAGCAATCCGAAGATGGCTCCCCAGAAATGTGCATCGTGATTGATGCCGGTGCCTCCTTGTTTGCCCATTCTGTATTCAATGAAAAGATACAGTGGTCCCATCAGAATGCCGGGCACGCCGATCACTCCAAAAAAGTAGATTTTACTCCAGGGTTGAAATAATATGGCCGCAAAGATGACCGCAGAGACAGCACCGGAAGCACCCAGAGAATTGTAATAATGATTGTCTTTGTTCTTTTGGAGAGATGGTCCGTTGGCAATCACAATGGCACCGAGATAGATGAGTAGATAAAAAAAGATCCCTTTTTCTTCAAATATAGCTGCATAGTAATTTTCAACGGCCATGCCAAAACCATAAAAGGCAAAAAGGTTAAAAAAAAGATGCATGAAGTCGGCATGTATAAAACCTGACGTGATCATGCGCCACCATTGCTTTTTATGATGCACTAAATAAGGATTCAATATCCATTTTCGCATCAGGTCTTCGTTGTTAAAGGCCAATAGGGAGGCGACAAGGGTAATACCAATCAAGATAATGGTGATACTCATATCGACAAAGATAATAATTCTGTAATGATCTGATAGTTAGGTGTTATTGCGAGTCAACCATTTGTATTCGTTTATCCTGAATTAACTCGAAAATGTAGTGGACCTTTGCTTTTTATAGCTCTCGTTTTAGTGAATTCAAACAAAGTATTTGGTCATTCAATTCCTTTATTAAGACGTATTCCCGTCTTGCGTTTTCTTCTGCCATTTATTGCGGGTATTCTTATTGCAGAAATGCTGCCCACATTTCTTCATCTTCTTTTTCTACGTCTCTGGATGATCCTTATCGTCGGTTGGATTTTATTGCTGGTCAGTTATAGATCAGGATTTCGCAAGCGCCATTATTTCGGAGGATTGTTGCAATTGTATTTCATTGTGGCTGGTATAGGATTAAGTTGTTTGTTCATGGAGAAGTACAGGCCGGGACATTATACTTCCTTAGATGTCATCAGCGGTGTTAAATCCAGGGTGATATCTTCTTTGCAGGAGAAGAAAAAATCATTTAAAGTATTGGTAGAAATTGAAGCCGTAAAGACCGGACAGCATTGGGTCTGCAGTAATGGTAAAATGATGGTGTATTTAAAGAAGGATACTGCTTTTGAGGCAATACGATATGGTGATCAATTGATGTTTAACCGTACTCCGGAAATGGTAAATGCAGATAGTAACAATCTGCCAGCGAAACTCAGTTTACATCGTCAGGTATTTTCCAGAGTGTATCTGACTAAAGTGATCCATCTAAAATCAAAAGACAACTCTTTTTCTTTTATGGCAACTGCCATTGAATGTCGTCGCACGATAGCCTCCTGTTTGATGGAGCAGTTTAAGGGTTCGAAGGAAGCTGCTATCGCCGTGGCCTTATTGGTTGGGGAGGAGGTGAGTATTGATGAGGATTTAAGTACCGCGTATGCCGCCACAGGGACCTTGCATGTTTTGGCTGTTTCAGGGATGCACGTCGGACTCATCTATTTGCTCCTGGGATTTATCTTCAAGCCCTTAAGCAATCATAAAACAGGAAGACATCTTTACTATCCCTTAGTGATGAGCTGCGTCTGGTGTTATGCTTTTATTGCCGGTGCCGCTCCATCTATCGTGAGGGCTTCAGCAATGTGTATGTTCTTCCTGATTGCAAAGTGGATTGACCGGAAAAATTTAGGGATCGGATCATTGGGGGCTTCTTTATTTTTTCTGCTGATGGTAAATCCGTTTAATATTTACGAACCGGGACTTCAACTTTCCTTATTTGCCGTATGGGGAATCATCTGGTTGCAACAGCCCATCTTGCGGTTATGGGTTCCGGGCAACTGGTTGTTTTTTAAACTATGGGAGGTAACCTGTGTTTCTGTTGCCGCGCAAATCATGACCTTGCCGGTTTCACTTTTTTACTTCGGACAATTTCCAAATTACTTCCTGATCGCCAATCTTTTTGTTATTCCACTTACTACCGCCTGCATCTATGGTTGCATACTTCAACTGTTGGTAACTCCCTTACCGTTAGTTCAGGAATACGTCATCTGGATAAATGCATTCTTCCTCAAAATTTCTAATTTCCTCGTCTTGGAAATGAAGGACTGGCCCGGTGCAGTAAGTCGATGGATGGTTTCGTTTTCGGATATGCTTTTTCTGTACCTAATAATTCTTTTAATTGATTATTGGGTAAAGACAAGAAATTTCCGGATTGTCATCCTGCTGCTCTTGCTATTTGCAATCAAAAGTGCGATTTCTATAATTCAGCTAATTTAAATACCTGATCTGCCCGAACACCTTTTTCGGTTTGCTTTAGTGAACAACATTCGTTCACCGGATCATGTTCAAAAAATAAAATATAATCGTTCTCCATGGCTTCTTTGAGGAAGTTCGCTTTTTCATCCAGGCTCAACAGTGGACGCGTATCATACGCCATGACAAAAGGTACAGGGAGATGGGCCACCGATGGCATTAAGTCGGCCATGAATACAATCGTTCTGCCTTTGTATTGAATATGCGGCAACATCATTCCATCGGTATGTCCGTTCACATATTTTATTTTCACCCCGGGAAATAGTTCGGCTCCATCCTGCGTAAATTTCAATTGACCACTTTCTTCAATGGGAAGAATATTTTCTTTGAGGAAACTTGCTTTTTCACGGGCATTGGGAACTGTTGCCCATTTCCAGTGCTGTTCATTGCTCCAGTAGGTGGCATTCGGAAAAGCAACTTCAAAGCCATTACCATCTTTCTTCTTGTTAATACTCCCGCCGCAATGGTCAAAGTGCAGATGTGTCAGGAAAACGTCCGTGATTTCTTTAAAGTCAACACCCATTCGATGCAGTGATTTTTCCAACGAATCATCCCCATGTAAATAATAATGACCGAAGAATTTTTCATCCTGCTTATTGCCGATACCATTATCGATCAGAATCAGTTTGTCGCCATCTTCAATCAAAAGACATCTCATCGCCCAGGTGCACATATTATTCTCGTCGGCAGGATTGAGTTTATTCCACATGGTTTTTGGAACCACGCCAAACATAGCACCTCCGTCAAGTTTAAAGAATCCGGTATCAATCGTGTGGAGTTTCATTGGTAGTTGATTTTGCACAAAAGTAGGTATTTGGTTAGTTTGTGGGTTGTTGGATTTATATGCTTGCAGGTGGGCGGTCAAAGGCACACTTCCCCCGCGTCCCCTGGGCCTTCCCCGAGTCGTGATGTCGACCCCCGCGCCTGTCTACCGAAGCCTCGGCGCAGGCAGGTTTAAACTAACAATTATTTTGTAAATAAAATTCTCAAACGTAGTCGAATGTGCCCGGTTTCCTTTAAAACAATATTTTTGTCGCATGATGAAGGTCCATTTCATAGCTATTGGCGGTGCTGCCATGCATAATCTCGCCCTGGCGTTACAACATAAAGGGTATCAGGTTTCGGGTTCAGATGATGAGATCAACGAGCCGTCAAAGAGTCGATTGGAGAAAGCCGGATTGTTGCCTTCGGAGATGGGATGGTTTCCGGAAAAGATCCACAGCGGACTCGATGCCGTTATTCTGGGGATGCATGCCCGGGCCGAGAATCCTGAATTGTTGCGCGCAAAAGAACTGGGCGTTCCGGTGTTTTCCTATCCGGAGTATCTCTACGAGCAGTCGAAGAGTAAGCGTCGTTTTGTCGTTGGCGGGAGTCACGGCAAGACCAGTATTACCGCTATGATCCTTCATGTGCTGAATTACCATCAGATGGATTTCGATTACATGGTCGGCTCCCAACTGGATGGCTTCGAGCGGATGGTACGACTTTCTGAATCAGCACCGATTATCATTCTGGAAGGAGATGAATATTTATCATCACCCATTGATCGCCGACCGAAATTTCATCTCTATAAAGCCGATGTGGCACTGTTGAGTGGAATAGCCTGGGATCATATCAATGTGTTTCCCACTTTTGATAATTATGTGGAGCAGTTTCGGATATACGTCAACGGTATACCCGAAAACGGACGATTAATCTATTGTGTTGAAGATCCGGAGGTAAAGAAAGTATGTGAATCAGCCGGGCCGGTGCGGCATAAATCGTCATATGGTGTACCACAGCACCGCATCGTGGATGGGACTACAATTCTCGAAACTTCTCAAGGTGATGTTACTCTGCAGATTTTCGGGACGCATAACCTGATGAATCTCGAAGGCGCAAGAATGATGTGCAATGAAGCGGGCATAACCGATAAGCAGTTTTTAGAAGCTATCGGAACATTTAAGGGAGCAGCGCGCCGGTTGGAATTAATAGCACGAACAGATAAGCTGATAGTCTTTAAAGACTTTGCACATTCGCCCTCTAAGTTGAAAGCAACGACGGATGCTGTGAAGACACAATTTAGCGGCCGTCGCCTGGTTGCCTGTATGGAGTTGCATACATTTTCGAGTCTGAATGCCACCTATCTCGACGAGTATAAAGATGCCATGAAGCTGGCCGATGTGGCCGTTGTATATTTTAATCCACAAACCATTGCACATAAAAAACTGGAGGCTATTTCTGCGGATCAGGTAAAGAAGGCTTTTGGACGTGATGATTTGCTGGTGATGAACGCCTCCGCTGACGTACGAAATTTCCTCGAACAACAGGATTTTAAAAAGGATGTATTGTTATTGATGAGCTCCGGAAATTTTGATGGGATTGACCTGAACGCGTTTGGGAAGGAGTTGGCTGGAAGGTGAGGTTGCTGATTCGTTAAAATTTGAAAATCGTATTTTTTAGTATTTCGTTTATATTGTGGAAAGACAAGAGTTGTTGATTTGCGTGGATTAGAATTGTGTATAGGTGAAAATTTGAGACTGCAGATGAATTTTATCAGATGAACCCCTCACAATTGAATAGTAAATTTTCGCTATCAGTGAGCGATTAATAAATGAATTGACTGTAAGGGAAAAGTCAAACTAAACAGGGAAAATCTAAAATCGTATTTAATACCCTAAAGGTTCTCTGCCAGTATGTCTTATTCTCAGTATTCGGATTTCATGTTTGTCCAACCTGATCTGATAGGTTATCCGGAAACTAAATATTACAAATGCTCTGAAATTATTATCTGGAGGATATTTAAGTTTGTCTGCTTCGAAAATTAATGGATTTGACTTGATTGCTTTTATTCGATCAAGAATAGCAGCTTTAACTATTTTAGGAGCTTGATTGCTCTGTGTTTCAAGATGAGCTAAAATTTCCTTGAATTGATCGAGAGCGTTTCGGTCCCAAACCAGTTTGAAGGAAGTTGGCTTCACCATTTTGACAGCTCTTTTACAGCCTCCTTGTGTGAAACAGATTTTCCTTTATCAATGCGTGCAACAGCTTCGGTCAGTTCTTTATTGTATTGTTTTCTTGTTACTCGTTTGCTATCCATGTCAATATTTAAAAAGCTTTTTATCATCTCTAAAACAAGCACCTGTTGTTTGTTGGATAAGAGGGGAAGATAATTGTCTACTTGTTTTTTTATTGCTGCAGTAGTCATAGTTCATTTGTTATAAGTAACAAATTTAAGGAAATCATCTGTATTTTTTACATAAATAACCTTCACGTCTCCTAATTTGAAGGATGGAAGTAGTTGCCCTCTGATGGATCCTGATTTCCATTTTGAAATGAGAATTAAGAGCTCTTCAGAATATCTCAGGGAATAAACCGGACTGTCATATAGCCCCAATCTTAAAATAAATAGCCCCGGAATTAAGGCCGGGGCTATTTCATCTACGAGTTCATCGATACAAGAAACTCCTCATTCGATTTCGTACCGCGCATTCGATCGAGAAGGAAATCCATCGCTTCGAGGGGATTCATATCGGCCAGGTGGTTACGAAGCACCCACATCTTTTGAAGCATCTCACGATCCAGTAATAAATCATCGCGTCGCGTACTGGATCCCACCAGATCAATAGCAGGGAAAACGCGTTTGTTCGCGAGCTTGCGATCCAATTGCAATTCCATGTTACCGGTTCCTTTAAATTCTTCGAAGATAACTTCGTCCATTTTGGAACCGGTGTCGATGAGTGCTGTTGCTAATATCGTGAGTGAGCCACCGTTTTCAATTTTACGTGCAGCACCGAAAAAGCGTTTTGGTTTTTGAAGTGCATTGGCTTCCACACCTCCCGATAAAACTTTTCCGGATGCCGGAGCTACGGTATTATAAGCACGGGCTAGTCGTGTGATAGAGTCCAGTAAGATGCAAACATCATGTCCGCATTCCACCAGGCGCTTTGCTTTTTCAAGTACGATATTGGCGATTTTCACATGACGGTCAGCAGGTTCATCAAAGGTGGAAGAAACCACTTCTGCACGGACACTGCGCGCCATATCGGTCACCTCTTCCGGACGTTCATCAATCAGGAGAATGATGAGATACACTTCCGGATGATTGGCAGCAATCGCATTCGCCACTTCTTTCAATAAAACTGTTTTTCCTGTTTTAGGCTGCGCCACGATGAGTCCACGCTGACCTTTTCCGATAGGCGTGAACATATCGATAACACGGGTAGAATAATTACCCATGCCATATACAAGGTCGAATTTTTCATGTGCAAAGAGCGGAGTCAGGAAGTCAAAAGGCACCCGGTCGCGAACGATTTCGGGTGACAAGCCATTGATAGTGTCAATCTTTACCAATGGAAAATATTTTTCTCCTTCTCGCGGTGCACGAACAGAACAACGAACGGTATCACCCGCCTTCAATCCATATTGTTTAACCTGAATCTGAGAAACGATAATATCATCGGGAGAGGGTAAATAATTATAGTCGGAAGAGCGAAGGAAGCCGACACCTTCAGGCATCAGTTCCAATACACCTTCTGCAATTACTGCATTTCCGAAATCAAAAATTGGTTCAGTGGAAGCGATAGGTTTGCGTTCACGAATCGGCATCTCACGGGCAGGAGTAGGGTAAGCCATCGGCTCGCGACTGGGGGCTCTGAAAGGCTCTGCAGATCTTTCTGCCGGTGGAAATGGATTGGCTTCCGCACGCATGCCATCCGACTCTCTGATGGGTAATTCCTGCTGAAAAGATTTCCGGGGTGCTTTTTCGCTGCTCACAGAATGAGGCTGGTACACCGGTCCGGATGCTTTTTCAATTTCCTCATCAGAACGTTGAGGAATAATTCGCTGCCGTTTCGGACGGTTGGGATCGTTATCCGCATCCGCTGAAGATGGGGAAGGTGCAGGTGCAGCCTTTGGTGTTTTAGCCGGGGCTGGTGTAGCCTTTGCTGCAGGAGCGGGTGCAGGAGTGGCTGCTTTTTCCTTTGCTTTAGAAGTGGCTCTCGGTTTTTTTACAGACTCTGTTTTTTCAGGGATTTCAATACCTAAAGCTCCAAAATTGATTTCAGGATTTAAGGCCTGATGATCAAGGATGCGATAAACCAGATCCTGCTTTTTTAAACTTTCGAAATTTTCGATACTCAGCTTACGGGCAATATCTTTCAATTCCGGTAAGAGTTTTTCATTCAGTTGAATGATGTCAAACATGTAAATATGTTATTGGGGTGAATACACAAACGAATAAACCTGAACGATCAGGTAAAGGTGGTAAGGGTTTTGGGGGAACTTCGACGAAACCTGCCGATTTCTTTTTTTTGTAATCTTTTTTGACAAAAACTGCGTTACAAACGCAATTACACTGCAATAATACAATTAAAACGTTAATCCGGCAAGTTTTGTTCTCTTTTTCTTACATTGTTTTTTATCAACAAGGTTATGCACATCTTTGCAGTAAGAAAATTTAGTCAATGATTCAGCGAATTCAAACTATCTATCTGTCCCTGACCGCTATTTGTGGCCTCCTCATGTACTTTTTCCCTTTTGTGAGTCTGGTGCCTGCAAATGCCTCTGCCGAGCCGGTGATCTACCATTTATCAGCGTTGGAAGTGAATGTAATAACTAACGGTACTTCAAACGTGTTGATGCGTCTTTGGCCGGTAGTGGTGCTGAATGCATTGACGATCTCTTTTGCCGTATTTACTATCCTTCAGTTTAAAAGTCGTGTGAAACAAATCCGATTTACCCACTTTTTGCTGATCCTTCAGTTAATTCAGATTGTATTTATTGTATTTGATGTAGAAAAGTTGAGCAACGTGGCAGGAGAAGGGCATATGATAACTTTCGGCGTGTTTAGTGTGCTTCCGGCATTGCAGCTTTTGTTTACGCGATTGGCTACAGGTGCAATAAAAAAGGATGAGGCATTGGTGCGTTCTGCCGATCGTTTACGCTGATTTACTTCTTTCGCCCAGTTCTATGACATCCAGTTCTTTCATCTTCCCCGAATCAATTTTAAATCTGATCAAGGTCCGTACCTTATGAAAACCGTGTATGCCGGCCGCACCCGGATTAATATGTAAATGATTCGCTCCATCTCTAACCACTTTTAAAAGATGGCTATGTCCGCAGATCAATACATCCGCCGGAAATTTGCCGAGTAAATTTTTTACCTGTGGATTGTATTTTCCGGGATTACCGGCTATATGAATCATCAGCACTTTTAATCCCTCGCAGTTGAAATACTGGTGTTCGGGAAAAGTGATTCTCACTTTATCATCATCAATATTTCCGTAAACTGCTTTCAATGGCTTCAGTCGACTGATCTGATCTGCCACAGAAATGTTTCCAATATCGCCGGCATGCCAGACTTCATCGGCTTCACTAACATGTCGCAGGATGCTTTCATCTATATAACCATGTGTGTCGGAAAGAAGAAGTATTTTTTTCATCGGATGAAACGAAGATAGATGAAAAGTAATAGCATGAAAAAGTGAATTTATGAAACGTGTTGGAAAGCGGGATTATATTTTTTCAATAGCATCTTTTTCTATCCAACCCACATTTCCATTGGCGATTTTAATTTGCTTCCAATCCTTTTGATCATCAATGATAATTACTTTGGTCCCTTCATGCAACATGAACAATTTAGTGCTTTTAACATCAGGCGAACTTCTGATATAGGAGGTGCTTGCCATGATAATAGCTTCATTCTTTCCGTAGATGGCGCGATGAGAAGAGTAGGAGAGGTAAAAGATTGCCATGGAAATAAAAAGAAGGGTTAATGTACATAAGAACGCATTTCTTTTACCATTTGCTGTAGCGGCAAAGAGGTATCCGATACCGGCAAATAAAGTGATCCATATCAAAGAGATAGCAATAATACTCCAGGTGCCGGGAGAAAAAGTATGAATTAATGATTGCCACCAGCGCTGATAAAATAAAATCGGAACGGGTTCAATTTTATCAACCGTCGAATTATAGGCCATCCGTAAATTGAAAATAACATCTTCGTCCCCGGGATTTATCGTGCGTGCGCGTTCGTAATTTAATATGGCTTTTGAGAGATCGTTTTCTTTAAAATAGCTGTTTCCAAGATTGAAGTATACTTCGGCTGCAGTATTTCCATCTGCAAGAATTTTTTCATAAGTAAGGATGGCTTCTTTGTAATTCTTTTCGCTATACAGTCCATTCGCTTTACTGAATAAACTCTGCGGATTCATTTCTTCCTTGCCGAAGCTGTTGAAGAAGCAAAGAAAGAAAATGACACTTATTGCTAAATACTTTCTCATGCTTTTATTTTTTCTTCAATTCCGGTGATCACTTTTGCCGCACTCGCATATACCGTTTCTGCTTTTATTCCCATGGCGGATCCTGCATAACGCGCCATCTCACATTCATCAATATTTCTGTTGAACAATTGAATGAGTTCTTCAGGAACATTTTTTCCGGCCAATATTTCCGAAACTTTTTCTTTGTTTAATGCTGCTTGAGGAATCAGAAATTTATCCCCGATGTATCCCCACAATGCTTTTAAAATTTCTTCGAAGACGAGTTCTTCTTTTGGAGTGCCCAAATGCTTTTTCGCAAGAGAAAGTCTTTTGGTTGCTACTCCTGTGGCATTGCGCATGCGCAGTTGAGTAGTGTTTCCAAGCATTTTTTCCCTCCTTCTTATAAAAAAGGTGAAGGCGCCGAATATCAAAAATGGACTAATGCTAAATACATAAAACAGTGGACTGCCAAAGGATATATTTACGCTTTCCTTAAAATCCGGCGGGTTACTTTTTATATAACGGATATCATTTCCTAAAATCCGGAAGTCACTTTTCTCGGTGCGTCCCGGTGAGATCGTCGCTTGCGTCCCAGTCCCCTTTTCAACTTTTAAAATAAAAGGTCCGGCCTTTTTTGAAACGTATTGTTTTTTGGATAAACTATAATAGGAAAAAGACAATTGTGGAATTTCATATTCTCCTTCCAGGCGTGGAATGATCAGGTAATCGATGACTTTCGTGCCACTTACTCCTCCTGCACTTGCTTTAAAATTTTCTGTGATCTTTGGATCATAACTTTCCAGATCCGAGGGAAGTTCAAGATCCTGTACGTCGGCGAGTTTAAGATTGCCATTGCCGGAAATTTTGATGCGAAGGTTGACGGCTTCATTCGCCTTCGTTTGATTCTTGTCCAGCTTCACATCAAAGTTCAATTCACCTACCGCCCCCTTGAAATCAGCAGGAGCATTGGGAGGTAATTCTCTGACATTTATTTTAACAGGATCACTTTTGAAAGAATGTTTGATGTCCTTCACACCGCCCATCCCAAAGAAAGGGTCATTGAAAATACTGAAAGGGTCATTGGAGCGCTGTGCGTTTACTTTCACTCTTACTAAACATTCCAATTCCATCTGATCAATCGTTAGCGTTCCGCTCTGTTGTGGGAAAAGAATGATCTTTTTAATTTCCCAAACCGTATAACGATTGCCGTCTAAAACTTCAGTAGTGCGTTCAAGCGTTTTCGGAAGTTCAATATCCTGATTCCAGAATCCATCAAAAGAAGGCATTTTAGGAACAGCAAAATCAAGTACGTTCACATTGCTGTAAAGTTTAAAAGTAACCAGTAGTCCTTCTCCCTTATATACACTTGATTTATTCACTATCGCTTTGACAAATATATTTTTGCTCCCGATGATATTACTTTCCTGACGCTGCTTATCATCTTTTCCGGCCTGAGGTTGTCCGCTACCTTTGGTTACAGTCAGCTGTATAACGTTGGAGGCTATCCGATTTCCCTCAAATTCAATTGTTGCCGGACCAATTTTAAAATTTCCTACTGCCTTAGGTTGCAGGTAATAGGAAAAACTCATAGACTGCGAAAAATTTCCATTGATAAATTGCATGCTTGTACTCTGATTAGGACCTGAAAGTACAGCGAAGTCTTTCAGGTCAGGACCTTGAAATGAACGGCCTGCCGCATTAAACGTAAAGGTGATTTGGAATTGTTCGCCTAAACCAACACTCGACTTCGTGGCAGTTGCTGCCAAAAAAGGAGCTTGTGCAGCAGCCGGAAGTAAGTAACCAAACAGCAGGACGAACAAAACCGGTATCCTCCGTCCCGGTAACCACATTTTCAGATTATAGATTTTCATTGTTGATTACTGCGAAGCCGCAAAGTAAACGCATGTAAAATGATTTTTTTTTGAATTTAACTAATTATTAACGGGAAACAGATTTCCTACTCGAGGTACACAGCTTCTTTGCCGGGCGTAAAATCAACACGTATATGTTCCTGTAAAGTGGTGCTTAGTGTAATGCCAACATAATCTGCTTCTACCGGATAGCGTTTATGATCCCTGTCGACCAATAAGACGGTTCTTATTTTACGCATATCCGCATCTAGAAATGGGCGGAGACTGTAAATCAATGTTTTGCCTGAATTGAGCACATCGTCCACCACAATCACTACTTTGTTCTTCAGGGATTGTTTACTCATGGCCGGCTCCATTCCAACTTTGGTAGGATTTTCCTTATCAACTTCTATTTCAATAAGTTCTGTTTTAATTGGACAAATTTTAGTCAATGCTGCCTGCAAGCGTTCGGCAACAACAAAACCACTCTTCGCAATGCCTGCTATGATGAGGTCCTGCTGCTCGAAATTATCTTCATACACCTGATAGGCAAGTCGGTCAATGCGTTGTTGAATTTGTCGGCTATTGAGCAATAAAGTTGTAGGTTTCCCTTTTCCCATATTAGTTATTTTCTTCTGCCTCTGCCAGATTTTCTCTTAATCTACCGGCCCCGGCAAACCGTCGCTTATAATATTCTTCATTCAGATCGCTGATGATGACTCCTCTTGATGTACTGGAGTGTACAAATTTATTATCTCCCAGATATAAGCCGATATGTGAAATTCTTCTCTTGCGGGTATTAAAGAAGACCAGATCCCCTTCCTTAAGATCATCCCGCGTGATTTTATTGATCAGACTATATATTTCAGCCGAATTTCTTGCACCTAATTTTTTTCCATAAACCCGATCACAAAGCACATTCACGAATCCCGAACAATCAATGCCCCTGTCACAATTTCCTGCATATTTATACGGTGTACCCAACCAGTTCACGAGGGTATCATACAGCAGGAGATTACTTTCCTTTGAAAGCGTTAAGCCCGTTTCCTGATTTAAATAATTGATTTTATAGGAATAAAGAAAGTCATTTTCAGGTATGTACGAAGCATTTCCCGGTTGAGCGTTACTCCTGAAAGTCAGGAGTAATAGAATGAGCAGAAATGGGAGACGAAGTGTCATGGCTACGAAAATAGTTAATCGGGCCTTATGGTTTGATCAGGTTGATAAAGAGTTCTTTACCGGCCCGGGGTGCAATCGAGTTATAACAGGCTTCCATCTTATGTATAATGAATTTCTTATCGAAATATTGCCTGTACTCGGATTCCTCCCCTCCAAATGGCGGACCTTCCTGTTCAAAACTACAATTGAAAAGTAATCCAACGAGTCGACCACCCGGCTTGAGCAAACGCTCCATTTTTTCTGCATACGCACGTCTTAATTCCGGAGAAAGCGCGCAGAAAAATGTTTGTTCAATGATCAGATCGTAGTGGCCTTCATGATTGAAAAAGTCATCATGTATTAAATTCTCCTGCGGGAAGTCCGGATTCTTTGACCTGAATTCAAGCAGAGGATCCGAAGCATAATCAAGAATTTTTACCTTCCTGAATCCGGATTGAAAAAGATAGGATCCCTCATACGCATTCCCGCATCCCGGAATTAAAATATCGATATCCTGATTGGTCAACGTATCAATAAACTCTTTCAGCGGTGTAGATGGAGATCCGATATCCCAACCTGTTGCTCCATTACGGTATCTGTTTTCCCAATAGTTCGCGTCCATGTAATTGTTATTTTATTTTTCTTAAATATAATTAATTGCATTCATCAAATTTTTTGCTTCCGGCTTCCGGCTTCCGGCTTCCGGCTTCCGGCTATCGGCTTTCGGCTTTCGGCTTCCCGCTACCTGCTACCTGCTTCCGGCTACCGGCTTCCGGCATACTGTTTAGTAACACAATGAACTTGGACTAAAAATCATTTTCATCATCTGTTCCCCACACAATTGATTTAACTTTGATCTTCATTTAATTTAACCAATTTAATTTAATGCATCTTCAAATCAACCAATTTTCAAATCGCGAGGCTTCGCGATCAAATCATTACACTATTGATTTAACTTTTATCTTCATTCCATTTAACCAATTTAATTTAACACATCTTCAAATCAGCCAATTTTCAAATTTTCAAATCATTTTGTGGCATAAATACGAGTAAGGATAGTGGATTTATTTTCACATCAATACTGCTAATTGGCGAGTGTGCTTCTCCATCCACATGTAAATGTACCGGCCTGTCAGCAACCGCTTGAAACGATTTACATTTATAGGATTTCAAATAATTGCTTTCTTTTAAACTTCCATTGAACAATCTATAGAACAACTCCGGCATTTGTAACAATGGCGGTTTTCTCACAGTGACAATATCCATATAGCCATCATTTAGTTCAGCCAATGGGGCAATGATGGCGGCATTCCCAAATTGTGAAGCATTGGCGATAACGAGCATATGTCCATCTGTGGAGATGGTTTTATTATCAATCCTTAGTTGAAACCGGATGGAGGGGTATTTGAAATATTCGCTTAAGGCGATGCGGGTATAATTGCTGAGTCCCCGCTTTCCTTCCTGATTGAATCGCCATGCTACAAATCCATCGAATCCGAGTCCGGAAACATTTAATCCAAAATGATTGTTGATGGAAAGGGTATCGATTTTCCTGATTTCTGCAGGTGCAATTTGTCGTAAACAGGTTTGAAATTTTAAGGAATAGCCGAGATGTCTTGCTAAACCATTTCCGGATCCTGAAGGAATTATGCCCAGTGCTGTTGACGTATTCACCAGCCGTGCGGCGATCTCATTGACCGTTCCATCTCCACCCACCGCGATAACACCAGCATAATTTAACCGCACTGCTTCTTCTGCCAAAACTGCTGCATGTCCTGCGTATTCGGTGGTTTGCGTATCCACTTCATATTGCCCGATGAGTGGTGAACTATCTATCAGTTTAGCGATAGTGGGTGCAAGGCCATGTCCGGCAATCGGGTTAATGAGGACGCGTAATCTCTTCATGGTTTAACAAGCTGATTGTGGATAAGAGAGTAGCGGTATTGCTGCAAGATGGCTTTGAGGAAATTTTCCATCTCCGGAACTGCTGCTGATTCTTTTCTGATAAGATTCTTTTTTAAATAAATATCTTCTCTGCTGTAAAGATGTGTGCTTTCTTGTCCGTCAAATAAGAGGATGTATTGATCCGTGATCAACTGCCAGGAGTTATTGGAATAATTAACGGACCATCCTTTTTCTGAATCAAATAAATTTCTTCCGAAACTACTGTATTTGCCACTATAATTCAACAGATGTAAAACCGACGGCAGGATGTCACATTGCTGAGCCGTTTCAAGATGTACTTTATATTTTTCTTCACCCGGAATGATAAATAGCAATGGGATATGATAAGCGCCTAAACGATTGGCGCTATATGCTGTTCCGGCCGGACCGCTATGATCGGAAGTAATGACGAAAATGGTGTTGTTATACCAACTTTGTTGACTGGCTTCCCGGAAGAAATCGGCGAGGGCTGCATCTGCATAAGCCATGCCTTGTTCAATAGGAGGAGTAGTCAAATCTATTCTATTTTGATAGGAGGCAGGTACTTTGTAAGGATGATGTGAAGAGATGGAAAAGAAGGCGGCATGAAAAGGTGGCTTCCAGGAATTCAACTGACGAATCATGAACGAAAAATAGCTATGGTCAAAAATTCCCCAGTGACCATCGTAATCTTTTAGATCTCCGTCAAATTCATTTTTTCCAAAATACTTTTCATATCCTGCAAGTCGGGTAAAATTATCAAAGCCCATGGTGCCATTGTTACCTCCATGAAAAAATCCGGAACGGTACCCCAGCGGTTTCAACAAAGAAGCAAGGCTGTTGATTTTATTGACATTGTAGGCGGAATTTATAAAAGGCTGATCCATTAACGCAGGAAGAGATGTTATCACTGCCGGAATTCCTTCTATGGATCGTTTCGCATTGGCAAAAGTATTGGGAAAAGAGATCGTGTTTCGGAGCAATGAATCAAAGAATGGGGTTGTGTTCTTTCCGGGATAGTAATAACTGATGTGTTCAAAGGAAAAACTTTCCATAGTAATCAACACCACATTATACGGACGAAATGCGGAATCTGATTTACTATCAAAGTGAACCGGAAGTAGGTCATTGGCCTGATTCAAACTCATAAAATCCGGTTCTGCTAATAACTGATCATTCCATGATTTTATAATCGTATAAGGAGTATTCAGCACGAGTGGTATAGATGCTGAGGGAACCAGCTTTGCAGCAGTTTGAACAGAAAGCGGTTTAAGTTGAATTCCTCCCCGGAAACCAATTACACTAATTCCGGCAAAAAGAAGAATAAGAGGATGTGAACAGAAATATTGAAAAAACCGGGACCGGATTTCAATTTTATGGCAATTTCTTTTCTGATTTTTTTTTCAAAGATGATTAGACCGGAAATCATCAGCAGCCAAAGGAGCAGGAGGTACCAATAATCCAACAGGTATTGTGGCAAGTTATTGGAAACATCATCTCCGCCCATTATAAAACCGAAAATATCAGCAGTACTTCGTTTTTGTATAAAACTAAACCATGCCGTATCGATTAAATTAAAAAGGAGCGCCAGAGCGTTTATAAAAATGGAAATAAAAGATATAAATAGTTGATAAAGTGAGTTGTATTGATACTTGCCGTGATAAAGATGCAATACCACGACCAATGAATTCAGAATAAATATCGCGGTGATATCGTATCTGATTCCGGCGAGCAACACCGGAAGAAACTCTCCATTATAGGTGGAAGGATTCACGAACAAGAAGGCTAAACGACTAATTTGAAACATTAACAGGGTAAAAGTTAGCCTTTTAAGGAGCAATATATAATTAAACCATTTAGCCGGAAACATGATTCAAAGGTAATAAAGTATAGTATTTCTTTCTTGTCACAAATTAATGAACCCTATTTACATCTTTCAATGAAAGGAATTATTGAAAATTTTAAAGGCCGTCCTATCTATTATAGGGCGGCCTTTAATTCTAATTTAGTATGTTAATACTATTTGGTATAAGCTCCAGTACAAGTAACGGATGTTCCATTAGTTACTTCAGTATAGGTAATAGACATAGAAAACACACCCCCGACATTGCTGTAAGTACCGTTTCCGCTGAACTGACGGTTTGCTGCAGGAGCCTGACCACAAACTACATTTTGAGTAGGGATGTTTACCGTTCCACCACTAATATTGATATCAGCATAAACAGCACCATTCAAATAATTTGCGAATCTTGTAAACAATACTCGTCCGTTTTGAACATCAGAATAAGAAATTGTGTCAATGTAGGTAGATGGCCCCCCACCGCAAACCTCAGAAACATTCCAAGTTCCTGCTATATTATTGGGAGTCAAGCTATTTTGAACAGTAACATTACGAGATTCTGATGCTGAATTTCCAGCATCATCCGTAACTGAATAGGTAACAACGTATTCTCCGGCTGTATTTTCATCCAAATCACTCAGATCTACGGATACTCTAGATGTAATATCTCCATCTTCATTATCACTCGCTGAATATCCCGGGTCAACAAATGCTTCTCCGATGTTTAAAGTAACATTAATTGGAGCGGTTAATGAAATTACTGGAGCTTCGGTGTCATCTTTACTGCAACCGGTTATAAATAAGAAGGTAGTGGCTAACAAGCCAACAATAAATAGTGCTTTTTTCATGATTTTTTTAATGCTTTAATTTGAAGGGCAAATTTAGGAAATAAATTAGTTTTATTTTTTTATTTGTTTACCAAATTTAATTATGAATACATTTGTACCACTAATAATAAAACACATCATGAAAAAGCTTGTTTATTTAATGTCTGCTGTTGCCATTTCTTTGGTTACATCTTGCGGACCGAGCGCCGAAGAAAAGGCAGCAGAAGAAAAACGAATTCAGGACTCTATTGCTGCGGTTGAAGCGCATGTTCAAGACAGCATTGCTCAAGTAGAGACTGCACGTCAAGATAGTATTATGGCCTCGCAGAAAGCTGCTGAAGATTCTCTTCGAATGAAGGCAATGGAAGATTCATTGGCTCAGGTTAGTGCTAAATTGAAAAAGGCAACTACACCAAAAGCTACACCAAAACCTAAGACCCCTACTAAACCTGAAGAGTGGAAGGCAGGTCAGGGAAAGGGCTAATTTTGACCTACAATGTTTGAAAGAAATCAACCATTTATAAATCTAACCTAATCATCAACCATGAGAAAAGTATTATTTATTGCTTTAATTGCCGGCTTAACCAGTCTTACCTCTTGCGGACCTAGCGCCGATGAGAAAGCTGCAGAAGCTAAACGTGTTCAGGATTCCACAGACGCTGCTGATGCTGCTATGAAAGCTGCTGAAGAAGCGGCGATGGCTGCAATGGCTGCAGATACAACAGTTGCTGTTGATACTGTTGCTGCTCCTGCTCCGGCAAATTAAAAAAAACAAGTATTTACAGAAAAAGGCTCTATCATGGAGCCTTTTTCTGTTTGTACAGTTTTGTGTTTTTAAAAAATACGGCCTATAGTAAATGACCTGCCAGATTAGATAATTCACTTCTTTCTCCTTTTTCGAGGGTAATATGGGAATACAATTCCTGATCCTTCATCTTGTCAATGATGGCACTCAACCCATTGCTATGTGAATCGAGGTAGGGAGTATCGATCTGGAAAATATCTCCCGTGAAAATAATTTTTGTCCCTTCTCCCGCTCTCGTGATAATGGTTTTTACTTCATGCGGTGTCAGATTTTGCGCCTCATCAATGATAAAACAGATATTACTCAAACTTCTCCCTCTTATATAGGCCAGTGGAGTGATATGCAGTTTTTCATTTTCCACCATGTCGTTGATTTTCTGAAATTCCTTATCCGTTTCCTTGTACTGACTTTGTATGAATTTCAGGTTGTCCCATAAGGGCTCCATGTACGGGTTAATCTTGGATTTAATATCTCCCGGCAAATAGCCGATGTCCTTATTACTGAGAGGGACAATCGGTCGGGCCAGATAAATCTGCCGGTACCTGCTCTTTTGTTCCAGTGCAGAAGCCAACGCCAGTAATGTCTTTCCCGATCCTGCAACACCCATTACCGTAGAGAGCAAAATATTTGGATTTAATACAGAGTGAATGGCAAAGGCTTGCTCTGCATTGCGCGGACGAATTCCTGCCGCCGGCTCTTTCACTATCCTTTCAATTCTATCCGTGTGTGGATTGTACCAGGCCAATGCCGAACTGGTTTCTGTTTTACTTCTTAAGATGAAATAGTGGTTCTTTATCGGACGAACTTTAACAACATCCTTCCAGGCACACCAGCCATCCTGGTAGATTTTGTCAATGACTTTCTTTGTTGTGTTTTCAATGATGGACTTCCCTGTATAAAGGTCTTTGATGTCCTTCACCTTTCCGGTTTCATAATCCTCTGAAGCCAGGTTCAGGGAGCGGGCTTTCAGGCGAAGGTTGATGTCCTTACTGACCAGAACCACACGACGTCCGGGATTTTCTTCCTGCACACTTAACGCGGCATTGATGATACGATGGTCTGCTTTTCGTTCGCCAAAAACAATATCTGCATCAATAGTGCTGCTTTTTTCATGCATCAGCACTTTGAACTTTCCTTTTGTGGGTCCATTTAGCGGTATCCAATCCTGCAGTGAGAAACTCGCAGAGAGGCGATCGATAGACCTGATAAATTCTCTTGCTTCGTAATTGATGACATCATTCCCTTTTTTGAAGCGATCTATTTCTTCGAGGACGGTGATAGGAATGGCAACATCATGTTCTTTAAAATTAAAGAAAGCATTGTGATCAAAAAGTATCGCTGACGTGTCAAGGACAAATATTTTACGGTCTTTATTTTTAATGGCGGGGGCCTTAGGCATAGAGGGGTGAGGGTTTCTCCGAATTTAACGGAGGATTAAACCCAACTGTACTCAGCTATCGAAAAGTTAATCTACATACGGGTGTTAATAACCCTAAATCTAAAATGCTGAAAGAGAAAAGATAGTGAGAATGCAGCTCAAAAATCAGAACCAGCCTTGTTTCAGTGCGTATTTCATAAGGCCTACCACATTCTTGGAACCGGTTTTTGCAAATAGTGATTTTCGGTAAGTCTTGACCGTATTTTCCGAAATATTCAATTTATCAGCGATTTCCTGAGAGCTGTATTCTTCGTAGATAAGTTTAATGATGACTTTCTCCCGTTCATGCAATTCGCTGATATCTAATCCCGGTTCCTTATGCATAAATTCTGCTGAACGGTAAAGCATCTTTCCAACTAACTCCGGGGAGAAAAACATTTTCCCGTCCATTACGCTGGAAATAGAAAGTTCCAGTTCCGGCTTGGTTACACTTTTGAGCAGATAGCCCTTTGCACCAATATCCAGCATGAGTTCAATATGCCATTTATCTTCGAATGAAGTGATGGCAATGATTTTAATGTCCGGTTTTTTTTGAAGCAATTGTGTTGCGCATTCTATTCCATTTAAAACCGGCATATGAATATCCAGCAGCACAAGATCAATAGCCTTTACATCACAAAACTGAAGTACTTCTTGTCCATTATTGGCTTCGTAAATTTCATTGATAAAAGAGCAATCACTCAATGCAGTTTTTAAACCTTGCCTGAATAAGGGATGGTCGTCTGCTATCAATAGGTTGATGGGGTTTTTCATAGATATTGAAAGCCGTCAATAGGTATTGTTATCACCGCTTCGAAACCATCTCCGGTATTCTCCTTAATTTGCACTTTACCATGCAGATGTTCCGCTCTCGTATTGATATTAGAGAGGCCCATTCCTTTTTTTTCATTTTCATTCAATAACCCTTTTCCGTTATCATGATAGCGAAGGCTGATCGTTTTATTGTCATTAATGAAAGAAAGGTGGATCTCGGTTGCACCTGAATGTTTTAGGGTGTTATTTACAAGTTCCTGAATCATTCGAAAGATATTTAGTTCGGCAAAATAGGGGAGGCGACCTTCCATATTTTCTGTGTTAAAAATAAATCTTTTGTTATAAACGGTTTCAATATTATACTGAAGTTTATCCAGCTCATAAATTAATCCGTAACGTTCCAGATCATAGGGGACAAGATTTCTGCTGATGATGCGTACATCCTGACTGATCTCTTCAATAAGTTGTTGAATTTGTTTTGATTTTTCGACATGCTCTCCGCTTATTTTACCTGAAAGTGATTCATGTTCCAGACGTAAAGCTGAAATTTTCGCACCTAAACCATCATGAAGATCCATCGCCAATCGTTCTCTTTCCCCTTCCTGAGCCTTTAACATAGCCTGAAGCAATTCAGAACGGCGATTAATGTTTGTCAGATTGTTCTTATACACTATATAGAGTAAAAATAGGGCAAGACTCAGAAAAGCAATACAAAGGAAGATAATTACTGAAGTGAAGTGGATGGTTTGGGCAAACACCGGAAGGCCTTTAATAAGAGTAAGGTGGTTAATATATGTACAATAATATGAAAATTCGACATCATGTTCGTAATCTGCGGCCCCGCTGATTGCGTAATTCCCATTGTAGTGAGAAGAATGGTACTTACCGAATAATAAATAAGGAAGGAGGCCGAAATCCAGAACTGCGGTAAATGCACCACGGGTGTATAACTCTCTAAACTCAGTTTATACAGGTAGATAATGTTAACAAATAATACAATAATTCCCCGAGCAGAACCGAATAGTCAGCAAAGGCGGAATAAAAACCAGTAATAAATATATTCTCAAATAACCAAAATAAAAAAAAGGCAGCGGACAGGTAGTGAATTAAATTCGAAAACTTGGAAGGGCTGATCCAGCTGCCTATTAAAAAGAGTACAAGGGGTGTTTCAACTAAAGTAAAGAGGTTATAACTGATAATGTTTGATTTGAAATAATGTATGGTGACTAGAGAACTAATATCGGCTATCAAACTTGCTATAAGAAGCATTACTAATAATTGCAATTTTGAATCTTTAATTTCCTGCCATAATAATACACCGGTTAATAAAACAATCAGTGTGGTGGCGGTTAATGCATAGACCATTGCGTATTTATATTTGTTCCTGATTATAAGCCACTATTCTGGTCACAGTTTGCAGGACACCGTGAGGCATGATTCATCACTACGTCGGTGATATCTCTCCCTTCACTATTTGTGGCCACCAGCACCGCTTGCAAAGATCCATCAGGTTCTCTTCCTAAATATACGCGTAAACCTGCAACATCGTCCTGAGCAAACAGTTCGGTAATGGCACTTCGTTCAAATTTGAACGCTCTAATTGTTTCATCGGATACAGAATCTCTATACCTTGAGGTAAGTGTTTTGGCATCGTTTAATTTGATACTATGTTGGTCCGGCATATTTTTATTTTTTTCAAAGTAATGCTGACTTTTTAACTAAAACAATAGCGCAACTCATTTTCATCCTAAAGGGTGTGAAATTTCATCCTAAAGGGCGATTCTCTCACCCTAAAGGGCGAATTCTCTCACCCTAAAGGGTGAAAGAAAGTATCCCTGAAGTTGAAATCTGAAGCAGTATGCCCTCCGTTTTCGGCTGAAATAGAGAATAATTTTGACCTTTAATGAAATTTTGAAGAGCTTATTGGCCAGCAATTGCCTATTTTTGCGAAGAAGCTATCAAACTGTGATTCATTTCCTGGCACCTCAATATCTCTACGGACTCCTGCTCCTTGCCATTCCGGTTATTATTCATTTATTTAACTTTAGAAGATATAAGAAAGTCCTTTTTACCAATGTTCGCTTTCTTCAGGAACTCAAAGAGGAAACCTCCCGTGTTAGCAAATTAAAGCATCTCCTCATCTTGTTATCACGGTTGCTGGCATTGCTCTTTTTAATACTGGCATTTGCTCAGCCATTTATTCCTTCCGGTCAGGCAGCGCAAGGCAGAACGGATGAGCCGGTTTCTGTGTTTATTGATAATTCATTCAGCATGGATGCGGTTTCCAGTCAGGGTACATTGCTGGAGATGGCCCGTCTGAAAGCAAGGGAAGTGATCCGTTCTTACCCGGCCTCTACACGTTTTCAGGTGCTGACCAACGACTTTGAAGCCTTTCAGCAGCGGTTGATTAGCAGAGATGATGCAGTGGATGAAGTGGACCGTATTAAATTATCTCCCGTCAGCCGTCGTTTGAGTGAAGTGGTGTTAAGGCAGAAGGAAGCTTTTAGTTCGGCATCGTCCGCCAACGGTACTTCATATATTATCAGTGACTTTCAGAAAAGCACGGCGGACTTTAATGTAGTAAAACAGGATTCGTCGCTGAATATTACCTTAGTGGCATTGCCGCTGCAGGAAACGGCCAACGTATTTATTGATTCCTGCTGGTTGAGTAGTCCGGTCGTTCAAATCAATCAGCCCGCTGAATTAAGCGTCAGAATACGGAACAGCAGTGAGAAAGATGCGGAAAATGTGCCGGTACGTTTGCTGTTAAATGGTTCACAAAAGGCAGTGGCCTCTCTGAGCATCCCCTCCGGCCAATCTGTGAGTACAACCTTTAGTTTTACCATAAGTCAGCCGGGTTGGCAGAAAGCGGAACTCAGCATCACGGATCACCCGATTACTTTTGACGATAGCTATTTCTTTTCTTTTGAAGTCAGAGAGAAATTGAATGTGCTCGCTGTTTACGAGGGGAATCCTTCGCCTTATCTCCCCGCCTTGTTCAGCAATGATCCTTATTTCAATTACAGTAGCTCAGGCATTGGCAATGTGGATTATTCCGGATTTGCAAAGCAGGATCTGATTGTGGTGGATGACATCTCCACTTTTTCCAGTGGACTTTCAGATGAACTCAAAAAATATATCGATGCCGGTGGTTCCCTATGTCTGTTTCCGGATTCGGCAGCTGAACTAAATTCCTGGCGGTTGTTTTTGAATTTAGTAGGTGCGGATGGCATCACCGGATTGAATACGAATGCCGATAAAGTGGTGCAGGTGGAGATGCAACATCCATTGTTTGATGGAGTTTTTGATCCCCAAAAAATGAAGGAAGGCAAGATAGATTACCCTTCCGCGATGAAGTATTTTGAGTTGGCCACGGTCTCGCAAAGCAGGAAACAAGTGCTGATGAAGTTACAGGGAGGCGCTTCGTTCCTTTCCTATTATCCGGCAGGACGTGGGAATGTTTATCTTTTTGCTGTACCACTGAGTCCGGGTTTCAGTAACCTCTCCCGTCATGCCATCTTCGCTCCCTTGTTATATAGAATGGCTGTGCTGAGTGTAAAACCTTTTGCATTTGCCAACACGCTGGGACGTACGGAGCCCATTGTTTTGAATACTGCTCCTCCGGGTGGTGATGAAGTTTTTCATTTGGTAAATAAGAAGTTGAATTCCGACATCATTCCTGGTGTGAAAATGATGAATAGTGGTTTGCTGATTGATGTGGGTGAAGAAATAACATCGTCCGGACACTTTGAACTGATGAAGGGAAATGTGGTGAATGCCGTGTTGGCTTTCAATTTTGACAGGAACGAATCATTGATGACATTTTTTACAGAGGATGAAATCAGTCAGGAGCTTTCCAATGCCGGCCTCAGCAATTGGACCCTCCTGAAGTCGACGGTGCAGGATGTCGGGAAAACATTATCCGTGTTAAACAAAGGATTTTCACTCTGGAAATATGCCATTGTCCTCGCGTTATTATTTTTACTGATGGAAACATTACTCATTAGATTCTGGAAAACTGCATGAACGTACTCATCAAGAATGTAAAAATCAACGACCCTGCCTCAGGTTTGAATGGTAAAACAGGAGATGTGTTGATTCAAAATGGCCGCTATCATAGCTTCGGTAAATCGCTGAAGGCAGAGAAAAATGTGCGCGTGATTGATGGTGACGGTGGAGTGCTGAGTCCGGGTTGGTTTGATATGCGCGTGTATTTTAAAGAGCCGGGAGAAGAACAGAAGGAGACTATACGGACAGGACAAGATGCCGCCGCGAAGGGTGGATTTACCGGAGTCCTCTTAATGCCTTCTACTCATCCTCCCTTGCAATCGAATGCTGATATTTCCTTCGTGAAGCGGCAGGCGATGGATCATCCGGTAGAGGTGTATCCCGCGGGTGTGTTGACCGAGAACAGAGAAGGAAAAGATCTTTCCGGAATGTATGATATGAAGCTCAGCGGTGCTGTTGCCTTTACAGATGATAAAAGAGCGGTTTCCAATGCCGGAGTGATGTTACGCGCGATGCAGTATGCAGGAAACGTGGGTGCACCGGTGATTGCTTACGCGGATGATGCAGGACTGACCGCTAAGTTGCAAACGAATGAAAGTCCTGTCACCACCCTGCTTGGTTTTAAAGGGATGCCTGCCATTGCAGAGGAGATGGCGATACAAAGAGATTGCAGTCTTGTAGCCTATTCAGGACAAAAATTACATATTAGCGGAGTAAGTACAAAGGAGGCGGTTGCTGCCCTGCGCGAAGCGAAGAAAAATAAATTGCCGGTAACAGCAGAAGTATACGTGTATCATCTCTTACTCGATGATACCGGACTCAATAGTTTCGACAGTAACTTTAAAGTGAAGCCACCCTTGCGTGCACCCGAGGATGGCATTGCATTACGAAAGGCGGTATTGGACGGAACCATTGATGTGGTCTGCAGTGATCATTGTCCGGAAGATCTGGAGTCGAAAGATGTGGAGTTCGATTATGCGGCAAACGGCATGATCGGTCTGGAGAGTTTTTATGGTGTACTTCAGGAATCTTTTAAAGGAAAATTAAATGATGAACGATTGTATGATTTACTGGTGCTGAATCCACGAAAAATATTAGGGCTGGAAGTGCCATCCATTCAGGAGGGAACTACAGCAAATTTCACGATCTATCATCCATCACTCAAATGGAAGTTTACAAAGGACGGCATTGCCTCAAAATCCGTTAACACCCCTTTTTTAGAGAAAGAATTTACCGGGAAAGTGTTGGCTTGTGGGAATGGTGGGGTAGTGGTGGGGTGAGAGGGAATAGTTGGCTTGTTGTTTTTCAATCATTTTCCATTGAAAGCATTTCTAAAAGGCCTCCGGAAAAATAAGGTTTTGCATCTACCCGGAGGTTGAGATTTTTACCACAATATTTGATTTGAAAAACTAAAGATTGATAAACAATAATTCCGATAGCTATCGCGATGTCTTTGGAGCACAGCTTGCCAGGCTATAGAGGGAAAAACCCGCTTTTTGGATAGGAACTGCTATATCGAGTGGTTCTCACTTTTCCAATTTTTTAAATTTCCTTTGTCTTTCTTCACGTTCTAATAAAATTAATTTATTTTCAGTCAGCTCGACAACTTTATCTGTGATTATTTCATAATACTCTCCATTTTCATCTTGCTTAGCGTGTCCATGGTCAATTAGATATTTTGCAGCTAAACTGTATGGTTTTTCGTAATACAAAAAATGTATAATGGCATTTTTTTCTATGTCAAAATACCATTTACCATTGTCTGTGTTTGCTGGTGTAAACTGTTTAGAATAAGTTCCGTCAGCTCTATAAGTTAATAAAGGACCTTTAGGAATTTCAAAGCCATATTCGTTTTTAATTGTGTCAACCTTGTTGTTATAGTTGTCACGAAGCTCAACAAAATCCCATGACCCTATTAATTCTTTTTTTAAACTATCTACTTTTTCAGTTTGTCCAAATAATGGGAAACTTACAGTAAATGTCAATAGCAAGTAAATTCCCTTTTTGAAGATCATTTTTGTCATAGTGCTATTTCTTTGTAGTTTTAAAGTAGGGTAAAACGCGTCCCCGGCCTTGCCACCGTGTCAGCTTTCCGGGATAATAAAGATAGGGGAGGGTGTGCATATAACCAAATTACTTCGGATGACTTTAACACGCGCCCAATAAACCCCGAAGTGAAATATTGGGAGTTCCGAGGTCTTTTAGGGGTATGGCGGCAAGGACGCGTTAGTGACAGTTTATACGTCAATCATAGTTCAAAGGAGGTAGGATAAAGGATTTCTTTTTATTATCCATTTCAAATATTCCAATAGCACCATGTCGATTCATTTCATCCATAATATTTTTTTCAATTTAGATTCAACAGGATGATTTGAGTAAACGGCCGATACCAAACCATTAGTATCAACTTTGAACTTAAGATTAATATTTTTAGGACTTAAACCTGCATTCATTAAAAGTTGTTTTATTGAATCTCGTCGTCCTTCGTACTTCGAGTGGTTGGAATTTAACCTAAGAAAGTGAATTAAATGTAGTTCTACAAGAGGCTCTCCAAAATCAATAACTGTTAAACTTTCTGGTGATGTTCCAGTAAGATTGAAATATTCAATTTTATGAGATTTGTAAAAGGAATCTAAAGTAATGTTTTGTCCATATTTTGATGTTAATAAACTATCCATTCTCTTTTCGTAGCAAGCCATGATAAAATTTTCTCGATTACTTTCACGATAAGTTTCTATTTGAAAATCTGCAAATAACAAGCTATCATATATTGATCCAGTGATATTCTCCGCTGATAGCTTAAGCTTTTTCTTATGAAAATCCACTAGAGCCTTTTTTTCTTGCAAAATGCAAAGAGAATCATTTTCCAAAATAATATATTTTACCTCTTGTTGATTTTGACAAGAGATAGTACTAAGGATCAAGAAAAAAAACACAAGTATTTTCATGAATTGTCAATAACGTTCGCGGCTTTGCCGCCGTGACCTCCGTCCGAGACATGTTTTATTCTTCTTATTGTTTTACGACTTTTCCTGTTTTCAATGTAGCATTGTTGCTCCTCAAATTATAAAAGTAAATACCCTTTGCAAGATGTTCGGTGTTTATTGCCACTGATTTTGTAAATGGGATTTGAAAAATCAGTTGACTAAGAGAGTTGTATAGAGAAACTGTTGTTGGTTCATTTTTGAACATTTGAAAAGTAAGTTGATTGGTAAATGGATTCGGAAATGAAATGCTTAAATTTTCTGGCTCGACAAAGTCTATGTTTGTCTGCGGGCTACAAGTTAGCGTACCT
This sequence comes from Bacteroidota bacterium, assembly GCA_016713925.1. NCBI lineage: Bacteria > Pseudomonadati > Bacteroidota > Bacteroidota bacterium. The sequence continues at coordinate 750,106 of JADJOH010000007.1, forward strand.
GTATAAAGTAGATTGAATAAGTTGGGCAAACTGGATGAGTTCGATGAAATGGTGTCGGTAAAATATATTTCATATTCGTTTACATCACAATTAAAGCCTAACAAATCTGGTTGTCTTATTGCACCTATGGTCGAATCTGATGCGGTAACAAAATATATTTTATTGTCAGGTGCTAGCTGCATAGATAAAGTTACACCCTGAATAGTATCGGATATAGGTATTCCCGACTGTAAAATTAACGAGTCATTACCTGCGGTTAAGTCAAATTGAAAAATTGGCGATGTTGCATTCCTACTTACATAAAATCTGTTACTGTTTGGAGAAAATTCAAGTCCGTAAGGGTTAGAAAAATTTAGAAAGGCGTTTCCCGAAACAATTCCAGTATTATTATCAAAATGGAATAACTCCAATTTACCGCTGATTGGTGACCTAATCGTAGATATGAGCCAGCATCCGTTGTTAGATATCTTTATACCTCCTGTAAAACTTATAGTTGATGGATTTAAACCAGCTAGTGAAGTAACTGGTATTGTATCCAAACCATTGGAGTTTAATAGAAAAGATTTGAACTTATTTGAGGTGAACGGGTGTTCAACAATCCAAAAATCTTGGCCGTTTGCATGAAGGGTTGCTGTCAGCTTTTCAGTCACATCTACATCAAGCAAAATGTTCTTTTGAGATACATCCCCTAACAAATTATTTAAAGTCATGTCCACCACTGAATACCTCAATTCCTTTGTATATGGCCCGGTTGGATTGCCAATAGTAAAAACATAATAGACATTATTGTTGTAAGGCAAAGGAACAATTAACACTCCTTGTTGCACATCACCCCATCCTAATAGTCCAAGTCCATTTGGCATAAGATTGTGGTTTCTGTCCCAGATAAATTCCCCGTTGGTAAAAAATAGAAGGTTTCCAGAACTGTCGCTTATTGAAGAACAGTTTTCTGCCGAAATTAACGGAGATCCTGTAATTGGGACTACTCCGCTATTTGTAAATTTCATTGCTCTATAACGGCCAAAATACCAATTGTCATATTGCTTTTGACCTAATGAAGCAGAATAAATTAAAGTGAGTAATAGTAAAATTGGCAGATAGTTTTTCATTGTTTAACAGTTTTACTATTATAGTTATATGCAAGATAAAATTGCCATTAACAGCCCCTGACTTCTCGCCATGACCACATACGAGAATATAAAGATAAGAGAAGGCGCGCATAAAACCAAATTACTTCCTATAGCAGTCTTACCTGCCGGCAACTTCCTCCTTGCCCGGAATATGAACACGGTATCGGCTTTATGTTTTATGGATTCTACTTTCTTTGCTATAGCTTATTTTCCTTTTTTCTTTTCTTTGGCATCTTTTAAAATTTTCTTCTCGTCACCTTCCAATTTGCGTTGCAGTTTCTTTACATCTTCTGCTGTTGGTAGATTTTCGGGTATAATACCCCTTTTATTTAGCATATCTCTTACTGCTGAATTATTATCTATGTGCTCTTTCTCAATTTTGCTTTGCCCTGTTAAATCTTTGCTTTGCACATTTAAACCCGTCATTTCTGCCGCCAGGTCTTTTGCTTTAATGCTGATGGTGGGCAAAAAATCGGCAACAGGTCGATTTTCAGGTATGCGCATTTTCTTTTTAAGCATTTGTGTATTGAGTCTAAAAAGAGCTTGGTCGCCTTTAGAACGGATGATAGCGAATCCCTGACTGTCAACACCTCTTTCGTACAAAATACCCGAAAGTTGTTTTTCGGTTTGACTTAGTTTTTCTCTTGCAATTACCCGTTCATTTTCTAAGAGTCTTTGCTCGACCAATTCTGCTCTCCGGGTTTGTACTGCAAAATAGTTTTGGGCAAAAGAGATTTCTTCTTTTCTGCTGTCTCCGTTTTGAGCCACCAAATAACAAGCATAACGAGTTAGCAGAATGTCGTCAATTTCGTGTAGTGCTCCTTTGCCTGCTTCTATCACCTTCCTGACGTCAGGAAAGTGATTCGAAATTTCTTCGCCCGCATTGGTACAGGCAGCTTTTGCTTTTTCAATGACCTTTTCAAAATTCTCCCACTTGTTGTAACCCAAAAGGGTTTGCAATTCTCGTGCACTCCAACATTCTAATCCTTCAATTTCGGCTGCTGCCAATTCAAATTGAGTAAACAAGTTTTTTATTTCTTCAGACTTCATATACTGGAATTCTAAGGTGAGCGCTGACTTATTATTGTCGTTATAAACTTCCGCCAAATACAGTAAAAATAGAGAAATTATGCAACCAAAATAATCAAACAATTTAAGAAGAAATTTTTTTTGCTGTCAAAATGATAATATCCCTCTTAACAAAAAAACACCTTAAAGATTCTCTCTCTAAAGTGTTGATTCTAAGTGTGGAGAATATCGGAGTCGAACCGATGACCTCTTGCATGCCATGCAAACGCTCTAGCCAGCTGAGCTAATTCCCCTTTTTGCAGGCTGCAAATATAGAAAGTTTTTTAAATGGAATTATTTATAATTATAAATTATTGATAATGAAGATTCTATGGAGTTTTTATTTTCTTCCTAACAATTTTTATAATTTCCAGCCATGGATTCCATTTCTCATAAAGTAAATCTCACCTCATCAGCAGCGCAAGACGCCATGTCATCCCTTCGACGTTGGTTCAATAAAGAGCAGTTCACCGAAGTGGCATTTGAAAAGGATTCAGTAACGATCAGCACCTTTTCCATGGCTCATCTGATCACGTTTAAACTGAAGCGGAGGGAGCACTACCAAACATTTTATAAGGAAACCGGCACTGGTGCATTGCTGGTGTTTGAAGTGAAGGTCGCGGGTCAGCAGTTGCAGTATGATGCTTATTGTCCGCTGCTGGTATTTGGCTTCTGGAAAGTTAAACTTGCTTTTAAAGAGAAATCTTCCTGGTTTACCTCGTGGCGAAAGGAGGGTTTCAAGGTGCATGAGCGCTTTCAGAAATTCATTGCTCCGATGAAAGCCATGTTGTAATGGTCAATGCCCTTTTGCTAAATAGGGGTCTTGCCGCCGGTAAATCCTTTTCAGAGTTGGTTTTCTCTATAAAATGTGCTAAATTGCATTGTTAGTGCAGAGGTGTTATAATTTAACTAAAATTTATTTCAGAAAATTAAACGGAATGATGTAACTTTATTGAAGAAAGAGCATCTGAATACTATTATACCCCCTCGATAGTGATTGCACCACCAATGAAAAACAGGAAGAATCGTTTCCTTCAGCTGCCATCTATGAAATGCGATTTTCGTCCTCTCCGGCTTCTGATCGTTTTGTCTGTTTTCCTACAGGGGATCAGCTTTATCAGACCCGTCTCCGCGCAGAACTTTTATGCACTGGACACCATTCAGAAAATTGAAATTTCTTTTGCTCAGTCCAATTGGGATTATATTCTGGATACTGCCAAGCAGGGAAGTGATAGTTATACACTTTCGCAATGGGTAAAGATCAATGGGGTTGTTTTTGATAGTGCGGGTGTGAAGTTCAAAGGGAATAGTTCGTATAATCCCGCCAATGCAAAAAATCCTTTTCATATAGAGTTGGATCATTTTAAAGAGCAGGATTACCTCGGGTTTAAAGACATTAAACTCAGTAACGGATACAATGAACCTTCATTTTTGCGTGAGATTTTATTGTACACCATGTTCAGTCAATATGCTCCGGCTTCCCGTGCAAATTTCGCGCAGGTCTACGTGAACGGGCAATATATAGGTTTATACACCAATGTGGAATCCGTGACCAAGACATTTTTGGAAGATCGTTTTTCAACAAAGAACAACACGTTTGTCTTTGCAGATAATGGTGGTTGCGATCTACGGTATAAAGGAAATGATACTACCTTGTATTATCAGCCGTATACATTGAAACCTCATTACGGTTGGACCGACCTGATGCATCTTTGTGATTCGTTGAACAATAATATTAACGGTATTGAGCAAGTGCTGGATGTGGATCGTACGCTTTGGTATCTGGCCTTTACAAATGCCCTGGTTATTTTAGACAGTTATTTGGGTAATGCAAAACACAATTACTATCTGTACAAATATCAAAGCGAGCGCTTCACCCCGATTATTTGGGATTTGAATGGGGGCCTTGGTGTTTTTGCCAGAGCGAATAACGGACCATCCTTGACCATTCCACAATTGCAAAATTTAAGTCCGCTGCTACATGCTACTGATTCGATGTGGCCCCTGGTAAAGAACCTGCTTTCTGTTCCTATGTATAAACGTATGTACATCGCACATATGAAGACCATCATGAGTGAGAATATTTCGAATGGCAACTATATCACTTTCGCGCAGCAAATTCAATCTATAGCAGATACTGCTGTGTTTTCTGATCCGAATAAATTCGGGACTTATACTCAGTTTATTGATAACCTGAATCAGAATGTTGTGCTTGGACCTAAAACTGTACCGGGAATTACAGTGTTAATGTCTGCGAGAAATGCCTATCTGAATGCTACGCCGGAGTTCACCCAGATTCCTCCATCCATTACCAATGTGCAATCCTCTGATACTTTCCCTCCTTTGCTATCAAGTGTCTTTATCACTGCTTCCATCTCCAATGCAAGTAATGTGTATTTAGGATTTCGCTCCTCTGCCTTGGAAAGGTTTAGTAGAGTGGCTATGCTGGATGATGGCTTACACGGTGACGGACCAGCCGGGGATGGGATATATGGAGCAGCCCTCGCAGTAAGTTCAGCAGAGATGCAATACTATCTTTATGCAGAGAATAGCAATGCAGGAATTTTTTCACCGCAGCGGGCCGAGCATGAGTATTACAGGTTATTCGCTGATTATACAAGTGTCCTTCCCGGCGATTTGGTGATCAATGAACTGATGGCTTTGAATAGCTCCATTGTTCAAAATTATGCAGGAGATTATGCAGATTGGATCGAGCTTTACAATGCCTCAGTTGATACAATTTCATTGAACGATCTGTATCTTTCAGATGATTCCCTGAATTTACTCAAATGGAAATTTCCTGATGGATGGCGTATCACGCCGGATGGCTATCAAATCGTGTGGGCGGACGAAGGGGCAGCCTTTAATGAATTGCATTGTTCATTTAAACTTTCCGGTGGGGGAGAGGCGGTGTACCTTTCCTATCCCAATGGGGAAATGATCGATAGTATAGTATTCGGTCAGCAAGTTACCAATATAGCATTCGCTCGTTCTCCAAATGGTACGGGTGGTTTTACTTTTTTGTCACCCACCTTTAATGCAAATAATAATTTTGCGGGAATAGATGTTTTGACGGAAAATGAACCTGTAATGTTGTATCCCAATCCTGCAAGCGATTTTTTATTTGCGGGAATGAATATGGATCATTTTTCCAATGTACAGATGCAAAATACAATGGGCGAAGTTGTGAGGTGCGATATGTCAATGAATAGCGACGGACTTTTGATAAATGTTTCACTTCTCGATAACGGCATGTATTTTTTAGTTGTGCAGTTCGAAGAAGAGAGGATCACGAAGAAATTTGTGGTCTCGCGATAGCCTTTTTGTGAGTAAATTTTCATTTAGTTGTCCTTTTCCTGAAGTGAATGTTTTGATTTGTGGTTCCTGTTATGATCAATGTCATCTGTATGAATAGCCCTTTATAACAAGCATTTATTTCTATCTTTGATGAGAAGAATTTCATGAAGCGAAGGATTAAGTATTATCGTTTAATATGGTTAAAGCATGATTTGCCTGCAGGACTTTCTGTTTTCCTGGTTGCCTTACCCCTTTGTCTCGGAATTGCACTTGCTTCAGGTGCTCCGCTCTATGCCGGTTTATTGTCGGGAATAATTGGTGGTCTTCTTGTTTCCCTCATTAGTGGCTCTGCATTGGGTGTATCGGGACCGGCTGCAGGATTAACTACCCTTGTTGCTGCTGCGATTATTTCATTGGGCGATTATAGTATCTTCTTGTTGTCGGTTATGATTGCAGGGTTATTTCAATTGTTGATCGGATTATTCAGATGGGGTGCCATTGCAGATTATTTTCCTTCTTCAGTGATCAAGGGCATGTTAGCGGCTATTGGAATTATATTAATCTCAAAACAGATCCCATTGGCTTTAGGCTATGATCAGCCGGACTTCTGGACCAGTGGCTTTCCTCAACTGCTCAGTGCAGATCATTTTCTTGGTAATCTGGAAAAATTCAATCAGCATATCACCCGAGGTGCAGTACTGATTACTTTGATTTCACTGTTTATCGTTTATATTTTGAAAAGGCCCTTTGCAAAGTTGCTTTCTGTTTTACCTGTTCCTTTGTATATTGTTGTTGCCGGTGCATTGGTGAACTATTTGATATCCGGTTCCGGGAATGTCTTTTCGCTCAAAGAAACGCAGTTGGTAAATATTCCTCCTAACATCTTTCCGGATATTATTTTCCCCGATTTTACTAAATTATTTTCTACCCCTGATGTATGGAAGTACGGATTAGTTATTGGTTTACTTGCAACGCTTGAAACATTGTTGTGCGTGGAAGCTGTAGATAAATTGGATCAGCGGAATCGCATCACACCGGTTAACCGAGAGCTGATTGCGCAGGGGATTGGAAATATGACTTGTGGTTTGCTGGGTGCCCTCCCCATTACCGCCGTAGTCGTTCGCGGCGCGGCCAATGCAGATGCAGGTGGCAGGACAAAATTATCAGCCTTTACACATGGTCTGTTTTTATTATTGGCAGTGCTTGCTTTTCCCTTCCTGCTAAATAAAATACCCTATGCTTCATTAGCGGTCATTCTGATAGTCACGGGATATAATCTCGCTAAACCGAAATTATTTCTCAATGTCTGGAGTTTGGGTCCAAAGCAATTTATCCCATTTTTGATAACCATAATTGTAATTCTAGCTACCGATTTGTTAATTGGCGTGAGTATAGGCTTATTAATATCTGTTTACTTTATTATTCAGAATAATTTTAAGGCAGAATACAAGATTTCCAAAACGATGCAACATGAAACGCCGGTATACAACATTCGTTTGAATAGTAATGTTACTTTTCTGAATAAGGTTAAACTTAGAAAAGCGCTGGATCAGATCCCGGAGTATAGCGTATTAACCATTGATGGCAGCGATTCGAATTTTATTGATTATGATATTTTGGAGATCATAAGTGCCTTTAGTAGCAAGGCCCATGACAGACATATCGAATTACATCTCATCGGAATTGAAAAGGTGAGCGTAACAGCAATCCACTGATTCATTTATATTTAACTAATTTAAAGTGGGTACTTCATCCGCTCTTAGTGCCTTCTTAGTGCCCTGAGTGTCTTAGTGGCTATTTTGAAAAGTATTATTTCGAAGAAGTATCAATATATTTCCAGAAGAATCCGGAAATTAAACCCAGAACTATTCCTCCTCCAAGAATCAACAAAAGGTTTATCAAAGCTAATAAGAGATTGTTAGATAAAATCGGTTTTAAAGCCATTGTATAATCAATGGTGAAGACAGTGAGTACTCCCATCGTCCATCCAATAAAACTGAATGGAATCCATAGTAGAGCATTTTTAGTGTGATTCTTCAACAACAAGTGTTGCAGTGCCCCTGTTGTAAGTGCACCCATAGTAATACCGGTAGCAATTTTATGAGTGATCATCTCTTCAGGAAAAAGGTCGACAATGAGAAAGGGGAATCCCATTCCCACAATAGAATATAGCATCCACCTCGCATACATATTAATTACCTTTTTTAAAAAGATCCATTGCGTAAAACCTACTCCAGTCCCCATACCAACGCCTAGATAGAATTGCATATGCTCAATACCCACTGAATCTAAGAGAGAAGAAAGGATAAGTATGAAAACAACGCCGAGTAGCCAGCCAGGAAAAGTGGCTTTTATCCATCCCTGAATAGTGAGAACTGAATTGGATAGCATAATCGATTTGATTTTAACAGCTAAATTATATTAAATTCTTCTAAAAATGAAATAGTAGATTAATTTGATTTGACATAAGCTTTAGAAGATGGAAGAATGGTATAAATTGTATTGAACACTTTGGCAATACGTTCCCACATTAAAACCGGAATTGGTTAAGCCGGTATCGATTTTCACTGGTCTAACATGATTAATTATCTTTTAAATCCATATTTGTTGATGTGTGTTGGTGTGAATTATACAAATCAATGTAATACCCTATAAGGAAAAAGTCCCTTCCTGTTTCATCGTTTATTTTGTAATCAAATTGCTGAAGATATCCGATTTGAAGAGTTGTGTTTGCAGAAGGTTTATAGTTAAAGCTGAATAAAAGCCTGTTTCTTTCAAAGTAGGGTTCATTGTTGGTGAAGAAGATTTCATTGCTGGCATTCATTTGAAAAGGTCTGTAATTATTTATTTCTTCACCAAAAGGCAAAGATATACCAAACCTGTATCTGAATCGATTACGGTACCCGTTACTTGTGAATCGCGATTCATATCTATAACGCTGCTCAATTTTTAATTTTCCTATGGATTGAAACAGGACTGCCTGCGGCCAGATTCTGAATTCGTCGTTGTTTTTAGGCAATGCAAAATTCCCGCCTTCTTTATAGGTCTGGTAACTACCGGCGCCAATGGTCAGGGCGAGGCTCTTGTTTATTTTATAATTTACTCCGCCTTTGTATTCATAGTAGTGAAAGTTGTTGTAAAATTTTAAGGAACGTATTTGGGCTTCTCCAAAAACGCTCCATGTTTCATTCACAGTGTATTTTAAATTCAGGATATTCCAACTCCCTAAATCATTCCGTTGAGCCCTACATGGGCCGACAAAAACGAAAAGGAGACTTGTTAATGCTATTGTCTTTCGCATGTTCATATATTTACTTTAGCATACCCGCACTCCATTGAAGTAAATAGATGGTCTTGTAGTAGTATGTTTTGAGCTCGATCATTTTGCGTTGGGATTCAAGTACCTTAGTTTCCCGCGCGTTGATTAAGAATAATGAACTTTCTCCATTTTGAAATAAGGTCTCTTCAGCTTTAAGTAGCTTTTCATAGTTGGAAAGCATGCTACGTTGAAGTTTGACCTGTTCTTTTAGAGTTGTAAATTCGTTGAAATAATTTTTAACTTTTAAATCAATAGTTAAAGATTTCTGACTTTGAGCAATTTGTGTAGCTTCAATATTCAATTTTGCCTTTTTATATTCTCCTCTTCCTAGTGAGAAAAGGGCAGGTATTTCAAGTTTAAAACCATATTGATAGTTGTTTTGAAACCATAAACCTTCAGAATTGTAGGCATAGTAATCTTTGCTCAGTCGGTTATATTTAAAATCAAGTCGAGGGAGAAGTTCCTGAAATTTCAATTTTTTATCTGTGTCCAGGATTGCCAGTTTTTGATCATACAATTGCAATTCCGGATGAAATTCGCGTGCTGTAGCCAATAGTTGATCTAAATCCGGATTAAAATTTTGAATGTTACTTTCGTTATCCCAGCCTTGTTGAGGAATAATTCTTTCCGGTAACTGATAGGGTATATCATTGGCTTGCCATAGGTATACACTTAACTCTAATCCCTGTTGGAGGAATCGTAACCAACTTTCGTTTTTTTGAAATTCAAAAGTTTGATACTGTGTCATTGCTTCTATCGTATCAATGGCCGGACGTTCTCCATTTTGAAATGTTTTTTTTACCATTTCAAATCGCTGCTTACTTATTTCATAATTATTCTCAACTATTTTATATGATTGATAGGCGTTCACCCATTCCCAATATTTGGAAGCAGCTTCCATCAAAATATTGTTTACAATGGCTTGCTGTTCTACCACAGCCATATCTTTGTATAGTTTAGCTTGTTTAAGATATGCTCTGCGTTTATCTATTATCAGATTCTTCAGTAAGGGAACACTTAATCCTATATAACTCGATTCACCTGTCGTTTCAGATGGGTCAATCCTGTTCCCGGTAAGGTTTTCGATACCGGCGAAAACTTCAATGCCAAACCATGTCGGTAGGGTAAGGCTTGGATTTGTATAGTCGTAATAGGTTACATTTTCTAATTTTTTATTCGAAACAATAGCTCCGATGATAGGATTAAAAGCTCCTCTTGCAATGGTAATTTCAGCATCGGATTTTTTGATTTGAAGGTTGGCCTGTTTTACTGTGGGATGATATTGCCTTACAATTTGTAAAACTTGCTCGACGTTAAGTGTGGCACTATCATCTTGTGCGTAGAGTGCTTGCGAACAAATAGAAATGATAAAATAAATTAAAAATTTCCTCATTTTAATTCACTTTTTGTTTTGACGTCTGGTACATAAAAATCAGGAGGAAATCCATTAATGTTTCGCCACAACTCATACCAAACAGGGACATCTTTCAAAAGTAAAATCCCATGAGTACCGTTGCCGATTCTTAACTGATCGGGCCATTTTTTTTCTGAATTGTCTTCTGCGACCAAAACCCTGTACAGCCCATTTTCTCCAATATTATTTTCTACGAAGATCACTTTACCGGAAAAGGTACCATAACTATTTCTCGGCCAACCACTGAATATAATGGCAGGGAATCCATCAAAAGTAAATCGCACCGATTGCCCGATATTGACGAGCGGGAGATCCATAGGTTGTATATACATTTCTACTGCATAGTCTACTCTTTTTGGTACAATCATCGCAATGGTTTCACCATCTTTAAGTATTTCCCCGATTCCGGACTTATTGGCTTGAACAATCTGACCATCCTGAGGAGCGGTAACGATATACATACCATTTCGAATCGTATAATTACTCAATTGATTTTCCAACTTGGCAACTTCGCCTTGAGTTGAGGCAATTTGACTTAAATTCTGAAATTTTTCACCTTCGGCTTTGTTTATTTTTTCTGTATATTCTTGTTCTGCGCTATTTTGTTCTAATCGAATATTTATAAGTTCTTGCTTTGTTTGAGCTATTTTATTTTCAGTAGTTAATTTTTTAGCAATGGCATTTTGAAATTGAATGTTTCTTTGTTGCAATTGCGTTTGGGAAACCAGTCCTTCATCAAACATTTTTAACTGTCGTTCGTATTGGTTTTCGAGAAGTTGTTTTTCGTTTTCGTTAGCTATTAATTCCGCTTTTTCACCCTCGAGTTTATTATTTAGTTGAATTAATTTGTTTTTTAACTGTTCTATTTTTAGTTTTTTTGCCTGGATTAAATTTCCAATTTGCATTTCGGTGGCCTTTACCTTACCTTCATAAAATCCAATACTGACTTTTTTGGCCTCAACCTGAGTTTGTGTCCGGCTCAATAAATTGGGATCAAGATATTCTTCTTTGATTTCAGTTAAAATTAATATGGTATCCCCTTTTTTAATTATATCCCCTTCTTTAATGAACCATTTGTCAATTTTACCCGGTATGGGAGAGTTGATCTTTTGAGGTCGGTTTTCCTGCTTTAAAGTCGTTATGCTTCCATTGGATTTTATGTTTTGTGTCCATGGTAGAAACAAAATAAGCGCAAGTGCGGTCATACTAAACCAGAAGTAGTATTTTATTCTACTTTGGTGATGAATTTCAAAAATTTCATCGAATGACTTCAAAGGTATTTTGTACTTATTCATTTTTCTATTTTATTAATACTCCCATTGGAGATAGTATAATGGATATCACACTTTTTAATAAACTCTTTGTCATTGGTTGAGATCACAACTGTTTTTTCCTTGCCAAGGCTGAGTAAATAGTGCTGAAGATTTTGTTTCGTTTCTTCATCAAACTGCAGCCAGGGTTCTTCTAATACAAGTAAAACCGGGTTGTTTATTAACGCCCTTAAAAGTAATATTTTTCTTATAGTCGTAGAAGGGAGTTTCCTGCCCATAGGGTCAATCATAGATTCAAATGAATCCGGAAAAAAGGAAATGAAATTCTCCAGCCCGGATTTCTTTGCTATTTCCATGATGTGTTCAATCGAAGTTTCGTTTCGTCCCAAAGTTATATTTTCGTAAAGTGTGCCTTCAAATATATCCTGGTCATATAAAAATATACCCATTTGAGACCTTAGGCTTTCGAATGAATAGTTTTTAAGTGGAAGATCGTTGAATTGAATCGATCCTTTGAAATCCATGTAACTTCCGGTAAGTAATTTAAGAAAAGTGGATTTGCCACTATTTTCTTCACCGGATATGCACGTCACTGCTTTTGCCGGTATTTTTAAGGAAACATCCTGGAATATTTCTTTTTTTTCTGAGTAGGAGAATGTCATATTACTCATTGTAATATTTAATTCTTTTGATGTAAGAATAAGTTTGCCTTCCTTTTCATTTGGAAATTCTAATACCCGATTTATTTTTAACATCCCGGTTATTACATCATAAACATATTCGAGGCTGGTAATTAATTTTTCCATCGCTCCTATAATGGTTAAAATAACGATTTCTGCGGCGACAAACTGACCTATGTTTATCTTTTGATTAAATAAGAGGCTAGTGCCCAGGATAAGCATGATTGCGGTTATCGCTACTTTCAGGAATACAAGTGATTTGAATTGGAATAGTAAGACCGAAAAGTGGGATTTTCGCGATGTGATATATTCTAATAGTTTTCTGTCAGTTTTTATTAAATTCAGATGACTTCCCTGACTATATTTAAATGATTTAATTACTCGTCCTAACTCTTCGAGCCAGGCTATTACATCGTATTTATTATTGCTCTCATTAATGCTCGTTTCTATTCCTTTTCTGCCGGTTATTTTGAATATTGTCCATAAAATGGCAATGAGCAGCAGTGATGATATTAAAAATAAAGAATGATAGAGGGAAAGAAGTACTAACCCAAATATAATTTGGATGGTAGCGGCCGGTATTTCTATCAATAGCTTGGATACACCTTTTTGAATATTAATTGTTTCAAAAAAATGGTTTATTTTTTCCGGTAAATAATACTGATCTGCTTTTTTTAGATCCATATTTGGAATTTTCTCAGCAAATTCAAATGCGAAATTCACAAAAATTTTCTGCTGAATCTTTTCAATGATTTTCATTTGTCGGATTTGAAGATAACCCACAATCAATACCGCCAAAATGATTATAAAAATTAGTACATATACAGATGTTACCATGGTAGCACCTAAAACAAACCCAAGAATAGCCTGTATGCCCAGGGGAAGGCTTAATTGAATTAAACCACTTAGAATTGCATAAAAATAGATCGCAGTAATGTCGCTGCGTTCTAATTTTAAATGCTTAATTAATCCTCTGGTACTTGTTACCTCTTCTTTCATATTTCTGAACGGAACCATTTAAAGCTGCAAAGTTACATATACTTTTACAATAGTTAGTATTACTATCATGAAAATTAGATTAATATCATTATTTTATTGTTTTACTATATTTTAAGGGTTTTTTACTATTTTTGCCAAAAACAGAGTTCATATAGATGGATTTCCATGTTAGATTTGATATCAGCGACAAATTGTATTTGCGTAACCCTGAAGGGAGCGAATTGGGGAAACTCATTGTTCAAAAAGCAATCAACTTGATATTTGACATTGGTTTTGAACAGTTTACCTTTAAGAAATTGGCGGTCGAATCGAATTGCACAGAAGCATCTATCTATCGTTATTTTGAAAATAAACACCGGCTGTTATTATACATTCTCAGTTGGTATTGGAACTACATGGAGTTTCTTGTCAATTTCAAAATAATGAACATTAATGATAGTAAAGAGAAGTTAAAGGTTGTTATTCAATTACTTACACAAGACTTATCCGTAGAGTTCGGTAACATTGAATACAATACCCATTATTTAAATCAAATTGTTATTGCAGAAAGTGGTAAAGGGTACATGATAAAAGATGTTTCGGAATTAAATAGTAATGAAGTGTTTAAGCCTTACAAGGATTTATGTGCAACGATAGCCTCAATAATTTCTGATTATAATCCTAACTACGAGTTTCCTCATTCCCTAAGCACGACCATAATCGAAGCCTCACACCAGCAACAATTTTTCAGTAAAAATTTACCTCGACTTACCGATGTGAATACCGTTAAGAAACCTGATTTTATAAAATTGTTTTTGGAGGATATGGTATTTAAAATTCTCGGTTAATGGAATAAAAAAATGAGGAGAGTTTAAAACCGGATCACTGAGTTGATGTTACGTCAAAGATTGTTTAATAGCTTATAATTTGTTGATTGGTCATAGAGGAAAGCATTTTTTTTAAAAGAACAATTTGGCCCAGATGATAATAACTATGCTCAATAAGTCCATCAATGTTTCGCTGATAGTTTCCATATTTAACATCTATAAATACCTGTTGCATTTGTTTTTCTGACATTACTTCGATAAGTGAAGCGAATTCTTCAGCATCTCTCCAGAATTTATTTAAAAACAGCTCCCATTCTGTTTGTGTGCATATCGAAGGGAATTCAAAACTGAACCTATCATTAATTTCTAACTGTCCTCCTTTTAAAACGTTCTTAACTCCGGCAATGTAATAATGTATATGTTGTGCAAGTACTGCAATAGAGTTTAATGGGCCTATTGTGGACACTGCTTTTTTCAGGCTAAGGTCGGACAACTGGCTCTTGTAATTGGTATTGGCTATCCAGGTTCCATTCAGGAAAACTTCTTTAAATCGCTTAGCAGTTTGTTGGGAATTTGTCATACTCGTTATATGGAATTATGTTTAGGATGAGTTTGAAAAATAGTTGTGAATTTAGAATTTGAGCTGGATTTTCAATGGATGGTTGATGGCTGATAATGATATGAAGCTCCTTTAGCAGCGCAGTATTTTCTCCATTTTCCTGCCCTTGGCTAATTCATCCACTAACTTATCCAGATAGCGAACTTTCTTTGTCAATGCATTGTCTATTTCCTCTATGCGATAGCCGCAAATCATCCCGGTAATTAAATGTGCATCAGGGTTAATTTTAGCGCGTTGAAAGAAGGATTCTAAAGTCACTTTTTCTTGTATTAACTCCTGAATTTTCTGGTCATTGAAGCCGGTAAGCCATTCAATTACTTCATGCAATTCTTTAATTGAACGCCCCTTCTTTTCCACTTTGGCCAGATAAAGAGGATAGACAGAGGCAAAGGTCATTTTTGCAATTCGCTCATGATGTTTGGAATCGGTGTTCATATGTCGGATTTTTGCATTAGAATTATTTCAACTTCAAGAGTTGTCCTTTTCTTTTCACAATGTTTTTATAATCCCATTGAATTTCCTTTGACTTTTTCAACCAGCGTTTGAGTATTTTCGCGTCTATTTGCTCAACTGAAGTATAAATTATAGAGGCATCCTTAAATTTTTTCCCAATTATATTTAATTCTTCTTCATCAAAATCTACCCCACTCCAAAACATTAATCGTAGTCCCGCCTTTTGTTTACTGAATCCGACAATAGGATTTCCATCTAAAAACCAAACGGGATGAGCATGCCAGATTTTGCTTTCTGCTTTTATCAGCACATCATCGATAACTTTCGCCAGAATGCTGCAAATAGCTATATCGTCATTTGATTGTTGAGCGATATAATTTTGTATTTCTAGGTTCATTTACCTTTGGTTGATTTGTCTGGGTTGCAGGTAATGCAGGAAGATAATCCGTATTAGATGAAAGAGTATTCAAGTATACAAAATTTAAAATTAATTTTCAATTCTCCAAATTTTACCTTGTGGCTAAAAGCAAATGTCTGTTTTTCAAGTGGGCGTAATCATATTTTGTCTGGATTTCTGCAGATTTTAGAATTGGGAAACAATGTTCAACGCGTTGTTTCTGATAGGTTATTATTCAAAAAGACCTTTCGCCCATTGAATTAAATCAACCGGGTCAACAATGGACCATGAATGTGGATGCCGTTGTCCATTTGATCGATAGCCTGTCTGAAATGTTTGTATAAATTCAGCTTTGGTATTTCCCATTAAAACTAATCGATTAATTAGTTCTGCAGTTACTTCATAATTTGAACGGTGCACTGTTTGATTACGATTTTTTATTCTCCAGGCAATGTCCACATCGTGATAAGTTCTCACAGCGATGTTCTTTAAATACTTTTCGTTTTGACCATATTCCTTGTTCATGCTGAAAGCCGTTAATTTGCCATAGGTGGAAATATTTTCTCGTGGTATACCATAATCATCATTTATGTGTTTAATTGCTCTGACGGCCTCTTCAACAGCAAGTTCAGAGTATTTGTTTTCTTTACTGTCTTCTAATTGCTCATAAATTGTAAATATGTCAATGGGAGAATCAACAGTAAATATACCTTTCGGTTGAATGGGGAAGCGATCAGGAAATTCATAGCAAAGTTCTACATAGCGCATGGCAATCATTCCACCTGCAGAAAATCCTCCAAAAACAAATGTATTTTTATTTACTTTGTATCTGGCTAAAACATCTTCAATGATTTTGGTTATTTTGGTTGTGGTTATGGAATCGGCGTATAATTTATTGCCGCCTGCAATAAATAGGGTTAAAATATTATTCGAGTATGCAGTAGTGTGTATTTTGGTTTCAGGAGGCGAATCCTCTGGAATCTGTCCGAAGCCGGCTAAGAGTACCAGTGCGCCGGAAATAGAGTCCATGTTTTGCGGTTCTACAACTAAATAGTAGCCACTGAAGATATCTTTTTCGTCTATAATGATTTTTTTAATCGTCTGTGCATCTGACTTTATAAAGGAAAGCAGGACGATCATTAGAATATTTATTACTGTCGTTTTTATTTTCATGGGTCTTTTTCTTTTTAAGGAATTGATGATCTCCATTCAAAATATGTTTATTAAATTTCTGGTGATCATGAAGTGGGTGAAGGCTTTTTCCGCAGGTTGACTTTCTGGAATTTACTAATAGAAGTCAGAAGATTATTATTTATTGATTTTAAGTCCGGTTGTGCTACTCATTTCTGACATTAAATGGAAATGCATCTCATTTTAATTTTACAGGTATCCAAATTTCTTCTTCTGATGTGGGGTCGTTGTTTTTGTATTTTTCGCCTAACACTTCAAAATGTGGCCTGGCGTCTAAGACGTACTCTGAATTAGGTATCCATATTCCGTATATATATTGATAAATATAGGAAACTTCACTTGATCCTTTGTAGTCAAAAACTGCATAAAGTCCTCCGGGTAAAATAAATTTTTCCATTCCGGGAGGTATGCTATTAAAGTTGGCAACTTCTATTGTTGCCCACCTTTCAAATTCATTTGTAGGTTTAAAATTTGTAAAATGATTAGTGGTATATACGGCCACCGAAATTAAGTCGCTATTGATATTATTTATAATCTCCTTTCGTTTTGGCATAAAAGTTTTCCAAAGTTCAGCAACTTTTAAATTGCTTAAACTCATTGATAATCGAATTCCGATTAACTTCTTTTCAGAAGATGTTTCTATTCTTGGTGTCATTGTTCGAAATTAGCAGGATAGGATTAATGTTCATTCTAACCGGTTTAAAGCAGTGAAAATAATTGCATCCCTTCTTTCTGTTATCGTTGAATGAAATATTTCTGACTTTTATAATTGTTTACTACAAATATCCATTAGAAGTTTGTTTCTAATTTACTGTAATGAGCTCTTTCAGTTTTTCATGTATTCTTTCACAATAATCGATTTTGTCGTTGTAGATTTTGCTCTTAACACTACAATATTTTTATATTCAGTTGAGTTTGTGAATTTTTGAAACTCCTCCATCGAATCCCACTCTGTAAAAATAAATCTGTTCGGATTCCAGTTTCCTTCTATTGGGATCACTTTCGTATCAGGATCGATGTCAAATGACATGCCACCAGAACGGACTAAATACCTTCCCCATATTTATGAATTATAGGTTCAACACCTGATCTGTATTGTTCATACATAGCCGAATCGGTTACCGTAATATCGAGTACAATATATATTTTAGGTTCAATTGTTAATGTTTCTTTTGGGGACTGTGCTTCCAATGAGAATCTGCTTAAAAGCAGAAGGACTATTATATGAGATATTTTCCTTTCATTATTTGTTGAGTTTAAAGTGGAGTATGTTCATGCTTTATTGGTTAATCTTGTTTCAAAACTGAGTATTTCAAACTTTCAATCACCAGTAGCGCTGAATAATATGTTTTAGACAATCTATTTATTTTTTGGATTTAACGGGTGCAGGTTTCGGTTTTAGCATGGATTCGTATTTTTCAATCCACTCTTTAGCACTCATTTTTTTCATCAGTTCACCAATGAGTTTATAGGGGATGGCATCGAATTTCTTAAATCGGATACAACTTTTTCCCATGTCAAGTTTTTGTTCACTGTGTTTTGGAAATTCACTTAAGAACCAATCTAGTAATTTCGGATCGGAGTAAATGCCCATATGATAAAAATTAATTGAATTCTTTTGAGAAGCAATTCCGGCAAATGGGAGAGGCTCGCTTGGCTTGCAATGGTAACCTGCCGGATAAAGTGAATGAGGAATAACGTACCCTAGTCCACCATAACTAATGGCGGCTTCAAAACCTTTTGGTAAGTTTTTAACAATAACATCATGTAATTTATTAAAAGGTTCAGCCCTGTCTTCAGGGAGATTAGTTAAAATTTCTTTTACTGTTTTTCCGGATGCTTTCATAATGTATTTTTATTTTAATGTATTGCGAGGATGAAAATTAGTTGATTGATAATTTTATTTTTTTCATTATTACATAAGGATTAGTTCCATAGACTTATGGTTAATGAATTTATAATTGTTGTTGAAACCGCTCTACGGGATTATAAAGATAGAAGAGGGGTAGCAACAAACCAAATGGCTTTCGCATGTAGTATTTCTTGGTTTCATTCATATTTAGAATATGATATCCTGAAAATTAATTAAAAAATGGCAAGTAAGGTATTGATATTTAATTAACTGCAAAGTTTATGAGTAAAAATGGATGTAGTAAATTAAATGGCGAATAGTACAATTGGATCAGGACTTATAGAATTTTCACATACTAAATCGGCATAGCCTATCTACCCAATTCTTTAGGCAGCTTCCTTCTCCCGGTGATCATCACCCGAACACACTCTAAGCGTGTTCGGGTTGACAATTTAAAAAAGTGCAATCCTGATTACAATAAATTCAAATACGTCTAGCAGGTTTATTTTAAAGCTACTTTAGCAAGTACATGGAAAAAATGGCTGGAGTCTGTTCTTACTTTGTAATCACCATCAATTTGGTGTCTACAGTTTCATTTTCAATTTCAAGAGTATAAGTATAGGTTCCTGAACTTAATTCATGGGCATTTAAGGTAACCTGCCCGCTTCCGTTGTTAGGTATGACAATTGATCTGATAAGATTGCCATTGAGATCCCTAATACTAATCAAACCTTTGTTGTGCTTTTCTGATAAAGTGTACCGGATAATAGTAGTTTGATTGAAGGGATTGGGTTGGTTTTGAAATAATTTTGTACCTGCTTCAGCTAAAGTGGAAGAACTGCTTTTGGCAGATGAAATGTCACATATAGATTGTACACACTCTTTCAATTCATTTACCTGCTTTTGCAAATCAACAATGGCCCGGTCTTTTGCTTCAATTTGTTTTTGTTGTTCCTGCATAGCTTCAGTAAGTACAGGGATGAAGCCAAGATAATTTACGGCTTTAAATTCTATTGGTTGTTCTTTTTTTGCAGGATTGAGTTTTACTAATTCAGGAAATAGACTTTCAATGTTTTGTGCTAAAAAACCATACTGTTTTTCTGCCGGCAAATTCATTTTATCAAGTCCTGATTTAAAATTATAGGTTTTTACATCCAGCTGCATTACCTTTTCTAAAGCGTTCTGTAAGGGCTGAATGTTTTCTTTTAATTGCTCATCCGAAGGCAGGTAACTACCGGTACAATACACATTACCCGAAAAATAGGCCGCATATCCTAATGTGGTGGCATACGAATAGAGTCCCCATGTGCCTGCTGTTGTCCCTGCGGCTATTATATTAAGTACAGTTCCTCCATTATAAGGACTTAGTATGTATCCGGCAGAATAATCCGTAGAGGTAACATCTAAATCATAGGCCGGAGTTGTGGTGCCAATGCCAATTCTGTTGGCAACTGTTAAATTAGAGTAGGGTAAAGTTACAGGGCCATAAAAGTTAGCCGAACCACCTGAAGTACAAACATCAAGATCTCCACCCCAGTATTGGAGATACAATTTACTGGCAACACCATTATTTCGTGCCTGCACCTCATTGTTATCCATAGCCAGGTTGTAATTGTTAGAGGGACCGATCTGGAAAGAGCCGGCGGTTGAAAGTCCGCCTAAACTAATACTTTCAACATTCAATCGCGCAGCAGGTGATGTGGTGCCGATACCTACATTCCCTGCAGAGGAAATGAAAAGTCTGGTTACGTTTTTAGTTTTGATGTGGAGCGATTTTTTGTCAGTCGTTCCCAGAAAATTGGTTCCCGGTGAAGTGCCTGCATTGCCTGTTAATGACCATTGGCTCTGTGCCTGAGTGAAGATGGCACAGAAAATTGAAAGGAGGAGAGTTTTTTTCATTTTTTAGAATATTTTAACTGTTTTAATAAATGGGTGAAAGCACTATTTTATTTATTCAAGATCCAATGAAGATAAATTGACTGAATAAGCCGAAAGAAAATTTCCGCTGAATTAAGTCGCCATTTTAGTAGTTTTCAAAGCCAATATGAAAAGAACAATTTGATATTTTAATATGCTATAAATATAATATTAAAATGCATATATCCGACATTTTTTAAAAATAGTTTCAGGGTATGCAACAAACCAACTTTTATGGTTCAGGTAATAGTATAGAATTTAACAATTAAAGACATGGAATTCATAACGCCTGGTCTTTCCATTGTTTGGGTTTTATGTTCAGAAAATTAAAGAATTTTAATATCGTGCTCCCATTGTTACGGTTGGCATTGACTTGTGAATAATATCAAGATCAGCAATGGTTAATTCCACTTGATATGCGCCCAAATTCTCTTCGAGACGATGTACTTTTATGGTTCCCGGAATGGTTACAATTTCATCGTTTTGACTCAATACCCATGCGAGGGCTACTTGCGCTTTTGTGACTCCTTTGCTCTGTGCAATTTGATCTATAACTTCCACAAATTTTAAATTCTCCTTTATCGCCTCATCTGTAAAGCGTGGATTACTTAGACGAAAATCCCCTTGTTCTAAATCTTCCCTGCTTTTTATGGCACCTGTTAAAAAACCTCTTCCCAAAGGACTATATGCCACAAATGTGATCCCAAGTTCCTTACAAGTAGCAAATATTTCATTCTCAGGTTCCCGACTCCATAAGGAATATTCAGTTTGAAGGGCAGTTATGGGATGAACCGCGTGGGCTCTGCGTAGAGTATCTGCATTAACTTCTGAAAGACCTAAATGCTTAACTTTTCCTTGTTTGACCAGTTCACTCATTGCACCCACAATTTCTTCGATTTCTACTTTGGGATCCTGCCTATGCATATAGTATAAATCAATGGACTCCACACCTAAATTTTGTAGACTCTTGTCGCATGCTTGTCTAATGTATTCAGGCTTACCATTCAGTCCAAGAAATTCACCATTTGGCCCTCTCATCACAGCAAATTTTGTCGCTAATGTCACCTGATCCCATTTGCCTTTAAAGGCTTTCCCTAATAGTCGTTCATTGGCTCCCCAACCATACATGTCAGCAGTGTCGAAAAAATTAACGCCTATCTCGATGGCTTTATGCAAAGTGGCGATAGATTCTTTTTCATTGAAAGATCCATAAAACTCTGACATGCCCATGCAACCTAGCCCAATTCTATTTACTTTTAATTTACTGTGTCCAAGTAGTGTTGATTGTTTCATTTCATTTGTTTATTAATGGAGTAAGATTTCTGCTAAAACGCAAAGTTACTATACTTTAACAGCGGAGTCGAAGAAATTGTCAACTTGCACCATATTTTTAGCGAATGAAGATTGATTAAAAAAATGAGCAGCAATATTCAAAGGACGCATGCTATACCGTTTTTTATGACGATGACTACCGCTTTTGTGAAGAATCCTCTTTAAAAGCTTGATGGTATCAACAATGTAATCCCCTTTATTGAGCATTACACATTCAGCTTTAGCAGCATGGGCAGCATCGGTAACTTCACTTCGGGTGGCAATTCCTGATTTGCTGTAGGTTTCCAGAACTTGTGTAGCCCAAATTACAGGAGCATGCGCAGCTTCGCAAATCCATAATATTTCATCTTGAATTTCACTCAATCGTTCAAACCCGATTTCAACGGCCAGGTCGCCTCTCGCAATCATTACTCCGTATGAAGCATCTTTCATGGCTTCAAGCAACAATGATGGTAGATTGATGACCGCATCGGGTGTTTCTATTTTTAAAATTAATTTTGGCTTCTTTTTGTATTTCTTAAATATTGTTTTGATTAATTTAAGATCATTTGTGTTTCGCAAAAAACTGCATCCAACAAGATCAGCATGTTTGGCAATAAAGGGAATGGATTTTAGATCAGCTTTGGTAAGTGCTGGAAGGTTGATTTGGGTGTCGGGGAGATTTAACCCTTTTTCCGTTTTTATAAAGGGCTTTTTAGAGGAAATTTTAGTGATTTTTAAATAATGTCTTCCATTTTTCTTTATTACTATCCCTTCAAACTTTCCATCATCGATAATAATTCTTTCCCCTTCTTTTAAGCAGGTAAAAACACCAAGCTCATAACAGGCTATTGCATTTTGAGTGTGTTTTACTTCTTCTCCCGGTTCAACCAATAAAATTTCCATCCCTAGTTTTACCTTTAGTTTACCTTCTCCTTTCCCCTTTCCCGGTAAATCAACACGCATTTTAGGACCCGCAATATCCATATATATTTTGCAGGCACTTCCGCTTTTTTCTGCAGCATTCTGTACGGCATCAATCAACGCCAGCCAGTTTTCTTCATCGCCATGTGCACAATTGATGCGGGCTACATTCATACCTGCTTCAATCAATTTCCTTATCAAAGAAATATTGTTTTCAAAGGAAACATCAAGAGTCACCATGATGTGTGGAATGGAAGGGTCTTTTTTGAACCCAAAAAGATCTGTAGTATATCTATTTAAAGCATTTTGAGCACTATAATAATCAAAATGAGATATATCCTTTGCTTTCAATGTGGCACCTAACCTTTGTCTGATCGATTGCACTTGTTTTAAAATATGACTTTCTGAACTGGCTAAACTTGACAATCCGGCCTGATGCAAATTGTCTTGCAATGGACGGATATCCTCATTCCTTAAAGCAAGATATTGGATAAGATTTATCCCACTCTTTTGTTGTGACGTATGTAATGAGGAAATAAGTTTTTTACGATTTGAACTCGCTTGGGTTATTTTCTTTTCGAGTCCCTGCAATTCGTGTTGTAATAATTTTAAACTTTCCATGATATGTAATATAATGGCCAAACTTAATTTAATCTATAAGTTTAAAAGCAGATAAATATCATAAGGAGATAGATTTAACAATTAGTTTACTTTACGTTGGTTATTAGCAGGCCCCATTTTTTCAAAGCAGAAGTTTTTGGGCTGACGATATTATAAATTCTCTCAATAAATTTACATATGCAGCTACAACCTTTTCAAAAACCCATTTTGAAGGAGAAATTACTCCTTAAGTTTCATGACCTCACTCAAAAGCGGAGGTAAAGTTTGTGCGCCAATATCATCTGTATAATGACTCAATACGCAGGCAATATGTCTTCCCCTTACCTCAGCGGTTACATAGTAGATGATTAAAATATTGCTGCCGCCCATAATCAGTTGAGGCAACTTGATTTTTAGTTTACGCTTTATTGCTTTAACAGGTGTTTCTTCAAAAATAATATCAATTTCACGATCCTCCAATACATCACCCAATTTCATTTCGGAATTTAGAAACTTTTGTCCGTCAATCATTTGTTGGGCTCTTTCAGGACTACTAAACTCCGACCAATTAATCTGACCCATGTCCGGACATTGTAAATTTCTGACTCCGCGCCAATGACATGCGGGTCCCAGGTCAATGGAACGACCGGCAAATTGTATCGTGTCTACTAGTGAAGGCGCGTAGATTTCTGCCGGTAGAAGGTTGAATGCAATTGCCCGGTATAACTCTTTTTCAATACTCATTACTCTTTCACAAAGTGTGGAAAAACCGATGACCGTTATTTTCTCATTTACTGACTGATAAATATAATAAATGGCATGAGTTTTTATTTCACCTTTTATATGATCATACGTAAGAATTTTTGCGCCCGGAAAATCAGAATCTTCCGACACTTGCGTTTCTTTAGGAATTGAAAATTTCTTCTTTATTTTATTTATTCCTTTTTCGTCAAAATTATACTCGTAATCCTGTAGAAATATTCCATAACCTTCCGTGTCATAGAAGGTAGTTTTTTCTTGTTTTATCGCTTGTATGTATTGAAATGCCTGTGTCTGCCCATGCGCCCAAAGCACTGTATTTGTAAGAATGATCAAAACTATTTTGATGAATTTCATAGGGAGAAATATAGATTGGCTAATGTTTATTATTTTCCGGATAGTTGATTTTTATTTCACAATGAATTTCTTCACTTCTAAAATATTTTTCCCTCTGATTTTTGCAAAGTACATTCCGGATTCAAGAGGGAGCTGAAATTCTTCATTAGTCTTATAAAGTGATCGACGGTAGACAGTTTTACCATTAACATTGTAAATTTCCACATCAGCTTGTTCTGTAAGGCTGTTGCTGATCGTAAAAATTCCGTGGTTGATACTGGGGTGAAGTTGAAAAGTGGGAAGACTTGCCTTGTATTCATCAATCGCCGTAAAAACATCCAAATCAGTAGCCCATATGCCTCTGCCAAAGGTGCTGATGTAGATTTTATTCATCGACGGATTGAACTCAATATCACTCACAATGACATTGGGTAATCCCATGCTTTGATTGACCCATGTGGTACTGCCGTTCCGTAGAACATATACGCCAAGATCAGTTCCGATCATAAGGTCGTTGGTGTTGGGTATTTGCTTGATGCAATTAACGGGTATGTTAGGTAAATTGAAGCTGATATTAGTCCAGTTGTTACCGTTATTGATAGTCTTGAATATTTTATTGCCGGCACTGAATCCGGCCATGCTGATGTAGGCGATGCTGGAACTATTCGGATGGATTTCAATCGAGGTATAATACAAGGAATCCGGTAATCCCGCTGTGACATCGTTCCAGCTTGCACCTCCATCGGAAGTTACAAATACCGCTCCCGGATTGGCGTATTCGTAACGGACACGCCTGCACGCATATAAAACATCCGGATTACTTTGACTCACAGCAATTGCTGAGAGTTCGTTGCCATAAAAATTTGGTGGTGGAGGGAAGGAGGAAATGGAAGTCCAGCTATCTCCACCATCTATGCTCCTTACTACATTCTGAAATCCGATGTAATAGGTTTGAGAATTGGAATAATCTGCAATTAAGGGTGTGGTCCATTCCGCATTTTCACCCTGAATATTGGATGATATTCCAAAAGAACTAAAGCCTCCGTCAACACTCTTGGAGAAAGATCCATATTGGGAGCTGCCGATAAAAGTTCCGGGTTGCGCAGTGTCCAGGCAATTGTCCATACCGTCTCCACCAATGGTCGTGTACCAGTCTATACCATCGAAGTAAAAAGTGGCGTTATCCTGCGCTCCGGCCAGTAGTTCACCGGTAGTACTCTTTGAGCTCGAAAGCCGGTAAAAGGAAGTAACGTTCATTCCGTCGCTGACATTGGTCCAGACGGTGGGCCAGGGAGTACCATTGTTGACATCGTTCCAGGAGATTGGAATAATATTTCCCGTACGGTACAATCCTCCATCGCAGGCCAGATAATATTGTCCGGTTAAAGGTTGCCATTGGATGTCGTGTACATCGGCGTGAATCGATGGACCATAGTTGGTGGTCCAATGTCCCGCAGGATCGAAACTAGTCGCCCCATCTTCCGAAGCCCATAAGTTGACTCCTCCTACATAGATTTTGTTGGGATTGGTAGGGTGTACTAAAAATCCTAAATCATAATTTCCTTGTCCGCCTGTGGAAGATCCCTCATCATATCCCAGAAGATTCAATGCGTCGAATTGTAAATTCCAGGTTGTCCCGGCATTGTTCGTACGGTAGATGGCATGGAGTCCGCTGATGGTATCTACAGCGAGGGCATATATACGAGAAGTGTTAGAGCGGGATTGTGCGAGTTTGATACGTTGTACCGTACCGCGGGGTGGGATACCGGTAGTTAATAACGCCCATGTGGTACCGAAATCAGTCGACTTGTAGATTCCTGCTGATCCGGTGTTGGCGTTTCTGACCCATCCGGTCGCGGCATAAAGTGTGGTGGGAGTAACCGGGTCTTGAATCATATCCCAAAAGAGAGAGTCCATTACCTGAGTCCAGGTCGTTCCCGCATTTCCGGATTTGTACATGCCGCCCACACCACAAGCCACTACCGCGTTGGGATTCGCCGGATCAATGACAATTTTCCTTATCAATGAAGCATCCCCGTCTGTCAACTGAAAGGAGAGTCCGGTCGGAGTCCAGGTAAGACCTCCATCCAAAGTTTTGTAGACGCCGATACCATAATGTGTATGGCGCTTTCTGCCATTCAAAAACAAGCCAATGCCGATGTATTCAAAATCACAGACAGAAATATACATTTCATCCGGATTATTCGGGTTGATGGCTATGTCGGAGATGCGGGTGATAGGAAGATTGTCAGTGAGTGGTGTATAGCTATTGCCATTGTTGGTCGTTTTCCAGAGACCTCCTTGCGCTACTCCTACAAAATAGGTATTGGCATCGGTAGGGTGGAAGGTGATACAATTGATTCTTCCGATTCCATTCTCCATGTATCCGGTTAAATTATCAGGAACGATATTGGGTCCGACCGGAAACCATGCGCCTGTGTTGAACCGTGCGTTTTGAGACTGCATCTTTTCACCGGCATGTTCAATTAATGTTCTAACATAATCCGCTGTCCCTTCTAACTCTCCCTGCGCATTGGTATGTAATTGCATTTCGGCTTCAAAGCGTTTGAAGTACTTCCAATATTTTTTTTCAGAAAGATTCTGTCCTTGCTTCCATTCATTAAAGTCCCGTTGCATTTGCCGGAAGGAAACATGTTCTCCGGTTTGTGGAATGAGAAAGGCCTGCGCGTTCAGAGTTAATTCGTTAACAAGTATAAGCGTAATTGCAATAATAAGAATTTGTAATTTTTTCATTGATTTGGAGTGTGTAAACAAAAGTAAGAATTGGTATTGATAAATACTTGAGCTTCCGGCTTCCGGCCTTGGGCTACCGGCTACCGGCTTCCGGCCTGGGGATTCCGGCTTCAGACTTCGTATTTTTCAAAAGGGTTAATGAGTTAATAATTGTTCGGAATATTCTCTCAACTTTCATCTGGAGCATCCATCAGTCCAAGAGCCATATTCATCAGCCAACAGTCACCTGCATCAGACTGAGCTGGAAGCTGGTAGTAAAATGCTATCAGTTATCTATTTTATTTTAGTTGGAAGTCAGTAGCTGGTAGTTGGTAGCCGATAGCCGGAAGCAGGTAGCCGGTAGCCAAAAACACAAAAGCCGGGGATTGCCCGGCTTTTGTGGTAATAGGTGAATTAAATATTAATGCGAAACGATCATGCGTTTGGTAATCTGCTGACCTTCGTAAGTGAGCGTGTAAGTATAGAGTCCGGGGGCAAGGGTAGCGGTGTTATACTGCACTGTATGTTTACCGGCAGCCATGTTCTCATCTGTTAATACTTCGATAACCTGACCAATCATATCGTGCAATACGATGCGTACCTGACCTTGTGTTGGAATCATGTATTCAAACGTAGTATTTTGATCACTTGGGTTAGGATAGTTTTGGCTGATACCGAAATCGTTTACGGCGAACTCGTCTACACCAATTACTGAACATGGACCAAGATCTTCGAAGCATACGTCATCGATAGACCAACCTTCATCGTTAGCGCTATAATCGGAAGCAAATCTCCAGCGAATAATCAACTGCGTATTGGCATCAGGACGGAATGTTTTCTCCGCATAAATCCAGTCATTGCGTATACCGGTGTACCCTTTCAATGCAGGATTTGTTGGATCCAACTCTGACACATACGTATAGTTAGGACTTGCACCATATAATAATGTATTTGGTGTGCCGGTCATATCTAAGCGGTTCCAGCTTTGACCGTAGTCGATAGAGTAATCAAGCGCACCGCCATCAGATCCATATTCCATACGGAACTCATGATGGAAGCTGATTTTATAGCAATGTCCTGTTTCCACACGGAACAGAGAAGAGAATAATCCGGAAGAATCTTTGTCAGCATAGTTGTTGGACAATTGCGTAGACCATGCTTTTACTCCGGTACGTGCACCACTTAAATTAGGTTTAGAGGGAGTGCCAAATTCCCATTCACTTTCATTTCTGTAGGTGATAGAATTAGCAGTTACCCACTGATTACCGCTTTCAAAACTGGTGCAATAAGGCAATTGATTTGTGGTAACCGAGTCAAATACCAGCACAGTCACACAAGCCGTATCATCAAACAGGTTCAAATCTGTAGCTCCATTCGGACTATCTGTATACACACACACCTCGTGGAAGCCTGGAACTGCGATCCATGTATTCAGGAAGTTATGCGTGCTGGTACTGTCAGGAAGTAAGCCGTTCGGTGTATAAGAAACCGGATCACTGGAGATGATGGTTCCGTCAATATTCAAGGTTACGTTATGATTAAACACCGTATTGATACCGTTGTTATTGATCGGAGCAGCAAACGTAATAGGCTGGCCGGGGAAGATCAACTGATTCGGTACAGAAGTGTTTACAGAGATAGTAGCAACAGATAATGGAATCGGAACGAATATTTCGAAGTTATCTACAGACACTCCATCGGAATTGGTGAATGCAACGGAAGTAAATACAAATCGGAACTGAACCAGAGTGACATTACCACCTACAGCGGAATATACATCTTTAAAGATAGACTGTACCCATAAACCACTGTTATCATCCCAGCTATCGTTGTTATTGTACCAGTTGGTTACCTGCTGTGTTGTAGGTTGCAACAATACCCATGGACCATTGTTGACACTGTATTCGATATACATCTTATCACCAAAAGCATTCATTACACGGTTCTGATAGAAACGTAATACGGCTGCTTGTGCGTTGGTGAAGTCAAAGAATGGAGTAGTTACATAAGTGAAGGCATTTCCGGTAACACCACTGTTCAGGTTAACGTCCCAACAAGTAGGAGGGGTGTAAGCACCGGAAGTACCACCGAAGTTAGGCGTTCCAAATTCCCAGATAGTTCCGGGATCGCCACCTGGATTAATAGAAGGTGCCCAACCGATATTACCCGCATCGAAATTGTCAAAATAATTGGTGCTATAAGTTGGAACCAGGATAGGTTGTCCGATTACATCTGAGCATGTAGTATCGTTGGATGGCTCAACATCTGTAGATAAGCTGGTCCATGCACATATTGTATTTATCCCTTGCAGGAAGCTAAAGTTTGGCAATACAACTGTAGTAACACCGCAAGGAGGCAATGATCCTGTCCAGGTGATGGTTTGAGGATTAGCTCCATTTACAGTATAAGTAATTGGAGTACTCGTGATTGTAGTTGCACCGAAGTTTTCCAGAGTAACTACCACCGGAGTACTAGCTCCAACAGGAGCACCTCCCGTAGGTTGATTGATCACTGTAATACCCACATCATCACCCTGAGCAGCATATATACAGAAGTCATCAAGGGTGAATCCATCTGTAATTACGGAACCGTCAGAGGTAAATACAAATCTGAATTGTACCGGTACAGGACTATTAAATATACCTGTTGTACAACAGAGTTTATAAGTAGATTTTATCCAACCGTTTGAATTCCCTGTCCAGGCATTTACCTGACTGGAGTTCAATTGATCATCATTGTACCAATTTGTACCACATGGATCAGGTGCTGCATTACTACCGGTTCCTACAATTGTCCAGGTCACACCATTGTCATTTGAAAAATCCAGGCGAGTACCATCCCATGCATTCTCACAGTTGTAATTGAGGAAGAACTCTATTCTTCCGGCAGATATACCTGCGAAGTCAAAGTAAGGAGTGTACAATTCACAATTTGCTGTATTGGTATACGCTGAGTTCAGGTTAACATCCCATGCATTCGCACCGGAATTAGCACTGCTTGTTAATCCGAAAGCAGGTGTTCCAAGCTCCCAGATCGATCCGGCATTTCCTCCGGCGGCAATCTGATTCGACCAGCCAATATTTCCTGATTCGAAATCATCACAATAAGAAGGTGACGGAACCAGCGTTGGAATACCTACGAAACTGGCACATATAGTATCGTTAAATCCAAGACAGTCCCCTGTGAGTTCCGTCCAGATACAGATGGTGTAGGTGTTTGGTAATACAGGAGTGTTAGGAATTGTAAACTGTGTAACAGATCCTGCTGTAATCACTCCGGTAAATGGAACCGGAGTTTGCGGTGTATTATTTATTGACCAACCTATATTGAAGTTGCTCTGATCCAATTGACCGAAGTTTTCAATATTTACGGTGATGTTGGTAGTTCCTCCTGCAGGTTGTCCGCTGCCGGGAAGTGGTGAAACAATACTAGTAACCCCTAAGTCATCATTACATGGAACAGTAATACAGAAATCATCCAAATGGAAACCGGCATCCTGAACAGAAGCATCAGAAGTAAATATGAATTTAAATTGAACAGCCACTGCACCGGGAATACCAACTGCTGTACCTAATTTATACCTGGATTCTAACCATCCTGAGACAGCGAAAGGTCCTTCCCAGCCCGGTAATCCACTTGAAATTAAAGAATTACTGGAATACCAGTTGACACCATTAGGGTCATTCTGAACTCCTAAAACGGTCCAGGTTACTCCGCCATCAATGGTGTATTCAATGCGCACTCCATCCCAACTTGATTCACATAAACGGTTTTGCCAGAAACTTAAATTGGCAACTGAGTAGTAGAGAAGTCAAATACAGGAGATATTAATGCGGAGTTACAGCTTGGTGAATAAGCAGGTTACCTGCAACCTCTCCAACACCCCAAACATTGGGTGGAGAATGTGGTGTAGTCAAAGTCGGACCTGATGGAGGACCCCATACCCAAGGCGAACCTACACTATTAGGATCAGGTGTCCACAATTGATTCTGAACATCGAAATTATCACAGAAAGGGAAGGAAATACCATCTACTGGATAAAAACAAATTTCTCCTATCGCAGGATAACGAACTGTATTGTTACAACCTGATCCATCCGTAGCTTCAATCCACCAGCAAATAGTATCTCCGGCTACAGCAGCAGGAATGGTACCCGCAAAAGTCGAATCACTCAGATTAATCATTAATGTGTTTTGTGCAGGGCCGCCGTTCACAGTATAATATAAATCGGCAAAACCGGGTCCTACAAATGGATGGACGATACCGCTTGGGTCATAAATAAAGGCGAATAAATCAAATGGTCCTGTGTTGAAAACTGTACCCTGCCAAACCGGATTACCGGGAACAGGAACAGAAACTGTTGGGTCAACCAATTCACAGGGAGCTGCAGTAACACAAATATCATCCAATAACCAACCATAGCGTCCGGCCAAACCGCCTACCACGTCAGTCAACACGAAACGTAACTGAACTGTAGGTTGATTTCCTACCGCTAAGGAAATGTCAAAAGATTCCGGTTTCCACCAGGCATTTGTTGGTGCCGTTGTTGTTCCCGGAGCCCAATCGAGGTAAGATCCTTCTGTGAACGAATTGTTGTTAGCTACAAATACTCCGGGATTGAGTGTGGTATATGTGACATTACCCGTTCCAAAAGTCGCATCGAACTTAGTCCAGGTAGTTCCATCAAAAGAGTACTCAATCGTGGCAGCATCCGTAAATTCAATCTTACAGATCTGCTTGAAATCCAGCAGTACAAAGTTTTGACCGACAGTGCTGAACACAGGCGAAGTGTAAGTCACCGGACCACCACCTGCCTGATATTGCCCTCTCCAGGAATTGGGATTGCTGACCGAATAGTTGTTGTCAACACTGAAACCTGGAACGCCTGATGATGTACCTGTTACAGTACCACCATCGAAGTTTTCACACCAAACCTGGGTAGCCTGAGAATAGGCGCCTGCATAGGTCAACAGTGCGAAAAAAGTTAGTATTAATCTTTTCATAGGGAATTGTTTTTATATTTAATAACGCGTGTTTTTATAGGTATAGTGTTCAAAAATAGAAATTATACCAATGAGATTGGTAGATAACCTCTCTTTTTTTATTGAATTATTAACAGAAATTACTTTTCCTGTGCATTAGCAAGGACTCCTTTTTGTTCCGAATGGTTGCATTGTCGCTATAAATGGTGTGAAATTTTACAAAAGTTGTTCTGCATCAGGAATATGGATGTCAATTCATACAGATTCTTGTTGCTTTCTTCACCCTTTATGAGTAAAGTTGAAAGGTCCAAGGAAGGTTATTCTTCTATCCATGATTTATAATAGTTATCGCTCATGATTTTAAGTCCTTCTTCCGTGAGCCATAATGGTTTAAAGGTGTCAATCATGACCGCGAGTTCCCTCGTTTCTTTCTTGCCGATGCTCTTCTCTACCGTACCGGGATGTGGTCCATGTGGAATACCGGCAGGATGAAGGGTGATCATTCCCTTGGTTACACTTTTCCGGCTCATAAAATCTCCGTCTACATAATAGAGTACCTCGTCGGAATCTACATTACTATGGTTGTATGGTGCGGGAATGGCATCAGGATGATAGTCGTATAAGCGGGGAACAAAGGAACAAATGACATAATTTTCTGCCTCAAAGGTCTGATGAACGGGAGGCGGCTGATGTACCCTTCCGGTAATAGGTTCGAAATCGTGAATGCTCAACGCCCAGGGATAATGGTTGCCGTCCCAGCCAATAGCATCAAAAGGATGAGTGGCATAAACATAAGGATAAACGATGCCTTGCTTCTTGATCATCACCCGAAATTCTCCCTGCTCATCATGCGTTTCTAAATCCACCGGCTTGCGGATATCCCGCTCACAAAAAGGGGAATGCTCTTCTAATTGACCGTAAGCATTCCGGTACCGGCGAGGTGTTTCAATGGGGGAGAAGGACTCTACAATGAGCAAGCGATTGTTGCTGTCGTTGAAGTGGAGCTGGAAGATGGTGCCTCTGGGAATAACCAGATAGTCTCCATAACCAAAGCTGATGTTTCCATAAATGGTTTTAAGGACTCCGCTTCCTTCATGAACAAAGATCATTTCATCGGCATCTGCATTTTTCAGGAAATATTCAGTGATGGATTTCCGGGGAGCAGCCAGGGCAATATGTAAATCATTGTTAACAAGTACTGCCTTCTTGCTCTCTATATAATCATCTTCCGGCTGGACATGGAATCCCTCAAAACTCTGATGCCTTAGGAAACGCTGAAAAGCAATTTTGGGTTCCCGGCTAAAAGGCTCACCTACCGCTTTGACCAAAGTAGGCGCATGCGCATGGTATATCAATGAATAAACATTCGAAAAACCATGCGTGGAAACGAGTTCCTCTGCATAAAGGCTTCCATCAGGTTTTCTGAACTGGGTATGTCGCTTATGCGGGAATTTTCCAAGAGAGTGATACTGAGGCATATGGTATTTAGGTTTATGGAGAACTGTTCAGTTAAAACAGTGATTTTTATCTTAACCGTCAGGCAAAGTTAACCATTGGTTACTTTTGCAGCTAAATAAATCAATTATGAAACTGGTATCTTATTTAAAAGACGGTAAATCGCGTCTTGGTCTATATGTGAATGAAAAGATTTTTGATGTTTTTTCCGCAGGTAAAGCTTTGAATATGAATGTAGCGGGAACAATGAAAGAGTTGCTGGATGGAGAAGAGAAGGCGATGGACAGGGTGCGGAATGTGGAACGTGCCATCATCGAGGGAAAGGTGTCTGAGAAGAGCTTTTTATGGTCAGAGGTAGTCATTCAGGCTCCTGTGACACAGCCCACTTCCTGCAGAGATGGATATGCCTTCCGTCAGCACGTGGCAGCAGCACGCCGCAACCGTAAAGTGGACATGATCCCGGAGTTTGATGAGTATCCTATCTTTTATTTTACAAACCATAATGCAATCCAGGGTCCCGGGGAGATATGGTGTATGCCCGATCATTTTAAACAATTGGATTTTGAACTCGAAGCAGCTATAGTTATCGGTAAGAAAGGTAGAAATGTGAGAGCGGCGGAGGCAGATAAGTATGTGGCCGGTTATATGATCATGAATGATATGAGTGCACGGCTCTTACAGATGGAAGAGATGAAATTGAATCTCGGTCCTGCAAAAGGAAAAGATTTCTCGACTGTAATTGGTCCCTACCTCGTGACTCCTGATGAACTGGAAAGCTTGAAGGTACCGGCGAAGGAAGGTCATGTAGGAAATCAGTATAACCTCACCATGAAGTGTTTTGTGAATGGTATTCAGGTAAGTGAAGGGAATATGGCGCAGATGGACTGGACATTTGCCGAAATCATTGAGCGTTGTGCTTATGGTGTGGATATCCTCCCGGGAGATGTGATTGGCTCGGGCACAGTTGGCACCGGTTGTTTTCTGGAACTCAACGGTACCGGTAAATTGAATGATCCGGAGTATAAAGCGCAGTGGCTGCAAGCGGGGATGTTGTAGAAATGACGATAGATGGCCTGGGTTGCCTCTCCAATACGATTCGAAAAACAGATACCGATTTTTCAATTCTGAATCTGAAGAAAGCAGCATTGATCTGAGTTTGATTTACTTTTCAAATAGGCAGAATTAAAATTTCTATTAACGCAAAAAAGCCACTCTTTCAGAGTAGCTTTTTGTTAGCAGTTGGTATTTCGTCGGAGCACTTCTCGTCTCCGGATGTCAGCCTGGGGCAGCCTTACGGGGCTGCCCCATCTACTGACAATCAACCTAAAAACACCAAAACCATTTTTTCTGCCTTACGGGGCAAATGGGTATGCCTTACGGGGCATTATTTCTAAGTGGGTTTGATAGTAGGGCCAGTCGCGGATAGCCTTACGGGGGCTACCCGCTTCTGACATCAACCTAAAACCAAACAAAACCATTAATTCTTTTTAAGAACGAAACACAATAACCTTCTGTGCTGTTATGAAATTTAAACGGGGAGAGGTAGTTAAGGTTCGCGATTTCTTCAAAAATCTTACAGGGAATATTACATTTCTTCTATCTGTTTGATTCAGAGGTTTGAGATCGTTATTGGCAGGCGCTCATTTCTACTCATGAAGGAAAGAAATGGAGAGCGAGCGGTTGGAATCCGTACCTTTGCAACTCGAAATCATAGAAGATGGAAATTCGTTTGAATAGTATTGAGGAAGCGATAACAGCAATTAAAGAGGGCAAGATTATTATCGTGGTGGATGATGCCGACAGGGAGAATGAGGGTGATTTTTTAATCGCCTCGCAATTTGTGACTCCGGAGGTGGTGAATTTTATGGCCACCTACGGTCGCGGATTGATCTGCGTGGGTCTTACCGAAGAACGTTGTGAGGAATTGCAATTGCCAATGATGGTGAATAAGAATACCGCTTCGCATGAAACGGCTTTTACAGTGTCAGTGGATCTTTTAGGTCATGGCTGCACAACCGGCATTTCGGCATCCGATCGATCTAAAACCATTCAGGCTCTTATTAATGGGGATACAAAACCGGATGATTTAGCCCGCCCCGGGCATATTTTTCCATTGAGAGCGAAGTCAGGTGGTGTGTTGCGCCGCGCGGGACATACGGAAGCTGCTGTAGATATTGCAAGCATTGCCGGTCTCCAACCTTCTGCTACCATCGTGGAAATTATGAATGAAGATGGTTCTATGGCCAGACTTCCGGAACTGTTGATTCTTGCCGAGAAGTATGGAATGAAAATAGTCTCTATTGAAGATTTGATCAAATACAGATTAGAGAAAGAGTCGCTGATTGAAAGAATGGTGAGTGTGCATATGCCCACCACTTTTGGTGATTTTGATTTGATCGCCTATCGGCATATTGAAACCGGTCAGGAACATCTTGCTTTGCGGAAAGGGGAGTGGACGAAGGATGAACCTATCTTGGTCAGAGTGCATTCTTCCTGTATTACCGGCGATATTTTTGGCTCTTGCCGCTGCGACTGCGGACCTCAGTTGCATAAAGCGATGGAGATGATAGAGAAGGAAGGGAAAGGAGTTATTTTATATATGAATCAAGAGGGAAGAGGTATCGGCTTGTTGAATAAATTGAGAGCCTATAATTTACAGGAACAGGGTTTTGATACCGTAGAAGCGAATTTGAAACTGGGCTTTAAGATGGATGAACGGGATTATGGAGTAGGCGCGCAGATATTGAGAGATCTCGGCATCACCAAGATGAAACTCCTTACAAATAATCCAACGAAACGTGCCGGATTGATTGGCTATGGTTTGGAAATTGTGGATCGTATTCCCATCGAAATTACTCCCAATCCGCACAATCAACGTTATCTGGAGACCAAGAGAGATAAAATGGGTCATACTATAAAAGCGTAGTTGAACCGGGCTACAGTAAAATTTTATTCATGTTGACCGGCGCATAGATTTTAGGATAAGTTATAAGAAAGGGTCCTTTGATTTTGCCGGTGAAAACAGGTGATTTGCAGCAACATTTTCCGTTGGATCAGTGGGTTGAGTTGTATCGTTGGATGTTCATTTCCCCTGTTGATTTCGCTGTTATATTTCAGGTAATGAACGTATATTTGCATACTGTTGAATGATCAGCAGTCCCGTTATATTATGACATTAATTAAATCAATTTCCGGTATCAGAGGTACCATCGGAGGGAAGCCCGGCGACGGATTGACTCCTTTTGATATTGTAAAGTTTACTTCCGCTTATGGCCTTTGGTTGCTGGAAAGGAATAATAATGCTGCCTGTAAAGTAGTCATTGGTCGAGACGCACGTATTTCGGGAGCGATGGTTTCCGGTTTGGTTTCCTCTACCCTCTGCGGACTGGGTATAGATGTGATCGATACCGGTTTATCAACGACTCCAACAGTAGAGATGGCCGTACCTTTTCATTCTGCTCAGGGTGGAATCATACTAACGGCTAGCCATAACCCTAAACAATGGAATGCATTGAAGTTGTTAAATGAGAAGGGTGAATTTATCTCCGCTGCTGATGGTGAAGCATTGCTTCAAATCGCGGAACAGGAGTCGTTTCGTTATGCAGAAGTGAATCACCTTGGAAAAGTTACCACCGATCAGCAATCTATTGCTCGTCATATTGAAGCCATCCTGGCCTTGCCGATGGTAGATAGAAAGGCCATCGCGGCGAAGAAATTTAAAGTAGCCATCGATTGTGTGAATTCAACCGGAGGTATTGCCGTTCCTGCTTTGTTACGGGCATTGGGTGTAGAAGAGATCGTTGAATTGTATTGCATGCCAGATGGAAACTTCCCGCATAACCCTGAACCCTTGCCCGAAAACCTGACAGAGATTTCCAAGGAAGTGGTGAAGAAAAAAGCCCATCTCGGTCTCGTGGTAGATCCGGATGTTGATCGCCTTGCTATCGTTTGTGAAGATGGGGAAATGTTCGGGGAAGAATATACATTGGTGGCTGTGGCAGATTATGTCCTGCAGCAAAAGAAAGGAAATACCGTGTCGAATCTTTCTTCTACAAGAGCATTGCGCGATATCACAGAGAAAAATGGCGGAACTTACGCGGCTGCTGCAGTGGGTGAAGTGAATGTAGTGGAGATGATGAAAAAGACGAATGCCGTGATCGGCGGTGAAGGGAATGGCGGTGTGATTTTGCCGGACCTGCATTATGGCCGTGATGCCCTCGCAGGAATTGCATTATTCCTCTCTCATCTTGCTAAATCTGGAAAAAGCTGTTCGATGCTTCGCTCTTCTTATCCTGATTATTTTATTTCAAAAAATAAAATTGAATTAACCCCCGAGACAGATGTGACGGAAATCCTTGAGCGTATCCGGGAAAAATACAGCAAGCATCCCGTCAACACCATCGATGGGGTAAAAATTGAATTCGATAAGGAATGGGTGCATTTGCGTCGTTCCAATACCGAACCCATCATCAGAATTTATAGTGAAAGTCAATCGCTGACAACAGCAAATAACCTGGCAGGGAAGATCATTGCGGATATCAAGGATATTCTCTCTTCCATGTTAACTAAAGCCTGAAACCCTTCCTCCAAATAATGAAAGTATATCTTGATAATGCCGCGACCACACCCATGGATCCGGAAGTAGTAGCAGCAATGATTCCCATGTTGCAAAATCAGTATGGCAATCCCTCTTCCATTCATGCTGTCGGTCGTGAAGTAAGGGCTGCTATCGAAGCGGCGAGAAAAAAAGTGGCCACGCTACTGAATACATCTCCTTCCGAGATATTTTTTACTTCCGGTGGTACCGAAGCGGATAACATGGCCATTCGATGTTGTATTCATGATCTCGGGATTAAACACGCTATCACCTCTCCGCTCGAGCACCATGCCGTATTACATACATTGGAGGACTTAGCCGGACGTGGAGAAATTAAATTGAGTTTAGTCGGGATCGACAAGCAAGGTCATATTGATTTAGTGCATTTGGAGAAATTGCTTTCAGAGAATGATCGTTCCTTTGTTTCGCTGATGCATGCCAATAATGAGATTGGCACATTGATTTCGATAGAGAAAGTTGGGGAGATTTGTCATAAATACCATGCCTTGTTTCATTCGGATACCGTTCAAACGATGGGACACTTCCCTCACGATCTTTCTAAATTACCTGTTGATTTTATTACCGGTGCTGCTCATAAATTCCATGGTCCGAAAGGTGTTGGTTTTCTCTACATCAATCGCAATGTGAAAATCAAACCCTTTATTACCGGTGGAGCACAGGAACGAAATATGCGGGGTGGCACTGAAAATGTCTACGGTATCGTTGGACTGGCGAAGGCACTTGAACTCTCGTACGCGCATATGGAGAATGATTTAAAGAGTGTTACCGCATTGAAGAAGTATATGATGGAGAAGCTCTCGGAGGAAATTCCCGGAGTTTTGTTTAATGGAGATACCTCCCCTGAAAATAGCCTGTATACAGTCTTGAATGTCTCTTTTCCTCCCAATGAAAATGCAGAGATGTTGTTGTTCAATCTGGACATAGCCGGAATTGCCTGTTCTGCAGGAAGTGCGTGTTCATCGGGTAGTGAAATAGGTTCCCATGTATTGCGTGCACTTTCTTATGATGGTGCCCGACCTGCTGTTCGTTTTTCTTTCAGCCGTTACAATACCGTGGAGGAAATAGATTATTGTGTGGAGAAACTAAAGGAGTTTTTCCTCGTAAAAGCATAATCCGGAGCGCTGGTTGCACAATTTTTTCAGGACTTTTCATTGTCGGCTTCGTTTGTTTTTTATAACTTAGTAAAATATATGGAAGTGATTATGGATAAGGTAAGAGCCGGTTTACTAATTGTCAGCTTATTGCTATGTTCCTTCTTTAATGGGTGGGCGCAGTCTCCTATGAATATTCAGTTCAGATCTCAGTTGCCCTATGGTTCTACCGTTGATCTTTCCAATATCTGGGGATATGTAGATTCACTCGGTAATGAATATGCATTGGTAGGAACTCAGACAGGTTTATCGATTGTTGATGTGACCAATCCTGTTGCCCCGGTTCTTAAATTTCAGGTGCCGGGTACCAATTCCTTTTGGAGAGAAGTGCAAACCTGGGGTAAATATGCGTATGTGACGACAGAAGGTTGTTGCAATGGCTTGCAGATTGTTGATCTTTCAAATTTGCCTGCTTCCATAAATTCAAAATTCTGGACAGGTACCGGAGCAGTTGCAGGGCAGGTGGGAAGAATTCACTCCTTGCATGTTCGGGATGGTTATGTCTATCTCAATGGATCACAACTCTTCGGTGGTGCTGCTTTAATCGTTTCCCTGGCTGATCCATGGAATCCGGTGTACGTGAGCAATACTGCCATGAGTTTCGCCGGTAACTTTCGTTATGTGCACGATTGTTATGTGAAAAATGATACCCTATGGGGTGCCCATATTTATGGTGGATTCTTTTCTGCAATAAATATTTCCAACAAATCGAATCCCGTACTAATCGCTACGCAAAATACCCCCAATAATTTTACCCATAATGCATGGATGGCCGACAATGGTTCAAGTGTTTTATATACGACGGATGAGGTGAGCAATTCATATCTGGCTTCCTATGATGTTTCCAATACCGGAAATGTTCAACTCTTGGATCGTTTGCAGGGGATGCCGGGAAGCGGATCAATTATTCACAATACGTATATACGTAACAGTTATGCGATCAACTCCTACTATAAAGATGGCATCACGATTGTCGACGTATCCCGTCCCGAAAATATGATTACGGTTGGACGATATGATACCTATACACAAGGCGCCGGCAATGGATTCAATGGGGCCTGGGGAGTCTATCCTTACCTGCCATCAGGAAATATCATCGTTTCCAGATATTGATAACGGACTTTTTGTGCTCACACCAACCTATCAAAGGGCTTGCTATCTGGAAGGTATTGTCAGAGAC
The DNA here is from genome assembly GCA_016713925.1 of Bacteroidota bacterium. Classification (NCBI taxonomy): domain Bacteria; kingdom Pseudomonadati; phylum Bacteroidota; species Bacteroidota bacterium. Next base: position 790,568 of record JADJOH010000007.1, read on the forward strand.
TCCTGCTCGAATATGGTATTGTCGAATGTATCTGTAGTGATCACCGGTGGAACACATCATGCGGAATTATCAAAGTTAACCGGGACATATAAAACCGGTACGGCGAATAGTGGATCGTATACGGTAACCTTCAGCAAGACGGGTTATACCACTAAAGTATTTAACGGTGTAAGTTTGCAATCCGGCGTACTTACAAGTTTAGATGTCTCCTTGAGGCCTGTGAATGCCGTGACCTATGCGGGAGCTGTTGTAACTCCTGTGAATTGCAATGGATCGAACAGTGGGGCTATAGATTTATCCATAGGAAGTGGAACTGCTCCTATTACGTATGCCTGGTCGAACGGAGGAACCACTCAGGATTTGAATACTATTTCGGCGGGTAATTTTACAGTAACAGTCTCTGATGGGTTGGGATGCAGTATATCTCAATCATTTACGGTAATTGAACCACCGGCAGTGAGTGCTGTTGCAACGGTGGAAGCTGTTTCCTGTAGTTTAGCCCAGGATGGGGCGTTATCGGTGCAGGTAAATGGAGGAGTGGCTCCGTATACCTATCAATGGAATGCCAGCCCGGCTGCTGTGCAATCTCCCGGAGCACAATCTACACTTCGAACTTCAGGAAGTAGCGCAGGTAATACCATTTCAGGGAATTTATTATTGACCGGCGACAGTACCGGAATAGATGGTATTCCGGCCGGAAATTATCAGTTAGTAATTACAGATAATAACGGTTGCGTCACTACGAATAATTATGTATTAGTGGATCCACCCAATCCCTGCAGCATTAGTATTTCTCTTCGGTTGTTTATTGAAGGGTTTTATGAGGGCAATCAAACGATGACTCCGGTCGCCAATGCTTCCGCGGGAATTACGGATACCGTTCCCCTCGAACTGCATGAAACCGTTGCACCCTATGGCGTCGTACAATCTGTTCAAACTGCTATTGATTCTTCCGGTTGGGGAACATTCGTTTTCCCGGCTTCCTTATGGCAACAGTCATTTTATCTCGTCATAAAACATAGAAACAGCCTCGAGACCTGGAGCAAAACACCTTTTCATCTGCCCACCGGCGTGCAGCAATTTAATCTGACGGACTCCTTTGTTCCCGTCATCGGAAATCCTTTTTTACCACGGGAATCTATCTTCAAAGATTAGAATTCGTCTATTAAAATTTCTCACCACTAAGTCACTTAGCACACTTAGGTCACTAAGAAAAGAAAAAATTCTCAGTGCAACTTAGTGCCCTCAGTGCCTCTGTGGTAAAAAAGAAAATCCCTTTGAAGACGGCGATCTCTATGCAACTAAAATTTGATAGTTTTTGACGAAAGACCGGCCGGAATAAAAAACTTCTGAATGTAATTATAATGAATAAGACAGGATCAAAAATTAATCAATTTTCGGAAGATGTTTTATCAGTTTTGCAGGTACTCCTCCGGCTAGCGTATTCGCTTCAATATTTCCTGTCACCACAGCTCCTGCAGCAATGGCCGAGCATTCCCCAATCACCACATTGGGCAGAATAATTACTCCCGCACCCAGCCAGGCATCTTTTCCAATAGTAATGCTTCCCTCTGATCGGAGGGAAAATCTTTATTAGCCGGGAATGATTGGGATCCGATGCGAGGATCAATGTAACCCGCGGACCAATAGAAACACGGTCCTCAATAACAAGATCGCAGGAGTTTTCTGAGTTCATCATTGAAAGGGATAGGCCCCCTGCAATATAGACTTCTTCCCCAACATGAAAGCCACATTGACGCAATGCCCATATTCGTACAGCATTGGCCGGAAATTGAGCAACAAAAAACCGCATGCATTTTATCCATGCCTGCCTTACAATTCCATATTTCTTTATTGCTTTCAAGGATTATCTTCGAATGTATTTATACAACTTCAAGCCCATCGTTCCGGTTTTCATCAAGAGAGGTTGATAGACTTTTTCAAACCTTCCGAAATTTACCAGCATCCCTCCAAATTTACTTTTAAAATCCCGCACTCCATAATCTGCATCCGGTTTACCCGCTCCCAGGAAGTCGAAATGTTGCATTCCATTCCGACATCCATAGTCGATAGCCGCCCAGGTGGCCAGAATACTGGGATATTGTTCTTTGAATTCTTTATCTAATCCTGCAATATACCACTCATAAATGGCTTTTCCGGGCATCAACGGACAAAGAATTCCTCCTATGATTTTACCTTCATGTTTAATCAACAAATATTTTCCAAGTCCTTTCCTGACTATCTCATTATAAAAGTAATCAAAAAAGCTTTTTGGAGGTAAGGGTTTGTTGACTTTTTCATGGTAAAGGTCTTTGAGTAATGCATAAAAGGAATTGGCTTCTTCCGGGGTAGTGGCTTCCACAATATGAGCTGAAGATAACCCCTTCTTGATCTGCCGGGCCTTGCTCTTGCTCATCGCTGACAGCAGTTGGTCGGAGTTTTCACTCGTGGTATTCACAAGAAAGTTGAGATGTTCAAGATAACTGAAGCCCGCATTTTCAAAAGCAGATTTAAGAGGTGTACAATCAAATGTATTTCTGAATTGCGAGTAAATCGCTTTTCCTGCAGTAGCATCATTATAACTCTTCAATAACAGTCCGGCCTGTGTTGCTTCTTCCACCAAGGGGCCTCCCCATACAATGCTTCTGGCAGTGAATCTCCCATAAAATGTATTCTCTCTTTGTATGACACTGACTAAAATACCGGCTACTTTTCCGGTAGAGTTTTGAATTAAGCCAAATACCATTGGTGTATAACCGGGTGTATTTTCAAAAAGATGAAAAGCTTCCGGAAGTTGAAAGAAATTTCCCTGCGGATGTGCATGTACATATTCCCGCCACCCTGCCTGAACAAGTTGCCCGCTATCTGTAACAACAGTATATGGTGCAGCACTCATTTTAATCCGTCATTGGGTTTGAAACGTAAAAATATTTTTTGATGACATTCTTTAAATTCTGAAATATCAATTCCTTCAGCCACGGGCCCGCCGAATCATGCCATCGTTGCGGATGAGTTGTGATCATAATTCGGGGAGGTAACTGGTTTTGCTTTACAGCGTTGATAATTTCTTCCGTTTTGTTGAAACGAAAGGAAAGCTGGAATGGGTTTTTTACCTTGTCCCGTACACTTACACGGTTGCCGTCCCAGCGCCGGCCGGTGTCCGTGAGATAGAGCGTAGAGGAGAAGTCAATATCGAAATAGGGCTCACCAAGAATATTGTATTTCTTATAGTCGTAATCTCTCCAAAGCATTTTATTGTCCCATACGGAAGCCGGACTTCCATGCATGCAAATAGTTTTTACAGGATAAAAAGTTCTGAAATACTTTAAATTGTTTTCAAAAAGTTGAATGGCTTTTTTAAAATCTCCATTCGCCAATGATAAATCTTCGTAATGATAACCGATTTCATGCCCCAGATCAGCGATCTTTTTAATGATTTCCGGTTGATTGCTTTCGGGGACGATGCGGAAGTAATACGTGCTTCTGATCGAGAGTTCATGCTCTATTTCAGCTTTTAAAAGACTTTGTATTGGCAAGTCATCCACATCGTGACGGAGGATAATGTACTTTGCCGGAAGTGTGCTTTTATAGACATCCTCGAAGGCGATGAAGGTATAGCCGTTGCCCTTACAGGTTGTCAGCAATTGTTTGTATTTATGAAGTGTAAAATCAAGAGACATTGTCACGGAATTTCTGTTGAAGGGTTGGATCTTTTAATAATTGTTCTGCACTTGACGGGTAATTTTCAAAAAACCAGACAAAGAATTGTGTCGGGTCAATCGTTTCGCGCAATAAACGTTCTCTTCGTTGCTGCCATAACTTTTTAAGATCGGGTGTAGAGATGAGTTCCCTTGTTTTCGCCAGGAGTTTTTCGGACTGATGGGTCGGGATACCAAAGGTGAGTTGATACTTATGCTCGAGCTCTTCCAGATAACCGAGTTTGCCCACGAAATCATTGAAGCGAATAGAAGGTGTGCCGAGCACCGCAGCCTCCGCTGTCATGGTTTGACTGTCACCAATGTAAAGATCTGAATAATACAAAACATCCAGTATGTCGGAGGCTTTAACATTCACACGGTATTTTTCTAACTCAGGAGGCAATGGTCGTTCGGAAGAGAGATGTATTTGTCCATAAGGCTCCAGTATCTGAATAAGATCATTGGCCAATTGGTTCGTGATTCCTGTTTTGTTTTCGTCATGCCATGCCGTTAGTTTAGCGAAACGAATGAATATATTCAATTTTTGCTTTCCGAATAACGCGTTGACTTTTTCTTTGTCCGGTGTGAAATAGGCCGGCCTTAAATAAGCAAGCTCTTGGTTGGCATTGTACTTTACTGTTTTGGGATGGTTGTTCCATTGCGCTGCCGAGCAGGAAACCGGACAAAGCTGATGATGAAGGAAGGGCACAAAGATTTTGCTGTAGACAGGAAATATTTCCAAGATCATCTTCAAAGACGCTAATGCTCTTTACTTCTAGCAGTCGTGCGAACGGTGCAAATTCAGCGGAAGTAGAAATGAAAAGATCGGGCTTTTCTTTACGCACGATCTTCCAATGTTGAAATGTTCGCTGAAGAAAGGAGAGTGCAATTCCTGTTCTCGAATCCTTACGTTCTTTCTCGGCGATATTGATGTATGGGAGTCCGCTTTCTTCCAATAATTTCCGGAGTACATCCTTCGTCTTAATCGTAACGATCACCGTATGCCCTTTCTCCTTGAGCATACGCATGGTATTCTTAAAGAGATGAAAGTGGGCCGGATGTGCCAGGTAAAACAGGTATTTCATAATGTGTGGTCTCCTGTTTTTAAGTGTTCTGATAAAGAGGAGAGCCCGGCGAGCATCCAACTATCCGACCAACGCATGAATGCAGTTTTTTCAGTATGTGTTCTGAATTTTCGGAAATAAAAATTGCCGGAGGGTGATTGCATATGGTGGATCATCCACAATGCACATTTCTTTGCGCTGTCAATATGTCCAAATCGAGTAAGACTCAATAACGTTTGCCCGGCAGCGGTACAATCTACCGGCCAGGAATCATTATTGTAAAATTTGGGTTGTCCCTCTGACGTAATGAAATTGTTCACATAAAATTGAACTCCCTTATTTAAAGCTACGGAAAATTTCATGTCCCCTGTGCATTTAATATACTCATCTAAACAATCCAGGACATAGGCAGTATGATAATTGTCGATTCGATATCCGGTGTTACGCTGTGAATAGATCCATGCACCTTCCTCCGACTGGTGTTTCATCACCCATGCCAGTGATTGTTCAGCAAGATTCTTCCATTCCGGATTCTTTGTAAGTTGATACCCCTGTGCCAGCAGTCGTGATCCTTTCATGCTGGCATTAAAAACTTTTTCCTTATCGAAAGGTGAATAGGAAAAACAGAAAGTACCATCTTCATCCACAGATCGGTTCAGGTGATTGGTGACAAATTCACATCCTTTTACCACCAATTCACGGGCAAGACTATTGTTGAAAGTAGTATGGGCTACGTAAAGACTATTTGTTATGATGCCGGTAGCAACAACGGTAGGTTGATAAGCCGGGATAGATGCATAGCGTGCCTCCCAGGGGAAATCATAACCCCAGCAGGCACCGCTATAATTCGGCGGAATGAGTTTGACCAGTTGATCAATCATTGCTTCGACCTTTTCTTTGTATTCAGGTAGGGGGTGAGTTGCAAATAAATAGGAGTACGACTGTATCCCCAGACCCAGAGAAACAGGATTAAGGCGGGGATGAATGCCCAATAGAGGACGTAGGTTTACCGGTGATCTTTTAATAAACTGCTGGGCAAGAAATCGAAGCCGATGGTTGCTTTTCAATACAGGGAGTTGGAAGAGGGGAGAGGTGAGTCCATCATAAGGATCGAAGCCCTTGAACTGCTCTTTTTCTACATATTTCAGCAGGCGATGTAAAGCATGTGCGATCAACTCTTCCTCTTTCATAGTGGAGCAACAGTCAGGTTGATGCCTTTTAGTTTTATGGATTCAATTACTTTAAAAGTGCTCAATGTGCTGTTGTAAATATTTTCAAATGAAACAGGCGTCGGCTTTCCTTCTTTTATACAGGCAATGAATTCAGCAATTTCCTGTTTATGGCCTTTATCCAGAGTGCCCCTTTTTGTACCTTGGTGCCCCGAGGTCCAAAACTCGTTAATTCCTTAAAGTCATCCAAGACCGCAGACAAAACCACCATTGAAAACCTCAATATATTCTTTACTAAGATCTTTATTTCCATTTGAAAAATAAGAGATAGATGCAATACTGCCATTCGCCAATTTCAAACTGATGCTGACGGTATCCTGCAACGCTGATGCATCATTCATGGCATGTGCACTTACTTCAACTACCAGGCTGCCGGTGATAAATGAACAGAAATCAATAAAATGACAAACTTCACCAATGATGCGTCCACCACCTGAGGCCGGATCATGTGTCCAATGTTCTTTCGGAACGATTCCGGCATTGATCCGATAGTTTATTGCAGAAGGAAGATTTGCATTCAATTGCTTTTTCATCTCTATTGCAAGCGGTGCAAATCTCCTGTTGAATCCGACCATCAGATGTGCCGACGATTTCGGATATTGATCGCGAATGGCATCGAGTTCACTGGTATGAATACAGAGCGGCTTTTCTGTGAAAACATTCTTGCCTTCTTTTAAAGCCTCTAACACATACGCTCCATGACTATCATGACGGGTAGCAATAAAAATTGTATTGATGGCGGGATCATGAATGATATCATTGGCATTACCGGTGCAATAAGTAAATCCGAATTTATCCGCAACATTTCTTGCATTGTTGGCGCGGGCGGTCGCGATACCTGTTAATGTCGCTTTTCCTTGCAAGGCAGGAAGAAGAAAGTTTTGTCCGAAAGAGCCGGCACCAATCATTCCCACCGTAATCGTGTTGGTGGCAGAGGGTTTGTCTTTCAATAGGATTCGATCTGAGATCTTTTTATTCGTATCGTATTCCAATACAATTCCTGAAAAAGCCGTTGATTTGCTTAAAATCATATCGTACGCTTTTGCCGCTTCACGAAATGGAAAGGTATGCGTGATAAGTTTGGAAAGGTTTATTTTTTTATTTTGAAGAAGTGAAACAAAGGCCTCCATATTCCTGTTTTCTGTCCAGCGGACATATTCATAGGGATAGTCAATACCTCGTTCCTCGTAATCCGTATCATAACGGCCGGGGCCATACGAACAAGACATTTTCAATTCAAGTTCCTTGATATAGTAATTTTTACGAGAGAATCCTGTCGGGACTGCTCCAACGATAATCACCTTCGCTTTTCTTCTGCATAAAATTCCAGCCAGATCAACAGGATCTGTGGAAGATGTAGATGCAGTTATAATGACAGCATCAACACCATAACCCCCGGTATGCTGAAGTAGAACAGACTCGAGTTGCGGCTCATCCCTGTGAAAAGAAAAATCGGCTCCATTTTCAGTGGCGAGTGCAACCTGTTTTTTGTCAATATCAATTCCGAAAACCTTTACACCCGAGGCGCTCAAAAGTTGAAGTGTAATTTGCCCCACCAATCCTAAACCGATGACAGCACACGTCTCTCCTAACTTTAAATCAGCCTGTCGGACACCTTGCAATGCAATAGCACCTACCGTGGTGAATGCGGCTTCTTTGCCCGGCAGAGCATCTCCAATTTTAACACAAAGGTTCACAGGAACTGCAACCACCTCTGCATGCACTGCAGTACTTCCACCGCAGGCAACACGATCGCCGATAGAAAATTCACGCACATCATCGGCTATGGCAATGACTTCACCGGTGCAACTGTATCCCAATGCGCTTGGTGCATCCAGTTTGTTCATCACTAAACGAAAAGTCTCTCTTAAACCAATGACTTTGGCGGTTTGTATGACTTTCTTCACTTCTTCTTTGCGTGCTCTGGCTTTTCCAATATAACCCAACCGGGCATCTTTTACCGTTTTACCTTCAGTTCCGGCACTGATCAAAGAGAAGTGATTTCTTACCAGAACTTGCCCTCGACCTAAAGCAGGAAAGGGCACCTCAAGCAGTTGCATGTGGCCATCCTTAAGGTTTTGAGTGAGTTGTTCCATAGTTATGTTGATATCACCTGATTAAAAATATTTTTCAGATGAGTAGTCATGTGGGCCAAAGTAAAGCCGGATTCATACTTTTTACGAGAGGCGAGGCCCATTCGTTTCCTTTTATCGGGTGATGTACACAATTCTATCAGCTTTTCCGACAATGCTTTCGGATCAGCCAAAGGTACGATGTATCCGTTAATTCCACTTTCCACTGACTCCACGATTGCTCCCAGGTCGGTACTGATGATGGGTAAGCCTGCAGCCATCGCTTCTACAATAACCCAGGGATGTCCTTCCGGTTCACGAGGTGGAAATACAAAAATATCGGCATTCGCCATGAATTGCAACTTTTGCGGGCTCTTTTCAGGAGAGTGAAAATTAACCGGAAGTTGCCCGGCTTTACAGATCTCCAGGCATTTACTTTTCGTCATTTCGTTTCTCCAGCCGCCAATAACATCAACTTCGATCTGGGAGGAAATATCTTTTGGGAACAGGTTTATCGCGTCAATAAGGTCTTCTATGCCTTTTGAAGATTGAAGATTGCCGAGGTAAAGTATGTTCACTTTTCCGCTTTCTACCCTTTGTCTATCAGGAATTTTATAATCACCGCCATTGGCTGCAACGAATATTTCATTTTCAGGAAAATATCCTTTGAATAAGTAACGTAGATTATTACCGAGTACTATTACCCCTGCACATAATTTGAAAATGCTTTTCACATAAAACCGCGTTAAAATACCGGAGCGATCCATCCATATTCTGAACTCACTTCCCCGTAGGTGTAAGAGTACTTTGCGACAGATCATGCGACTAAACAATATAAACAGGGAGTCCTTGAAAAATCCGACAGTGCTTTGACTAATAGGAATAAGAACAAGTTGTGGTTTTAATGCAAAACCATTTTGAAGAATCTGTTTATAAATTTTAGTATTCTTCAAAACTTTATTGAAACTCCATTTCCCGATTTCACGCAGGTCTGTGTTCGTTTTAGTGTCGATATGTATCAGCTCAAAATCTTTCTTCAAAGGGGATAGCAGTAAAATCTCCGTTGCAACTGCGGGACCCATAAAGGGAGGCGGAAGTTTACCGAAGATAAATACTACTGGTTTTGAGGTCATACTTAAGTTTAGAGTTGCCGTTCTTTAGGGAGTAATGCGAATGCTATGATAGGATATAAGATGTATAAGAGTGGGGCGTATAAGGTTGGAACAGTAGTAATAGACCAAAGAAGTATAGAGGAAATACATGCTGCTAAAAGGAATTTTTCCGGAATAGCCATGGAAATCCAATTTGACAAAGTGCTTAGAAGAAATGCTACATAGAAAAAAATGCCAATAAATCCTGTTAAAAACATAAGTCGTATGTAATCACTATGCATACCTCCGCTAATCATCACAATGGTTTCATTGAAATTGGCTGAAACAATTCCGGTAAAATGATTAAATGTGGGCATTTGTTCCCAAATTTCAAAATATCGTTCCCACCGTGTCATCCTCCCATTAAAAGCTTGATCGGCTTCTGATTCTCCTTCCACTACTAACAATTCTTTAAAAATTAAGGGTTCAATATGATTTATGTAAATGGTCTGAGCAAAAAAGGTGGAAACAATAAAGATAAATAGAAAGGTAAATAGGAGTCCTTTCGAATTTCGAAGATTGTGAAAAAGGAAAATAACAATAAGAAACAGGAAAACACCCCATGTGGAAACGTGTCTGATTCGTGTTAAGCCATACAATACAAATGCAATACCAACAATAAGATGCCACGCTTTTACTTTAATTCCGGAGGTCTTGTTGTACATATGCGTCAGGAAATAATAGCAAATTATAGTCAGAAATAAAATGAAAAAAATAGCATAGTTCATGATATCTGCATATGCACCTCTTATCCTGGAACCTCCACCTCTTCCTTGGCTGATGTATTCAATAGCTATAGGGTTGACTATAGACTCATATAAAAAAATCGTGAAAGGGAATAAACAGGATATCAGAAAGCTTGTAAGTATTCCGTGCAAATCCTCTTTTGTTTGAACAAATCTTCGGGCATAGTAAAACAGAAAAACCGGTGTAATATATTTTATCAAATCGCCAAATGCAACTACATTGAGTTGTATAAACCAAAACGTTAGTGCGTTGAATAATAGAAAAAAGCAAAATACTCTGAAGAGTATTTCCTGTAAACTGTCAGGCGACCGTTGAAGTCCTCCGGATATCATACTTAGCAAAATCAATACAGGAGTAAGAACACCTACAATATATAAGGGTGAAGCAAGCGCCGATGTTTCTTTCAACTCATAGAAATTGTCAATAATCGGTCGTAATAGAATTAGCCAGACAAACCACTTTTTACTGAGCGGCAATCCTTTTAACCATTTCCACCAATTTTTATAACTCATTCTTACTGCTAAATTAACTGTTTTTTATGGCTTTCATGAACCCTGATACCGAATTCTTTAGACTAGCTTTTTCTGTAATAGTACGAGCAGCTTTTTTTCCGAATTGCTCCATTAATTCTTTGTTTTGGACCATCCATTCCATTTTATCGACTGTCTTTTTTAAATCGCTGAAGTCGTTGATGAAACCGTTTTCTCCCTCCTCAATCAGATCATAAACTGCTCCGGCATTATGGGAAGCGAGGCAGGCTACCCCGGCAGCCATGGCTTCATTCAAAACAAGACCCCATATATCGAAATTTGTTTGAAAAAGAAGGATGTCAGTTTCTGCAAGTACTGCCGGTAATTCATTTTTTTGCAAATATCCTTTAAATTGTACTACTTCTTTAAGCTTACGTTTTTCAACTTCGTTTTCCAGAGCAGCTTTACTAATACCATCACCGATGATAAGAATCCGAAAATCATGTCTTTTCTTTAATAATTCAGAAGAGGCTTCTATTACTTTATAGACGTTTTTTCTTGGTACTAAATATCCCAAATAAGCAAAGGTGAATACATCTTTCTTTATAACCTTGCGGCGGGCAGAATTTGTTTCTTCTCTAAAATAGTCGGTGTCAACGGTATTAATCGCTATGTGAATTTTTTTCCTTTGCAGCCCCCAGTTTTTCCAAATAATCCGAGGCCAGTGACCCATATGCTATATAAGACTGCGCTCTTTTTAAGAGGAGTTTTCTGAATAACTTTCTCCACCATGAAATTCTTCGCCCTCCCAATTCTATTGTTCCGCTCCAGATCAGAAAGGGGGTGCTGTAGAAAAACGTATACAAGGTGCAAATGAGTGTTGCCGGTGAGAATCCCGAGGTAATGATACGCCAGGGTTTAAGGAGGCGTAACTGCTTCCATAATCCTCTGTAAAAGAAATAGGTCTTCTCCGCATCTTCTCCTACCGAATATTTCCCGCCATCAAGCAGGGTGTAGCTAAATTGGAAATCGTTTGGATTGATTTCAAATTTTCGTCTTTTGTAGCCTAGACTGGAAAAAATAACATGTAACTCCATTCCGGCTTGTCTCATCTCTTCGCCGAGCAAATTAAAGAGCGGAATCCTGTAAGGAGTTGGAATGTTCGTTATGAGCACCACTTTTTTCATCAGGCCGACATCCATTTTTTAAACCAGGCCATCATAAAATAGATGGTCCATAGTTGGTTGGTAAATGCTGTGTTTCCCCTTCTGATCTGTTCAATTTGATGCTGTAATCCCTTTTCATCAAAGATGCCTGTGTTGCGTGCGAAGCTTTTCAAATGCTCGTCCATATAGTCGAGCATGACATCACCTGCCCATTCGCGCAGCGGTACACAGAATCCCATCTTCCTGCGGTAGAGAATGTCGTTTGGTAATAATCGCTCCAGACTTTTCTTAAGGATATATTTGGGCTCGTTGTTTTTAATTTTTAATCCGGCAGGAACTGAAAAGGCGGCATTGATGAGATGAAAATCTAAGAATGGACATCTTATTTCTATACTGTTGGCCATTCCGAGCCTATCCATACGGTACAAGTACTTTGCGGGAATTTGAAATTTAAAGCCCAGATAGCACATCCAATCCAGGTCTTTCAGCCAGCTATGCTTTCGTTTTAATAGATCAAATTCCTTCCTGTACTGATGGATGACACTAAAAGAATCAAAAGCGGATGAGGATGTATTGAATTGTTCCGAGAGGAAGGTGCGTTTTGTGCTTTCCTTAAAAGCCCGGGCTCCGCCCCAGAAGAGTTCTTCGTTCTTTGCCGCTCTTGAAAATATTTCCCTGATAGCAGAGGCTTCATCCTTAGTTTCATTGATGAGTCCTGCTATACCTTTCCGCAAAAATGATGGTGTCTTGCTGTAGATATGATAAAGTGGATAATAGCGATTATACTGCAACCAGGACCTGTATCCGGCAAAGAGTTCATCAGCTCCATCACCCGTTTGTACTACGATGGTGCCCTTCTCCCGTGCTAATTTCGAAAGGAAATAGATGGGGATGCAGGTAGCATCTGCCATTGGTTCGTCAAAGCTGTCAATAATATGTGGAAGACTGTTTGCTATATCTCCGGCATCAATATTGACTTCATGATGTTCCGTCTTGTACATATCTGCAATCCGATGGGCAAAGGATTTTTCGTCATAATCCGGTGCATCTTTAAAACCTACAGAATAAGTTTTAACAGGATTGGAATTGGTCTTGCTCATCAATGCTACGATAGCACTCGAATCAACACCACCACTTAAAAATGCACCGACAGGAACATCAGCCACCATTCGGTAATCCACCGATTTTTCCAACGACCGATAGATCGTATCACTGATCTCTTGTTCACTGCTGGATGTCCAGTCTTCCGGTGAAATTTCCCAGTATTGTTCAATTTGTGTTTTCCCTTTAGTAATGGTCATGCAATGTCCGGGCGAGAGTTTGTGAATTCCCTTGAACATTGTCATAGAAGAGGGGAGTTGATTAAAAGTAAGGAAGTGATAGATGGATTCTTCATCAGGCACAGCACTTACCCAGGGCAAGGTCAGCAATGCTTTTATTTCTGATGAAAAGCTGAAAATGCCATTGAATTCACAATAGTAAAGTGGTTTTTTTCCGGCTCTGTCGCGTGCCAGGTACAAGGTTGCTGAAGCTTCCTCCCAATAGGCAAATGCAAACATGCCATTAAGTTCTTTTAAAGCGCCATGCTTTTTTTTTCTTATAGAGCTGTAGTAAAACCTCTGTATCACTATCCGAAATATATCGATTCGAATTTCCTGTTTGAGTTTTAATTTCTTTGTAATTGTATATTTCACCATTGAAAACAATAGCATTTCCGGACTCATCTGTCATGGGTTGATGTCCGGATGGAGAAAGGTCAATGATGCTGAGACGTCGGTGACCGAAAGCCAGTTCTTTTCCTCTGGAAACCCATTTCCCCTGATCATCAGGACCCCTATGTGCAATCCGGTCATTCATTCGTTGCAGCAAATGTTCTGCATCAGGCAGAGCTGCTCCGTTTAGATTAAATATTCCGTTGATCCCACACATGTTAGAGTGATGTATAAAGTTGCTTTAAGGTGAGGGCCATTGATTCAATAGAATATGCTTTAGCATATATTTTTCGTTGCACTATACGATCAGGCGAATTTTCTGTTTTTACATTCACACGTTGCGTAAAGAAGTGAAGTGAGCTCCTCTACCGATGAAACTATTGCTTGTGGATCGTTAGGTCGGATGATCTCTGTTAAGCCTCCTCCGTCTTCAAAAGCAATTACTTTTTTTCCTTGCTGATATGCTTCTATGGCAACAAGTCCGAATGCTTCTCCCTGTGATGGAGCTACGCAAATATCGCAAACGGAAAGTAATGCACGGGAGTCACCATATCCGGGAAAGGAAATACGGTTTTCTGATTTTAACTGCTGTACTTGTTCCTTTAATGCCTGCTCTTCCGGGCCTTCACCAAGAATGATTAATCGGGCTTCCGGTAACTGGAGTTTGCAAAAAGCATCAATCAAACGGTCAAATCGTTTTACCTGAGCAAGTCTTCCGATGGCGACAATAAGAAAGGTGCCTGGTTCTTTTGTGAATGAAGGATCTGCATTTACTTTGGTCGTATAGTCCGGTACTCCATTGTAAATTACTTTTGAAATTTTGGGGCGAACGCCAAAAAAATTTTTGGAAACATCTTCGCTGAATTTGGAATTGTATGTAATGGCATCGGTGAAATTATTCAGAAAGTACTGTTGCATTTTACGTACAACTTTATCATTCAAAGTTGCTGTCCTCCCAATACCGAAATTACCATGTTCTGTGTATATTATTTTTTTATGACTCTTATGTGCCGCCCATGCCAGAACAGGATTGAAAGTGTGAAAATGAATGATATCATATTCCGATATAGCCTTTTTGCTTTTGCTGATTACCTCACGGTTCACTTGCAATCCGCCTTTAAAACCGGCTATGAACATATTTATTTTCAATTGTAAAAAATCATGCATGAGTTCCCCTTCTTCTTTGGCTATCAATAAACCGACCTTCATCGTACTGTCTTTTTTCTGCTCTTCCAGAAGATGATACACAATCTTTCCAATTCCACCCATCCCGGCCGACCAAATCACATGTAGTACGCTAAGCGGAATCATCTGTGTTTTTACGTAATTTTATGTGTAATAGATACGTGGCTAGGAGTAGAATGGTCAATTCACATCATTCAATTGTGAAATAATTGAAAATTGGTTAATTTTAGCTCTAGTTACATATTGCAATATTACAATTTGGAAAGGGAACATTTTATTGAGAAGAGGCTTTTTCTATCGTTTGTATAGGAACCTTAATATTGAGTTGATTTACAATAGGATAGTGATAATTAAAATACTTCTTTGAACAATAAGAAAATAGCAATTATTTTATATCAATCCTAAAATCGGATATCTAAAGATTGGACCTATGGGCCTAAAGGTGCAATTTGATCAATTTTTCCAGTTCACGCTTTCACAGGCAACTTTCACCAGAGGATTGTATTTCAAATATTGAAACTTGATTTCGTCAAGAGCATTGTTAAATGACTTTTGCAGTTAAACTTGATATCATTGTCATAAAATTGGGTAAATGTTCCCGATTATAAACTTTCATCCGCTTTAAGAATTCGAATCTTTCCTTAACAATCTCTGAGGTATTATGTGTGATAGGGCAATAAAAATCAAACCTGTTTAGTTTATGCTGTAATTTAAAATAATTTCTTCCAAAAAGCGAAAGCATTGAGGGTAATAAAATTCCGGTCCTGCTATAATCTAATTTTTCGGCCTTCCACAGTTTCATGTTCTTGGAAATGACATATCTTTCCATCTCTGGAAGAAAAAGTGGACTTTTGATGAGTGTTTCTTGAATAAATGCATCGAATTGTGGTCCGAAATTGGAAACCCATTCGCGAATATCATTATCTGATGGAGGGGTCTGGAACCAGAATTGGATCCATTGTTTGAGTTGAAGTAAGGGAGAACTAATTGGGTTTTTTGAATCATTGAGCATTTGGAGGTCATATAAAAGTCCTTTCATGTGCTGAAGTAAAGATCTGATTTTTATAACTTTATAGCTGTTTTGAATTTTTAAATCAATGTAGTTGATGATTATATATTCTATTGCCGTTTGAACTGATAAGCTCCTTTCTTCTTCTTGAGTTCGGAGACGGTGGTAGGAAGATGGGGCACTGCCGAACAATAATTGCTGGTCACTCCAAAGATTAAAATGAGTGTTTTCAGTAAAATGTTTTTCCGAAATTGCCATGATCCCGTGTGTGAACAACACCTTTTGATGTTTAGGCAATGATTCAAAACCGTTTTTTAAGCACGTTACCCCATTTTCGAAAACAAAAATTAAGTCGAGATCTGAAATTCCAGGGGTAGTAATGTTTCCGAATTTGTAAATAGCCTTTAGTCCATCCAGTTGCTTGTTCTTGTTTACTATACATGCAATTGTTTCGTCATATAACTGTCGTGTAATGGGACTGGGACGATCAATGAACTTATAGGTTAGCATGTGTTTTTTACGAGGTGTTTTCAAAAGGTTACAAGAATTGATTCTTTCTTGTTCCTTTGGATTAAATTATATTTCGAATGGAAGTTGAACTTTGCTGGCTTTCACGGGCACTTCAATTATACTGATTTTTTTTATTTTTCTTGGAAATGTTTTACTTTAATCAGAATCTGCATTTCGCCTGTATGTATTATAGACGAGTATTAAAGAGATGCGTTGGTATCAAATTGCGCGTGTTTGCGAAGTCTGGTAATAAAGCGTAATATAATGATTGTCTCTCTTGAAATTCAACGAATATGCCGTTTTTATAAATCATCATTTTCACTTTTATTGAACAAAAATAACTTTTATACAGATCTTTCGAAAGATAATGAGTTTTTTCTTATTTTATTAACTGTATAAAATGAGGTATAATTAAAAAAATGAACCATGGATACGATCTGAAATGGAATAAGATAACTTCTTGTGAGGAGTTTCCATCCATTAGACTGAGAGAGGAGGATACGTCTGGCGCATTCATAAATTTCATGTCGGAATCCTAAAGCTCCTTCAAAAGAAATTTAGTGACTAAATGAACGATCGAAGTATTTAATCCCATTTAAGGAAGTTTTGGTGCAATCGTCCATATATGTCCTGATAACTGCTTATACTATACTATACTTTACATTACTTAAAGGGCCCTGTTTAAATTTTGGCAAAGCTGAAAGGCTCTCAAGTACCATTCATTAGTCAATTTTATTTTAATTTCATGTGGTATAGAAGGGGCTAATGCCGAAATATAAATACCGGATTTTCTAAACCTATGAAAGAGAGAAAGACTAAAGTTCATAGAAGGTTGTTTCCACTGAAGCCTAAATGTACTTATTTCATTTAATATTTTCTGGTCGATAGTTTCGAAATGCATCTCAAGAAATTTAAAACTCTCTTTCTTCATAAAGGTACGATGGTGTTTTGCCTGAAGAAATAAAGAAGGTAAAAGTAACATTTCACTGCAAAATATTTTAAACTTGAAGAGGTCATTCGGTTGTTTATTGCATTTCTTTTCAATGGATTTTATAACACTGTCAAACCCTTTTTTATAATTTTGATTACTATTTATAATATTAACCTTTAAAGGTTGAGAAAAGGATGGATAAATTACTTTTCCTGTACTCAACAATTCAAGAGGAAATTGTGCATCCGGATAATCTGAAAAATCATTTTGAAGAAATACTTTCCATCCATGATGTTGCAAAGCGTCTTGATTAAACATCATTCGTTCAGTTTCGGCAATAAGTTTTCGCAATTGTCTAAGGTCAACGATATTTTTTAGTTTGGTTTCGTCAATCAATAATATGCAATCAAAGTCACTATAACTGATTTCCTCTGATGAGGATATGCTTCCATGTAATATTGCCATGCATACAGTTGCTAATTTGGCCTCTGAAATTTGTGCTGCAATTTTATTTGCCACCGGATTTTTTCCATTATAAATTTCAGGCTGAATTAGGGTTGTAAAGGGGTGATTACTCCGAATTATTGATGGTACTGCTTGTAATAAATTATTCTCAATTCCTCTATTCGAATAGTTCTTTTTCACTAAGCTTAACAACCTGTCGACCTTGCGAACAGATCCTTTTTCAAGGTAAAGTTTTAAGTCTTTTCCGACAGTCATGAGGCGAATTGTTGTAATAAGCGCGCAGCCACTTTTTTAAAAGTGATTTCTTTGACATCTCTTGCAGCCTGTTCAGCTTTTCTTTTCGCTATTTCAGGGCACTCAATTGCAAAACGGATACTTTCTGCCAGCGCTTCACTGTTTTCAGGGGTGGTGAAAATACAATTGCTCTCATTTAGTAAATCAGCGGTTGCCGGATAATCAGGAGTGATTATAACATTCCCGGTTAGCATATATTCGCAAAGTTTATTCGGCAAGTTATACCGAACATCATGTCCCTGATGAGTGTAGTAGGAAAGCAATACATCTGCTGCATACTGATAAAGTTTTATTTTTTGATAATCGTAAATATAACCGGTGAAAACAACATTAGATATTCCTTTGCTTTTACAATAGTCTTCCCAGAAAGCGACAGTTTCCGGCTTACCTCCTGTAAAAAGGAAAGTATAATATGGTAGTAATGCGGCTGCCCCAAGGATGTACTTTGTTTCTTTATCGTAGCTTAATCCTAATTTACCGGTATAAGCGATGAGCGTTGAAGAAGTTTCGGGAAACTGAATTTCTCGTCTGGCTTCTTCTCTTGAGATTTTTTCACTGGCTTGGAATTCAGTTATTGGATTTAAAGTATATGCGCCTTCAGCGCTACTTCGTCCACTCACTTTTAATAGCTCATTCAGAATGGAACTATTAGTTGCGAGAAGAAAATCTGACTTCTTATAAATCGACTGATGAACCATTCGGGTTTGAAAGTCATGTGCCCAATGAATGAGAAGTGCTGACTTGAATTTTCTTGGGAAGAGTTTACGAAGAAGAAAGAGTGGGCGTAGCAAATGGGTACTTCTGCTTATGATATAAACACTTGAATTGTTTTTGTTTTTTTTAAGAATGGATAGTACTTTCAATGTGGAGTACCATATCAGCCAAAGTAAATGCTTACTCCCGTGTACATCATCTTTGAATCGGGTAGGGAGGTAGTGAATATGAAGTGCGGCAAGTAGACCATATGTTTCATGTACATCTTCTATTAGAATGTTATCTTTTCGTTCAACATAGGGGACAATAAGATGAGTTTCGCAGCCATTTTGTGCAAAGCCTTCCGAAAAACGTACATCACTGACCTGGTTAGTCCTTGGTCTCAGTATGTCATATGGAGACAGGTATATAACTACAGGCAATTCCATTTTATTCAGGAGAAATGGCACAACCGCCTTTGTTGAACATTAATGCTTTCCATGAGGTGTTTTGAACAAATTCAACAAAAGCTTTGTTTTTATGTACATCATCACTTATCAGTAATCCTCCTGGTCTAATAAATGGAGTGGAAGTTTCATATTCAAATTTCATGTGTTCATAGCTATGATCACTATCATGAAAGAAAATATCGATTTTCCCAAGTCTTTTCAGAAGCGCCGGTAAAATCTCCTGTGCATATCCTAAATGAAGTTCCCATTTTGATTTTAATGTGTCAGGTACCATCCATCCTGTGGAAGGTTGTGTTTGTTGGAAATTATAGGCGCTGTTGGTGTCATTATTAGGTAGGTCAATGGAATGGAGTTTGCCTTTTTTATTTAGGTGCATTGCATTTAAGATAATCCATGTAGAAGAACCATGTGCTACACCGGTCTCTACCATAATGTCTGGCTGCAAAACACGGACACAACACCATATCCATTTTCCGAATGTAGTGTTCAAACTATTACCAACGATTAAGTTATGAGTATTTTTATTTGGAGGAAGAAGAATCCCCTTTTCCAGGTCATTCAATGCATTTATCCATAATGATTTATGAAATTTTTTGCCAAGAAGGTGTTTCGCAGATTCAAGAATGATGGCCCTATGTAAAAATTTTTTGTTTCCTAAATAAAAAGAAATTGCGGCTAAAGGATATTTAAGGGCTATTGCTTTTTGACTAGCGTGTAAGATGCTCATGGATTTGGGCGAATTGTTGTATAAATTTTAAGGAGATTAATTGGTATTTTTGATTAGGTGATAGGTTGCAAACTATTATTTTTATTTAGATATAGGATACCAGTTTGAATAAATCGAAAGTTAATATACAGATTTGCAGCAAGTAATCCGAGTGCAACACCGGTAGATTTAAATTCATGAACTAATAACATTGCAGTAATGCCACCGATAAGGATAGCGGATAAATATACAAGGAATCTTTTTTTTATTAACCCCAAACTTTGAATTAACGGCAAAGCCCAGAAAAAAACAGAGCCCTGTACTGCGCAAATGAGTAAAATGAAGAACGGTTCCGAAGCCGGTTCGAAAGCTGGTCCGTAAAGTAATGTGATAAGTTCTGATTTAATGAAGTAGGCTAAGGTCAAAAATAATAAAGCTGGAAGAATTACGACACGGGTGATGCTATTGAGCATGATGCGCACTTTGCCATAAACCTTGTCCGCAATTAAATGTGATAGTTGAGGAAATACTGAAGAGGCAAGGGGGTCGCTGAGTGTAAGTACTGAATAAGCTAACTTTTTTGCAGTTGAATAATAGGCAACATCACTTAAACTTCCCATGTACCCAAGCAAGAGTACATCGCCCTGATTCATGAAAACTTTAAGTGTACTGCTAAATGAGTTTCCGAAAATATATTGTAAATATTCTTTTCTCTGGCTTTTTATTAGGTGCATACCGGAGGATAGGTAGGGTCGTAATTCAGGTAAAAGTTCCCGGTAAGCTGCAATATTGCATGTAAAGCTATTGATTACTTTGCTCAGAATGGTTGCCGTAAAGAAGGCTTTTAAGTCAGGTCCGTAAACATACAATGTGATGATAATTATAATAACTTCAATTGTATCCATAATCATTTGAATTACGGAATTGATTTTGAATTTATAAAATAACTTAAGACTTGCTTTAGATATGGCATCAATAAAAGTCAATCCGTTTGAAAAGGCAAAGGCGATAACGTAAAATGTTAAATCTGGGCCCTTAATGAAAGTTTCATAGGAGATACTTACCATACCACCGAGTAATAGAACGGATAGGAGTGCTGAGCCCATACTCAGCAGTAAACTGAATTTTATTACTGAAACCACTTTGTCCTTGCTTCCTTCAGAATTGTATTGAGCTCCAAATCGGATCAATCCCATTGAAATATTTAGACGTAAGAACTCTTGTGTGGTGAGGATAAAGGCAATTGCAAGCGTATAAGTTCCTAATAATTCGGCTCCCAGTATCCGGGTAATAAGGATCATTTTTATAAATGCAAAAGCAGTACCCAGTCCATTAGAGAGAAAGACCCATGAACTGTTTTTAAAAAGATTTTTCGATTCAGGATCGAATCTTCTTTTCAGACTTTTATACTTTTCGCGTACTTTTGCCTTCACAGGTTAATTTCAATTCGCCTGTCAGAAGTGTCAAGCTTTTTTTCTTTTTTTACCGAATATTGATTTAAATGTAGCTTTGATACCACTTTCTTTACTGTCTTCTTCATAATAACCATAGCCATAACCATATCCATATCCGTACCCATAAGAGTATTCATACCCATAACCGTAACTTCTGTTATTGGCCTTCATCGCATTTAAAATGACACATAAATTTTTTAGCTTTCCCTCATTGTAAAGTTTATTTACGAAACTCAGATGATGCCGTCGAGTTACGCCCTGTCGAACAACATATATGTTGATGTCAGTATATTTTGAAAGCACCATTGCGTCGGTAATTAAACCAACGGGTGGAGTGTCAAGAATGATATTTGCGTAATTGGCTTTTAAATAATTGAACAAAATATCCATCTTGGGAGAAATGATAAGTTCAGATGGATTGGGTGGTTTTGGACCAGATAAGATAATATCAAGATTAGGAATAGTGCCGGAATTTTGGATGACATCATTTTCAGAGGCTATTCCAATCAAGTAATTGCTCAATCCAATTTCACTCGTAAAATCAAAGCCAACGGTAATTTTTGGCTTGCGCAGGTCACAGCCCACTAAAATAGTTTTTCGTCCAGACATTGCAAGCATTACTGCTAAATTCAATGAACAAAAACTTTTACCTTCCGAACTTATGGACGAAGTAACCATTATGATATTCTGATCCTTATTAGGATTGAAATATTGCAAATTAGTTCGAATGGATCGAAAAGCTTCTGATATATGTGAGTTTGGTTTTTCAGTAACCACTAAGTTCGATTTCGATGCACTTAAGCCAATCATCCCAAGCATTGGAATATTAGTCAATCTTTCCAAATCGTAACGGTCAAGAATTTTATCATTCAACAGATCTCTGCTGTAGATGAGAATGCCAGGAATTAAAAGCCCTAATATGATTGCGATGGAATAGCTTAAACTTTTAACAGGTTTCAATGGTTTGAAAAATGTACGGGAACTGTCAACAACACGGTTATCAGCTGTTGTAGATGCAAGTATTATGGCTGTTTCGGCTCTCTTTTGTAATAAGTAGGAGTATAATGTTTCTTTGATATTAGAGCCTCTCATGAGTGTTTGCAATTCGCGTTGTGCTCCCGGAAGTAACCGTAGTTTTCCCTGCACTTGTCCTTTTTGCAACATGGCCTCATTCAATGAGGATTTCAGTCCATTACGTAAACTTTTTACGTTCTCCAGTAACGCTGATTTAGTATTCAGGATTTCAATATTTAATCCAATTAACAAAGGGTTTTCCTGTTTGGCAAGGTTCAATTGAGATTTTCTCTTGTTTTCCAACTCATTCATCTTTAAAATAAGATTAGTAAGTAAGGGGTCATTTACTAATATACTTCCCGGGGAAATATTGCCGGATAGTTCCTTGCCTTGTGCGACATACCGCTCTAAATAATCGAGAAATGAAATTTGAACCTGTAATTCTGAAATTTTCGCGTCAAAATTTTTAACGCTTTCCAGGAATGAACTCGCTTCAACACTTAAATCGGTGATTCCTTTTGTTACCCTGAATCGCTCTACATTGGCTTCGCTGAGATCAATTTCATCTGTCAGTAAGGCAACCTGTTCATCAATAAATTTTAATGTATTAACTGCGTATTCATTCTTTAGTTCAATGCCTTTTGCTATGTAAAAGTCAAAAAGCCGGTTTAGAAAATCTTCGTTTTTACTAGGTACTGGTCCTTGTATAGAAGCCTGTAATATATTAGACATTTTACTGATTTTATCAACCTTTAAGGCGGTTTGGTAAACAACAGTGATGTTCTCGATCGAATTGAACCGAATGAAAAAATTTCGCTTGTCGTAGGACGTTGTATTATAGCTTTCATCCTTGAATTTATCGGTCTTGACAATTTTGAAAATTCCGATTTTAGTATTTACCTTTTTGTCAAAGAGGTAGTATCCGATCTGATAACCACTCGGATGACTATAACTTAATTTATATTTCCTGCTATCCAGAATTTCAATATTCAGTAAAGTGCTGTTGGCAATTGTATATAATGTGTCTTCAACGAGATGAATCGGTGTTTCTTTGTAAATTTCCGAAGTTTTTATTTCTCCTTTAAGAAAGTAACTTTTGTCGTAGCCTAAATCGTTCAGTGTTTTATAAATGAGCTCTCTGGATCGTATTATTCCAATTTCAGTCTCAATGCCCCCTTCTGAATTGAACTGATTTAATTGTGAAAGCAGATCATCACCATTGTACTTTTTATTGTCGTCTTTAATAAGTACTGTGCAACTCGTGAAATAAATGGGTGTAGCATACCAATTGTAAAAATAAGCCGTAATGATTCCCAGAGTAAGCGTATAGATATATAAATACCAATGACGGAGGAAATATTTATGGAATAAAAATTTGAGGTTGATTTGATTGTGAGTTTCACCGGCTCCAATTGCTTGTTGCTGGTTGGGATAGTTGTATTGAGGCGGTTGTGCTTTAGCTTCGTTGCTCATTTGTATTTGAAAATAAATTGTTTTATTGGATTATTCGTGCTACTAGTACTGCTACTAAAGTTAGGCTACTGATTACTATCGGCAACACTCTGTAAAAATTATCACTCTGTGCAACTTTTCCTTTGACAGGAGAAACGTATAATATGTCGCCGGAACGCAAATTGTAAAATGAAGAGTTAAAAAGTTCTCTTTTTGTGATATCTATATTGATGTACTTTTTTTCTCCTCCTTTTTCTTCGCGTATCAAAGTGATGTTTTTTCTGTTTGCATAAATTGTAAGATCTCCTGCAAGTCCCAATGCTTCAGGAATCGTGATTCGCTCATTTGTGACACTGTAAACTCCAGGCCGGGATACCTCACCCAATAATGTAACTCTGAAATTTTCAATGTAAATTCTCACCGAGGGAAATTGCAAGTATTTTTCCAGTCTCAGGGTTAAAGTGTCCTTTGCCACTGACGTACTCATTCCGGATAACTTAATTTTACCTATGAGTGGTAGTTCTATATAGCCTTGTGTATCTACCAGATAACCAATATCTGTTCTTGTGGAGAATGAACTATTGTTCGTTTGTTCATTGCGTTCCACCGGAGCAATGGCATTGAAGAAACTACTGGCTTCCGGACTTAAACTCGAAACATAGATGGAAAGTATATCGCTGGGTTGAATTAGATTTTCATAAATAGGCGGGGTCAGATTCGATTTGTCTGTATTGAAATTCGGGTAAATTACTTTACGGTCAGCCCGGGTAGAATCAGTAGGTTGAAAATATGCTACATCACTTACTTGGCGGCAGGAACTCCCCCAAATCAAGATAAATAAAATTAATATTCTTGTTAAGATTCTCATATTTACAAAGATAGCTAATCTACTTATTGCTTAGGTTTAGGGGATTGGCATAATTTCTCAGTATACGGTCATTCGGGATTCTTGTTGCATAAGCCTTTAGAGGATCACCTGAACAAATCGTTTTTAAGTTTGTTTTAAAGGTGTAAATATTGATAAATCTCATTTGTCTTGCATAGCTGATTGTCATAATTTTACATCTTGTTAATTCATCATAAATATGGAAAATCAATTGACCGCTGAAGAGTTTACTAAACGGGAGGCAGAGTTCGATGCAAAAATTGCAAGTGGGGTTGTTGTGGAGCCAAAGGATTGGATGCCAGATCGTTATCGTAAGCAGTTGTTGCGGATGATGTCACAGCATGCTCATTCAGAAGTGGTAGGAATGCTTCCGGAAGGGAATTGGTTGACCCGTGCTCCCAGTTTAATGCGGAAAGCAGTTTTGCTTGCTAAGATTCAGGATGAAGCAGGTCATGGGCTGTATATTTATAGTGCGGCCGAAACATTGGGGACAGATCGTGCAGAAATGATTGATCAGTTGTTGTCAGGTCATGCAAAATATTCCAGCATCTTTAATTATCCGACTTTGAATTGGGCCGATATGGGGGCAATCGGATGGCTGGTTGATGGTGCAGCAATTGTAAATCAAACGGTGTTGGCTAAATGTTCTTATGGCCCCTATGCAAGAGCGATGGTTCGCATTTGTAAAGAAGAGAATTTCCACAATAAACAAGGGTATCAGATCATGGCGTATATGATGAAAGGTACGAAGGAACAGCAGGAAATGGCTCAGGATGCAATGAACCGTTTTTGGTGGCCGGCTTTGATGATGTTTGGTCCTCATGATACCAACTCTCCCAACTCTGGCGACTTGATGAAATGGAAAGTGAAACTTCAAACCAATGATGATTTGCGTCAACGTTTTATTGATCGTACTGTTCCTCAGGCAGAAGCTATTGGTCTTAAAATTCCTGATCCTAAGCTGAAATGGAATCCGCAAACCCGTCACTATGATTTCGGCGAGATCAATTGGGAGGAGTTTAATAATGTAATTAAAGGTAATGGTCCATGTAATCGCTTGCGAATAAAGCAACGACGCGATGCTCACGAAAATGGTGCATGGGTGCGAAGTGCGGCATTAGCGTATGCAGAGAAACATGGTAAATAGCAAAAAAGATTATCATGCTGTCACTTTTTATTTATCGCATTACATGGTATTCGAAATAATTAATAAAAAGTCAATAAAATAGTTTATTCAGTTCTCCAATGTCAAAATCACAAGAATGGCCCTCCTGGGAAGTGTTTACCCAGAATAAAAATGGTGAAGCACATGAACATGCCGGAAATGTGCATGCTCCTGATGCTGAAATTGCACTGATGAATGCAAGAGATGTATACGGCCGCCGTCAGGAAGCAGTGAATATTTGGGTGGTACCGTCTTCGGCAATTACCGCTTCAACACCTGAGGATGTAGGTTCGTTTTTCGATCCTGCAAATGATAAAATGTACCGATGGCCCAATTATTTTAAAACGCCTGATGGCATAAAACAAATCTGATGACACAGCAGGAAGCATTGTTTAATTATACTCTTCGTCTCGGCGATAACGCCCTTGTTCTTGCTCAACGCTTATGTGAATGGTGTGGGCATGGACCGGTTCTTGAAGAGGATATTGCGATGAGTAATATGGGACTGGATCTCATTGGTCAGTCCAGAGGATTTTATTCCTATGCCGCAACGGTAGAAGGGAAGGAGAGATCAGAAGATGATTTAGCCTTTCTTCGAAATGAGCGGGAGTTTTTTAACAGATGTATCGTCGAGCAACCCAATTATGATTTCGCGGCTACAATGATGCGTTCTTTTCTCTTTGGTTGTTTATCCTACCTTCAGTTCAGAGCACTAACGAAGAGCACCGACAATACCATTGCCGGATTGGCTGAAAAATCACTGAAAGAAGTTACTTACCACGTGCGTCATTCCAGCGATTGGGTGATTCGTTTGGGTGATGGTACGGAAGAAAGTCATCAAAAAGCACAATCCGCGCTGGATGAATTATGGCATTTTACCAATGAACTTTTTGAAATGGATGAAGCCGATGAAGTGTTAATCAAAACCGGAATTGCATGTGACCTTGCAGCGATGCGGAAGGAATGGGATGCAATGACCGATGAAGTTTTTCTAAAGGCTACGCTGAAGAAGCCTGCTGATTCAGGCTATCAATCAACAGGTGGGATGAAGGGAATGCATACAGAACATTTAGGACATCTCCTCTCTGAAATGCAGTTCCTGCCACGGGCATATCCGGATGCGAAATGGTAAGCTTAATGCTGCTGAATCATGAATAACCAATTGTCGGTTGAGGAAAAGGATATTTGGTCCGCATTGAACAGTATTCCTGATCCTGAAGTGCCCGCCATTACTATCGTGGAACTGGGTGTGGTGCGAGAGGTAGCAGTAAAGGGTAAAAACGTGAAGGTCACTATGACTCCAACGTATAGCGGTTGTCCGGCAATGAAGACCATGGAAATGGCTGTGCAGGAGTTAATGACGGAAATGGGATATCAGGTAGAAATTGTAGTCGTTTATAGACCCGCCTGGACCACCGAATGGATGTCGGAGGAGACAAAGGAGAAATTGAAAGCCTATGGGATCGCTCCTCCTCCAAAATTGACTTTCGAACATTTGCATCCATTGTCAGCTCCAAAAAATGTGGATATAAAATGTCCGTTTTGTGATAGTAAAAATACTAAACTCACCAGTCAGTTTGGATCAACCGCCTGTAAAGCCCTTTATTTCTGTGAGGGTTGTCATCAACCTTTTGAGTTATTTAAGTGCCATTGAATTCCTGAAATGGAATGTCTTCCTATAATTGTTTAAACATTGTCCGCTATTCGGAAATCAAATTACCGCTGATTTTCTTCCCGTCTTTGTAAACAACAGAAATGTGAAGCAGGCCATTGGCAGGAAAGGCATTTTCTAATAATAAAAAATTTTCTTTCGTGCTGTTTCTGTAAATTAATCTCCCTTCATAATTATAAACATAAATTTCACAGGATTCCCTTTTTTCATTGGGGAAACGAATGGTGCAATCTCTGCAGGGATTAGGAGCTATTTGGAGTTTGCCTTTTTCATAATAATAGAACAGCACCTGCTTTTCTTCAGAAAACCACTGAAGAGAACCCACTTCAAGACGATAATAATTGATGCGGTTTTTTTCGGGCGTTTTATCAATATACAGGTACGATTCATCCCCGGAAGGACTTCCGCATACGCCCGGAAACTCATAAAGCGTTGCGTAGTTAATTCCGTCTACAGAACGCTGAACGCTCACACCGCTGCATTGTATCCCTCCCTTCACTGTAAAGAAAAGCGCAACTTCATTTTCCTGTTGTTGAACAGAAAAAAAACTGAAAATACTATCTCCCTGCCCGAAACTCTGGAGTGACAGGAAGAAGAATAAAGTGAGGAGGCAGGCTTTCAAGAAATTGAAGCGTTGGTGAATGAATGTAAATATAAGAATTTAATCCCTATAAAAGGAATTCTATTATGTCATAACGGAAATGGTCCAGGCTTTATTTTTAAATAGCTCATCATAGAACGTTTGAGCCATAATTTAAGGATAAAAGAAAAGGCCTTCTTTTCAGAAAGCCCTTTCTTCGTATAAAACGAATTCCGCTGATTACATGTTGGCAATTATTTCACTTCCAAATTCAGAGCACTTCAACTTAGTTGCACCCTTCATCAAACGTTCGAAGTCATAAGTGACTCTCTTCTTTTTAATGCTGCGCTCTATTCCTTTAATGATTAATTTGCCGGCGCGTCCCCATCCCATATATTCCAGCATCATTACTCCGGAAAGAATAACAGATGATGGATTTACCATGTCTTTTCCCGCATATTTAGGAGCTGTTCCATGTGTGGCTTCAAATATAGCATGGCCGGTTAAATAATTAATATTGGCTCCCGGAGCAATCCCAATTCCACCTACCTGTGCGGCAAGTGCATCTGATATATAATCGCCGTTAAGATTAAGCGTGGCAATGAGATCGTATTCTGAAGGTCGTAACAATATCTGTTGCAGGAATGCATCCGCTATAACATCCTTTACAATTAATTTCCCGTTTGCCATGGCATCACTCTGCGCTTTGTTGGCCGCTTCTTCACCGCTATCCGCCTTAATCTTATCGTATTGCACCCAGGTGAAAACACGATCGCCATATTCACGCTCTGCTAAAGCATATCCCCAGTCTTTAAATTTACCTTCAGTAAATTTCATGATGTTCCCCTTGTGAACCAACGTGAGCGATTTATGATTGTATTGAAAAGCATGTTCCAGTGCCGCTCTCACAAGTCGCTCAGTTCCCTCTAGAGAAACCGGCTTCACACCAATAGAGGATGTTTTTGGAAAACGTATTTTCTTTACACCCATTTCATTCTCCAGAAAGTTAATCATCTTATCGGCCTCCGGTGAACCCGACATGAATTCAATACCCGCATAAATATCTTCCGTATTCTCACGGAAGATGGTCATATTGACTAACCCCGGCTCCTTGACAGGACTAGGAACTCCCTTGAACCAACGTACCAGGACGAATGCAGGCGTAAAGATCCAGTTGCTGTCGTAGCGCGACATTTAAAGAACGAATTCCGCCGCCTACAGGAGTAGTGAGAGGTCCTTTGATCGCAACTTTATATTCAGTGATTACATCAAGGGTTTCTTGTGGCAACCAATTGCCCGTTTTATTAAAGGCCTTTTCTCCTGCTAAAACTTCCTTCCAGATAATTTTTTTCTTTCCCTTAAATGCTCTTTCTACTGCAGCGTCGAGTACCCTGACGGAGGATGCCCAGATGTCGGCACCTGTACCATCGCCCTCAATAAATGGGATGATGGGGTCGTTGGGAACTTTTAATTTGCCATTTTTTATGGTTATTTTGGAACCTGTCATTGTTGCTTATTAATTTATAATGTTTTTTAATCCTTTACTACTGCGAAAGTAAGAAGGGGATTGCTCATAAAAAAGGATGAAATCGCATATTCTCGCTTATTTTTCTACAATGCATTGTCTTGGTTAATAGAGACTTAATGACTTATTTTTGATAGCTTTAGCGATAGAATTGCCGGGCAGGAATCACTTCTTTC
This sequence comes from Bacteroidota bacterium, assembly GCA_016713925.1. Taxonomy (NCBI): domain Bacteria; kingdom Pseudomonadati; phylum Bacteroidota; species Bacteroidota bacterium. The sequence continues at coordinate 820,064 of JADJOH010000007.1, forward strand.
CTTATCCCGGAGCTTTTAGCCTCTTGCTATTCGCTATTTTCGCGTTAAAATATTTCAAAACATGAACAGTATTCTTGCTTCAACAATTGATGGCGTTCGTATGCTTTCTCTCAACCGCCCCGACAAGTTTAATAGTTTTAATAAGGAAATGGCTGTTCAACTTCAAAATGAATTGGACCTGGTGGCGGCTGATCCTGAGATTAGAGCTGTTCTCATTACCGGTGAGGGTAAAGCATTTTCTGCCGGACAAGATCTTTCCGAGGCGATTGATCCCGATGGTCCGGGAATTCCGACGATAGTTCGCGAACATTATAACCCTATTTTGCAAAAAATAAGGGCTTTGGAGAAGCCTATAGTATGTGCAGTGAATGGCGTAGCAGCCGGGGCAGGTGCAAATATTGCGCTGGCCTGCGATATCGTAATAGCAGCCTCATCTGCTTCTTTTATTCAGGCATTTAGTAAGATCGGATTAGTTCCTGATTCAGGCGGGTCTTTTTTTCTTCCACGCTTGATTGGTTTTCAACGTGCATCTGCATTAATGATGTTGGGAGATAAAGTTTCAGCACAGGATGCTTTGCAAATGGGGATGCTGTATAAAGTGGTGGCGGATGAATTGTTGAAAGAGGAGTCCCTGAAGATTGCAGCAACTTTGAGTAAAATGCCTACTAAAGGTATCGGCTATACGAAACTACTCCTGAACGAGTCGTTGTCGAATGATTTTTTTACGCAGTTGAATCGGGAAGAGAAATACCAGCAACTCGCAGGAGAAACCGCCGACTATAAAGAAGGAGTAGATGCATTTCTTGAAAAGAGAAAGCCCGTCTTTAAGGGAAATTAATATCATAATTTCGAAATAAGTTAAATGTCAAATCTAAATTCAAAAGTAGCCATCGCCGGATCAGGAGCAATGGGAGCAGGAATAGCTCAAGTCGCCTCAATGGCAGGACATACCGTATTTCTTTATGATACCAATAAGGAAGCCATTGAAAAAGCGTTGGTTGGAATCGCTTCTTCCTTGAAAAATTAGTCGCAAAAGGCAAGTTAGAGGAGATAGCTGCTCTTGAAATCAGACAACGCGTAATTCCCGCATTTTCACTTTCTGATCTGCGGGGTGCATCATTATTTATTGAGGCAATCGTTGAAAAATTAGGGGTGAAAAGTGAATTGTTTGCGGCGGTAGAGGAGGTGTTGAATGAAGATGCCATTCTGGCTTCGAATACATCCTCTTTATCCATTACCGCCATTGCTTCCTCCTGCAAAATTCCGGAACGTGTAATTGGTCTTCATTTTTTTAATCCCGCTGTTTTAATGCCTTTGGTGGAAGTGATTCCGGCACTACAGACGAATTCTATTACTCCCGACAACATGTTTGGACCTGATGCGTGCGTGGGGAAAAGTTCCTGTCTTAGCGAAGGATACTCCCGGCTTTATTGTAAACCGCGTAGCCCGACCATTTTATGGGGAATCCCTGCGAATTTTGGAAGAGGGTATTGCAGATATCGCCACTATCGATTGGGCTTTGAAAACTTTCGGCAACTTTCGAATGGGGCCTTTTGAATTGATGGACCTCATCGGCAATGATGTGAATTATGCGGTAACGGAAACTGTTTGGTCTCAAATGTATTTTGACCCTCGTTATAAGCCATCCTTGGTGCAAAAGAAAATGACCGAAGCAAAGAGGCTTGGTCGTAAATCCGGTAGAGGATATTATGATTATAGGGAAGAGGCAATAGGCGTTGAGCCGGTGAAAGATGAAGTATTGGGCAATGTAATTTTTATGAGAGTGCTCAGTATGTTAATCAATGAAGCAATAGATGCATTGTATTTGGGTGTGGCTACCAAGGAAGAATTGGACCTCGCCATGACTAAAGGTGTAAATTATCCGAAGGGTTTGTTAAAATGGGCGGATGAAATCGGATTAAATACTGTATTGGATCACTTGAATCATTTGAATCAGGAGTATGGAGAAGATCGTTACCGGCCTTCTGTTCTTTTGAGAAAGATGGCGGATAAAAAGGAGAAGTTTTTCTAGAGGGATTGCTGCAGTAATACTACTTGGGAATCCTATAGTAAATGGAGTAGCCATTGTTGTGATAGCTAGGTAATTCTTTATTCTTTGATTTCTATTTGCTGAATTTTTCTATCTTTAATCTGCAAATATGTACAGGACCACATTACAAACTCCGATAGGCGGGTTGAATATAGAAACCACGAACTGGTCGGTCATTGCTGTATATTTTTCAAATCAGCCTTATGAGGAAAATACGGATCATCCCTTATTGAATGAAGCGCGTGCTCAACTGAAGGCATATTTTGAGCGTAAGACAACTTCTTTTAATTTACCAATTGATCCTCCCGGCACCGTTTTTCAAAGATTAGTTTGGGAAGAAGTGATGAAGGTGCCTTTTGGCCAGACTATGAATTATGCAAGGCTCGCCATCCGTTGCGGAGATGAGAAGAAGACGCGTGCGGTTGCTGCGGCCAATGCCGCAAATCCAATGGCCATCATCATCCCCTGTCACCGCATTGTAGGGAACAGTGGGCAACTGACAGGCTATGCCTGGGGCCTCGATCGCAAGGAATGGTTGCTTCACCTCGAACAACATCAAACACAGTATAGTTTATTCTGATTTCCATGTATAATCGAATGATGTTTAATTCTGCTCTCGTGAAAGCGATTGCTCGCTATTGTTTATTTTTGCTCGAAATTGTTAAAGATGGCAGATGAAATAGATTTAGCATCCAAAGTTGTAAACCGTATGTTCGACCATGATTGGTTCAGTCAGTGGTTGGGTATCGAAAGAGTATTAGTTGCACCGGGAAAATGTGTGCTCAAGATGACCATCAGGAAAGAAATGCTCAATGGTTTTTCAATCGCTCATGGTGGAATTACTTTTTCATTGGCCGATAGTGCATTGGCATTTGCTGCTAATTCTCATGGACAACGAAGTGTTTCTGTTGAAACTTCCATCTCTCACACGGAACCTTTGATGGAAAATGATGAGATTATTGCAACAGCCATTGAAATGAACAGATCAAATAAAATTGGTATCTATCAGGTGACTGTATCGAATCAACATGGCCGTACTGTTGCTTTGTTTAAAGGAACAGTGTACAGAACTTCAAAAGATTGGTTTCCTTCAGGGGAATAAAAGAGATCATTATAAAGTCAGACTATTTCAATTAATCAGATAACATCGAATAAAAATGAATGCATATATTGTATCGGGGGTAAGAACAGCCATAGGAAATTTTGCAGGAACATTAGCTGCTGTGCGTGCGGATGATTTAGCAGCACATGTGTTAAAATCTTTATTGGAGAAAAATAACAGTCTCGATCCCAAATGCATCGATGATGTTATTATGGGCTGTGCAAATCAAGCTGGAGAAGACAATAGAAATGTGGCTAGAATGTCTCTGTTGCTCGCAGGTTATCCGGTAAGTGTTCCCGGTGAAACGGTCAACAGACTTTGTGCTTCCGGCTTATCTGCTGTTGCCTCTGCTGCCCGTATGATAAAATCTGCAGAAGCTGATATTGTCATTGCAGGAGGTGTAGAGAATATGACCCGTGGTCCATGGGTCATGTCAAAAACAAGTACGCCTTATGGTCGTGATGCGCAGTTGTTCGATTCGAGTTTTGGCTGGCGTTTTGTGAACCCGCTGATGAAGGAGATGTATGGTGTGGAATCAATGGGTGATACGGCAGAGAATGTCGCAGTCAGAGATCATGTTAGTCGGGAAGATCAGGATAAGTTCGCACTTCGTTCACAAGAGAAGGCGAATAATGCGCAATCTTCCGGTCGTCTCGCTCAGGAAATTGTACCCCTTTTAATACCTGCTAAGAAAGGAGATGCAATACTGTTTTCTTCTGACGAATTTATTAAACCGGCCACTACATTAGAGGGCTTGTCAAAACTTAAACCTGCTTTTCGTAAAGACGGTACCGTTACAGCCGGAAATGCATCCGGATTGAATGATGGAGCAGCAGCGATTTTACTTGCATCTGAAAAGGGCTTAAAATCCCATGGACTTACTCCGCTCGCAAGAGTGGTTTCCGCAGCAGCCATCGGTGTTACTCCCGGGATCATGGGTATTGGTCCTGTTGAAGCGGCTAATAAAGCCTTGAAGTTAGCCGGTATGAGCTGGAATCAGATCGATATTATTGAATTGAACGAAGCGTTTGCTGCACAAAGTCTGGCTTGCATCAGAGCATGGGGATTTGGTGATGATGATGAAAGAATAAATCCGAATGGTGGCGCCATTGCTATTGGTCACCCCTTAGGAATGAGTGGTGCCCGTATTTTAAATTCTGCAGCAATTGAATTGAAATTAAAAGGAAAAAAATTCGCGATGGTTTCCATGTGTGTTGGAGTAGGACAGGGCTATGCCGTAATCATTGAGTCCTGCTAAAAAATATTAATTTTCTATTTCTTTTTTAACAGAAACTATCGGAAGAGAAAAGGAAAAAACCGATCCTTCTCCGGGTTTACTCTTCACCCAAATTCTTCCATGATGAGCTTCCACTATTTTCTTTACAATATTCAATCCTAAACCGGTACTTCCTTCTCCCGCAGTGCTTCGTACACTGGTTTTACTGAATGCTGAAAATAATACTTTATGTTCTGATTCCGGAATTCCTTGTCCCTGATCAATGATGTGAATGGTGATTTCCTCAGAGGATCCTTCTGCAGTAAGTTCTATTGCAGTAGATGGATGAGAGTATTTAATCGCATTTGAAACTAAGTTGTTTAGCACCTGTAGAATCTGTCCTTTGTCAGCATAGGGCTTGCCGGTCGAATCAGCAATACTATAAGAGAGATGAATTTTCTTTTTATCTGCAGGTAGTTTGTTGCAACTAATACATTCCTGGAAAAGATCATGTACTGAAATGGGAGCTAAATCAAGTGTGGTGACTCCGGATTCTATTTTTGAAACATCAAGAATATTGTTGAGCATCTCCAGCATTCGTCGTGATGTACTCATTATAACTTCCAGATAGTTTTTATACTCATCCGGAAAGTTATGGCCGATGTCTTGTGAAATTAAACTACTTAATGTGATGATATTTCCCAACGGATTTCTAAGATCGTGTGAAGCCATACCAAGGAAGAAATTCTTTTCTTCGTTTAACTTTAGTAGTTCATTATTCTTCTGCTCAATCTCTTTTTGTTGTGCGAAGAACTGAAGCAAGGTATTTACTTTTGATCGCGTAATGTCTGTATCCAATGGTTTAAACAAGTAGTCCATGGCGCCTTCATCTAATCCCTGTAGCATGTATTTCTTCTCCTTGCTGATAGCCGTAACAAATACGATAGGAATCTTTTTAGTACGTTTGGTTGACTTCAGCATATTGGCCACCTCAAAGCCGTCCATTTCCGGCATCTGTACATCCAATAGTATTAATGATAGATCTTCCTGGAATGCAATTTTTAGCGCTTCATCACCTGAATTCGCCTTGAAAATTATCCGGTCGTCTTCCATGAGCATACTTTCCAGGGAATATAAATTCTCCGGTCGATCATCCACTAAAAGTATTTTATGCTTCATTTAATAATTTGCTTTGGAATTGTTTTTACGTAATAACGTTTGTTTTGTTAGTTATTTCGCTAGGAATGGCACATCAGAACTGATAAATATTGTGTGAGATATCTGTCTTTTTTAACCCATATTCCTTTTCGAATTGCCCCGGTGATTCACAATTTGATAGTCCCAGATAACCGGTTGGATGAAGGGAGTCAAGTAATGTTTTAAGCAAAAAAATTTGGTAAGATTGCTTGTAATATATCAGGACATTTCGACAAATAATTAAGTCGAATTTTTGAAAAGGGGGATTTCGACCCAGTTCATGTTGTGCGAATTTGATTTTAGAAAGGATACGTTCTTTTAAGATGGCATTATTATCATTGAGGTGAAAATGATGAATTATATGTCCTTGTCCACCTGCAAGCATATAGTCTTTTACGCCACATTTTACTTCCCCGATATCGATTATTCCTTTCGCAGCGGATCTTAATGCAGAAGTGTTTACATCAGTGGCGTAGATTTTACATTTTTCCAGGAGATTGTGTTCTTCCAAAAGTATCGCTAATGAATACGCTTCATGTCCTTGCGCACAGCCTGCATGCCATATTCTTATCGTTCCCTCGTTTTCAATTTTTGCTTTATAAATTGGAGAAGGGGAATAAAGAAAGTCGGTTCACGGAAAAGCTTTGTATAGCTAATGTGAAATTCGTTCTTGAAAATGGATGCGATGCTGGGATTATTTAAAATCAGGTCAATCAGTTCTTGAGTTTTAGTAATTCCATTTCTTGCTTTGAAGCGATCAAGCCTTCGTTCAAAGTAAAGCGAATGATAGGCTTCTAGTTGAAATCCGTAGAATTTACTGGTAAACTCTTGAATTTCATTGTTCGGACTGCGTGTTTCGAAGGAGTGGTTCATTGGAAAAAATTGCTGATGATAGTGATGAGTGAATTTCCTTCGATAGGTTTCGTGATATGTTCATCCATGCCACAGGATAAACTATGCTCACGATCTCCTTTCATTGCCTTGGCTGTTACAGCTATTATCGGAATGCCGGATAAGTGCTCTATTCTACGGATGCTTTTCGTTGCTTCATAACCATTCATTCCCGGCATCATGATGTCCATGAGAACCAGGTCCGTGTTAGGGTTGTTTTTGAGGTATTTCACTGCAGATGCACCATCATTTTCGGTATGTATTTCCATGCCATATAATTCAAGCATAGAGGATAATGCATAGATGTTTCTCGCATCATCATCGACTACCAATACTTTTTTTCCGTTAAGAATTTTCTTTTTGTCAGGGAGTTTTCCGAAAAATTGACTTCTGTTTTTTTGTTCCTGTACAGATTGAAGGAAGAGGGTGGTTTCTTCCAGCAAGGATTCAATATGATCGGTGTTCTTATTGATATATGAACTGGCGTAATCTTTTAGGAATAATTTTTCCTTGTCATTTAGTTCTCTGGAGCTGTATACAATAACAGGAATAGCTGAAAATTCAGGTGCTTCTTTAAACTGCTTTAAGAGTGCCATGCCATCTGAATCGGGAAGGTTTAAGTCGAGTATTATGCAATCAAAGGATTCATGAATAAGTTTGGATATGCCATCCATGCCCGTTTCCGCTATCTCGCAGGTTATGCCTTGTCTTTTAAGCATTTGTTTTACGACCATACTTTGCTCAGGAGAGTCTTCAATGACCAAAACCTTATGGTTATTGCCTATAGTGTTTTTCAGATTTCTAAATATACTCGTAAGTTGAGAAGTAGATGCCGGCTTTTCAAACCAGGATACAAATGGAAGGACGGTTGGACTATCAGATGCTTTTGCACTGCTGACTACATGTATAGGGATTTGAGCTATATCTCTTTTCCGACCTGATTCTTTTTATAAGGTTCCAGCCATTTATTCCGGGAAGGTTCATGTCCAGCAATACTGCATCCGGCTTACTCTCTTTTATACGAAGGTATCCGGTGTCACCTCTATGGCAAATTTCAGTCTTGAATCCTTCTCTTAGTGCCATTTTTTCAAGGATTTTGGCAAAGGTTTCGTCATCTTCTATAATTAACAGTCGACGTTCATTGGTAGGACCCTGTTTTGTATTAGTTTGTCCTATAGGAATTTCTACAATAAATGTACTACCTTCTCCTTCCTTACTGATAACGGCAATTTTTCCGGAAAGCAGATGTGTAAGTTCTTTGGAGATACTCAGACCCAATCCGGTTCCTCCAAACCTCCGGCTGATACTGCCATCCACTTGCTTGAATGATTCAAAAATTAGTTTTTGTTTATCTTCAGGGATACCAATGCCATCGTCTTTTACTTCAAATCTGATGAGGCCAGACTCTTGTTCTGAGATTGTTAAACTTACATTTCCCTCCGATGAGGTAAATTTAATGGCATTAGATAAAAGGTTTTTTAATATTTGTGATAAACGCATTTCATCCGTAAAAATGGTGGGTGTGGATGTGATGTTGTTTTGCAAACTGAAATGAATATTCTTACTTTTAGCAGTGGGCTGTATGCTATTCCAGATATCTTTACAGAACGGACTTATTTCAAACTCGGCCTTTTCGATTTCAATTTTCCCGGCTTCAATTTTTGATAAATCAAGAATGTCATTGATGAGATTTAAGAGATCAGTTCCTGATTTATGAACAACATGAGCAAATTCAATCTGCTTACGATTCAAATTAGAATCTTTGTTTTCTGCCAATAATCGTGAAAGTATGATGATGCTATTTAATGGCGTTCGTAATTCATGGCTCATGTTGGCAAGAAACTCAGACTTGTATTTACTAACCTGCTCCAATAATTCCGCCTTTTGACTTATGGCTTTTCTCGCTTCTTCCAGTTCTTTGTTTTGTAACACGATGGCTGAATTGTTTTGCTCCAGCTTTCTTGCTTTTATGTTTAATTCCTTATTGCTTTCTTCAAGTTCTGATTTCTTTTTTTGGAGATGCTGCTTTGATATTTGGATTTCCCAGCTTTGCTTATTTAGTTTGCGAATGGATGCTTGAAGTTCTGTGTCCCGGTCAGTTAGTTCTTTATTAAGTTTCTGAGCATGGGTAAGGAGAAGTTGAAGTTACTCTTCAGACCTTTTCCTGTCTGTAATATCAAGGGCAATAAATATATGTCCGGTAATGCAATTGTTATCGTCATAAACCGGCGATGAACTGATATAACTCCAGAACGGTTCCTTGTTCTTTTTGTATAAAATGGTTTCAATGGTTGAGGATCGCCCCGATGCGAGATCTTTTAATAAGTCATTAACGCCTGTTGTATCTGTTAGTGGACCGCAAAGTGAGTTTAAAACGGGTTGTTTCATTATTTCACCTGCCGTGAATTTGGTTATTTCTTTGAAAAAGGGGTTTGTCCAGGTTACTTTGAATTCATTGTCTGTAATTAATATACTATGTTTAATTGTGTTTGCTACAGTAGATAATTTTTGCTTTTCTTCAAGATTTCTTTTTAATAAGAGTTCATTATTAACCCTTGAAGTAATGTCTTTTAAGGTCATTACAGCTCCGCAAATAATTGAGTTTACTTTGACCGGATTTATCTTTAGTTCAAAATAAAGTGTTCTTCCATTATCGGTAAATTGGGTTTCAGTAGACATGATTGATCCGTTAAAAGCATCTTTGAAATGATTTTTCCACACCTCTTGATTTTTGGTTTGTCGAAGTATTCTCCCTGGATATGTTGGTTAAAGAAGGGTGTAGTTTTATGTCAACATTAAATATAGTTAACATGAATGCTGAAAATGATTCATTATACTGTCTTACATTGAAATCGAGGTCAAATTGACAAATGGGATCACCTATGTTTTCAATAAGTGACTTTAGACTTGCTTTCTGACTTTTTATAAGTAGCGTGGAGTTGTGATATAGTTTCAGGTAATAGTAAATACAGTATAAGGTGATAGTGATACTAATTGCAGCACAAAAAATGTAGTTACGCTTAATTAAATGTTCAGGTATTGGTAGTGAAGAGATGATAGTAGTATGAAAGGTCAAGGAAGAAAGGAAAAGTACAACAGGTAGAGCTGCCACCGCAATTAATAAGTGCTTTTCTTTTTCAGTGAATAGAAAAAATGTTCCGGCAGCAATAGGAAAGAAAAACAAAAATATACCTGAATCATTTCCGGCTCTAAGATTTGATAGATAAACAAATGCGTTGATAGAGATCAAAAAAACATTTCGTGAAGTATTGTATTGTCCGGTGTTGAATAAATACAAACAGAATATGTATGTAGCTGTTATTGGTAAATTATTGTACACTATTTCATTCAGCCCATTGATAGCTTGCAGAACTATAAATACAATCGAAATAAGGATAGAGGCCAGAATGACCCGGTGCAACGTGGATAGCCTCCTGTTTTCAATTTCCTGAATGGGTTCACTGAATTTTGGATATATTATTTTTCGAAGCAAAGGGTGCATATTTTCGTATTTTGAACAGGTTGACTATTCTATACGTTTGCCCTCCGGTACTGGTTTGTTAATAGTTAATGGCGACATGTAAGTTTTTATGTTTTTTTAACAGTTTTCAGACTTTGAAATATTGACAAAATAGGAATTGCATTTCTTGCATATTTTATTTGCCTGATCAGCTACGATTGACAGGTGTATTAATTTATGTAATGTATTGAAAAACAATAATATTAACAACTTTTTATTTCTTTTGTTCCCATACTGGTTTTTGTAGAGATGAGCTGATGAACAGTTGAAACCAAATGTGATTTGTAAGAAAAGAATAAAAGTCTCCGTATTTAATCAAAGTAAGGAATGAAAAATTCTAGTGACACCTGCGTTCGGCTTAAATTCCTTGATTTTCGTTGGAAATTGATGTTTAGAACAGATGTGTTACCGAAAAAAAATGGCAACATAGCTTAGAATGGATAACCAATGCCAAAGTTAAAAGTTATATCACTCAATTCATTTGCATCCAAGACCCATCGTTCACATTGTGCTAATGCAGGGTCTTTTATTTTAATTGCTCCATCCATCCTTAGTATAAAAAAAGTAAAGTCAAAACGGATACCTAAACCTGAGCCTAATGCAATTTGATCAGCGAAGGTGTCGAATTTAAATTTCCCATCTTCACTCGTGGAGATTTTATTGATGATCCATATGTTTCCGGCATCAAGAAATGCTGCCCCTTTGAGCTTTCTGTAAATATCAAAACGATATTCAAAGTTGCCGGTTAATTTCAAATCTCCAAATCGCTCAAAAAAGTCTTCTTTGTCGTTGGTTCCGGGTCCAAGTTGTCGGGTGCGCCATGCGCGAATATCGTTCGGGCCTCCGGCAAAAAAACTTTTTTCAAAGGGTAATTGTAAGGAGTTTCCGTACGAGACACCCAATCCAACAGCAATTCTAAATACAGCCAGTGCATTGGAAATACTGATTGGACTATATAATCGAATATCAAAATCAGGTCTTATGTATTGAGCAAACCGGACATTTAAAAAGGTGGCAGGGGATGATTTGGAAATACTTTCATTGTTTATTTTTTTTGCCAGATAAATACTGTTTCCGGCAAATTCAAGATTGGCACGAAAGAAGAAATATTTTCGCTTTATTTTTAAATCCTGATTGTTGAAAATATAACTGAGTCGTCCCGTAGAAATGAAATGATCCACATAACCTAATATGATATTAGGGTCTCCTAGTTCATTTAATTGTTGAGTGAAAGCAGGATCTAATTTTACTTTAAGATAGTTTAAATCTGCAGGATAGAAAAAAATACGATTGTATTTAGTGGTTTTAATACTGTAAGAGTAGGAGAGATTGAAAAGTTGTCTGAAATATTCCGGACGGTTTTGAGTATTAAAACCGGCATTTATAGAAGTGATAGGGTTGCTGACTATCTTCAATTTATCAAAATGAAATGGCCATAATCCTCTGGGGAAATTCAGCGAGATTTCAGGTCCTACTTCATAAGCATTGAATAAGGCGAGCTGTCGGGTGCTTTCATAGGTAGTGTCTCCAAAATTTTGCTGTAGCTCAAGTCCTGCCTTTATTCTGAAATTGAAACTCTCTGCTCCCTTGAAAATATTCTTGTTTCGATAGGATAGGTTTCCGAGAATTCCGAAGTTACCTCCGTTATTGGTTCCATCAAATTCGATTTTATACTCTTGTCGGGGTTGGGGAGAAAGCAAGATATAGCAACGCAAAGGATTATTGGTATCCTCAGGTCCGGGATATTCCGGTTCTATCCTGATATTGACAAATTTAAAAATCCCAAGATCAGAAAGTCGTTTGTAAGTTAAATCTATATCCGATTGAGCAAATATGGAATCCTTTCGAATGAAAATATGTTCGGCTAAATGTTTAGCCTTGTGGCGAAGTTCGAGTTTTCCTCTTGAAATAAATTTTAATTTTTCGAATTCAGTTGTATCCTTCGCAATAGTGTCATTGGCAGAAATGGGATCATAGTCTACTTCAATATAAACTTCTTTAAAGTAATTTTTCTTGTGTACGATAAATGAATCAGGTGCCGTAATAATATCTCTGTTGCTGACTTTCGGATTCGTTAAATACAACCAGACATCTACCTGTTGGGATTTCAGAGACGAATCTATCTGATAAGTGATGTATTGGGGATTAAAGTTGTAGTATCCGTTGTTCCGCAATGAAATCGAAATTCTTTCCCTTTCACTTTGCAATAAGGACACCGAATAAATGTCTCCGGATTTAATTTGAAATTCTGTACTGTCTCTGAATATGAAGTCGCGAATTTCAGTATCTGAAATATTGTAACTGATGTTTCTGATTTTATAGGGCTTGCCGGATTTTAATGTGTATATGACTTTTGCCTTTTTCTTTTTGTAAATAGTGGTGTCATTTATATCAGCATTGAAGTAACCATTGTTCTGAAAGAAAATGGAAATCTGCTGTGTGGATTTAAAAGTGAGCCCGGTATCCAATAAAACGGGCTGCTCACCAATCGCCGTTTTCAGCCATTTTTTAAATTTTGTCTCCTTACCGATTTGCGAGAGATTGTACACACCAAGGTGAAACCTGAATATACCCAGAATCTTTCTGTTCGGTTTTTGCTTAATAATCGAATTGACGTTCTCATTAAATTCTGTTCGGTCAGATTTAATAATATTTTTGTCCAGCAAGTGCTGCCCCTCCGGAATGGATCGGGTAACATTGCAGGCACCGGCAAGCATTAAAAATGCCGGCAATAGTGCTGAATATAAAATATAAGATAGTTTCCCGTTCCTCATAGCACGGCGGGTGTAAATGTACGGATCAGAACCTTATAACCTGATATGATTTCAAAAGCAGTTATTAAACATCTGCGCTCACTGCAGTTGAAGAAGAGGAGAGATGAACTTGGACTCTTTCCGGTAGAAGGCCCTAAGTTGGTGATGGAACTGCTGCGAAATAAGTCCTGGAAAGTAAATGAACTCTATGCTACAGACGAATGGGAGGCACCTTTCGAACTATCTGCCATAGAAGTAGTAAGAGTTTCGGACACTGAATTGAATCAGATTTCCGGTCAGCAGCAGCCGAATAAAGTTTTGGCAGTGGCTGAAATGAAATTAGTCAATGAGGAACATTCAATTCCTTCCTCAGGATTTTACTTACTCCTGGATCAGATACGTGACCCTGGAAATTTAGGTACCATTATTCGTATCGCGGATTGGTTTGGTGTGGATGGAGTATTCTGCTCGTTCGATACGGTGGATTGTTATAACCCCAAAGTAGTTCAATCCTCCATGGGAAGCTTATTTCGTGTGGTACCTGTTTATATTTCGCTTGAAAAACTTCTTGCAGATAATGCGCAATCAGCTAAATTGGCAGTATACTCCTCTCATCTTCAAGGAGATAATTTGTTTTCAGCCGATCTGAAGAAGGATGCTTTTGTGGTAATGGGTAATGAAAGTCGTGGTGTTGAGCCCGCACTCAATCCATTTATAACAAAATCAATTCTAATCCCATCAAAAAGTGGTCTCAATGAAAAAGCGGAATCACTGAATGTCGCTGTCGCCACAGGTATTGTATGTTCCGAATGGCTAAGAAGGTTTAGTAGCTGACTTTTAATTAATTAGTGATGTGAAGAGCGGCTATTGTTAGGAGTTACAGTTCAAATACACGTTAAGGCTGATGTGATTTTCAAAATTTTACTTTTCAAACTGAATATAAAAATCAATTCAATTTAGAGGGAACTACCATCTTGAATTCAGGTATTTTAACAAAAAAAAGCTTTTTATCATATTGGCGCTCCATCAAATAGGTGCCGAACATTTTTCCTAATTCCGTGTTCAGATTGCATCCGGAAACGTAGCGATAGGTTTCGCCCGGGGCAATATACGGTTGTTCTCCCACAACTCCTTCTCCTTCAACCTCCCGACGGGTGTTATCGGAATCAACGATATACCAATGCCTTCTTTTTAACCGAATGGCCTGCTCACTATCGTTTTTGATCGTGATCCGATAAGCAAATACATAATGTGATTGCGCCGGGTTACTATGAGTGGGCTGATAAAATGTCTCCACACTTACCCTGATTCCTGCTGTTACTTCGGTAAAAATTGCCATGTTTGTTATGTGTCCTCCAAAAATATAGACATCACTTGAATTTAACAACAGATTTTGACCAACTAACTGATAGAGATGGTAAAGGAACTAATTTAGATGGAGTAATTTAAAATCCTCCCGAAAAGGCTTTTAAATAACCGATCAGACGGGAATACCGGACGCCGGTTTCATTCCAATAAACAAAGATATCGTATTCATTACGAGTTTCATAATGACTTCCTTCCGTCTCTAAAACACTGTTATCCTTGTTTTTGCCTTCTATGCTGTAGCGGTAATTATAATAACCTTGCTTTACAGAGAGTGTTTTATAATAATATCCGCTGTCCGGCTGATAGTCCATCCGATAAGGCATATCTCTTCGCCAATCCGTAAATTGTCCCTCTACATACACAGCCCCTGAAGTATAAGCCTCATCCGCCTTTAACCTGAATAAGACTTGGATATAATCTCCTTCTAATTTCGCATCCCTGCTTTCATAAATTTTATTCAGGAATTTACCATTGATGTCATCATTTGAACTGTAACGTTGACTGGCTAAAGAAATGTCTTTCTTGAGTACAGCAGTAAGACCACGTCCAATGCTGTCATCCGTATACTTTTCAATAAACTGCGTTAGAAATCGTGTGGTTCTGATATCAAAATTTCTGAATTCACTTCCTCCTTCAAATACATTTCCTTCTTCATAATTGTATTCGAGTAGTTCGTTGGTGGCGAAATTGGGTTTGAGATTGCTTATCCTGCTATTTGGATTTCCATTTTGAAGGAGAACCAGTTTAATGTCGGAGTAGGGGCTGGTCACCGCTAACCCTCTAAGGGAAACTTTTAAATCTGCTTCCTGGTGCGAGTTTCTTTGTTCAATTATGGTGGCTCTATGTATATTGGGTTGAATCTCTACGCGCTGTTCAACAACATAAAATCTTTTTGAAATAATTATAGAGTCCGGATCAGTAGAGTCGTAAACGATGAGCAAAAAATTACCGGATATTGTCGGTTTCATTTGTGCATTGGGAAAATCGAGCTGATAGTGCCAGTAATCGGTTAGCGTATTTAAAGAGTGCTTATAGTCCGCAATATGATCTGTATAAAAGCCTTCGAGATAATCATTTTCGCTCAATAGGGAAGGCCGCCAATCCGGATCACAATGTTGAATCCTGTAACTGTAATCTATAATGTCATTACTGAGTAAATCAAAATGGAGTCGCAGCTGATCACTACTGCCCAACAGCAAGATGGGGTCACTTAACTCCTGTCCGTTCCTTTCAAAAAATGCAGTGCGGATATCAGGGTGATAAATATAATCTTCATAACGGATACGTCGCGGATTAAAATAATCGGCATCATCCTGACAGATTCCCGGGAAGGGTATCAGCCCTAAAACCAGAAGAAAGAATTTTCTAATCATTCATCTCAATGAGTTTTAAATAATGTGCTTCCCACTCATTTTCCGCATGCTTTAATGCTCTGCTGCATTTCTCATATTCCTCTTGAAACTTCTTGTACAATTGTCCATTTTGATAGACTTCAGGCTTGCTTAATTCCAGACTCAGTTTTTCGTGTTCCGTTCGAAATACCGCAACTTCGGCATCCCATTTTTTTACCAGTTGCTCAAGTTTTGTTTTTTCTTTCTTTTTGTCTTTGTCAGCCGTATTGTTTTTCGTTTCTTTTTTTGCAACTACCGGAGCAGCTACCACTTTCACCGGCTGCGATTTTTGTTGTTTCTGTTCCTTCTGCCATGTTTCAAATTCGTTATATGTTCCCGGATATTCTTTTAACTCTTTGTTTTCAATGTACCAGATTTTGTTGGCGATCCGGGATAGAAAATACCGGTCATGAGATACAACAATGTAGGTGCCTTCATATTTGTTTAGTACTTCAACAAGTACATTTACACTTTGAATGTCTAAGTGGTTGGTCGGTTCATCCAGGAGGAGAAAGTTTGCTCTGGCCAGAATGGTTTTTGCCAATGCAACACGCGCCCTTTCACCACCGGAGAGGACTTTTATTTTCTTGAAAACATCATCTCCTTTCAGCAAGAAGGCCCCAAGTAATGAACGCAGATAGGTGTCGGTTTCGTCGGGTGCCGTTGATCGCAACTCGTCGAGGGCATCATTTTCCTTGTTCAGACTTTCTAACTGATGCTGTGCGTAGAAAGCCGGAATGACGTTATGCGTGGGTTCCGCTTTCCCTTCAAAAATTTCCGTGCCATCAATCATTCTCAGTAAAGTAGATTTCCCTTTTCCATTAGCTCCAATAAAGGCAATTTTATCTCCTCTCGATATTTCAGCTTCGGTATTTTTCATTAACTCCACTTCACCATAAGCCTTTCGATCAATATGCAATTTACTGATGATGCGTCCCGGTTGCCGGTCTACGGCAAATTTTATTTTTATGGCAGCGGAAGGACCTTCAACAGCATCCACACGATCTAACTTTTCAAGAGCTTTCACACGGGATTGTACTGCACTTGCTTTTGAAGCTTTGGCCCTGAATCGCTCGATAAAACGTTCCTGTTCTTTGATATATTTTTCCTGATTTTTAAAAGCATTTTGTTGCAAAACTTGTCGCTCTTCTTTTTCGATGAGATAGTCCGAGTAGTTACCAGTGTATAAAGTGAGCTTCTCGTTTTCAAGTTCCCCAATCTTCGTCACAATTTTATCCAGAAAATACCGGTCATGTGATACAATGACCACTGCACCTTCATAGTCGTGTAAATAACTTTCCAGCCATTGTATGGAAGGAAGATCAAGGTGATTGGTCGGCTCATCCAGCAAGAGCAAATGGGGATTTTGCAATAAAGTTTTTGCAAGCATCACACGCATTCTCCATCCTCCTGAAAATTCTTTTAAAGGTCGGGATAAATCGGCTGTATTGAAACCAAGTCCTTCCAGAATAGATTCCGCTTTTGACTGCAATTGGTATCCGTCAAGGGCTTCGTATTCACTTTGTAACCGATGGAGTTTATCCAAAATCTGATCGCTATGATCCGTTTCCAGTTTGTGAAGTATTATCTCTATTTCTTCATGCAGATTGTTGGCCTTTTCAAATGCTTCCATGGCTACATCTAGAATAGATTTATCCGATAAGTAACTCAATAAATCCTGATTTAAAAAACCAAGTACAAGGTCGTTGCGTTTTGAAATGTTCCCGCTTCCGGGACTATATTCTCCGCTGATGATTCGGAGTAAAGTGGATTTTCCTGTTCCATTTGCTCCAATCAATCCTATTTTTTCCTGTGGCCGGATATGCCAGTTTAATTCGCTGAATAATGTTCTCGATCCGAATTCAAATGATATTTGCTGTAGTACAAACACGTCTTATAATTTAATTATTTTTCCTGTACCCGTGATCTGTTGGGTAATTGTTCCAGGGTTTCCCTTGTAATAGATATTGCCGATATATTCAATTTTTGCATCCAGAATGTTCAGCGCATTGGTGTAAATATCATTCGTACCACGATTGTTAATATATACATTTTTAGATTCCAGTAATAGACAATTCATTTTTCCATACCCAACATGATACATGTATAAATTGTCTGACGTCCCCTCAGAAACAATATCAGCAGGACCGTTGTGAATAGCCAGAGTGATAATTTCAGAATTAGTTTTTGTATGATAATTTCCAAGTCCGTTGAAGATATCCATTCTAAATATTTTTCCTTTTAAAGTGTCAGTAAACGTCACATCGCCATTGCCATCTTCAATAAAAATACTCTCCAGCTGATCGGTCCATATCTCAACCTCTAATTTCGGATCAAGTTTACGTACCCAGTTGCATTTATTGGTATTCCTGATTTGGAGTATACCGGATTCCACTTTTGTTTCAATACCTTCTACTAAATTTTCACCGGCAGTCACTCTCATCCTTCGCACTGAATCCACATGTACAATGAGGTCCACATTGCTCGTCAGATATACTCCCTGAATCAATGGTAAATTCCGCTCCTCACTCACCACATCTCCCGTACCATGAAAACACTCACATATATCACTGCATCCCGTAAAAAACAGAACAATAGTGAATAATAGTATTGGCAGTTTCATTTTAGTATTCATCATTTATTCAAGATACAATAATTTCTAACTTCAATTTAATTCCTGCTTCCTGCTCCCTGCTCCCTGCTCCCGGTTTCCCAATCTCTAATTCTGACTCCCAAAATCTTAACTCTTAATTCCTCGCATTTAATTCTTAATGCTTCGCCCTTAATTCTTAATTCTGAATTCTGAATTCTGAATTCTGAATTAAATTCTAACCCCAATTCCCCACTCGAAATAATCTGCTTTCGCAAAGTGACTCTTCAACCCCAGACTAGCATAAAAATGCTGATGGAATCTATACTTTAGCAATAACCTGTTATAAATAAATCCATCTTCACTTAATTTGCTGTATAAGTAAACTCCTGGCTGCAATACCGCATCCCATTTTCCAAGTTGAAGTCCGCAAGAACCAAACACCCCAATTCGGGTAGAGCCTTCCAAATAACTGCTCTGAATAGAATCTTCTTCCAATCGCCCTCTCAATGATTGGTCAATGATCATTTCAGAACCGGCTCCAAAGAGACCCTTTTGTCCCCAGGGAAGATGATATTGAAGATTGATAATGTTTACCATGAAGTTGGGGCCTTCGGGGGGATATCTTTCTTTGAATCCAATGGCAATAGCAGTATTGAATTCATGTTTTCTTTTTAATTTTTCCTTCGCCGGAATTTTAGACACAATCGGATCACCGGTGAAATAAGTGGCTCCCAAATTTATTGTGGCGAGATTTAAACCCAAATTGGGTAATTTGAAGGCGCCATTGGAGAAATGGAAGAAGTCTATTCCACCGAACAAATGAATTTTCTTCTTTGTGAACATCCTGAATTGAAAACCGGTCAATACTGTGCCGTTGAGTTTAGTGCCAATTGCCAGGTTTTTATAATTCGTCTCGTAATGGAAGGGTTTCTCAACATATCCAATACCGATTCCAAAACGCATGTTGACGCTATACCGATGATGTTTGCTTAATGGAAGAAGTAGTTGGGAGTAGAGGGAATGCCCACGACCAAGCTCTTTGTCGTTTCCGAAGTCTATGTATCTGTATCCCAGTCCATAAAGAGGATAGTTGTAGATGCGGTGCCAGGTCTTGTCCCCATTGGCACTCTTTAAATACTGAACTTCAGCCATCCGAAGATGTCTTTTTTGCAGATGAACCAGAGCTGGACGATGGGAAATAATGAATCCCGTATGCAGGCTGAGACTAAAACTGCTTTTGCCGGAAACAAAAAGACTGTCTGTTTGTCCATTTACAGGGCATACCGCCGTAAATAGCAGGAGTATAGAAAGGACAGGCAGGAGATATTTCAATTTTTAATTTCGGTTGGGAGTGCAAAAGTAAAAAAATGAAGTGGTGCTTTCTTTTTTAATTTTGGAACATGACAGAAGTTAAGCGAAAAATGGAAGCCTTTGAGCGTTTATTGGGAATAATGGACGAATTGCGTGAGAAATGTCCCTGGGATAAAAAGCAAACGATGCAAAGTTTGAGGCACCTTACCATTGAAGAAGTTTATGAATTGGGTGATGCCATTTTAGAGGGGGATGATGCAGAAATCAAGAAGGAACTAGGGGATATTTTACTTCATATTGTGTTTTATGCAAAGATTGCTTCCGAAACAGGAAAATATGACATAGCGGATGTTATTGACAGTTTATGTGAAAAATTGATTCACCGACATCCACATATTTATGGTGATGTAGTGGTGGGGGATGATGAAGAAGTGAGCCGGAATTGGGAGAAACTGAAGTTGAAAGAAGGAAAAACTTCTGTACTGGAAGGAGTGCCTGTTTCTCTTCCAGCTGTTGTAAAATCAATGAGAATTCAGGAAAAGGCAAGGGCTGCCGGGTTCGACTGGGAAGAAAAGCATCAGGTATGGGAAAAAGTGAAGGAAGAAATGAATGAATTTTATACAGAAGCAGAATCTGGAAATGTACAAGGGATGCAGGCAGAATTCGGGGATTTATTGTTTTCACTTGTCAATTATGCCCGGGTAATGGGAATAAACCCTGAAGAATCATTGGAACGAACCAATAAAAAATTCATTAATCGTTTCCGTTTTATGGAAGATAGAGTGAGGGAGAAGGGATTGTCTTTAGCGGACCTGAATCTGGCAGAAATGGATGTCTATTGGAATGAAGCAAAGAAAAATGGTCTCTGATGCGAAGTAGGTTCCGGGAATTTCGTTTAGGTGGTTTGATGATGTTTTTAATCGTTTCAAATTTCGTATCTGCGCAAAAATCAGATTCCTGTTTACTTGATAAAAAGTATCTCCATTCATTTTTCACGGACACCCGCGATTTATTGCTTTCGCCCGGAAAAACTGGCAGAGAAGATGGGAACTTTATCGGTGCATCACTCCTTGTCATTCCTGCCGGGTTTATGTTCGATGAACCTGTCGAAAGATTTTTCAGGCGACAACAAATTCGTAGCAGCAATGAAGAATGGATAGACTATTCCATCTCGAATTTTGGCAGTGGTTTATATCCCGGAGCTGCAGCAGTAATTCTTTATGGTTTAGGGGCAAGCAAGAAAAGAGAGGATTTGAAGTGGATGGCCTTGCTTCAAATAAAAACGTTGGGTATTTCTGTTGCAGCCAGCAGAGTGCCGAAATACCTTTTTCAACGCAAGCGTCCTGATGAAAATATTCCCGTAAATGCATGGAACTGGAGTGGGCCTCTTCAAGGTTTTACCGGAAACTATTCATTTACGAGTGGTCATACATTTATCGCATTTTCCTGGGCTGCCGTTACCGCATCTGCCTACAAAGAAAAAAAGGGCCTTGTGATTGGCTTGTATTCTCTGGCATCACTAGTTGAGTATCCAGAGTTTATAAAGGAGAACATTGGAGCAGTGATGTTTTGGGTGGTGCTGTATTGGGCTATGCATTGGGTAAACTTATGTACCGCTTCCAGGAGAAAAACTGGATGAAAAAGCCATAACGTAAAAACCATTTCTGATCTTGAATGTTTAGAAGCTATTAAAACACATATATACCCGTAAACATTCAAAATCTTTATGTTGAAAATAGGCTCTCGAGTACCGGAATTCTCAATAATGGATAGTGAGAAGCAACCTTTTACCAATGAAACCATTGCCGGAAAACGAACATTGCTATTGTTTTTTCCGGCCGCATTCACCAGCGTTTGTACAAAAGAACTTTGTGCGGTGCGTGATGATATAGCACGATATAATGATCTCCAGGTGGATGTTGTGGGACTTTCAACGGATTCCTTGTACGTTCTTGCTAAATATAAAGAGGAACAAGGATTGAATTTTAAGCTTGCCGCTGATTATAACAAGGAGATGTGTGCTGCATTTGATTCGCAATATGAAGTATTTGCTTTTGGCATGAAGGGAACAGCAAAACGATCCGCATTTATCATTGACGAAAATGGAGCAATCTGTTATGCTGAAGTATTGGCAAGTGCCGGAGATATTCCAAATTTCAAAGCCATAACTGAGGTGTTAGAAAAAATGGGTGTAAATTCCTGATAGTCAATAACGGTGGGTCCGGAAGAAGGTAGGGTAGGAACGTTTTTATTTTCATTGTTAGATTTAAATATCTTTGTCTTCTCTAAAACTAACCATGAAAAAACTCATTACTCTTCTACTTATTGCGTCATTTTCCGGAACAGCAACTGCTCAAATTACAATTACTAATGCAGATATGCCGAATACCGGTGATACTTTGCGTGTAAGTGAAGCTTCTGTTTTAACTCCGGTTGATCTCACTTTAACGGGTGCCAACTATACATGGGATTTTTCGGGTCTATTACCTGTAGCTCAGGATGTCGATACATTTGTTACAGTGGGTTCAACGCCAACCCTCCTTGCCATTTACTTTGTAAATCTTAGTATAAACACTAACAGAGCCAACATCTCAGCTCTTGGTTCTAATAATCCACTCGCCGCTCAGTTACCGGTATCTGACGTTTATAGTTTTTTTTATGAAAATTCTTCGTTGTTTCAGCAAGTGGGCTTTGGGGCAACTATTGGTGGTACCGCTGTTCCTTTAGGATACGGAAATAAGGATATTATTTATAATTTCCCATTAGATTTCAATGACCAGGATTCAAGTAATAGTGATTACTCATTAAGTGTCCCCGGTACAGTTTACGCGGAAGGAAATCAGAAACGTGTAAATTTTGTGGATGGATGGGGAAGTCTGACAACACCTTATGGAACTTTTAATGCGCTTAGGGTGAAGTCCACTTTGACCGGTCAGGATTCAGTTTATCTGGATAGCACAGCTACAGGATTTAGTACTGCCCGTCCATTGATTCGTGAGTATAAATGGCTCGCCAATGGCGAACGAATTCCTGTTCTGCAAATCAATACGGCCGAAGTTTTGGGAGTGGAAGCCATTTCCTCCATCCGATACAGGGATAGTCTTCGTGTTAATGTAGGTTTACCTCCTGTATCTGCTCTTCAGACAAATCCTGTTCTTTTTCCCAATCCAAATTCCGGCGAGAATGTTTTGCTATGATAAATCTGGTAAAACCTGCTGCCGTTAAAATTGATATTTGCGCTGTTGATGGACATCTGGTAAATAGTTCGGTTATACAACTTTCAGCCGGAGTTCAGAATATTGCTATTAGATCATCTGATTTACAGTTAGATGCAGGAGTGTATATGGTACGCTTTCTATTAGAGGGTGAAGCAAAGACGGTTAAAATGGTTGTCCGCCCCTGATTTTTTAAGATATATATATTTAAAATCTGCTCCTTATAATTTATTTTGAAGCAGTATATTTGCAACCCTTAAAAGAAGGTCCCTTCTAAGGAATTTAATTAACCCTGCCCAGGTGGCGAAATTGGTAGACGCACCATCTTGAGGGGGTGGCGCCAACAGGCGTACGAGTTCGAATCTCGTTCTGGGCACATTAATTTCAACTTTGAGTAGTATCAATTATTGTTTGGTACTTCAGATTATGAGTTGAAAACTGAAAATTTTTCTGCCCAGGTGGCGAAATTGGTAAACGTTGCGGTCTCAGAAGCCGTTGGTGTAATTACCTTGAGAGTTCGAGTCTCTCCCTGGGCACATTTTTCTCTATCATTTTAATGCCCTTTTAAGTTGACCATCTTCTTTAATGTGTATTAAAAAATGTCTCGGGAAAGTTCATTCTTCATTGACCGACATATAAATGGAGGTCAAAACTCACTTCCAAACTCCCAATTCTAAACTCCCAATTGCAAACTCAAAACTCCCAATTCCTAAAATTTAATTCTTAATTCTTAATTCTTAATTCTGAATTCTTAACTCCTTTATTTTCTAATCCTCCTATCAATAAGTATAAAATTCCTAATAATATACTAAGAGCGATAGTCATCCCCCAAGTCCCAATATGATTGGTTGGGTAAAGAATACGACTACCTATATCATGAAATAATTCCAGCGGCGATCGAATAATATCCCAACTATTAAAACGCTCGAATCTCCCTAAATAAACCCCGAAACTGCCTAGTGTCAATGTACAAAAAACAAAAAGTAACCCTGTGCCATTTGAATGAAAGCGGATGACGAACCGGTGCATATGTTTTAAAGAAAAAAGTCCAAGCAATAATCCGGTAATGGAAAAGGATAACAATAGAAATAAATCGAACCATTCCGGAGTATTTCCTCTCGGCATTAAATGGAAAAGATCGGTAAGTATATAAGGTGCATTTGGGAAAAATAGAATCCAAAATGGAAAAATCAACCAAAATTGGAAAGGTTCAATATCCCTTTCTTTTAACTTCATTAACGTGCTTATGCCAAAAGGAATATAGGCAAGAAATAAATTCCACAAAAGAAAGAGAAATGTGATCTGCCCCGTAAAGAGTATTCGCGTAACCAGCATTCCTATGCTAAAAATTGAAAGTAGTATTAACGATGCACTTTTTTTGTCGATGCGGATCATGTGTGGTTTTTCAAAAGGTTTGAACTGAAGTAACGGGAAATTACTTTCAAAAAGTACTCCTTACCTAAAATTTTATCGAAATCAAGTCCATTCCTGCACCCTGATAAAGTAATTCACTCGATTACACTCTCAAAAATTTAACATGCATTCATCGAAAAACGCCTGACAAGCTTTTTTCATTTCCATACCACCCAAAATCAAACTTTAATCCCCTCTTCCCATAATAATAATCAGTCCTTAACAATTCTTACCCCAAACTCTAAATTCCAAACTCCAAACTCCAAACTCTAAATTCCCAACTCCAAACTCCAAATTCCAAACTCTAAATTCCAAACTCTAAACTCTAAACTCTAAACTCTAAATTCTAAATTCTAAATTCTAAATTCTAAATTCTGAATTCTGAATTCTGAATTCTGAATTCTGAATTAATTCAATCATCCTCCCCCTTGAAAAACCTGATTCACCGGTGAATAATCAACAATGGTTTAACAATTTGTTTAGCATTTTCATCCGTGAATCGTAGCAAATAAAGCCCCTCCGGTATAGAACGTGTATCAATTTCAAAAGGGTTTTCCCCAATTTTGAAGTGGCTAAGAATTCGCCCTTCACTATTTAATAATTGAAGTTGAAAATTTCTGCGCTGCTTCGATTGAATATTGATTTTTGAAAATGTATGGGCAGGGTTTGGATAAATAGTGATATGATCTTCACTACTGTTTTCCGAAACTCCGGTTACTCCTGTAATGTTAATATCATCCAATGAAAACCCGGCATCAACTAAGTTAAAATCGCTGATAAATTTAAATCGCAACTGCAAATAGTTGTTTCCCCACGGACTTGTATACTCATAACTCACCGATTGCCAACCATTCGAAATCCCACTCCAACCCTCATTGCTTTGATATAAATTGGAATTGTACCAGTTGGTACCCAAAGGATCGTTTATTGATCCCAATCGCTGCCAGGTATTCCCATTCGTAGAATATTCTACAAACATTCCATCTGCATTGCTCTCGGCAGAATAATTTATCCAAAACTGAATGGTGATGATATTATAGGGGTTGATATCAAAGATAGGAGAAGTGAGTACTGCCTGCGCGAGATTAAAATAGGGCATAGTGAGGTTAATATCCCAGCAAGCATTTCCGGAGTGTGTAGTGTTTAAAGGTCCGAAATTGGGTGTTCCCAGTTCCCAGTTAGTATTGCCCGGTCCTGTATTTGCACCCCATCCGTTCGATCCACTTTCGAAGTCATAACTGTAAGGGAGACCCGCAGTTACAATTCCAAAGAAACTCGTTTGTACAGTATCGTTTCCTTGATATAAATCTCCGGACCAATTAATAAACACTTCTAAAGTATTCGGACCACCAACAGGAAAAATTGGAGGAAGAGCAACCAATTGAGTGGAATCTGTTGCAAGATTTCCGGTCCAGTTAAATGTGACCGGAATTCCACTATTATGGCGATAAGTAATGTCTAAGTTGGTTAAAGTTGAAGATCCCATGTTTCTAAGTAATACTTCAACAGGTGTAGAAGTGCCTTGAATAGCATTAGATCCCGGTGATATAATAGTAAGCAATGCCGCATCATTGCTGTAAATGGTTGTCAATTTAAAATTGTCAATTGACACACCATCTGTATTGGTCGAGAAATCTGAGTTAAAGACAAATCGAAACTGTACGAGGTTAGAGAGATTTAAAACATCAAGATTATAAATGGAGGGTGTCCAGCCTGAAGAACTGCCTGTCCATCCCGGACTTTGCGATGAAATTAATTGTGCATCATTGTACCAATTGATGGCATTGGTATCATTTAAAATTCCCATAACCTGCCAAAGTGTATCACCTATATTTCTATACTCGAGTTTTAATCCGTCCCATCCCATTTCTGCATTTCGATTTTGCCAAAAGCTAAGCGTGGGGTGAACCGCCGCACTTAAATCGAAAATAGGAGAATTGAGTCTGCAATTGGCTGAAGAAGCATACCCTGAAGTTAAATTAATATCCCAGCAATAGGGGGGAGAATAAGTGCCCGATGTTGCGCCAAATGCGGGAACTCCAAATTCCCATGAAGTTCCTGGTACTCCTGCGTTTTCACTATACCAGCCCGTATTTCCATTGTCAAAATTATCTTCAAAGGTGGGTGTGTAGGTGGGTAAACCCAATATAGGAAAACAAAATAAATTATTACTTGTGTCCGCATCATTTTGGAGAATGATTTTGCTGCAAATGGATTGATTAAGGGGATTGACCAGGAACCCGGGCAATGAAATAAGAAGAGAATCACCGGGTAAAAGATTACCGAAATTCAAGGCGCTTGTATTGATGATGCCGTTGACAGCGTATTGATAGGTGAAGGTGTTAATGATCTGTGATCCGTTGTTTTTTATTAAAAAAAATATAGAGTCGCTCATTCCGCCGGCTGGAAAAGAAGGACTGTTAGTGTAGGAATATATTAGTTCTGCATCAAAATCCGGCAACTCCTGGATGCTGAAATCATCAATGCTGACACCTTGTGTTTGCACGCTAACATCACTCGTAAAAATGTAACGAAACTGAACATTGTTTTGCCCTAATACCTGTTGAAGTAAGTAAGTGCTCTTTACCCAACCGTTGGATGTTCCTGCCCATGCAGGTTGTCCGGACGAATTAATACTTGCAAAATTATACCAGTTTGTTGCATTGGGATCGCTCACACTGCCAAGTAAATTCCATGTGATTCCATTGTTAATGGTGTATTCCATTCTTGTCCCGTCCCAGGAAGCTTCAGAATCATTATTTCTCCAGAAACTTAATCTGCACAAACCCGCGGTAGAAAGATCGAATACCGGACTACTTAAAATAGAAAAAGCACTTGGGCCGTAACCGGTGTTGAGATTGATATCCCAACAATATACACCGGAGTGCGCTGATGAAGTGGTGAGATAGTTGGGTGTACCGTGTTCCCAAAGTGTATTTGGATTTGAAACCTGGGTCCATGCTCCGGGACCGGAATCAAAATTTTCAAAGTAGGGCAATTGAACCAACGAAAGAGCATTTATATTTATACAATTGGTGTCATTGCTATTATTGTTATCGCCGGGAACATTGATGTACGTACATAATGTATTTAATGGTGAAATCAACGTAATATTCCCTACAGTGATGGTATCTGTTTGTCCCGGTGCAAGTGTGTTTACTATCTGAGTGGGGGTGGATGGAATCCCGTTGAGGATATATCCACAGAAAAAGGTGTCGATGCTTTGGAACGAAACATTGCTCAGAATTATTTTAATTGGCTGAGAGATGCCGGCCGCTACAGTAGTCAGGGGAGAAGAAATACCTGTTAAACTTATATCGGTAGAAATAGAGGAACTATCTTTAAATGTGACATTGTCTAGGAATATTCCGGGCTGCGCACTCCCGAAAGAAGTGTTGCTACTAAATTTAAACCGAAATCGAATACTGTCTATTGCACCTAAAAAATCAAGTTGAATTCCGGAATTCAGCCATCCATTTGAATTACCTGTAAATCCGGCTAATCCTGTTGCAAAAATGGAGGTGGAGTTATACCAGTTACTACTCCAGGGCGAACCTGTACTTCCTAATACATTCCATTGTGTCCCGTTGTCTGTATATTCTACATGCATCCCATCTAATCCAACTGACATGTATCGGAATTGCAGAAAAGAAAAATAAGGATGTTGCATTGACCCGGTAATGAACCATGGAGAAGTTAAATAGGAAACTGACCCCGCCCGATACCCGGAATCAAGATCAGTACCCCAGCAATTTGGAAAACTATAGGGAACCGGTGATCCGGCAACAGTTGGTACACCTAACTCCCATGCAGTACCGTTAATGGTGGTAACGGTCCGGTTACCAATTCCTGAATCAAAGTTTTGAAAGTAGGGAAAAGTGCTGATTTGTGCCGGAGAATAACATGTGAAAAACACCAAAACTAATGCGACCCTCCATCGGATTATACTTAAGTTCATACATTGCTGCATTGTTCCTGTATTATTATTTCACTCGTAAAGTTAGATATTTAAAGCATTTTAGGAGTCCTGCCATTCATGAATTTGAAATAACGTTTAGTAAGACACAGTGTATATTTTAGAAGAGTAAATAGCATTTATTAAGAAATTCCTGTGGTTTTTAATGAATTACTTGGATTTATCGAATATTTTCTGGCCTTAGTTTCAATTATTTGAGTTACTTTGGAATACACTTAAACTTAAAACCATGAAAAAATTATTACTCATTTGTTTGCTATGGATAGGAATATCTTCCAACGCAAGGGCTTCTCATATGATGGGAGGACAGATAACCATCGAGCACATAAGCGGAATGGATTATCACCTTGTGTATACGGCTTACAGAGATATGACAGGTATTCCCATTGCAATGGTATCAAGTATTAATTTTGTTGATTCATTATCAGGAGCAAATTTTCAAGTGGCCGTTTCTTATGATACCATAATAAATGTCCTTGTTCCCGGTGTTGAAGAATATGTTTATGACACCGTTATTACTTTTCCTTCTGTGGGTGAATGGTATATTTCTTATGAAGAATGTTGCAGAAATGCAGCAATTCTAAATATGACACAGCCTGGAGGTGAGTTCCATCATTTTTACACTATAATTCAAATCGATTCCTCCAATTCCAGTCCTGTGTTTTTGAATCCCCCTATAGTTTTAGCTCAGGATAGTGTTCCCTTCTATTACAATCCCCTGCCATTTGATGCGGATGGTGATTCAATCGCATGGTCATTAGATGTTCCTCTTTCCGGTAATGGTGTTCCGGTTGCAGGTTATACTTTGCCTCCGTCAGATTCACTGGTTCCTTTTAATATGGATCCGATCACAGGTGAGATCACCTTCCTTCCTAATACACTAGGTAATTTCCAGGTTTCAGTTAGAGTGAAGGAATATCGAAATGGAGTGCAAATTGGTGAGATTACACGTGATATGCAGATTATTGTTGTACCAAGTCCAAATACACCTGCAACAGTAATGATTGTTGCGAATACAGCACCATTCAACGGCAAAGTGTATTCGATTACTCCGGGTACTGCCTTTAGTTTGAACGTAACTGTGTTTGATATGGATGCTCAGGCGATTTCTATTCTTGGAAATGGGGAACCTTTCTTATTAACATCAAATCAGGCTCAATTAGCTGTGACGAATGGTGTTGGTTCTGCCTCTGCCATTTTATCCTGGACTCCTTCTGCAGCACAGGAAAGAACGGCACCCTACATAATGGGACTTCGAATTTCAGAAATTTATAGCAACTACGTATTCCAAAGTGATATATCTATTTCGCTGAGAGTAGGATTCGGTACTACCGGCATCGTAGAGAATGCTTTGAGTTCGGCAATTAGCGTGTCTCCAAATCCTTCAACCGGAAATTTTGCTATTCAATTTAATTCCACTTCTAATTCACCGGTTAAAGTAGACATCACCTCTATTGATGGTAAAGTGGCTCAAGGATTTACAAAAGATCAAATCGTTTCAGGATTAAATGTAATTCAAGTGAATAATCTTAATCTTGCAAAAGGAGCCTATATTGTTCGGGTTGAACAGGATGGTAAATATCTTGGAATGCAGCGTTTGATTATCCAGCATTAGTAATAATTCCTTTAAAGAGAGGTTGCATATTGATTTATGCAACCTCTCTTTTTTATGTTTTTCTTATCGATTGATAAGAATGGGGCACTTTTCTATGTCATTATTAATTTCATTTTATAGTTTGGAATAATCTTTGACTGCCATTTTTAAAACACTATCCATATGCAAATGCTAAAATGGTGCTGTGCGGCAGGAATTCTCCTGTTCGCTTCAGCTTGCTCACCCAAAATACCATTTACTCAGGCGGTTCGCGATCAGTATAAATTAACGCCTGAAGAATTAAAGGGAATCCAGTTTTATCTATCCGATCCCGTTGCTTTACGAAAAGGAGAAGCAAATGAAAATCAAAAATCTACCGAGGATGGGAAATTGATCATTGAAAGTGGTAAAACCATTGATCAGGTGACAATAAAATCAAATACTGAAGGTGCCGTGGAAAGTGTTCCGGACTTAAAAAGTCTGACAGTTTCTTTTGAAGAGGGAGCCGAAAAATACCTGGTCTTTAGTAGTATAAAAAGCAGGAACGGATTTTACTCTTTGCAGGCTTTGAATTGGGAGAATGGCAGGGGCAAAGTGAGTTACGCCGGCCAAACCTGGTATGCAAGCCCCGGCAGTGATCAGGCCATCCTTCTTTTTAAAATGAAGAGTATAAAGAAGTTAAGAGTAAATGAAAAGGTGGCAAAAGGTCGTAAAGTGAATTAGTTCGCAGGAGTAGTGTTTTTAAGAGCAAGTCGGGTCCTTCTTAAGGTAAAATATCCGTGCGTCGCGACGGATAGCAAGATGATACCGCTACCGATATAAAATTCTATTCCCATCGATTGATGTTCGTTGAATAGAAGTATGGCCAATATGATGCTGTACAGTGGTTCCAGGTTCACACTCAGGTTCATGGTGAAAGCATCAATTTTCTGAAGCGCATAAAGCGAAATGGTGAAGGCAAAAGTGGTACAAACCACGCTCAATAATAGCAGATATATAAGGTCCATAAAGCCGGGTAATTCAAATTGACTTTCGTTGATGATAAACCAAACCGGAAGCATTAAGGTGAGCAATAAAAATCCGGTCCCCAGCTCATAAAATGTAATGATTTCCGGAGGTATAGTATTACTGATTCTTTTATTAAGTATAGTAAACAAAGAGGCGAGGAAGGCACTGGCAATGGATAGTAGAATCCCTTTCAGATAAAATTGCTGCACAGAAAATATAATATAGATGCCAACGATGACAGCTAACCCGGTGAGTATTTCCGGTACCTTAGGTCTTTTGCCATGTAGCAGTGGATCAAGGATGGCTGTGAACAATGCCACACTTGAAAAGCAGGAAATGGCAATGGATACATTCGATGCTTTAATCGCTCCATAAAAGGTGATCCAGTGCAACGTTATTAATAACCCGATTGTGACAATTTGTAAAATTTGCTTTTTTGGGAGAAACCGCATTTTTGAGGTAGCAAATAAAAATATTCCCGTGGCAATAGTACTCAGCAACATTCTATACCAAACCAGTAATCCCTCGTCTAGTAGAATGACTTTTCCTAATATGGCTGTAAATCCCCAAAGCACAATAGCAATGTGCATCTGGAGATAAGCTTTCTGCATTTTAGAAACGCATCAGATTATCGTATAGCTCCTTTGTCGGTAAACCCACTACATTGTAAAAAGAACCGAGAATATATTCTACACCTATCATCCCAATCCAATCCTGAATGCCATAAGCACCGGCCTTATCAAGCGGAGAGAAGTTTTCCAGATAATACTCAATTTCATTATCTTTTAACGTCTTAAAGGATACATCGGTTTTTACAAAAAATGATTCTGATTTTTTGGATGACATGATGCAAACACCTGTAACTACAGAATGCTTCCTGCCTGATAGTAAACGCAACATACGTTCAGCATCTTTGATGTCAGTTGGTTTTCCTAAGATAAGTTCGTCAACAGCTACAATGGTGTCCGATGTGATAACAATACCTCCATCTGCAACATCGGCCTTATAAGCCAATGCTTTTTTTCTTGCTAAAAACATAGAAATATCTTCTCTCCTGAATTGCTCGGGATAGGTTTCATCAAAATCTTTCTTAATAATTTCGAAAGTCAGTCCGAGCTGTCTAAATAATTCTTCTCTTCTTGGAGATGCTGTCCCAAGGATTATTCGGGTACCTTCAAACTTTTTTGTAAGTGGATTCATTGTCTTAACTAATTGAAACTGTAATTAAATACAGCAAGTGATATTGTGCCTGTAAACATAGTGATTTTAAGCCAAAAACTGGCTAATGAAAAATCGGATTTATTCTCTGCTTTTATCAGTAAATAAATTATTCTTAATAATGGTAAATCAATAAACAGTACAATGTATATGAATGGAATGAAACTTTCCCACTGTTGGCTAAGCACTTGAGCACTAATTAGAACTATTAAAACGAGTAAAGTGATTAATGTGGCAATCCATTTACCGGGTGTTTGCCCGATTTTATTTGCAAGAGTAGCACAGCCCGCCTTGCGGTCACCATCACTATCCTCGATGTCTTTAATGATTTCCCGTACCAACGTCAGTAAAAAAGAGAAAAACATAAAAGCGCCTACGATTAACATGATGCCGGGATGCTCTTTTACAAAAGGTTCCGGAATGACTACAATGAATACTACAGCCGCTGAAAGTAAAGAAATGATGATGTTTCCTAATACAGGAATGCACTTGTATGAAGTAGAGTAGAAGTATAGCATTCCTGAAATGATCAGGTTGATGATGCCGAGATATGAATATCCCTTAATATAACTGAGATAAAATCCGCAAAGAATCCCTAAGAAACTTAAAAGCAAATATAAGTTTAAGGCACTGTCCTTTGTAATATGATTTCCAACGATTAATTGATCCGGCTTATTGATCCTGTCTATTTTTTCATCTTCAATATCATTGATTACATATCCGCCCGCTGCAATTAAAATACACGAAAACGATAGAAGCGCGAATTCAAAATCCGTCATTAGCAAGCCAAGACCTTCCGTCTCCAGAATGGGCTCCATTAAAGAATAGCGAAGTAGATATTGCAATAGCCCGATGATGATGAGGTTGGGCCACCGGATTAATTTGAAGATATGTACAGCCATATAGGAAGTGAAATTTGATTTTAGGGTATTATTTCCACTCACCTTTTAATGAAAGTACCTGTTCGATGACATCTCTGACACAACCTTCTCCTCCCTTATAAGGAGAGGTGTATTGACATGCAGATTTTATCTGGTACACTGCATCAGCAGGACAAGTACGAACCTCGCAGTGTTGGAGCACATGGAGATCCGGCATATCGTCACCCATATAAAGAACTTCCGAGAATTTAACTTTATGTTTTACAAGCAAGTTTTCAAGCAGTAAAAGTTTGTTCTCAATCCCTATATGAACCTCATCTATACCTAATCGTCCAGTCTCTTGGCAACGCCCTCCGGAGTACTACCGCTGATGACAAAAATAAAATATCCACTCCTTGCGGCTAGTTGTAAGGCATAGCCATCCTTAATATTCATTTTGCGTAACATGCTGCCATCTGTTTGAATAAACAGACTTCCGTCCGTTAAAACACCATCCACATCAAAAACAAAGCATCTGACTTGAGGCAATAACTCCTTGAAATTTTTACTGTTTTCCATGCGCTTCAAAATTACAAATGATTATAACTTAAGAAAGGTAGAATAGAGCTTTTGGAGAAAAACTTTTCCATGCAGATAATGGCTACTGTCGGATTCAACTTTCTGCACCGAATACTGCTTAATGTATTGCTTTTCTCCGAATAAATAGACAAAACGGTTATCTTCTTCCAGCCAGCCAAATCCCCTATCATAGTTTAAATAACTGGCTAAAGTGGAATGCCGGCCCAATAAATCTCTGCTGAAGGTATAATGGGTATGCTGTAACTGCAGTTGCTGCAAGAGAGTGGTGGCAATTTCATGCTGACCTCCTTGTATTGGAATTCTGCTCCCTCTTAAACTGTCCGTTATGACATTTCCATACCAAAGTAGTGGTATATGATAGCAAGCGGGATCATAATAGTCGCGTTGTTTTGGCAGAATATGACCGTGATCTGCAACAAAAAGGAAGAGCGTATTGTTGTACCATGATTCCTTTTTCGCCATATTAATGAAATTCTCCAGACATTGGTCAGTATAAAAGGCGGAGTTGCGAAATTTATCCGGCTCGCTTTTGCCATCATTCAACTGTTTTCCGGGGACTTCAAACGGTTCATGTGTACTTAATGTTAGTACCATACTGAAAAAGGGCTCTTTTCTTTTCTTAAAATCCCCTATCATTTTCTCGAATACATATTGGTCATGCGCACCCCATTTGCTGTTCATCTGGTTACTTTCAAAATCTTCCTTTCCATGTATTTCCTGAAACTTCCCCTCTAATAAATAACTCTTCATATTTGCAAATCCCAGTTCTCCACCATAATAAAAAGAAGTATGATAACCGGCATTCCTGAGATCTTCGCTGAGCATTGGTAATTTCCTGATTTTATCAGAGAACCTGGAGATACTATAGTTGGGCAATGAAGGAAATCCACTGAGCACTGAAGGAAACATCTGATCTGTCCTTCTGCCACTCGAGTAGATGTTGGTAAAGAGTATACCTGAATCGCATAGACTGCTGAAAAATGGAGTAGTATTTTTCTCTCCTCCCAAAGGTTCAATAATATCAGCCGTCCAGCTTTCCAGTACTATCAATACTATATTCGGGCGTGTACTTTCGATGATGATTAATGAATCATCTCCCGGAGTGAAAAAAGAACTGAAGAAAGTTTCAGCCTCTTCTTCACTGTAAAACGTATATGGATTTTTGTTGCTTTTGCCTCTCTTGGCGATATTATTCATCAGATTCCACACCGGATTATTAGCAGCATCATTGATAGATGAAACTTCCGAGAAATAAGAAGAACTTTCGTTAATAGGGATTTCCTGAATTCCTCCCCGTAAAAGGATGGGAAGAATTAATGCTGCCAATAAAGTGGGAATTACAGATTTTATTGGAGCCTTGTCAGGTTCTTTACGAACTACCCACTTCAAGTAAATGCGATTAAATATGAAAAACCACAGCAGAGTGAATCCTGTTCTTGTCAGAAGCTGCAATGTAGTTAAGGATGCAACAATTCCTTCTGTGTCTTCGAGAAAATCGAGCGCTCTGGCGTTGATGAGTGTTCCCCATGCAGTATAAACGGCATAGTTGGCAATGATAATTAAAGTGACAATAAAGAGTAGAAGGTTGTTAAGAATATGCAGAAATCGTCGAAGCCATACTTTACCGCTGAGCAGAAAGGACATCCAAATTAATGTTGGCAATATTAGAAGATAGGCACATGTGGAAAGGTCAAGTCGCAGACCATAAACAAATGTGTAGGGCCATTCACTAAGGTCGGGATGATTCCCCTTAGAAAAAAGCAGCACTATAAATCCAATACGTGCAAGCAGAAAAAAGAGCATCCACATGAAAAGCAATCTGAATATGTAGTACGATGATGTCTTCATGGATATGGAGTAGATCTGTTTGTTTTCTCAATCATTGCCGGAAAGGTTTAGAAAGAGTCCTCCTGCAGGATACTCGTTTTTTGAACGACAGAAACTTTTGAAATCACAGGGGTAGGGTTGGTCACAGTGTTCTCCCATTTCTATCGTGGGTGGAGTGGAAGAGGTGAGCATCCATTTCATTTTTTGAAATTCTTCCTGAATATGATTTTTTTCTTCCTTGCAATAGTCGGTGAGATTCGTTTCTGTAAAAATGTCAGATGGGACTCTTGAGAAATCAGTTTCTGCTGCCTTAGATTTAAGTGTAATCAAGACGGCTGAAGAAACTGGAATTCCGGAGCCTGAAATTACAAAATGTTGTAGCGCTAAATCTTCTTTATAGGTTTCAGAAATATAATTGCTGCTTTTTACTTCAGCAATTTTCCATTTCTGATCATCCTTTATTAGGATATCACAGTATACGATTATCCGTTCATGAAGAAAAGCTGCTTCATAAAGTGTCGGGCATCCTTGTTGTAGAAGCTGTTGGGTGATTTCCAGACTTTCTTTATACGCATTAACTTTTTTTGAAGAGGCAAAGGTTCCGCCGGGAAACAAAGCCCTTGCTCTTTTTCCGATCTCATGTCCAATGTCAAAGCGGGTTTTTCTTTCAGGGGGCAATGGATCCCTCAAAGAAGGGTGTTTCTTGGAAAGATATAATGCTTTCAGACATTGTCTTCCTTTTATATATCCTGTTTTAGAAAATAAGGGTTTGGTCATGATTGTTGAGCTTGGAAAGCTTCGACTATTTTTATACATTCCAGTGCCTCCTTAGCATCATGTACTCTCAGGATTTGAACACCGTTCATGAGTGCTATAGTATTTAACACGCTGGTTCCGTTTAATGCTGTTTCCGGTGAAGTTCCAAGAACTTTATTGATCATCGATTTACGCGAGAATCCGGCCAGGACAGGACAATCCAATTGGTGTAAGAGTTCGATATAGGCGAGGATGCGATAATTATCTGCCACACTTTTTCCAAACCCAAAGCCGGGATCTGCAATAATATCTTGAACACCCGCTTGTCGTAAGGCATAGATTTTCTTTTGAAAATAGAAAAGCAGCTCCTCCATTACGTCCAGATAGACCGGATCATTTTGCATGTTTTCCGGAATGCCCTTCATATGCATCAGAATATAAGGAACCTTCAGCCGGGCAACTGTATTAAACATTTCCTTATCCAGTTCACCACCTGATATGTCATTTATAATATGTGCTCCTGCATGTATGGCTTCATCTGCCAGCCTGGCCCTCCAGGTATCTGCAGAAATGAAAACAGAAGGAAAATGGGCAGAAACTAATTTAATGGCGGGAATAAGTCGCTGTCTTTCCTCCTCAAAGGGTATGATTGTAGCCCCCGGCCTGGAAGAAGCCCCCCCTATATCAATGATTTGCGCACCATTAGACACTAATTCACTTGCTTTTTCAAGGATGCTGTTTTCTTCAATAAATTTGCCGCCATCATAGAAAGATTCCGGACTCACATTCAATATTCCCATGACTACCGGCTGCCGGAGTTGCAGGAGTTTCCCGCGGCAATTCAGAGAATAGGTCCGCGGAGAATGGAGATGGAATGAATGCCGGTTATAACTCATACTATTTTCACCTAATTAATACGAACATTGCACATGTCTTCACTGACTTCTACACAATATGACGAGGCCATCGCCCGCTGCAAAGATATCTACCTAAAGAAGATGAAGGACTATGGATCGGCATGGCGGATTCTAAGACCCAGTTCGCTCACCGATCAGATCTTTATTAAAGCGCAGCGAATCAGGAGCATCGAGGAAAAAGGAAAGCAGAAAGTAATTGATGGAATTGACAATGAATTTATCGGAATCGTGAATTATGCGGTCATGGCGTTGATTCAATTGGGATTGCATTCAGATGCTCCCCTGGAACTTAACCCCGATGAGGCACTTAAAAACTATGAGCAAAGGGTCCATGAAGTGAAATCCCTGATGATGGATAAAAATCATGATTATGGGGAGGCCTGGAGAGATATGCGGGTAAGTTCAATGACCGACCTTATCCTGATGAAATTATTAAGGATTAAACAAATTGAAGACAACAGCGGCTCTACCTTAATCAGCGAAGGGGTAGATGCCAACTATGCTGACATTATCAACTATGCTATCTTCGCTTTGATTAAACTGAAAGATCAATAAAACATATAATTTATCCTCATTATGAAAGCATTGGTTACCATTTCCAGAATCCTCGTAGGTGTATTGTTTATTATTTCCGGCTTAATTAAGGCCAATGATGCCTTAGGCTTCTCCTATAAACTGGACGAATATTTTACGGTCTTCAATATGTCCTTCCTTTCAGGTACTTCGCTGTTTTTGGCGATGATCATCTGTATTTTTGAAGTCGGTTTGGGTGTGGCATTGTTGGTAGGCTACCGTATGGTGCTGGTCAGTTGGCTAATGTTGTTAATGATCCTGTTTTTTACGTTTTTGACTTTTTATTCCGCCTACTTTGATGTGGTGAAGGATTGTGGTTGTTTTGGAGATGCCCTCAAGCTGAAACCCTGGGAATCGTTTTATAAAGATGTTATCCTGCTGGTGTTTATTCTGTTGATATTTGCGAAAAGAAAATCAATAAAACCACTTGGAAGCGCAGCCACAGCAGGTATAATTTCCTTTGCCGGTTTAATACTTACTACCTGGTTCACCTGGCATTGTTATGCCCATCTTCCGGTGAAAGATTTTCGTCCCTATGCTATTGGAAATAATATTTCAGAGGGCATGAAGCTGCCTGAAGGAGCTGTAACCGATAGCGTTGTAATGGTCTTTATCTACAAGGATAAAAAGTCAGGTGTCCAGTATGAAGTGGGGATGGATTCACTTTCGAAATATTCCGGAAATAGTGAGGTTTATGAGTTCGTAGATAGAATAGATAAAGTAGTGCGGGAAGGTGATAAAGCGCCTATCCATGATTTTGCGATTCGTGATGCTGAGGATAATGATTTAGCTCCGGATTTTCTCAGTCGTCCGGATTATATTTTTATGCTGGTTGCTTATGATCTTTCAAAATCGGATACCGATGTGCAGGCAAAGATCAATGAATTCGCAGCAAATTGTCAAAAGAAAGACATTGAGTTTTTTGGGTTGACTGCGACCATACCATCAGAAACGGATAAGTTCCGTCATGATCATCAGAATATGTTCCCATATTATTTCTGTGATGGTACAGCCTTGAAAACGATCATACGATCAAACCCGGGACTCGTATTGATCAAAGGTGGAACGGTCCTCGGGATGTGGCATCACAATGACTTCCCGACTTTTGACGAGGTAAATCAACAGTTCATTAAAAAATAAAATGAGGGAATTGAGTAACATACGGTACTTAACCTCTAAAGAGTGCTAAAGCTTTTCCTCAATAAAATATTTTATGGACTGTTAGTAACAGCCGGAGTGGTCTGCGTTGTGTTTTTTCTCTTTACCGTATTACCCGGTGATCCTGCCCGAATGATGCTTGGTCAAAGAGCGGATATATCTTCCGTGGAAGCTATTAACAAGGAGTTAGGCCGTGACCTCCCCATTACTACTCAGTTTGTATTATATGTGAATGATCTTTCATTTATTTCTGTGCTTAATAAAGAGAACACTGATTCCCGGATTTTTATTGACGAAAACAAATACGGAACTATTTATTCATTGTGTTCCTTTGGACGATATGCTCTTGTACTAAAACAGCCCTTTTTGCGGCGATCTTATCAGACACAGGAACGTGTGACGACTATCTTATTAGATGCCCTTCCGGGTACAGTGATCTTGTCATTTGCCGCATTATTATTTGCAGCCGTAACAGGTATTCTCATTGGTGTGTGGTCGGCGCTGCATTATCAAACTCTGGCAGATCATATTTCAATGATTATTAGTGTGTTGGGAATGTCCTTGCCTTCGTTTTTTGCCGGAATACTCATCGCCTGGCTATTTGGCTTTGTTTGGAATGATTATACCGGGCTTGAAATGACGGGTAGTTTATACATTGTAGATCCTTTTGAAGGTTTAAAAATTCAATGGAAAAATCTTATACTACCTGCATTTACATTAGGCATCCGACCTCTTTCCGTGATTGTTCAACTTACCCGTTCCTCCATGCTTGAAGTACTTTCTCTGGATTATGTACGAACAGCAAAAGCAAAAGGACTTTCATCGCTAGCCGTAATCATGAAACATGCTTTACGGAATGCATTAAATCCGGTATTGACGGCCCTGTCGGGTTGGTTGGGATCTTTACTGGCAGGTGCGGTATTTATCGAGTACATTTTTGGATGGAAAGGAGTAGGAAAAGTCACCGTTGATGCACTCGAACACTATGATTTTCCAGTGGTGATGGGTGCCGTTTTAATGGTCTCTGTTTTCTTTGTCATCATCAATATTTTAGTAGATATCCTCTACGCCAAACTCGATCCCCGCGTCCGCATTCAATAGAAATTAACTCGCCCTTTGTCGCCCTTTCGCCCTTTCGCCCTTTCGTACTTTCGCCCATTCGTACTTTCGGTTTTTCGCGTTTTCGCGTTTTCGTATTTCGTATATTCGTAATAATTCGTATTTCGTAACCCTTTCAACATTCCTTTCCCCCCAATAATTATTAACAAGAGTTTAACGAAAAGTAACACCCCTATTCAGATTCTTTTCACGTTAATTCATTTATACTTGCACAGTTTCAACAAGCATTCAAATTATGATAGACATTCGTGAAATTAATGAGAAAATTCAGCAGGAATCAGCCTTTATTGAATTGCTGAATCTGGAACTTGGTAAGGTAATAGTTGGACAAAAATACATGCTCGACAGGTTACTGATCGGCTTGCTTTCAAACGGACATTTGCTGTTGGAAGGAGTTCCCGGTCTTGCGAAGACCTTAGCTATCAAGTCGCTTTCTTCGGCTATTCATGCTAAATTCAGCAGGTTGCAATTTACACCCGACTTGCTCCCTGCCGATTTGGTGGGCACCATGATTTACAATCAAAAGCAGGAGCAGTTCACCGTTCGTAAAGGACCTTTGTTTGCAAATTTCATTCTTGCTGATGAAATCAACAGGGCTCCGGCAAAAGTACAGAGTGCCTTGCTAGAAGCCATGCAGGAACGTCAGGTGACGATTGGGGACGAAACGTTTAAACTGGATGAACCTTTTCTTGTACTCGCTACTCAAAATCCTATCGAACAGGAGGGAACATACCCGCTTCCGGAAGCACAGCTCGACCGCTTTATGTTAAAAGTTGTCATTGGTTATCCCACCAAGGAGGAAGAGCGAATGATCGTAAGGCAGAATCTGGCTCAGGATTTTCCTAAAATTAATCCGATTCTCGATAAAGAAACGGTGGTGAAGGCCAGAAATGCTGTTCGTCAGGTCTACATGGATGAGAAAATCGAAAAGTATATCCTCGATATTGTTTTTGCCACACGTTATCCTAAGGAAAGTAATTTGCGTAAGCTGGAGAATCTGATCAGTTACGGTGGATCTCCCCGGGCAAGTATAAATCTGGCATTGGCTTCAAAAGCTTATGCATTTATAAAGCGCAGGGGCTATGTTATTCCTGAAGATGTTCGTGCAGTGAGTCATGATGTCTTACGCCATAGAATTGGACTCTCCTACGAGGCAGAAGCGGAAAATATTACGACGGATGATGTCATTACGGAAGTATTAAATATTGTCGAGGTACCATAAACGCAAATCGCTTGTAAATGGAATCTTCCGAGCTATTAAAGAAAGTCAGAAAAATCGAGATTAAAACCAGAGGATTATCCTCTCAGGTTTTCTCGGGTGAATATCATTCTGCTTTTAAAGGCAGAGGGATGGCTTTTAGTGAGGTGAGAGAGTATATTCCCGGTGATGATATCCGCACTATTGACTGGAATGTTACCGCGCGTTTTAACAGTCCTTATGTAAAGATTTTTGAAGAGGAAAGAGAATTGACAGTGATGCTTTTGGTAGACATCAGCGCTTCGGGAAATTTCGGGACAAAGAATCAGTTTAAACGAGATTTAATCACCGAGTTATCTGCGATACTTGCTTTTTCAGCCATCGAGAATAATGATAAGGCTGGAATGATTTTGTTTTCAGATAAAATTG
Organism: Bacteroidota bacterium; assembly: GCA_016713925.1. Taxonomy (NCBI): domain Bacteria; kingdom Pseudomonadati; phylum Bacteroidota; species Bacteroidota bacterium. Next base: position 861,317 of record JADJOH010000007.1, read on the forward strand.
AACTTTTTATTCCTCCTAAAAAAGGAAAAACGCATATCCTCCGTATTATTCGTGAATTGATAAATATGGAACCCAAAGGAAAGGGGACTGATCTCAACTTGGCGCTGCGGTATTTTAATAATATGATTAAGAAACGCTGTATAGCTTTTGTTATTTCTGATTTTATGACGTCCGGATATGAGGATGCCATAAAGATTTCATCTAAAAAGCATGACCTCGCTGCTATTCGGGTCTTTGATGCGCGGGAAGCGGATATGCCCGATGTGGGTTTAGTCCGTTTTGTAGATGCAGAAACCGGTCAGGTCAGTTTGCTCGATTCCGGCAACCTGTCTGTTCGAAGAGATTATCATCTCTGGTGGAAGCAAACGCAGGCCCAAACAACTGAAACGTTGAGCCGGAGTGGAATTGATCATGCCACTTTCCGGACCGATCAACCTTATGTGCAAGCATTAATTAATTTATTTAAGAAAAGGGAGCGGAGGAGATGAAGAAGTTCGGGAGAAGGCTGGCCCTTGCCGTTATATTTCTTTTTGTTGGGCATCATGTGAATGCTCAGGAGGTGGTTGCCCGTATTGCAGTGGATACCAACAAAATTTTAATCGGCAAACCGGTTGCTGTATTGTTGCAACTGAGTCAACCGAAGTCGGTATCTATAAACTGGCCATTGTTTACGGATTCGATGGGTCAGATGGAAATTTTGCAGGTGTTGCCGGTAGATACCCTTGAGCTCGATGATGACGGAATCTTATTACGTTCCCAAACGATTACTATTACCTCTTTTGATTCAGGTGCATTCGTGATTCCGGAAATCATATTTAACTATCGACTTCCTTCAGGTGATAAATTGTTATCGTCGACAACAGATCCATTGATGATTGAAGTTTTTACCGTTCCTGTAGATACATCGGCGGACATAAGAGATATCCGCAATGTGGAAGAGCCTCCTTTTGATCCAATGATCTTCCTTTGGATACTTTTGATTTATCATGGTGTTTTATTGCTGATGGCGCTTGTTGTCTGGTGGATCAGAAAGAAAAACAAGAAGGAAGTCCCACAGGAGATCCTGCAGAGTGAGAAAGCACCTGCCCATATTCTTGCGCTGGAAGCCCTCTCTGCACTCGAAGAAGAACGTATCTGGCAACAAGGGAAACATAAAGCATATTATACGCGATTGACGGATATCTTGCGTGTTTACATTGAGGACAGATGGGGAGTAGGTGCACTTGAATTGACTACAGATGAAATAGTGAATAATAGTTTTGTTATGACCTTGGAAAAGCAACATGCAGAGGAACTGGAAAGAGTGTTGCGCTTATCTGATTTAGTGAAGTTCGCTAAATTATTACCGGGTGCCGGCGAAAATGAAAATGCAATGCAACTCTCGATAAAGTTTGTCGCTGAGACCGCTTTAGGGAAACCGGAGAAAACTGAAATGCTGAAAGAATCATGAACTGGCCTGAACTCTCCGCCTTCCACTTTAAAAATCCGGAATTACTCTGGCTTTTGGTGCTGGTTCCGTTTATGATATTCTATTTCTGGAAAATAAAGAGAAATAAACGACCTCGAATAAGAATCAGTAGTGTAGAAGCTTTTAGATATTATAGACCTACGATGAAACAGCGAATGATTAATTTGCCGTTCTTTTTAAGGATGATGGCGGTCGTGTTTTTAGTCCTTGCGCTGGCCAGACCTCAATCCTCTTCCAGCGCATCTAATGTGAAAACGGAAGGAATATCTATTGTGCTGGCACTCGATATTTCATCGAGTATGCTCGCGGAGGATTTTCGTCCGAACAGAATTGAAGCGGCCAAGAAAGTGGCTTTGGAGTTTATAAATGGCAGACCCAATGATCTGATCGGGCTGGTGATTTTTAGTGGTCAGAGTTTTACACAATGTCCGATCACTTCTGATCATAGCGTGATCCGTAATCTAATGAAAGATGTTAAATCAGGATTGCTGGTGGACGGAACGGCTATCGGAGAAGGACTGGCTACCGCAGTGGATCGTTTAAAAGATGCTCCAACCAAAAGCAAGGTGGTTGTGCTCATTACAGATGGAGTGAATAATGCCGGCTCTATTCCTCCATTGACAGCCGGAGATATTGCAAGTACCTTCGGTGTTAGAGTATATTCAATTGGAGTAGGAACAAAGGGAATGGCGCCTTATCCGACTAAAACATTGTTCGGTGTTCAGTATCAAAATGTGGAAGTGCAAATCGATGAAGAGCTTCTAACGAAAGTAGCAGATGCTACCGATGGCAAATATTACAGAGCCGTCAATAACAAAAGACTGGAAGCCATCTTTGCTGAAATTGACAAGTTAGAAAAATCGAAGATTGAAATTACTGAATTTAAAAAGTACAAGGAAGAGTATTTACCGCTTGCTTTAATGGCCTGCCTCCTGTTAACCCTTGAAATAGTATTGCGTTACACCTGGCTGAAAAGCATACCTTAAATTGATATTATGTTCAGACTTGAGAATCCATATATGGTATATTACTTTGCACTGATTCCGGTGTTGTTTATACTGTATTATATGTTGAAACGATGGAAGAAGACAGCGCTGGCGCAATTTGGGGATATTTATTTGACACGGAGGCTTTATGCTGATGTGTCCCTGTCCAGACCAGGAATAAAATTCTTCTTGTTAATCACTGCTTTTATGTTTCTGATTGCCGGTCTTTGTGGGCCACTGATAGGTTCTAAACTGGAGGAAGTCAAGCGTAAAGGTGCAGATGTAATTATAGCACTGGATGTATCAAATAGTATGTTGGCCACTGACATTAAACCCAGTCGCCTTGAAAGAGCAAAGCAATCCTTGAACCGGTTAATTGACAGACTGGAAGGCGATCGGATCGGTATTATCGTTTTTGCCGGAGAAGCCTATGTGCAGTTACCGGTAACGACAGATTACAATGCTGCTAAAATGTTTATCTCATCCATAAATCCGGATATCGTTCCAACGCAGGGTACCGCTATTGGTGCTGCTATTGATCTCGCCAAAGATTCCTTTACCGATACTACGCGGAAGCATAGTGCCATCGTCATCATTACGGATGGAGAAAATCATGAAGACGATGCCGTTGAATCAGCACGAAACGCAGCAGAAGCAGGAATTAAAGTGTATACCATTGGAATGGGTTCTGCGGAAGGCGCTCCAATTCCTATATACAGCAATGGTGCTGTTGTTGGTTTTAAACAGGACAACAGCGGACAAACTGTCGTCACGAAGTTGAATCCTGAAATGTTAACGGAAATTGCTGAAGCAGGAAATGGTCGGTTTATACGTGCATCTACTTCCGATGATGGAATTCCTGTTGTCTTGAAAGAATTGAATGCATTGGATAAAAAAGAGTTTAAAGCGAAGATGTATACAGAATATGAAAATCAATTTCAGTATTTCATTGGATTTGCATTGTTTCTCTTTTTTATAGAGTTCCTCCTCGGTGAAATGAAAAGTAAATGGTTTGCAAAATTGAATCTTTTTCACGTGGCTAAAAAGGAAGAAATATGAAAACATATAAAATGTATTTTGTATAGTGCTGTGCAGTATTTGGTCAATGTCTGCTCTTGCACAAAGTACTTCTATCGCTGAAGGTAACAGTGAATATGAAAAGGGCAGGTATTTTAATGCAGAATCTTCTTATCGTAAAGCACTTGAAAAGGACCAGCGTATGTACGAAGGAAATTATAATCTGGGAAATGCATTGTATAAGCAGAATAAGTTTGAAGAAGCTTCACAGCAATATATGAACGCTTCTGTATATAAGCAAACTCCTGAAGCTCAGAATAAATCTTTGTATAATCTTGGCAACTCATTTTTAAAAGCTGAAAAATACAATGAAAGTATAGAAGCCTATAAAAAGGCGTTGAAGCTGAATCCTGATGATGAAGATGCCCGCTATAATCTTTCCTATGCTCTGCAGAAGTTGAAGCAACAGCAGCAGCAACAGCAAAATAAAAATGAAAACAAGGACCAACAGCAAAAGAAGGATCAGCAACAACAACAGAAGGACCAGCAGCAAGAGCAGAAAGATCAGCAGCAGAAAGAAGAACAGCAGCAACAGAAACAACAACAGCGGCCTAAATTGACGAAGGAGGAAGCGGAAAGAATGTTAAGGGCTTTAAAAAATGATGAGAAGGATTTGCAGAAAGAGAAAGCAAAGAAATTCTCTGCTTCAGGATCTAATCCTGAGAAAAATTGGTAGGTACTCCGGTGATGGTTTTTAAAATGGATTCAACCACTTGTTCCGGATCATTATCCCCATTGACAGTATGCCTGGCCTGAATATAAAAAGGGAGTCGTTTTTTCAGGCTCTCCACCATGTATTCCATGATATCCACATCCTCCATGCCGGAAAGGAGCGGTCGCTTGCTTTTTGCAGGAGCTATCCGGTGAAAAAGTACACCCGGATGGCAACGTAAATAGATCGTAGAGCCATGTTTGTTCATCCATTGCATATTATCACCGGATGCAGCACAACCTCCTCCCGTAGCGATCACCAGGTTTTCCTTTCCTTTTAATTGATGCAATGCTTCCTTTTCCTTTTCCCTGAAATATTCTTCACCGTATTGACTAAATAAATTGGTGATAGAGGTGTCGTTGATAAGCTCAATGAGGTCATCCAGATCAAGGCATGTTCGTCCCAGGCGTGTTGCAAGTATCTTTCCGATGGTGCTTTTCCCGGCACCCATATAACCGACAAGAAACAGAGGGGCATTGTTCATATAAATTACTAGCGCTTTGAGTAAAAACGCATTTTATAATCCGCATCTACTTTTCCTTTGGAAATATCTCCCAACCTTCCCTTTAAAAGTGTTTTCTTAAGTGGACTTAAATGGTCGGTGAATAAGATCCCTTCAATATGATCGTATTCGTGCTGAATAATCCTGGCTTTTATTCCTTCGTATTCTTCCGTATGTGTATCGAAATTCAAATCCTGATATTTGATCACTAAATTGGGATGTCGTTCCACATCTTCACGTACTCCCGGAATACTCAAACACCCTTCGTTGAACTTCCATTTATCTCCCGTTTCATTTAGAATTACAGGATTAATAAATATGCGCTTAAAACCATCTGCACCGGGGTCATCCTCACTGAAGGGTGTAGCATCTACTATAAATAGACGTATGGCTAAGCCTACCTGAGGAGCAGCTAACCCCACTCCCATACTATGATACATGGTTTTAAACATATTATCCACTAATTCAGTCAGCTTGGGATAGTCTGGTGAAATAGCAACAGACTTTTTTCTAAGTACAGGATCGCCATAGGCTACAATTGGATAGATCATTTTTTTGATAGGAGTGAGTTGAGAAAATCTTGCAATAGGAGGGTGGCACTAATCCTGTCTAAGACCGTTTTGTCTTTACGGACTTTTCTGGATTGGCCACTTTCAATTAGGCTGTTGAATGCGATTTTAGACGTAAAACGTTCATCGTATAATACAATAGGGATATTGGGAATGTCTTTTCGTAAGCGCTCTGCAAATTCATGAACAAGAAGGGTTGTTGAAGAGTTGGTGTTGTTTAAACGCTTCGGTTCACCCAGCACGATAGTGTCTACCACTTCGCTTTTTAAATAATTCAGAAGAAAGGTGACTAATTGCGTAGTTGGAAGACTTTCAAGAGCTGTAGCAATGGTTTGCGTAGGGTCAGTAACCGCCAGACCACATCTCTTGGAGCCATAATCAACAGCTATTATTCTTCCCATTTCTTGCAAAAATACACAGCTTCTCCAATGTTTAGTAGTTTTGCCCACTTGAATATTAACTATCTGGTATGGAATCAATAATAAATAAGGCCTGGGAGAACCGTGCTCTTCTTGCTGAATCGGACGTACAAAATGCCATTGAAGAGGTTATAAATGACCTTGATAAAGGAGTTTTAAGAGTGGCTTCATTTGCCAATAATCAATGGATTGTACATGAATGGATTAAAAAAGCAGTGATTTTATATTTTCCTTTAAAACAAATGAATACGATTGAAGTAGGACCTTTTGAATTTTATGATAAGATTCCGCTCAAAAAGGGTTTTAAGGATTTAGGTGTTCGGGTTGTTCCTCATGGATTGGCAAGATACGGCTCATTTTTGGCAAAAGGTGTGATTCTAATGCCATCTTATGTCAATATAGGTGCTTATGTGGACGAAGGCACGATGGTAGATACTTGGGCCACTGTTGGCTCATGTGCACAAATTGGTAAACATGTACATCTGAGTGGTGGGGTAGGTATTGGTGGTGTCCTCGAGCCGGTTCAAGCTGCTCCCGTAATTGTGGAAGATGGTTGCTTTATCGGATCAAGATGCATTGTTGTAGAAGGTGTTCATTTGGAAAAAGAAGTGGTTTTGGGTGCTAATGTGGTGTTAACCCAATCAACAAAAATTATTGATGTTACCGGGGAGAAACCTGTCGAATTTAAAGGATTTGTTCCCGCGAGATCAGTTGTAATTCCGGGTTCTATCCCAAAGCAATTCAATGCAGGAGAATATCAGGTACCCTGTGCGTTGATAATAGGAAAACGAAAGGAAAGCACAGACCAAAAACTTCCCTTAATAATGCATTGCGTGAATTTCAGGTGGCGGTCTGAGAAATCAATCAGATCACCATTTCTCCTTTGGAACCATGTGAATGAAAAGCTAGTAATGGAATATGTGTGTGGAAAATCAATCGCTTCGTAATGCTACGGTCAAATATTCTTTCAATGAAATTCCGCTTTCTCGTAGCGGTGACCAGCAAATCAATTTTATTGACGCTGAGATATTCATGCAACGTTTTAACGATTTCAGTTTCACTGATGCTTTCAGCTTTGATATTCTTGTATGTGATTACGGGAAGAATTGCTCCATGAAACCAACTTTGTAAAGCGGCCTCCGGATCTCTGGCATGTCCGTCTTCAATATGCAATAAAGTGATGGATGTCTCTTCATTGCGACCAAATAGTTGAATCAGTTTTATCAGGCAATTCACATCATCTTGCTGCATATTTGTAGCGAAAACTATTTTCTTGATCCCGGTAAAAGTGGTTTGCTCAGGTACGGCTAAAACCGGACATTCTGTCTGATGAATTAAACTTGCAGTATTGCTTCCAACAAGTATTTCCTTCATCCCGCTTGCACCGCGAGTACCCATCACAATTAAATCGGTTTTTCGTTCTCTGACGATTTCAGAAATCAACTCTACAGGAAAACCCATTTTCGATACGATATCGTATTGTACTTTTGGATAGCGTTTGCTAATCTGATGTCGCAATTGAACGAGTTGTTCGTTTTCGATGCGTTCCAGTTCGCTGGTAGTGATAAACTCCGCTTCTTCTGTTGAATTTGCTACGTGAATACTGATACCGTGAAAAATGGTAATACATCCTCCTGAATCACTGGCAAGTTTCGATGCATATTCAAGAGCAGCATTTGCAGGTTCTGAAAAGTCTGTTGGGACGAGTATGTTTAGTTGAGTATTTTCCATCACTATTGTGGATATGAATGCGTGGGGTTATGAAGAGCAGGTATATTTAGCCGGGAGTTTTCTATCCTAACTTATTTTTTCAAAGCTATCTGCTCTTTAATTTTTTTCGTATGAGTAAAGTCACTTTTTAAAATGACACTTGTCAAAGGAAATGGGAATTGAATGTAAACTATGAAATATGTTTTATGTTTAGAAACCTCTTCGTTTGAGTATTTTTATGATTGAATTACTGCGTTCATTTAAAGTGATGCAAACCTTTAAGAATGACGGTGGTAATTGAATGGTGTTCGTTTCTGTTTAGGTGTTGAAACAAGTAAGAATGAGGGCGTATAAACCGGATTTTTAACTTGCATAATTTTCAAATTTCAACATTTCGAGAGTTTTTTTACCATTTATTCTGGAGAGTTTACCCATTTTTTTGTTGAATACACCTAAGTTTTAGGGATAGAATTGCCTTATGATTTATTTTACGATTCAAATTTTAAAACCTCTGAGAAATGAAAAGAAATTTATGCTGCTTAGCATTAATGTTTGTTGGTTTGATGGCTTCAAAAAACACGGCCGTCGCACAAACTTTGCCTCCTATGTTTGTATCTGAACTGGTAAGTAATACCTGGGATCAGATTGAAGGATTTGTATTCGATGCGAATAAGAACATGTACGTATGGGAAAAGAACGGCTATGTATGGAAAGTGGATTCTAATGGTACTAAGGCGGCAACCCCACTCTTAGATATCAGAGCTGAAGTTGGAGGATGGCGGGATCATGGTTTAAATGGTTTTGCCCTTGATCCGAATTTTATGGTGAATGGTTATATCTATTTGCATTATACTGTTGATCGTCATCATTTGATGAAATTTGGTACGCCTCAATACAATGCCAATACAGATGAATATTTTAATGCAACAATAATAAGGGTAACACGCTATCAGGTTGATGTTGCAAATAATAATTTTAATACCATTGTTCCGGGAAGCCGTTTCGTTTTAATTGGCTCGACAAAGAAAAACGGAATTCCACTCTTGCATGAATCACACAGCGGAGGGCAACTCTGCATTTGGTGACGATGGTACCTTGCTGATTTCAACCGGTGATGGAGCCAGCTATAATGTAGTGGATGTAGGAAGTAATAATGATACGTATTGGGTGCAAGGTTTAGCGGATACTATTATTCGTCCTGCAGAAAATGTAGGGGCATTGCGTTCACAGTTGGTCAATTGTCTGGCCGGAAAAATTCTTCGTATTGATCCCATGACCGGAGCCGGAATTCCCGGAAATCCATTCTACAATCCTGCTGATCCTTTTGAAGCTAAATCAAGAGTTTGGAGCCTTGGATTAAGGAATCCGTTTCGTATGACTATTCTTCGTGGCTCGGGCAATGCTGATCCTTCAGCAGTTGATCCGGGAACACTCTATATAGGTGATGTGGGTTGGACCCTATGGGAGGATTTGCATACTGCTGATGCACCCGGTCAAAATTTTGGCTGGCCACTGTATGAAGGTATAGATGCAAATTCCGGTTACCAATCTCCCAATACTCAAAATCTTGATGCTCCAAATCCACTTTTTGGTGTAGGAGGATGCACACGACAGTATTTTTATTTTAAGGAACTATTAAAGCAAGCTACTTTGAATCCGGCCGTGCAATTCACCAATCCATGCAACAGTTCAGTTTTAATTCCATCCTCTATTCCGACTTTCTTTCATGAACGTCCGGATATTGATTGGAAACACGGAAATCAATCCCGAACTCCGGCTTTTTCAGGATTTAATTCCACCGCGATTGATCTGGATAATGTTGCCAGTCCTGTTCCCGGACCTCGATTTGGTGGCAATGCTTCTTGTGGTGGAGTTTGGTATACTTCTGATCGCTTCCCTACTACTTATCAGAACACCTATTTTCATGCCGACTACGGTGGAAGCTGGATCCGTAATTTCTCCTTCGATGGAAACGATAAGCCGGTGAGTGTCCGGAATTTTGGCACCAATATGGGTCCGGTAATTTATTTGAACATGCACCCTTCCAATGGTACCTTGATGTATGTGGTTTTCCCGTCGCAGATCAGAAGAATTCGTTATACAGCGTCAATAAATAACCCGCCAAGAGCTGTTATTCAAACGGACACTGCATATGGCAGTTCTCCTCTGACCGTGAACCTGAATAGTAATTTATCTTCTGATCCGGATAATCTGCCTCTCACTTATTTCTGGGATTTCGGAGATGGTACAACTTCTACTCAGGCAAATCCTTCGCATGTATTTACATCTCTCAATGCTAACCCTCAGTCCATGTGGGTGAAGTTGACAGTAACTGATGATATCGGTCAAACAGATAAAGACTCGGTGCGAATATTTCTGAATAATACTCCTCCACAAGTGCAAATAACCAGCTTTAATGATGGTGATTTTTATTCCATTCTATCGCCGTTTAATCTTCCCTTACAGGCTTCCGTGACCGATGCTGAACATGCGGAACCAAGTTTAAAGTATAAGTGGCAAACTATTTTGCACCATAACTTCCATGAGCATTTTGAAGCCATTGACACGAATCGCGTCACTCAAACGTATATTACACCCGAAACATGTACGGAGACCTTCTATTTTGAAATTATCCTGATTGTCACTGATCCCGAGGGTTGTCAACTACGGTTCGACAATTAGTTTATCCTGCATGTGGTCCTGCATTAGCAAATTTCAGCGCGAATAATGTTGCTATATGTAAGAATCAATCGGTACAGTTCACTAATCTCTCTGATCAGAGTGTGGATTACTTATGGTCATTCCCGGGCGGTTCTCCGGCTTCAAGTACCGCGGATGATCCGCTGGTTACATATGCTTTGCCCGGTGTTTATGACGTGACTTTGATTTCTTCAAATGGTGTCACCACTGATACCTTGCTCCTGCCGGGATATATAACGGTTTACAGTATTCCGACTGCTTCATTAACTCCAAATGCAGCTGTCTATTTCTGTAACAACAGTTCAGTGACTTTGGATGTAAATTCTAATGCGGCCAATCCGACTTATACCTGGTATCGAAATGGATCTGTTGTAAATGGAGCCATTTTAAGTTCTCTGTCAGCAAACAAAAATGGAAACTATAAAGTGAAGGTAACCGATGCTTCCGGTTGTTCTAAAATGTCGAAAATTGCTAATGTCTCAAGATCTCCAAATGTTGATCTTACCACCAGCGGACCGCTTTCATTCTGTATTGGGGATTCTGTAGTGTTTTCTGCAGTAGCCTCTAACCGCTATGCGTATCAATGGTACAAGGGAGGTGTAATTATAGCAGGTGCGACAGGTCGAACCTATTCAGCAAAGACAGCAGGAAAGTATTATGTTGTGGTAACGGATACCGTATTGGGATGCAGCCGCTTTTCGTCGAAGTTTACGGTAACGACTCCCTGTCGTTTGAAAGATATGGCTCAAGTGGCAAATATCAGCATTTCAGTAGCACCCAATCCGGTGTTGACTAAAGCGATGATTACTATCAAAAATGCTCTGCCCGGTAATGCTGTATTAAAAATCGTTGATATCAGTGGTAGAATAGTTAACGCTCAAAACATCTCATTTACTTCCGAAATGGAACAGGTTTTTGTTGTTCCGGTAGAAGAACTGGAGAGTGGTATTTATATGGTTCAGTTGATGAATGGATCTAATAATCCTTCCGTGAGGATCACTGTGGCTGGTCACTAATCTGAAAAATTTAGACAGACCGGGTAAGCTCCTTTAAAGGAAACCTTACCCGGTCTTTTTTATTATCCACAATCATTATGTGAAATACGATTTTAATTGCTCACAATTTTAATAGGTCTGCTGCGTACTATTGCACCAGTCTATGATGAAGAAGATACAATTGATGAGCATGGTTTTGTCCTTATGGATATCCAATGCCAATGCCCAGCAACAAATTCCCTGTTTCAACAGTAAGTCTGCCGAAGCATGGGCAGATAGTATTTTTAATACGATGGATTACAGAGATAGAATCGGTCAGCTATTCATGATTGATGCTTTTTCAAATAAGGACTCATTGCATGTGGCATTTATTAATCAATTGATTGATTCTTTCCATATTGGTGGTTTGATTTTTTTCCAGGGTGGTCCTCTGCGTCAGGCGAGACTCACCAATGCGTATCAGCAACGCTCCCGCTACCCTTTGATGATCGGGATTGATGGGGAGTGGGGGTTGAATATGCGACTGGATAGTACGATTCGTTTCCCTCGTCAAATGACACTTGCTGCAGGAGCGAAAGAAGGCCAAGTGCTGGAGATGGGTCGCGAAATTGGACGGCAATGCCAAAGAATGGGAATCCATATCAATTTTGCTCCCGATGTGGATATCAATAATAATCCTGAAAATCCGATCATCAATAGCCGCTCATTCGGAGAAGATAAAAATAAAGTAGCCGATTTCAGCCTGGCCTATATGAAAGGGATGCAGGAAATGAAAGTCCTGGCTTGTGCGAAACATTTTCCCGGACACGGAGATACCAATACCGACTCTCACCATGCCTTGCCTATCGTCTCCGCAAGCCGCGCAAGAATTGACTCTCTCGAATTATTTCCCTTCCGGAAACTCATTGATAATGGTGTGGCTTCTGTGATGGTGGCTCATTTATCCATCCCATCAATCGATACCACTCAAGGAATGGCTGGAACACTTTCTCCGAAAGTGGTGAATGATTTATTAATTGATAGCCTTGGCTTTAAAGGGTTGATTTTTACAGATGCCCTCAATATGAAAGGTGTCGCGGATTATTACCCCTCCGGTGAGCTGGAATTGAAAGCTTTGCTCGCAGGAAATGATGTACTGCTCTATCCCGGAAATGTTGCTAAAGCCTTTGAAAGGATTCATCTCGCCATTCAGAATTGTGAAATTGAGCAGGAGGTTATCGACAGGAAAGTGAAGAAAATCCTGATGGCAAAATATTGGGCGGGACTCAATAAGTATTCGCCGGTGAATGAAGTGGCGTTGATAGAGGATCTTAATTCCTCACCAGCGAAATGGTTGAATTTTTCTCTATATAAATCCGCTCCAACTTTGTTACAGAATAAGCACGATAGAATTCCTTTGAATCCTTATTACAGAGATTGCATTGCTTCAATTGTTTTGAACGATTCGATTAATAATCCATTTCAAAAGCAATTGGCCTGTTATGCAAAGGTGGACCCTTTCCAGCTTTCTAAAGATGCATCAGAGGAGAGAATAGAGAGTGTTTTAAATCAGCTCAGTGAATACGACAGAGTCATCATCAGCGTGCACAATACAAGTATCAATGCTGCCAAAAATTTTGGTTTGACACCTCAAATGCTCTCGATGATTGAAAAAGTGAGTAAGAAAAAAGGAAGTGTGATTTGTGTTTTTGGAAATCCTTATGTGTTGGGCAGACTATCGGGATTGGAGGATTACGATGCGGTGATTCAGGCGTATGAAGACACTTATTTACCTCAGGTCCAGGTGGCACAGAAAATATTTGGAGCCATGGCTTTTAACGGACAATTGCCGGTATCATCTCCACCCGGGTTTAAAATAGGAGAGGGCTTGCTCACCAATGCTGAGGGGAAATTGGAGTTTACATTGCCGGAAGATGCAGGAATAAATTCAGATCAGTTTAATAAAATAGATAGTTTAGTTAAACTTGCAATTATTGATTCGCTATTTCCCGGTTGTCAGGTATTAGTAGCATTAAAAAGTAAGGTGATTTACAATAAGTCGTTTGGATTTCATACCTATATGAATGCTCAACCGGTGCAAAATAACGACGTGTATGATATTGCTTCTATCACGAAAATTGATCGATATCGATGCGCCTGCTTCTAAATATTTACGTGATCTTAGAAATACAGATAAGAAAAATTTAACCATACGGCAGTTGATGGCTCATGAAGCAGGACTGAAAGCATGGATGCCTTTTTGGATGGAAACAGTGGACTCTACCGGTTGGTCTAGTGATTTGTACCGGAGAATGCCTGAGAAAAATTACACCTTGCAGGTAGCGGATAGTTTGTTTATTGTTGATTCTTATCCCGATTCCATCTGGAAATCCATAGTGGAATCACCGCTCGGACCGCAGGGGAAATATGTTTACTCCGACTTGGGTATCCTCATTCTTCAACGGATTATTGAAAGAGTATCAGGAAAAGAACTCGATAAGTATATAGATGATTTATTGATTAAGCCGATTGGTCTGCATGAATTTGGATATAAACCACTCGAATGGATTTCTAAAGATCGAATCATTCCAACAGAGTATGATTCCGCATTTCGACAGCAATTGGTGCATGGATATGTTCATGATCCTGCTGCTGCCTTAATGAATGGAGTAGGAGGGCATGCCGGAATATTTAGTAGTGCCCAATCCCTCGCGGTAATTATGCAGATGTTATTGAATAACGGTGAGTATGGTGGAAAGCGATTTATTAAGAAGGAAACGGTAAGAAAGTTTACTTCGAAGGCTTTTCCTGAGAGTGCAAACAGACGCGGTTTGGTTTTTGACCGGTCGGATGTTTCATTGGGCGAAAATGGTCCGACAGCCATGTCTTCCTCTTCATTCACTTTCGGACATGCCGGATTTACAGGTACCTGTGCATGGGCTGATCCTCAAAACGGACTCGTGTATATTTTCCTTTCAAATAGGGTACATCCCTCTGCCTCAAATAATAAACTGGCCAAATCAAACCTTCGGACAGCCATTATGCAGGTCGTTTATGACGCGCTCTCACATTAATAAATAATGATTTTTTAAAGAATTAAAATCTTTTGGTGACTGACACGACTTTGTATTCACTAACTTTGGTTTATGAGAATTGGAATTGTTTGTTATCCCACCTTTGGTGGAAGTGGAGTGGTAGCTACGGAATTGGGTAAGGCGCTGGCTGAAAAAGGGCATCGTATTCATTTTATAACCTATAGTCAACCCGTGCGCCTAGATTATTTTTCGGAGAATATCTCTTACCATGAAGTGGCCATCGCCAAATATCCCCTCTTTGATTATATTCCTTATGAAACCGCATTGACCAGTAAATTGGTGGATGTTGCTCGTTTCGAAGGGCTGGATATCTTGCATGTTCACTATGCTATTCCACATGCTTCGGTGGCGTATCTGGCTAAGCAGATTCTGGCGGTGCAGGGTATTGTATTGCCGGTAGTGACGACACTACATGGTACAGACATCACACTCGTTGGAAAAGATTCTTCGTATGAACCTGTAGTGACTTTCGCCATTAATCATTCGGATGGTGTGACGGCTGTTTCGGAGAGTCTGAAGAGAGACACATACAATAATTTCAAAATCACAAATGAAATTGAAGTCATTCCTAATTTTATTGATTTGAAGCGATTTTCAAAAAAGGCTAAGGACCATTTCCGTAAAGCGATTGCTCCCAATGGAGAGCGACTGGTTGTGCATACTTCTAATTTCCGGAAGGTAAAGCGTGTACAAGACGTCGTTCACGTGTTTGATAAATTAAGAAAGGAGGTTCCGTCAAAATTATTATTGATTGGAGATGGACCGGAACGACATAATATTGAACAACTCTGCAGAGAGCTTAATTTATGTGATGATATTCGTTTTTTGGGGAAGCAGGAGATGATTGAAGAAATCCTTTCCATTTGTGACCTCTTTGTTATGCCTTCTGAAACCGAGAGTTTTGGATTGGCAGCTTTGGAGGCTATGGCCTGTCAGGTTCCTGTGATTTCATCCAATGCCGGTGGAATTCCGGAATTGAATATTCAAGGGGTCACCGGTTTTATGAGCAATGTGGGGATATTGAGGATATGGCAAAAATGCGGCGATCATACTAAAGGATGATGAGAGCTTGTGGAAATTTAAAGCACAGGCTTTATCACGAGCGAAGGAATTTGATATAGATGTCATCATGCCGCAGTATGAGAATTTTTATGCGCGCGTGATTGAATCCTCCTTGGCATTGAAAGCGTAATTATCCTCCTGCTTTTTTTGCTTTATAACCTTTCTCCAATAAAATGGTCAACACCTTTTCGCGGTGATCGCCCTGAATGAGAATTTCCCAATCCTTGGCTGTTCCCCCCACACCACATTTGGATTTTAACATTTTCGCCAGATCTTCCATCTCCTCATTTTTGCCGACAAAGCCACGTATACAGGTCACCACTTTTCCTCCGCCTTTACGCTCTAACCAGATTTTCAAATCCTGCTGTGATGGGGCAATGGAAGAAGTGGATACAACCTCTTTCTCTAATTTAAAATCGGGATTCGTAGAATAGACAAGTCCGCCGGTTGAAGTTTTTTTCTTACTCATGCTTAAAATTTAGCCTGTACCTTGAAATTTAGCAATCGGGAGGTGAGATAGTTGGGAATACCATATTGTCGTCCTGAAACATCAGTAATCCAGGTATAGGATATGGTGTTGCTCACTTGTAATAAATTAAATACTTCAAGACTAAAAATAAGTGACTTTAAGTTCCGTACGACCGGGAGACGTGATTTATTTTCCTGATCCTCATCAATAGCAATTTTTGAGAAGCCGATATCAACACGACGGTAAGAAGGGCCTCGAAGAAAATCTTTATAGCGATCCTTTCCCGGAGGTCCAAAGGGTAGACCTGTTCCGAAAATCAAATTCAGGTGCATACGCACAGTTGGGAATTTCGGAAGATAATCCTGAAAGAACATACTGAAGGTAAGCCGCTGATCGGTGGGTCGTGGAATATCTCCCGGCACTACTTTAAGACTATCGGTGACAATATTATTAAATGTGAATCCGGGAACAATTTCTTCTCCTTCGGAATTAAAATATCTATAATATTCATCGTCATTCAGGTCTTCGGCAGTTTTCAGATAGCCCAGTGAAACCCACGATTCAATACCGCTTACAAATTCACCGTTCACTCTTAAATCTAACCCTGTCGCATAGCCGTCAGCATTGTTTTTAGCAAGGTAACGGATCCGGGTATTGTCCAGCTTGTAGGGAATAAGATTGTTCATCTTTTTATAATACACTTCGCTGGTCAGCTTAAACTCTCTCCCCCAGGCCAAAAACTGGTAATCACTGCCCAAAACGAAATGAATGGATTGCTGCGATTCGATGTCCTTGTTTATCTGTCCTTCCAGATTGCGCAGCTCTCTGTAAAAGGGAGGCTGATAATAGATACCGGTGGCTGCTCTGAATGCAAGTCGCTTGTTCCATTTCGGACGGAAGGAAACTGAAGCGCGCGGACTGATGTTTAACTCTTCATTCAGATCCCAGTAAGTACCTCTGATACCGATGGTGAAAACCGTTCTGTCAAGATTCCAGGTGTTTTGGAGATAGGCACTAAAGCGATTGGAAGTTAAACTGATTTTATTTTTTACGACACCATTCAACACGATTTGGAGATTCGGATCTGCGGGTTGCCCGGGTTGATCATTAGGATGAGGAACAGAATAATCAGCTGAATCACGATATTGCCATTCATCCAATTGATCATTGATTTTTCCTGTTGTGCCTTTAATCCCCATTGCCATTGATGGTTGCGAACTCTGTATGTGCCAATATGTGATGCATTACTCACAAAGGCATCCAGTTCATTCCGAGCATGATCGAGAAAGGCACCCACACCCCGGTTAAATGCTACATCACCAAAATCATCCGAGCCCAAATCTCTTTCCAAGCTCATCTAAAAAATATTGACCCAATACATCAAAGAATTCCCGCTCTCTGGAGAAAAAGAGGATACGATGAATTTCAATTTCAAGCTATCATTCACCTGGTGATTTATACTCAAGGCACCTGTAGATGTGAGGAATTCATCGATCTCCTGACCGTCAAAGAATACTGTAAATCGCAATGCTTCATTGATACTTCCGAATTCCGTTTGCCGGGAAGAGGGGATAACATTAAATTGGTTCAATGAATAATGTCCGAGAAATGAAATATCCGTCTTCTTGCTCAGTTTAAAATTTAAAACGGTTTGTATGTCGGTAAAGCGGGGTTTGTACTCTCCTTGTGTATCCAGTTTTTTTAATACAAATTGATTGGACCTGTGGCGGAACCAGTTAGCCATGTAAATTTTTCATTCTTGCTCGCACCTTCCAGATGTAAACCGGCACCTTGAAGACTGGCATAGGCACTTCCTGCAAATTTTTTAGGTGTCCGGTATTTGATATCCAGTACAGAACTCATTTTATCGCCGTACATCGCACTGAAGCCACCGGCACTGAAATTAATTTCTGAAACCAAATCGGGATTTATGAAACTCAATCCTTCCTGCTGTCCGGCACGAACTAAAAATGGACGATAAATTTCAATATCATTCACATAAACGATATTCTCATCAAAACTTCCACCACGAACAGAATAAGTAGAGGAGAGTTCATTGTTTGAAACTACACCGGGCATGGTTTTCAAAAAACTCTCGAAGTTTCCGGAGATATTAGGCAACTGTTCTATGGTTCGTGGCTCTATTCGAATCACCGTAATATCACCCGGCCTTTCAGCTTCAATATTGACAGTGCCTAAGTCGCGTGAGGTACTTTTTAGTTGAATATTTAAGATACGCTCCTCTCCGGGATTCATTCGAATCATTCTCCTTTCCGTAGCGTACCCGATAAAAGAATAAATGATCAGCAAATCGCGATAGGGCGCCAGTTTGATTTCATATTTTCCTTGCTGGTCAGTGATGCTCCCACCGGGTTCTCCATTAACTGAGACAGAAACAGCTTCAATGGCCTTGCCTGAAGAATCTTTAACCACACCACGCAATAAAGCATCCTGAGCAGACATATCTGTTGTAAAAACAAACAGAAGGAGAACTGAAAAGAAGAGTGCTTTCAATTCTCTCACGGTCTTTTCGCGTCTTTCTTTTTAAAAGCCCCATCTTTCCATGCTTGAATAAAGGAAGCCCAGGCTAATGGATTTAACAATGTAATAGAAGGATATTGACCGGCTGTATACAATTGTGTTTGACGTTGCTGCAATGCCATTTTATAATTTATACTTCCATCAAAAGGAACCTGATCCTGTATTTCTTTCATAGAAGCCAATTCAAAATTACGCTGAGCCCGCTTCAAATCATCGCCGGGAAGCTTCAATTCCAGAAACGCCCGCTTGAATTCATCCCTACTGGGCCAGGGATAAACTGTTGCTTCTCTCAGATTGATAGTGTCTCGGGATAAGAGTTGAATGATGGAATAATATTTATCATCCAACGTGTCCGGTAAAATATAGGTTGCCGACTTATAACCGATGTATTGAAAATCGATGGTATCCCCTTTCATTGCTACGAAGGAAAAGAATCCGTAATAATCAGTGATTGTTCCTCTTCTCGCATTTCTGATTATGACACTTGTAAACGGGATGGGCTGGAGCGAATCCGCACTCACTACTGCCCCGGAAAACTGGATGAGCAGTTTTTCGTCAATTGTTTTTTTCTGAGCTTTCATCTCGCTGAATCCTGTGAGGATAAGGAAGATGGTGGCTATTACTAGTTTCTGAATTGATATCATTGTTCCGGCGAAATTACTTCATTAAATTTTTTATAACGTCTTTTTTAGAAAATTATTGAAGATAGGAGAAAATGATTTTTCGGTTCAGTAACTCCAGTAGTTTGCATCCGGATAGTTTTTTACTTTTAAAAATGCTAATTCATCTTCAACTTTCAGGGTGAAATAGTTGGAAAAGAGGGGTCTTCAACCTGTTTCAATTCCTCGTGAATGGGATCAATTTTGAGTTAAACAGCCTATTTAAGGAGAAAAATCGATCATTTAGCAAATGCTGTGTAATCATAATGTAAAAAACCAAAACAAGATCAATTTCGGTAAATGATTAATTGCTTTCAAACGTTTATCTATTGAGTGAATGTTAAAGCCATCTACAAGGATGGGATATGAACTTCCTCAAATAAATTGTTGATAAATCCTTCAATTTATTTGGTTAACGTACTGAAAGTCATGGTATTCTTTTGCCTCTATGGCATAGTATTTGATTCAAACAATAAACACACCCAAAACCCAATAATATGAGACAGTTAAAAATTACGCAATCCATAACCAATAGGGAAAGTGCATCGCTCGAAAAGTACCTGCAGGATATAGGAAAGGAGAATATGGTTACGCCACAGGAAGAAGTAGTATTAGCACAAAGAATCAGACAAGGCGATCAGGAAGCATTAGATAAATTAACCAGAGCAAACTTGCGTTTCGTGGTTTCTGTGGCCAAGCAATATCAAAATCAAGGCATGAGTTTACCGGACTTAATCAATGAAGGAAATCTTGGATTAATAAAAGCGGCATTCCTGCTTGATGAGTCCTTATCTGAAGATATCAATCGTTCCCTAAGTACACTTTCAAAAAGAGAAGCGGAGGTCATCAAGATGTTCTTTGGTATAGGAATTAAGCTAAGTATGTCTTTAGATGAGATAGGAATAGAATTAGGTTTAACCCGTGAAAGAGTCCGTCAAATCAAGGAAACCGGCCTTCGCCGCCTAAAGCATAACTCCAGGAACAAGTTATTAAAGACTTATTTATAAGCGATATATAAATTGAAATTAAAAATGGGCATCTTTATAGTTGCCCATTTTTTTATTGATATTAAGTGCATCGTCTCGTTTATTTTGAACAAAAACGGGATGTTCTCTGCTAATAGCTTTTTGTGATTCCGAGGCGATTCGTCTCGTCAAACTTTGTTAGACGAGATACTCGATTTATTTGATGCATTGATTTAATTGAATCGAACACCTGACCGGCTAAGCGTTTAAGTTGTGATTCCGAGGCGATTCGACTCGTCAAACTTCGTCAGCGGAGTACGATCCATTACGGATTTATTTAAATGAATCGACACACCTGACCGGCTAAGCGTTTAAGTTGTGATTCCGAGGCGATTTGAACGCCTGACCGTCTCGTCAGCAGTAAAACCAACGGTTTAACTAAATGACGAGATGCTCTATCCAGCTGAGCGTTTAAATTGTGATTCCGAGGCGATTCGAACGCCTGACCGTCTGCTTAGAAGGCAGATGCTCTATCCAGCTGAGCTACGGAATCAGTTCAAAATATCAAGGATGCAAATTTATTCGAAATTTCAGGCAAAACCCCTTTTCAGGTTAAATTTTAATTTATCTTTGCACCTCTCGAAAAAGCTACATAGCTATTTTTAGATTTTCGGGGTGTAGCGTAGCCCGGTATCGCGCCTGCTTTGGGAGCAGGAGGCCGTAGGTTCGAATCCTGCCACCCCGACAAAAGCCCATTCACCTGAACCCTGCAAATGCAGGGTTTTCTTTTAGGGCGGGTGTCATGTAGTGACAGGTCGCGACCTGTCTTTACTTATGCCAGCCAAACAAAAGAAAAGACCACCGCAAGGTGGTTCAGGTGAATGGGCTTTTAGTTTCCCCCCGAAGAGGATCAGCGGAGTCTGCCGCAGGCAGACGAGAGCTAATCCTGCCACCCCGACGCTGGGATTTCTAATATGTAATTAGGTGTTTTTATTCTATTCCGGATAGAATAAAAGAG
This sequence comes from Bacteroidota bacterium, assembly GCA_016713925.1. NCBI lineage: Bacteria > Pseudomonadati > Bacteroidota > Bacteroidota bacterium. The sequence continues at coordinate 882,243 of JADJOH010000007.1, forward strand.
TTTTCCATTGATAGTCTACTTTTGCCAAACTATTATATTTCTATCTTCAACCTCCCAATAAATAATCGTATGAGTTTACATATCAGTGCAGAAAATGGTCAAATTGCTCCGGTGGTTTTGATGCCGGGAGATCCTTTAAGAGCGAAATATATGGCAGATAAGTTTCTGACGGAGAGTAATTTGGTGAGCAATACCCGAAACGTATTCTATTACACCGGCCTTTTTAATGGGGTGAGGATTACTATCGGAGCCAGTGGAATGGGTTGTCCTTCGATTGGCATCTATTCTTATGAGCTTTATTCCTTCTATGATGTGCAATGTATTATACGGATCGGGACTGCCGGTGCCTATACCACTGACTTAAAAGTTTACGATTTGGTGAATACTGAAAAAGCATTTTTTAAATCAGGGAAATTGCTTTTCTATTATTAACGAGACAGCGAAAAGCAGGGAGGTCAAATTGCAAACTGCAGCGATCCATTCCAGTGATGTTTTCTATAGAGCGAAACCGGGCGTTCCTCCTATAGCAAAAGACAATAATTGCCTTGCCGTCGAAATGGAAGCCTTTGCCTTGTTTTCGACAGCCAGATATCTGAAAAAGATGGCAGGGACTCTCCTAACTATTTCGGATGTCATTCCAACGGGAGCTTGTATCTCGCCTCAGGAACGTGAACAAGCCCTACTGCCGATGATGGAACTGGCTTTGCATTCGGGAGTGAATATTATGGGTGGTTTATAAATCCTTGAATAACAGTTTATTAATTTCCATTACTATAGCCTTTTTGGTTTATATAGCTATATGCATTCTTAGGTATGCAGTTTCTGAAAAAAAATGCATATTCTATTGTGCATTCTTTGAAGTAAATACAAGAGTCTTTGTAAAAACTGATCTGCGTACCGACAGGTCGCGACCTGTCGGTACTGACATTTCGAGTCAGATCCCGGTTGCGACAAGTCGTGACCTGTCGGTAACAGAAATCGCCGATCTGCATGGGCAGATCAGCGATTGTTCAGGTTTGCGGTGAGGGAGGTACGACAGGTCGCGACCTGTCGTTACGAACATCTCGAGTCATAATCCGGTTACGACAGGTCGCGACCTTTCGTGAAACAGAAATCGCCGATCTGCATGGGCAGATCAGCGATTGTTGGGGTTTGCGGTGAGGGAGGGATTCGAACCCTCGGTACAGTTACCCGTACGACAGTTTAGCAAACTGTTCCTTTCGGCCACTCAGGCACCTCACCGGCGGCTGCAAATTTAGTGAAACTGCTTCTCCTTCCAAACCTTATTTGTATTTTGATGCCTCGATCTTGATTTTATCTTTGTCTTGATCAATAGGGAGTGGCAATTCCTTGGGAATTCTGTGTTGTAGGATGTGTTACCTTGAGCTAATGCTATCTGAACCAATCAATAATAAATTAATACTCGAAAGAAGATGTCCTTGTTAAACAATAGCATTCACTTCATAATGGTCGTGCTTCTATCGGCTACCTTAAGTTGTAAGGATAAAAAAGAGGTGGATGTAGCCGTTGAAACCAAATCATATATCGAATTACCTGCACCAGAACAATGGCGTGACGATTGGTCTAAAGAACCGGTAGTGGTGGTACATGAACTGGCAGAACCGGATAATTTGCATCCGGCCAATGGGAATTCGCAAACGCGTGCTGAACTATTCCTCTACTTGCATGCCGGTCTTCTGCGCGTCGATCTTCGGACGGGTACCATACAACCGGGTATTTGTAAAGGAATGCCTGAACTTTCTTCCGATCAACGGGAAATGATTTTTGAATTGCGGGAGGATGTGAAATGGGATGATGGCTCTGCGGTAAGTCCGGAGGATGTGATTTTTACAATGAAAGCGGCAAAAAATCCTCTGACCAATAATCCGGGATTTAAACCTTATTTTGAGTTGGTGGAAGATGTGAAGAGGGTAGAAGGTGCTTCAAATAAGGTGATGATTAAAATGAAGAAAGTGTATGTTCAAAATCTCGCCCTTTGGTCCGACTATCCTATCATACAGCGTGCATTTTTTGATCCTGAAAATGTATTGGCCAACGTCAGTTTTGCACAATTGAATGATTCTTCTTTTCAAGCCCAAAGTAATAAAGCATTGGTGGACTGGTCTGCATCTTTCAATGCTGCGGAAAATGGTTTTGATCCAAAGCGTATCTCCGGACTTGGACCCTATAAAGTGGCGGCATGGAATCAGGGGCAATCCATAGAGCTGCAAAAGAAAAAGCAACATTGGACGAATAACGTTGATGCCTATGAGATAAAATCGGAACCGGAGAAAATTATTTTTAAAGTGAATACCGATGCGGTAACTCAGGAATTGGCATTCCTTAAGCAAGAGTTTGATGCTTCTACTTCTCTGAGCGCACGAACGCTTTTAAAATTGAAAGAAGACTCTCTCTTTAATCTGAATTATCATTCGCGTTTTGTGGATATTTTTGGATATACATTTGTTGGCATAAACATGAAACCGGACGAAAAAAAGCGTGCGGTTGCATTGAAGAATATTGATGTCAGAAAAGCACTGGCATTGTTAACGCCGGTGGATGAAATTATAAAAGTGGTGAACAAGGGTGTAAACAAAAGAGTCACAGGCCCTGTGGCCAGAATGAAAGCCTCCTACAACCATTCGCTTCAACTGATCCCTTTGGATATTGTTCAGGCATCAACATTGCTGGATAATGCCGGATGGTTGATGGATGAAGAAACCGGGATTCGTTATACTCTTCGTGATGGGAAGAAACAGTTTCTCGAATTAGAGTTGATATTTTTGGCAACAGTTCCCGAATGGAAAGAGATGGCTATGATGATTGCCGAGTCGATGAAGAAGGCCGGGGTGCTTTTAAAATTGAATGCAGTTGATTTGAACGGTTGGTTAGAGAAAGGGTGCTCTCATGATTTTGATTTGATCATGGGCTCATGGAATTCATCTTCTCTTCCGGAAGATTATAGTCAGCTTTGGTCCACACAAAGTTGGAACAGTCAGGGATTGAATTTAACAGGCTTTGGAAATGAAACTTCCGATCGCATTATTGATAGTATCGCTGTTACCTTAAATGATAGTCTGCGAAATGCATTGGAGTTTCGGTTGCAAAAATTGATTGACGAAGAGCAACCTTACGTGTTTCTCTACGGTTTGGTGAGAAGAACAGCTGTACATCGTCGGTTTACGCATGCTGAATTATATGCGGAAAGACCGGGTATTTTGTATAATCTTCTTAAAGCAAGTCCGATGGTTGGTGTAAAAGTAGATGCTACCCCATGATGTACCCGTTATGAAATCGCTGTTTTCAAAAAGATTTTTTCGTGCTGTGTTGGGGTTGATGATGTTGGTGTTTTTGTCTTTTTTTATCAGCAGATCCATTTCCGGGGATCCTCTGCGAAAAATGTCTCTCGGAGGTGATCAACTTTATGCAGCGGAAAGTACGGCCCGAATAAAAAACCATGAGCGATTGTACCGGAAAATGGGATTTAATCTCCCTCTTTTTATGTAACAATTTCCGGAATGGCTGTTCCCGATTCATTTAAAAGATTACCGGATCAACGCTTTAAAGATCTGCTGATTAAAACAGCGTATTGGAGCGGAAATCCAGAAGCTGCTTATGAATGGTGCTCCTGGTATCGTATACATTTTGACCGAAAATTTGATTATGTTCATCCGGAAGAATTTTCATCACAATTAGATCGCACTTTCTCCATGTCAGGTTTGAATGCTGTTGATAAAAATGTCTATAAACGCAAATGGATTTTCCTTGATGAACAAAGTCATTCTAATCAATGGAAAAAATGGGTACCTGTTATTGGATTTACAATCGAGAATCAATTTCATCATTGGCTAGTTGGAAATAATACCGGTCAGAAAGGTTTACTTCGGGGTAATCTGGGGACATCCTGGCTAAGAGGAATGGATGTTAAAGATGCACTCTTATTTCCTTTTTTGTTGTCCTTCATTTTGGTGTTTTTTGTTATGCTGGTTTCTTTTCCCATAGCTCTTTTAATGGGTGCAATGATGATGAAGTTTGATGATCGTCTCTTAACAAAATTTCTCAATTCTTTTTTCTGTTTCTTTATGCAGTCCCTACTTTCTGGATCGGTACCTTTGTTACTCTTCTTTTTCGCAAATCCAAATCAAATAAATATGTTTCCTTCTGCAGGACCTGAATTAGTGACCAGTGGAGGAATATATGTATGGATGATGTCTTTGGTAAATCAATGGCAATATTTTATACTACCGGCAGTTGTTCTGGCTTATAGTACGATAGTTTATCTGACTCAGATGACTTATGAGTTGCTCCATGAGGAATTGCAAAAACCCTATGTGACCACCTTGCGCGCGAAAGGGGCTTCAGAGAATTCAATTTTAGGAATCTATGCCATGAAGAATGTGCTCGTCCCCGTGTTGGTAGGATTAATGAGTGTGGTCCCTGTGCTGATAGGTGGAAGTGTCATCATTGATTTTCTTTTTTCCTTACCCGGAATAGGTGCGGTCTTGGCACAGGCATGCGATCAGAGAGATTTTCCGGTAGTAGGCGGTGTCTTGCTTTTGACTGGCTTTGTCACTATTGTTTCCTTCTTTGTTACGGATATCATTACTGCTAAGTTGGATCCAAGGATTTCTGATCATGGATAAAATGAAGAGATGGAAGATTCGTGGTTTGTTCAACGTGAAGAAATTTTACTTTGCCGAAGCCTATATTTTTTTGTTTCTCTTTGTTTCGGTTTTCGCCCAGTTTATTGCTAACGATAAACCGTTAATACGGATTTGTGACGGCAGTATTTCTTTTCCGTTTCTAAGTAAAAGTTTAACAAAAGAAAATAGTCTGCCAGAAAATGATTGTTTTATCATGCATGCGTTTATTCCCTATAGCCTGATAAATCCGATCCTTTAAATACGGATTTCACAGGACCTTTTGATCAACAATGGTGGAGGGATGATAAGGGTCAAATTTCCGAAATCCCCATTCGTAGTCGTCATTGGCTGGGAACCAATATGAGAGGCAATGATCTTGCAGCGCAAATGGTGTATGGAACCAGAATTTCATTGATGGTTTCATTGTTGAGTACAGTATTGTCATTTTTAATTGGCGGGATACTCGGATTCGCAGCAGGATGGTATGGTCCCGGAAAAAATAGAATTAAAGTATATTGGTTGATGGCAGGAGGATTACTATTATTCCTCTTCTACTTTTTTAATATGAATCTGCTTACCCAAAATGATAGCATTATAGCCAATTCAATACTAATAGGTTTACTTATAATTTTTATTGTGTTTGCGGCGAAAATCAGATCAACCAATTTTTACAAGTATGCCCTGTTTTTTTCTGCGGACAATGTCATTCAAAGGTTCTCTGAAATATTTAGTGCAATTCCCCGAATAATTTTAATTCTCGCCTTAGTTTCTTTGATGCAACCTTCTTTTACAACGGTTGTTTTCATATTATCTATAACCGGTTGGGTAGACATCACTCGTTTACTGCGCTCTGAAATTCAGCGTATAAAACACGAGGGATTTATTGAAGCGGCTAAAGTGAGTGGGATGGGTGGATTAAGGATTTTTATTGGACAAATGCTACCCAATATCTGGCCTTCGATGTTGGTCATTCTTCTCTATACTTTCGCCGGGAATATCGCTGCTGAAGCAAGCCTTAGTTTTCTTGGTGTTGGTTTGCCGGCAGAGGTTGTCTCATTGGGGAGTCTTGTTGCCTCCGGAAAGGTATATTTTGAAGCCTGGTGGCTGGTTGTATTTCCGGGAGTATGGATTTCAGGGTTTATTTTTTCTTTGTTTTCGTTGTCCAGAAAATTGAGAAATAAGTATGAAATCAGCAATAGCTAATTTGTAGTTGTTGATGAATGATATTTGTCAGTTTATTTTCTGCGCCAGATCACTTTCCAAATAGCGTTTAAGTTGTTCCTTCGCACCCGTATGGATCAGCTAAAACGGCTGCCATGCAGATCTGTTATCTGTTCCTGCACTCCCGTTTGGTTCAGATGATTTTTACATCTCAACATTTGAATAAATTATTCCTAAAAGATAAATGGATATGAAGTTTAAAACCATCATCGAACCCTTCAGAATTAAAATGGTTGAACCTGTTTTTATTTCTACCGAGGAACAACGCTTAAATTTTCTGAGTAAGGCGCATTACAATCCTTTTTTGCTGTCTTCTGAAGAAGTAATGATCGATTTCCTTACTGACAGTGGAACTTCGGCAATGAGTAAGGAGCAATGGGCCGCGATGATGCTGGGCGATGAGTCTTATGCCGGTGCCTCCAGTTGGTTTAAATTGGAGAAGTCGATTTATCATCTCACCGGAATGCCGTATATTTTACCAACACATCAGGGCCGTGCAGCAGAGCGCATCCTCTATGGCTATCTCGGGAAAAAAGGAAAGACGTTTATCAGTAATACGCATTTTGATACGACCAGAGCGAATATTGAATTCACCGGTGCCGAAGCCATCGATCTCCCCGTTTCTTCTATCAGTCAGCAAGACCATTTTAAAGGAAATCTGGATATCGCGAAGTTAAAAGAAGAAATTGGCAGGCGCGGTGCAGAAAATATTGCTGCAGTCATTTTAACCGTAACCAATAACAGTGGTGGTGGTCAGCCGGTGTCCATGAAGAATGCAAAAGATGTAAGTGCTGTCTGTCATGAACATGGGATTTTAATGGTGCTGGATGCTTGCAGAATTGCTGAGAATGCCTATTTCATCAAGCATTATGAAGCAGGTTATTCGGATAATGCCTATGAGGAGATTGCCCGTGAAATGTCCGCACTGGCTGATGCATTTGTAATGAGTGCCAAGAAGGATGGAATGGTGAATATGGGTGGATTCCTCGCTCTACGCGATGTGGAACTGTCTGATGCCTGCAAAAACCTGTTGATCATTACGGAAGGATTTACCACCTATGGCGGACTCTCGGGACGTGATATGGAAGCATTGGCTGTGGGTTTAAAAGAAGTTTTTAGTCCTGATTATCTCCATTACCGAATAGTGAGTACAACATATTTAGGAAGCCACTTAAATGATATGGGTGTGCCTGTGGTAATGCCGGTGGGTGGACATGCCGTTTATATAGATGCTGCTGCATTTTATCCGCATATTCCGGTAGATGAATATCCCGGACAGGCATTGGTTTGCGAGTTGTATAAAGCCGGTGGTATCAGATCGGTCGAAGTGGGTTCCGTGATGTTTGGAAAATATGACGCATCCGGTAAATTAATTCCTGCTCCTAAAGAACTGGTTCGTCTGGCATTGCCACGCAGAGTGTACACACAAAGTCATTTGGATTATGTGATTGAAGTATTTGGATTTTTGATTGCGGATAAAAAGAATGTTTCCGGTTACAGAATAACAAAGGAGACCGAGTTTTTAAGGCATTTTACGGCCCATTTTGAGCCGATTTCTAATAAAGATAAAGTAAAGCAGCCGGAAGCGGAGAGTTGTTTATAATTTTGTTTATAAGATGCTGTTTCAGTTGACGGGTATCATTTATTCTTCTGCGTTATACCTGCAACTTCGTCCCTCGATATAGATAGAATCATGAAAAAAGCACTTCGTTCAGGTCAGGAAAAAAAGAAAACAGGTCTTACCATCCTCCGTCGTTTTACGGAGATTAATAAGGATGTATTCCTTGATTTTAAGTATGAGCAGCGTTCATCAGTGATCAAGAACCCGAAAGGCGATATTGTTTTTGAAAATAAGGAAGTGGAAGTGCCTGTCGGTTGGTCACAGGTAGCCACAGATATCCTGGCGCAGAAGTATTTTCGAAGAACAGGTGTGCCGCTGAAGAATGGTTCAACCGGTGGAGAGAATAGTGCGAAGCAAGTGGTACATCGTATGGCGGATTGCTGGAAGGACTGGGGACAGCAGTATGGTTATTTTGCTTCGAAGAAAGATGCGGATGCTTTTTATGATGAAGTAGCGTTTATGTTGCTGAATCAGATGGCCGCCCCGAATTCACCACAATGGTTTAATACAGGACTTTTTCACACCTACGGAATAAAAGGGCAGAAGCAAGGTCATTTTTATGTGGATGCAGTGGATAATCAATTGAAAAGATCTACCAGTGCTTACGAGCGTCCTCAACCGCATGCCTGTTTTATTCTCTCCGTGAAAGATGATTTGGTGAATCCGGGCGGTATCATGGATCTTTGGGTGAGGGAAGCACGAATCTTTAAATATGGTTCGGGTGTTGGTACAAATTTTTCTTCTCTCAGAGGAGAAACAGAGAAATTATCAGGCGGCGGTCATTCCTCCGGTCTGATGTCATTCTTGAAAATCGGTGATCGCGCTGCAGGTGCCATTAAATCAGGCGGTACTACAAGAAGAGCCGCAAAAATGGTATGTCTGGATGTGGATCATCCGGAGATTCTTTCCTTCATCAACTGGAAAGCGGAAGAAGAGAAAAAAGTGGCTGCTTTAATTGCAGCCGGTTATTCTTCTGAATACGAAGGTGAAGCTTATGCAACGGTCTCCGGTCAAAATTCCAACAATTCTGTAAGGCTGAGTGATGCCTTTATGAATGCCGTGAAGCAAGGCGATACCTGGGATTTGCGCTCAAGAAAGGATGGTGCAGTTATCAACTCTTTACCCTCCGAATTTATTATGGATCAGATTGTGGAAGCCGCATGGAAGTGCGCCGATCCCGGGCTGCAGTTTGATACTACGATCAACGATTGGCATACCTGTCCTGCAGGTGGAAAAATTAAAGCATCCAATCCCTGTTCTGAATATATGTTCCTGGATGATACGGCCTGTAATCTGGCTTCCATTAATCTGGGTAAATTCTATAATGCGTCCACAGGTGTTTTCGATGTGGAAGGATTTGAACATGCTTGCCGTTTGTGGACCATCGTGCTTGAAATTTCTGTGTTGATGGCGCAGTTTCCTTCAGAAGAGGTCGCCGTAAACTCTTTTAATTATCGAACTCTTGGACTTGGTTATGCCAACCTTGGATCGTTGCTGATGATGAACGGACTTCCTTATGATAGTGAACCTTCCCGCGCTATGGCCGCTGCAATAACAGCGCTTATGACCGGTGTTGCCTATAAAACATCAGCGGAAATGGCCGATGTGCTGGGTGCTTTTACAAAATTCAATGATAACCGGGAAGCGATGATGAGGGTGATGCACAATCATCGTTACGCTGCTTATAATACATTGGATTCTTTCGAAAATTTAGCAGTAAAACCGGCAGGGATTGATCCTAAGTTTTGTCCTTCCTATTTGTTAAATGCGGCTTGTTCAGTTTGGGATGAAGTCGTGCAAGTCGGAGAGCAGTCCGGTTTTAGAAATGCACAAGTAACGGTGTTAGCACCAACAGGTACCATTGGTTTATTGATGGATTGCGATACAACAGGTGTTGAACCTGATTTTGCGTTGGTAAAATATAAAAAGCTTTCCGGAGGAGGATACTTTAAAATTGTAAATCAATCATTGGATATTGCATTAAGAAAACTCAAATATTCTGAAAAACAAATTGCAGATATTATATCATTTATTTTGGGAAGTGGCTCACTAAAAAAATGTCCTTTCATTAATCCTGCATCATTAGCTGCAAAAGGCTTTACGAGTGAGGACCTTGATCGATTAGAACAGGCGGCGGCTTCTGTTTTTGATATTCGTTTCCTGTTTACCTACTTTACACTCGGTGAATCCTGTTTTAATAATCTTGGTATCACCAAATCTCAGTACATGGATCCTCATTTTGATTTGTTGCATTTCCTCGGATTTAAAGATGAGGAAGTAGAAACAGCCAATCGGTTTGTTTGTGGTGCCATGACCATTGAAGGAGCACCGCATATCCAAAACGAGCATCTTCCGGTGTTTGATTGTGCAAACCGTTGCGGAAAGACCGGTGTTCGTTTTATTGAACCATTAGGACATATTCGAATGATGGCCGCTGTTCAACCTTTTCTGAGTGGTGCTATTTCCAAAACAGTAAACCTTCCGCATGAGTCCACAGTAGAAGATATTCGTAAATGTTATTGGTCGGCATGGGAGAAAGGGTTAAAGGCGATTGCGATCTATCGCGATGGTTCTAAGTTGTCTCAACCGTTATCAAGTTCTTCTTCAGTGGCAAGGAAAACATTGAAAGAATTATCGGAAGAAGATGTGCTGGAGGCTGCTAAGAAATTGATGATGTTGTCAACGGATACAACCTTTAAGCGACAACTTTCCAGTATTGTGAACAGAAAACGACTTCCTGGTAAGAGAGGTGGCTTTACTCAAAAAGCGAAAGTCGGAGGTCATACCGTATTTGTGAGAACCGGTGAGTATGATGATTCAACACTGGGAGAAATTTTTATAGATATGCATAAAGAAGGCGCCTCCTTCAGGTCGCTGCTGAATTGCTTTGCTATTGCAGTTTCAATAGGATTGCAATACGGAGTTCCTTTGGAAGAATATGTAGAAAAATTCATCTACTCCAGATTTGAACCCTCCGGGCCCGTTGATCATCCCAATATTAAAACCGCTACTTCTGTTATTGATTATATTTTCAGATTGCTTGCGCTTGAATATCTCCAAAGGGAGGATTTGGTACAGGTGAAACCGGTTGCTATTACCAACAAAGATCAATCGAAAGAAATTAAAATCAAACCTGCTCCCGAAAGTATTACGTTGAGTTATGATGTTAATCCACCCACTCAGGAGTTCATCGGAAAGATGATGGGAGATGCGCCCATCTGTTCTACTTGTGGTCATATTACCATTCGTTCCGGCTCCTGTTTTAAATGCCTGAATTGTGGTACGAGTATGGGGTGTAGCTAATAAGAAAAAATGTATACTTGTTGATGGAAAAACAGAAAGTTTCGCTAACTAAAATATTTACTTTTGATACTGCCCATGCACTGGAAAATTATCCGGGTAAATGCAGACATATTCATGGTCATACCTATATACTTCATGTCACGATTTCCGGTGATATAAGAAATGAAAGGGGTGACCCATATGATGGAATAATTATTGACTTCAGCGAATTGAAGAAATGGGTACATGATGCCGTCATTCAACAATTTGATCATGCCTTATTATTGAGAGAGGGTAGTGCCCTCGCAGCAATGACATTTCCGGAATGGGAGAGGATATATCTGACCAGCTACCAGCCCAGTTGCGAAAATATTCTTTTGGACATTCTTCAAAAACTACAAACTACAATTCCGAATAATATCCTTGTTAAGAAATTGACGCTCTATGAAACGCCCACTTCTTATGCAGAATGGGAACGGTAATTAGACTCTTCTTTATATGAAAAGAGACCTCCCTATCTCAGTAATGACAAGTCGCGACTTGTCATTACCAGGATAAAGGAGGTCCCCCTTTCAATATAATGTAAACTTTATTTGATGGTAACTCTTTCAGAATAGCTGAAATCAGTACCGTCAACCTTAACAATGTATAATCCCTTTGCAAAATTGCTCAGATCGATTTGAGTATTAATATCACTCATGCGACTGTTGTAAATTTCTTTTCCAAGAATATTTATTACACGAATAGTAGCATTTTCAAATTTCATCACGCGTAAATTAACAACTCCATTACTCGGATTTGGGAAAATACTCACACCACCCGGATTTGCATTTTCATTGATTGCCGTTGCAATAGATAAATTGATAAGATCAACACGTAAAGAACTTGAACCTACAACAGGACTAGGGTTAGGTACAAATGCATGGAAAGCCACATAATAAACACCACTGGTTCCCACCGTTACGGTATTTACCGAATTGTGATAAATCGAGTCGATAACTTCTGTTGCAATTAATTGTGTGGAAGAGCTAGGATCCTGGGCAGTTGCTAACTTAACTTCCAGACTGCAAGGAGCCTGCAAATCAAATTGGCGATACCAATAATCCAATGTGTAATTGACGCCGGCTTGTAAATCAAAGCAACCTGTCCAAACCCAATCGTCATCATAATCCCCACTTCCTGCTTTACGCAAACAATCAGTACCACTGTAGGCCAAAGCATTTACAAGTGCCCAGCTTACACCATCTCCATTTGCATCATTTACCAGCCATTGACTTAGGTCTTCACCAACTTCAAAGTCCATCACATAAGGGGTAGCGAGATTATTTGCACTGAAACTTTCTACTTGAATGCTAGACGCGTCATTAGCAGTAGTTGTATCGCCGGTTAAAGCGGTGGAAGCATTAATGGTATAAATTCCCGCAACAGATAGATCTGCAGTTGCAGTAAATGTATAATCAAGTGTAGCATTAGAAGCTATAGGGCCTGCAACAGTTTCTGTTATAGGGGTTCCTCCATTAATGCTATAACTTACAGGAACATTAGAGATAGAAGCACCACCAAAATTCCTAACCGTTACAGTAATAGGCGTAGTAGCTGATAAAGCACAACCACTTTCAGTTCCAACAATTGCAATTGCCCCTGCATCAGCAGCAACAGGTTCATAAACAGTAACATCATCAATGATCCATACCCAATCATAATTTCCGGTCCATTTGAAACGGATAAATACTGTAGCCTGGTTACCAGCAACTGTGCTGATATCTACCACAACATTTCTTGGGTTAGGTGAACTTTGATTTTGACCCAGACCGGTTTCTGCATTGTAAACATCCGTCCAGGTAGTACCATCATTGCTCACTGATACTAATCCGACACCAGTCTGATATTGGACAAAAACTTCATTGAAAGATAAAAATACAACCGGGTTGGTGGAGCAATTAATTGCCGGAGTTTTTAAATCAGAATCTTCCGGGCCGCTAGTTGCACTGGGAGGACCACCAATATCACTATCAAATAACATGAATCCATTGGACGCTGTAGTATTTGTAGGAGATAAAGTGACGGGCGTTCCTAATGCTGTAGGACTATTAACTGAACCGGTAGTAGAATAGGTCCAGATTTCATTAAATGTTGCAGTTACATCAGTAACAGTCCACGTAGAAGGTAAACCTGCAGCAAAATCTTCAGAGAAGATAACAGCCGCAACTCCGGGCGTTACATTCTTCGTGGAAGAAAGTTTTAATAGAGCTGATTGCTCTATTGCAGGAGCGGAATTGTATTTACTTCTGACCGTTCGTGATTCAGAATCTTGCTGGGCGCTCACTTGTATCGTAAGTACTCCGGCAAGTAGGAGTAATAGTTGTTTTTTCATTTTTAAATCTGGTGTTTTAGTGTTTTATATTATTCAGTTATTTCCTCTTTGACCACAAATACAATATTGGGAAGTTTTATTTCTGTACCCGATGCGTCCTTGCCCAATACTTCTTTCAGAAATATAGTGTCTCCCTTTTTCATTTGATCAATAGCTTTTCTTGCAAGAATCGGAATGCCATTATTTGCAAGACCATATTCCTTTGTTTGTAAAGGATTCATAGTGATCATGGTGAAAAGAAACTGATTCAGTTGATAGATTTTCCCATCGTTACAAACCACTTTTAATGGTAAGTTATCCGCCCATTCCTGAGCTTCCTTTAATGTAACTTTTGTGGATCCGGCTGAATCGGTGGGTACTGCACAAAGCTTTAACTTAGGTGATTGAGCCATAGCGATTTGTTGGCCAATAGCCATGTGTAGCACAAGGGTGGTAAGAATAATTATCAATCTCATTTAGTTGAAGTTAAGAATTCTTCAAATTTAGGTATATTATTTGGCATTTTCATAGCCTGATTTGAAACATTTTTAACATACAACCGTAAAATTCAGGCTATCCATTTGAAATGTTGAGTAAATACCTTGTCAATATGCGTTTAATATGTTCATTAAGGGTATTTATCCTGCTTTTATTAATTAATGCAAATACTGTTAAAGCGCAGGTAAAAAAGGATTCGCTTGAAAATATTTTATGGAATTCAATTACCCTTGACACTAACCGCGTTTTGATTCATGAGAAGCTTGCCTATCATTACAGATTTATTAGTCCGGATACTGCTCTCTATCACGCCACTCTTGCAAATGATTTATCCCAAAAAGCTGAAGTATACTTATGGATTAATTTATAGTTTGAATCATCTTGGGGTTTACTATCAGAATAGGGGGCAGTACAATCAGGCTATGTCTTACTACAATGAGATGCTTGAATTTTTTTCCAAAGATTGCCCGCCGAGGATATTTAAGGCAATAGCATTGGCCATTAATAATATTGGAATGGTGCATTTTGAGAAAGAGGAATTTGATGAGGCCGAGTATTATTTTCAAAATGCTTTGAAAATAGATAGATACCTGCACTATCCTAAGGGTATAGCACGGGAATTGGGAAACCTTGGTAAACTTAAAATTGCACAGGGAAATAGTGATAGCGCACTGGTTTGTCTAAGACAATCACTTGACTATGAAAAATCAATTCATCATACCATCGGTATGCTGGAGACGATGGTAGATATTGGTAAAGTATATTACCAGCAAAAACAATATCAGGAAGCTAAGATGATATTGTACGAAGCTTCCAATTTGAACAAAGAGTGCTACCTGAAAGCAAATGTTTGGATAGATCAGCTATTGAGTGAGATTTATTTTGAAGAAGGCGATTTTGATTCGGCATTGCAGCTCGCAAGAAGAGCACTTCAAAATGCAAAAGTTCTCCAGGATAAAATGTTGTCGGTAAGCTTAGCTCAAGACCTTTCAGAAATTTACAGTCGTAAGGGAATGTATTTTGAAGCCTATTCATTTTAGATACCGTGAACATTCTATCCAATAATTTGCAAAAAGAAACAGCAGATTGGCAACGGGCGGATATGATGGCAGGCTTTGAAAGTGACAAGAAAAGAAAGGAAATAAAAATTTTGCAGGAAAACCGGGATAAGATGATTTACTATAATTCCAGGTTAATTAGTATGAGGAATGGTTTGGTTCTGTCCCTTTGTTTTTGTTTGGTATTGGGAGGTATTATTTACAAAGCATACAGGGACAAGAGGAATGTGAATAAGGTGCTCATGACTAAGTTTGGAGAAATAAGGTCGAAGAATGCCGATATTCAAAATAAGAATCGTGAGATCGGTGAGATCAACTCTTCCTTAATCGCATCGAATATCACGTTAAATAAAAAAGAATTTCAATTGAAAGAAGCACAGCGAATTGCCGGACTTGGTTCATGGGAATTTGATTTGCAGTTAAAAAAGTTTGCGTATACAGAATATCTGAAAAGTTTGTTTTTTACTGAGGAGGTTGGCGATCAGGAAATGAATTTCCGATCCTATCTGAAGCGTATTGATAAAAATGACTGGCCGGCAGTTAAATCTGCATTGAAAAAGGCATTTATAGAAGGGGAAGCCG